>JAFXTU010000018.1 GCA_017535635.1 Oscillospiraceae bacterium
CGGACCTTTCAACCTCCGCAATCCGGCTTCCTTCAGATTCCGCCTCACGACGGACACCCTTGCCTTCGGCTAACGCTTCCCGCTGCCGGGCGCGTTCGGGACTTTCACCCTAGAGAACGTGCGCTCGCCGGGCGCACCATATAAAAGTTCCGGAAAACCGCGCTTTTCAACGGTTTTCCGGAACTTTGGCGGAGAAGCCGGGATTTGAACCCGGGCGGCGCTCAACACGCCCTACTCCCTTAGCAGGGGAGCCCCTTCGGCCACTTGGGTACTTCTCCAATCTGCCGAGCTGCTATAAAATAACACAGCCGGGGGCGGATGTCAAGGTATTTGCAAAGAAATCGCCGCAGGATTTCCTTAGCGGATTGACATTTGGCGGCATACCGATTATGATGAAAGAAAAAACTATAAACTGGAGGTAATCGCATGAATCTCTTTGAAAAGTACGCCCCCATCGCCGCCCGCAACTCCATCTCCCAGTTCTGCCCGCCCCGCTGTTTTGAGCTGGCAGGCAAGCAGTTCGACTTCGTCATCGACACCGGCAAGGAATCCGGCGACATCCATCTGGATATCGTGGACAAGGAACACCTGACCTGGAGCATCCGCAGCGGCCAGAGCAGCGGCGAGGCGGATCGCTACGAGGTGCGGAAGGCGGACGACTACACCTACCTCCTCACCTACTGCGTCAAGGAGCCTCGGGCCAACCACACCTTCGTCATCGACGAGGAGCAGGGTCTGGTGACCTTCCTCCGCTGCAGCGTGGGCGAGAACCCCTACTACCCCTACCTCATTGAGAGCCACTGGGGCTTCGGCTACATCAAGGAGGAGGGCAAGGAGCACACCGACCTCCGCCGTCATGGCTTCACCGACGACGTGGCGGGCACCGGCGTCAAATGGAACTACGGTCACACCATGTCCACCACCCACGTCTACCACAACTCCAACTGGTACCGCATCCAGTACGTCAAGCAACAGGCGGGCACCAGCGGCATCAGCAGTATGATGGGCTCCCTCCCCGGCTCCGACGAGCCCGCGGACTACGTGAAGATCAAGGAAGGCATGTACATCGTCAGCGCCACCGAGCAGAATATGGAGAAGATCCTGGGCGCCAAGATGGGCTTCCGCAGCGACACGCTCCTCTTCCTGGACAACTGGAACCGGATGTACAGCGTGGGCCGGGGCTACGGCACCATGACCCGGGAGGGACATCCCGACGGGGAGATCTTCTGCATGATCGGCAAGTACGCTTCTCAGCCCGACATCGACGAGCACATGTTCACTGACGCGAATCCCTACCTGGTGTAAGCATCCTTTTGGAACGACCCGCGGGGGAGGCGCTTCTTCGGAAGCCGCCTCCCCCGCTCTTTCTTTTGTTCTTTCGGGATCAGTAGATCCGGTAGTTCCCGCTGAGGGCCAGCAGGGTGAAGAAGTAGAGGCAGTTGTCGTAATACCGCCGCTTGTCCGTCCGCATGGGCATCTCAAAAAAGCGCCGCACGGCGTTGAGCTTATGGGGCCCGTCCGCGGCGAGGGAGGCGCAGGCCCAGCTGGCCTTCATCCCCACCGGGTGCATAATGGGTTCCTTGTCGAAGATCTTCCCGTCCGGGAACATCACGTACCGGGCGGGCTCCGGATTCTCATAGACATACTTCTGCAGCGTGTTGGCAAATTCTGTCTGCCACGGGTCTTTCCCGAACCAGACGTGGTCCAGGGAGATGTTGATGGCCACCCGGTAGGCGTCGCTGAAATAGCAGCGGCCCAGCATGGCCCAGGGATTCTCCCCCTGCCCCTCCGGCACCGGGAGGGGATGCCCGTCAAAAGAGCTCATGTTGGGGGCCAGCCCCGTCCGCCAGGAGCAGGCCACGTGGAGGTAACGGCGGCTGTTTTCGGCCGCCTCCTTCCAGAAGGGCCGATCCTCCTCGTCTGCCCAGAGGGCGAAAAGCTCGTAAAAATGGGGCAGATGATAGGAGGGGTCGGTGAAGGGGGTCTCCGGCACGAACTTAATGAGCTTCGTCTCCGGGTCCCACATGGGGCCGCCCACCTCCCTGCCCTCCACGGTTTCGGCTTGGTTGTGGACGCAGGCATGGAGGATGCGCCTGGCCTGGACGCTGTAATCCAAAGGCGGCGCCCCATCCCCCCAGCGGTGGGAGGCGAAGAAGAGGGCCATGGCGTAGTACTCCTCCCCGTCCGGCGCGGGACCTTGGGCCCGGCGGCTCCCGTCCAGGTTGCAGCTCCAGGCGAAATAATCCTTGTAAGGCCCGTCCTCGTGTCGCATATAGCGGAGGCTCCAGCGCCAGACCTTGTCAAAGCGCTCCTTGTCGTCCATCTGCACAGCCATCATCATGGCGTAGGACATGCCCTCCGTCCGGGCGTCGTCGTTGCCGGTGTCGGTGAAATAGCCGGTGTCCGGGTCCGTCTCCCCGTAAAAGCGGTGCTCCCCCTGGGTGATCTCGTACCAAGCCTCCCGGACTCTTACCTCCACCGCCTCGGGCTTCAGACCGGTCTCAACAAGCAAATTGGGGCAGCTTCTCTCTTCCATGATTACTCCCTCCTTTGGAAGGTCATTTCTTTTTCCAGCGCTCCTCCAGAGCCTGCCAGGCTTCCTCCCGCTCCCGGTCCTCTTTCCGGTGGCGGAAGTAAGCGCCCAGCAGCGAGACTCCCGCCGCCCCGGAGGCAATGCCGAAGAGCAGGCAAGTGACCGCGGTCCCCGGGTCCCGCCGGCGCATCAAAGCAAAGCAGGCGCAGAGGACCGCGCACAGCAGGAAAAACAGGACCGTCATCGTCAGGACCGGACCGGTGCCCAGGACCATAATGGACTTTCTCTTCTTTTTCAAGGACTTTTCCTCCTCGCTGAGGCAAAAACGAAAGCAGCTTTTCTTGCCCACAGTTTATCACGGTTTTGCAGTCTTCGCAACGAAAACCGCGCTCAATTTGGGCAAAATGGCGGAAGAACGGATTGATTTGTCCCCGCAAATTATATATAATCCCTTATAAGGAATAATATAGCCTGCCGCAGCCGGGTCCGTCCCGGCAGAAAGGAGAAGGTCATGAAAAAACGGATCCCCCTGATCCCCGGCGTCCCCCATACCCCCGCCCAGGGCGGCATCCCCTCCGCGCCGGCGGAGGGCGTCATCCTCAACAACACCAATTCCAACACCACCATCCCGCCCCACAAGCCGGTGCTCTGCTCCGCCGTTCTGGCCGACGGCAAGGAGGACAGCTGGCTGGAATACGTCCCGGAGAACCTGCCCGCCGGAAAGAAGCCGCCCCTCATCATCTCCTGCCACGGCGGCGGCGCCAACGCGGACCTGCAGTTCTCCGAAAACTCCTGGTGGTGCGTCTGCGAGGCGGAGGGCGCCATCGCCGTCTTCCCCAACGCGGGCGGGCAGACCCGGAGCTGGCTCAACGAGGACACGCCTCCCCAGCCCGGGGCGCGGCCCAGCATGCTGGACGTGTTCACCGCCTCTCCCGACGGGCGGGCCAGCGAGGAGAACCATCACATCAAGTTCATCAAGGCCCTGATCGGGGAGATGAAGAAAAAGTACGACATCGACGAGGGCCGGGTCTACATGCAGGGCATGAGCATGGGCGATATCATGACCATGATGTTCTCCCGGGTCTGCGGCAACCTGCTGGCCGCGGCGGACTGCACCGCCGGACCCTCCCCCGAGGTAGCCCTCTTCAACGAGGACGGGAGTCTGAAGGGCTACAAGTGCCCGGTGCCCATGTATCAGTCCCGAGGCGAGCTGGACAACATCGTCATCGCCCAGCGTCCCGGCCAGGAGGTCACCACCCGCCAGGACGTGAACGCGGGGAACCGGGAGTTCTGGCTGCGGGTGAACGAGTGCGACGAGCTGCCCCGCCTCTCCATCCTGGGGGTCAACAACTTCGCCTTCTATACCGGCAAAAAGGCCAACCTTGTCTACCGGGATGTGAAGCACCGGGGCCACGGCCAGACTCTGGATGATTCCTTCTGGGCCTGGGAGACCCTCTTCAAGGGATGCCGGAGGAATGCGGACGGCAGCGTCACCTGCATGGATACCGACGCCTCCGCCGGGGACAGGGACGCCGCCGCCTTCTGCGAAGGGGCTTCCTATGCCTACATCCGCAACAAGAAATACCGTCTGGAGGGTCCGGTGTTCTCGGAGGCCCTCAGCAACTTCAATTTCACCACCCGGGAGATGGAAGAGGTCAAGCGGGACCTCTACGTTCCCGTCAGCGCCCTGGGCCAGGTCTTCGGCGTGAAGGTGAAGCCCACCCAGGAGGGCAAGGCCGCCCTCATCGAGACTCCCAAGGGCAAATGCGAGGTGGCCATGGAGAGCGCCGCCTGCATGTTCCCCAGCTTCCTCCGGGCCATGTTCATGCCTGCCCGGCAGCGGGACGGGGTCCTCTATGTGCCCATCCGCTGGTTTGCCGAGGAGATCTTCGGCATGCACGTCACCGAATGCGACGGCGCGCTCTACATCTCCGACCACCACGGAGAGATGAGCAAGGATATGGCCTATCTGATCCGTCAGATCCTGGCCTGAGGAGAGAAACCAAAGGCCTGTTAACCCGTTTTCACAGGCCCTTATATTCCGAAATTGATCGAATAAGCGAAAGGAGAAGCAATCCTATGCTGGAAGCCACCAACTTTATCTCCCTCTCAGACAATCCCTTCTCCCGGCGGGGCTCCTACATGGCCTTTTTCCTGGACCCCAACGGGGAGACCCTCTTCGGAAAGCCGAAGCTCTTCGTGAGCAACATCCGGGGCAACGGCCCCTACCGCCAGATCCAGGCCCAGATCGTGAAGGACGGGCAGCCCCTGCCCACCGTGGTCTCCTCCACGGAGAGCGAGGTCATCCTGGAGAGCCAGGAGGGCTCCTTCCGCTTCTGCATCGGGGAGCGGAAGTTCGTCCGCATCAAGGGCACCGACGGGCTCACCCTGCGGCTGACCCCCAACGTCTCCGCCTTCGGCGGCATCATCGTGGATCTGAAGGACGGCACCTGGCAGTTCAGCTTCAACACCACCACCGCCCTGCTGATCCCCTTCCGGGGCAAGCTCCAGTCCCGTGCCATGATGAGCGGCTCCCTGCGGGGCGCCGTGGCCGCCAACTTTGACATCCTGCCGGATGAGGACGGCGTGGTGGACGTGGGCATCGAGGAATACTTCATCGACGCCATCCACCGGCCCCTGGAGGAATACCCCTCCTATGAGGACTGCGTGAAGAGCTATCAGGAGGAGTTCGACGCCTTCTGCGAGGAGGTCTGCCCCAGCCTGCCGGAGCCCTGGGAAGAGATGCGCCGCAAGGCCCTCTGGACCATCTTCGGCCTGATCGTGGAGGCGGACGAGGGGGAGACCATCTTCAAGCACACCATGATCAAGATGCTCCACGGCACCTTTGAGCATGTCTCCGGTTGGCAGCAGGCCATGCACATCATCTGCCTCAGCGCCCGGGATCCCAAGCTCTGCTGGACCATCCTCCGGGGCCTCTTCGACTACCAGGACGCCAACGGGCGCATCGCGGACATCCTCATGGATTCCAACTGGTCCCGCAACGCCATGAAGCCCCCCATCCAGGGGCTGGCCCTCCACTGGCTGCTGGACGCGGATCCGGAGCTGAAGGCCGTTTCCCGGGAGGACGCCCTGCACATCTACAGGGGCATCGTCCGCTGGAGCGAGTTCTTCTTCCTCTGCCGGGACCGGAACAAGGACGGCCTCATGGAGAATATCGGCGCCATGGAGACCGGCTGGGAGGACGCCCCCTACTTCAACGTGGGCTTCCCCCTGGCCAGCCCGGACATGAACGCCTATCTCGCCATCCAGCTGGAAGCCCAGGCGCGGCTGGGCCGGGCCCTGGGCATGGACGAGGCGGAGTGCGCCAAGTTCGAGGCGGATTCCAAGGCCCACATCCAGCGGATCATCGACGCCTTCTGGGACGGGGAAAAGTGGTTTGCCTACAACTCCGACACGGGAGCGAGGTCCAACACCCAGACCATCAGCCTCATGGGGGCCCTCATTCTCGGGAAGCGCCTTCCCCAGGAGATCATCGACAAGACGGTGGCCCGGCTCATGGAGAAGGACAAGTACCTCACCCCCTACGGCTTTGCCACGGAGGCGGTGGACAGCCCCTACTTCAACCACGCCTTTGCCCAGGGGAGCATCATCCCCCCCGCCCAGCTCATCTTCTGCCTGGCCCTGGAGGCGGCGGGGCACTTTGACTGCGCCAAGGAAGCGGGGCTCCGCTACCTGCTCACCCTGAAGGAGGAAGGGCTCTTCCACACCCACAACGCCCTCACCGGCAAGCCGGAGCGGGGCATGGTGGCCTTCGACGAAAAGTTCCTCTTCTGGTCCGCCTGGTCCTCCTCCATCTACCTCTTCATGGCCCAGCGCTACGGGAATCCGGAATAACAGGACAAAGCCAAACGATCCCTCCGGAGATGTGATCATCGCCGGAGGGATCGTCAAACGCTTGACTACTTTAAACCTCTCTCATAGGCGGCGATCACCGCCTCCATGACGCTGGCGCGGAAGCCGCCTTTTTCCAGGGCGCGGACGCCCTGGATGGTGGTCCCGCCGGGAGAGCACACCTCGTCCTTTAATTGGGCGGGGTGTTTTCCTGTGGTGAGCTGCAGCTCCGCCGAGCCGGAAACCATGGCGGCGGCCAGCTCCATGGCCATGGCCCGGGGCAGGCCGCAGGCCACGCCCCCGTCCGCCAGGGCCTCCATAAACAGATCCACAAAGGCGGGGCCGCAGCCGGAGATGCAGGCCCCGGCGTCGATGTACTTCTCTTCCGTCTTGAGGAAGCGGCCTGCGGCGGCCATGGCCCGGAGGAAGGCCTCCTTCTGCGAAGGCGTCACCTCTTCGGAGCAGGCGTAGAGGGTGATCCCCTTCCCGATGGCCACGGGGGTGTTGGGCATGATGCGGATCACGGGACAGGCTCCCCCGGACAGCTCCTTCACCTTCCCGATGGAGGTCATGGCGATCATACTGACCAGGACGGGAGGGGGATCCAGCTTTGCCAGCTCAGAGGCCAGGGGCAGCAGCACCTCCGGCAGCATCTGGGGCTTGACGCCCAGGAACACATAGTCGGCCCTCAGCGCGCCGGGGTTGTCCGTGACCTGGCCGTGAAGTTCCCCGGCCAGCTTTTCCGCCTTCTCCCGGCGGCGGTTAGCAAGCAGAAGCCGGTTTTCCGGGGTTCTGGAGGCGGCCCTGGCCAGCGCCGATCCCATGTTCCCGGTGCCGATAAAACCCAGTACGGGCATATTGTTCTCCTTCTTTCTTCTTACTCGTGCTTACTCCGCGAGCTCCTTCCCCATCCGGAAAGCCCTCTCGCAGTCCTGGGGGAACTCCTTCTCCCGCTTCTCCTTCCGCCGCTCCACGTTGAACATATCCCCCACGTAGAGGTCGTAGTTGTCGAACTGCAGGGTCTCGGTAGCGCAGACCACCTTGGTCTCCCCCAGGAAACGCTCGAAGGTGCCCTTGTGGGAAGAGATGAGCTGGTCGTAGAAATGCTCGTCGGGGCAGTTCATGGTGTAGATGAGGCCCACCTTCACCTTTTTCGTATAGGCGCAGGCCCCGTCCTTTTGGTACATGAGGCCGGGGAACCAGATCCGCTCGAAGAGGTTGCGCACCATCCCCGGCACGTCCCCGAAGTAGACCGGCGCGGAGATGATGACGGCGTCCGCCTCCAGGATGCGGCCCAGGATGTCCTTCATGTCGTCCTGCACGGCGCAGCGGCCGAAGCTCTTGCCGCCCTTGCGCTTGCAGGCAAAGCAGCTCCGGCAGCCGGAGAAGTTCAGGTCGATGAGGTGGATGAGCTCCGTTTCCGCCCCGGCGGCAGAGGCGCCCTTCAGGGCGTTTTCCAGCATGATGGCGGAGTTCCAATTCTTCCGGGGGCTTCCGTTCAATCCGATGACCTTCATAGTATGGCTCCTTTCTCAGCTCGGTTTCATTCCTATGCTTTCATTATACCGGGTCAGGGCTAAATTGCAAGCAGCGCTTTTGTTCTGATGCCTAGGAGGCTATGTTTTTTCCTTTTCTGGCCGAAAAAAGATTGAAAGAAGGACCGTCCTATGGTATTCTATTCCTGCTGAAAGCCCCGGCCCAGGCCGGGGACCCGGATCCGTAATTCTTTATAGGAGGTACCTATGATGCAGGAAGTATATGATTTTCTGAAGAAGGCCGGCACCTATTACCTGGCCACCGTGGAGGGGGACCAGCCCCGCGTCCGTCCCTTCGGCACCGTGAACATCTTTGACGGCAAGCTCTACATCCAGACCGGGAAGGTCAAGCCCTGCTCCAAGCAGATGGCCGCCAATCCCAAGATCGAGATCTGCGCCTTCGCCGGGGGCGAGTGGGTGCGCATCGCCGCCAAGGCCATCAACGACGACCGGCTGGAGGCCAAGCAGTCCATGCTGGACGCCTATCCCTCCCTCCAGGGCCAGTACAAGGCCGACGACGGCAACACCCAGGTCCTCTACCTGCAGGACGCCACCGCCACCTTCTCCTCCTTCGGCGGCCCCGACCGGGTCGTGAAGTTCTGAGAAGCATTCTCTCCGACAGAAACAGGGCCGCCCTCCGGGGCGGCCCTGTTGTTTTTTTCTTACGCTGCCGGTACTTCGATGCGCTTCCGCTTCCCCACCGCTCTCCGCAGGACCCAGAGGACCAGGGCCAGGAGGAAGGTGGCGACGAGCATCAGAGTCGCACTTATATACCAGAATCCGCCCATGTTGAAGCCGTAGAAATCGTACCACGCCCGCCGAAAGACCACCATCACGATGTAGACAATGCCGTAAATGAAGGTGGGCAGCAGACCCAGAAAGGTGCAGCGGAAGCGGAGCGGCGGCCGCGTCTCCAGCAGGAAGCAGGAGATGATCGCCAGGAGCGGGCAGATGAGGTGGAGGAAAAAGTTGTTCCCCGCGAACATCCCCCGGAAGCCGAAGACCGGCCCCAGGAAGCAGACTACGGTGAAAAAGGTGACGGACACCGCCACGGTCCCCACATATTTCAGGGCCATGCTCCAGAGGGGGATGTCCCCGCCGCCTCGCAGGCTCCGCAGCTGCACGACCGCCAGAATCAGGGCGGCGACGGCCGCCAGGATGTTGGAATCCACGGTGAAGAACATGAAGCAGTACTTCCCAAAGACCTGCATATTCCCCTCCCCGCCCCGGGTGAAGAAGACCGCCAGGCAGCAGCAGACCAGGACAAAAGTCAGAAGATTCAGTACAAGGGAAAGGATGCTCTTTGCGTCCAGCCTCGGAGTTTTGGCAGCCCTATTCATTTCCTTCGCCCCCTGCGGCAGATTTGATTGTGTACAATTTTACAGGATGTATGGAATTCTGTCAATCTCACAGACACATTATTGACGCTTGCACAAAGAAGTGGTAAAATTATCTCAAGAATATGTGCAGATTGTCCAACTGCACGGGAACAGGAGGAGATGGAAATGACACCGGAGGTCCAGGCAAAATACGACGCGAAGAAAAAGCGCATTTATGACGCGGTGGCGCTGAAGGAACCGGACATGATCCCGGCGACACCCTCTGCGGAGCTCTTCCCCGTCTTCAACGCGGGGTTCACGGCGGCGGAGGTGGTCTACGACGCCAGCATGGAGAAGATGAAGATCTCGCTGGAAAAGTATGTGAAGGATTTCGACCCGGACATCCATCCCGGCCTCTGCAACATCCTGGCGGGCGAGGGACCGGGGCTGGAGCTGACGGAGCCCAACAACCTCCGCTGGGCGGGGATGCCGGGCGCGCCCATCGACGAAAACTCCCTGCAGCAGCACATCGAGTACCCGAATCTCCTGGACGAGGAATTCGACGAGTTCCTCACCGACCGCACGGGCTGGACCTTCCGGAAGCAGATGCCCCGGAATTCCGAGCTGCTGAAGCCCATGGCCATGCTGGCCGGCGGGGCCAGCGACGCCAGGGGCCTTGCCCGCATCTTCTCCACGCCGGACTTCAAGCACATGATCGAACAGTTCCAGAAGATCAACGACTTCTACGCCTACCACGACCTGCAGGCCGCCCAGGTGGTGAAGTACATTGAGGAGCTGGGCTACCCCAACCTGCGCACCGGCATGGCCGGGGCCCCCTTCGACAGCTACTCCAACTTCATGCGGGGAACCATCCTGAGCCTCAGCGACCTCTACGACAACCCGGACTTCGTCCTGGCGAGAGTCGAGGAAAACTACGAGCGGAGCATCCAGATGATCCGCATGAGCAAGGCCACCGGGCCGGAATTCGTCTTTATGCCCCTGCACAAGGGCATGGACGGCTTTATGAGCGACGAGCACTACCGGAAATTCTACTGGAAATACCTCCAGGGGGTGATCCTGGAGATCATCGACGCAGGGAAAACGCCCTACGTCTACACCGAAGGGAAATACAACTCCCGGCTGGACTTTCTCACGGAGGTCCCTCCCGGCAAGGTCATCTACCACTTCGAGGACGTGGACATGGCCCTGGCCAAGCAGAAGCTGGGCGGCATCGCCTGCATCACCGGCGGCTACCAGCCCTGGAAGCTGGGCTGGCAGACCAAGGAGCAGGTGCGGGACGAGGTAAAGAAGCTCATCGACACCTGCGCTCCCGGCGGCGGCTATATGTTCGAGACCAGCTGCGGCCTGGACTACGCCAAGCGGGAGAACGTGGAGGTCATGTTCGACACGGTAAGGACCTACGGCAAAGCCTAAGTATACCGATGGGCCGGTGTCCATCGGAAGCGGATTCGATTAAAAGACAGACTGACGGACCGGGCAGTGGTCCAGGCTGCTCGGTCCGTCCGTCTGAACAGGAGGTGGAGGATTATTTCTACGGGCCGCAGCCCGCGGAAATCGCTTTTGTTCCCTCCAGACCGGACTTTCGGGCAGTGGTCCAGGCTGCCCGAGTCCGTGTCTGAACAGGAGGTTGGAGGAATTATTTCAAACGGGAGAGAAGTCGGCTCCCGATGAAACCGGAACAAAAATCAGGTGCGCCAATTTTCAATAGAAAACTGACACACCCGTTATTTGTGTGCTCACATGCCATAGCCTCTTCCAGACTATGGTGAAACCGGCCAAATCAGTAAGTCTTCTGACTCGTGCTGGGAGCGTTCGCTCTGCGGGAGCTTCCTACCTTCCCATAGACAAGCTACAGTGGAAGCCTTTCGGCTCACATCCCTTTGGATGCTTCGGAGATCCCTCACACTTACAGCGTCGGATACGCGGGGCTTTGCACCCCATTCCATCTACGCCCGGACCTGATCTTCGGCCTTTGCGGACCGGACGACTGACCGCCATGAAATTGTTGCGTTCCCTCAGGAACATCCATACAATAGCATATTAAAGCGGGGATTGCAAGCCCTATTTCGCTGAAACTGAAATTATTTCTCATTTATTCCGGTTCAACGAAAAGTTGAAGTCCGGAACGGCATCTGCTTCGCCGCGGCAGTTCCTCTGCACCCTAGCCTCTCCGGAATGCCCTTGCGAAGGCAGCCCCGGAGCGATATAATAGGCATGGGGATCAGGACTGAAAAACTGCCGAACGCATCCACTCCGTCCAGCGCAGGCAGCTCTCCGGGGTCAGGTGGATTCCGTCCCAGGTGTCCTTCGCCGGAATACTCCCCGTTTCATCGGCAAAGAAGTCCCACACGTCCAGCAGACCCAAGCCCCGTTCCTTTGCCAGCTGACGGATCACTTCATTGATCCTCCGGCAGTCTCGATTGGACAGCTGTACACCCTCCCGGAGCAGATCCTCATTCACCGGCGGCGCGGTGCAGAGGAAGAGCTGGGCTTCCGGCTGCAGCTCCTTCAGCCGGTCCAGGAACGCGGCGTAATGGTCGTAAAAATACTCAGAATCAAAGCTCATCTCGTTGGTGCCGTAAATGAGGATGATCTTGCCGTACGTCACCTCACTGAGCCGAAGCCACAGCAGATGGCCTACATCGCCTCGGTCATGATAGAGGCCGTCCGGGCTGCCGAAGATGCTGCCGCCGCTGCTGTAGAGGATATCCGGCTCCGGCAGCTCCCCGTACATGGAAAGACCTCCGCAGAGGGAATTCCCCAGGAGGAGCGCGTCGTTGAACCATTCCTCCGGCACAATGTATCGAAGCAGCGGCTGCCGCTTTTCCGGCAGGAGATACCGATAGATGAGCATGGCTCCCTCGGCTCTGGTCATGGTCCGCTCCGCGTGGAAGCAGCCGTCGTCGTAGCCCCGCATCAATCCGGCGGCGTATACTTCGACGACTGCCTCCAGATCATAGGAGGGGATCATCTCCAGGTCTCCCAGCTGAGGTATAATGGCCTCCCGCTTCGCCTGAACGATATAGCCCTCCTTCTCCGGCAGCAGGGAAAGGCGGGCCAGAATTCTGGCCACCCGGTTCCTTAAGATGGGCTCGTCAGGATTCTGAACATCATTTTTCGTCAAAATGCCTTCGGCACGTCCGTATTCCGCGTAGGGCTTCCACCAGTTTTTCCCCTCCGGCTCCACCGCGTCCGGCACAAAGGGCGCCAGCAAGAGCTTGAAGAATTGGGCAAAGCTCATGGTCTCCCCAGGCCGGAAGGTCCCATCCTCAAAGCCCCGCAGGATCCCTTCGGAGCTCAGATACTCCACCGGCTCATAGAACCAGTCCTCCTCCGACACATCGGAGAAGAGCGGCTTCTGAGGCTCCGGATCTGACTCCGGGTCTGCCTCCGGCGCGGGCTCCGTGCTGAGGGCAGGTGCCGACTCCGCTTCTTCCCCGGCCGCCGTTTCCTTCTCCGGCGCGGGTTCCGGCTCGGTGCCGTGTTCCGGCTCGGTGCCGGAGACCTGCCCCGCCTCCTGGGCAGCCTCAGAGCCATTCTCCGTCCCGATCTCCGCTCCGGCTTCCATCTCAATGGCAGCTTCCGGTTTCGCTTCCCGATCAGACTCCGGTACGGCTTCCGTGCCGGTTTCTGCCCCCGGCAGTGCGTCGGGTCCAGGTTCGCCCTCCGCGGCGAAGGCCGCCGTCCACAGAGAAATGGCCAGCAGGAGGCAGAGAATGGTTTGAAACAGTTTCTTTTTCATACGCGCATCATAGCACAGCCTACCCTGAAAAGCAACCGGGGAAAGCTCGACGAAACCTTCCGGCTTCTTTCAGTATAAGGAGAAAACCGACATGTCCTTTGTTCATCTGCACGTCCACAGCGAGTACAGCCTTCTGGACGGCGCCTGCCGCATCCCCTCCCTGGTCCAGCGGGTAAAGGCGCTGGGCCAGAATGCCGTCGCCGTCACGGACCACGGCGTCATGTACGGCGCAGTGACCTTCTACAAGGCCGCCCTGGAAGCGGGGGTGAAGCCCATCATCGGCTGCGAGGTCTATGTGGCTCCCCGCGGGATGCAGGACCGGGAGCACGGGATCGACAATGAGGCAAGGCACCTGGTGCTCCTCTGCGAGAATGAGACCGGCTACCGCAACCTCTGCTATCTGGTCTCCCAGGCCTTCATTCAGGGCTTCTATCTGAAGCCCCGGATCGACAAGGAGCTGCTGTGCGCTCATACAGATGGGCTCATCGCCCTTTCCGCCTGCCTCGCCGGGGAGATCCCCCGCCTGCTCCGCCAGGGAAGCTATGAAGAGGCCAAGGCCGCCGCCCTGGACTTCGCTGAGATGTTCGGGCCGGAGCACTTCTATCTGGAGCTCCAGGACCACAGCCTTCCCGAGCAGAGGGACGTGAACCTGGGCATCCTCCGCCTCCACCGGGAGACGGGGCTTCCCCTGGTGCTCACCAACGACGCCCACTATCTCACCAAAAAGGACGCGGAGGTCCAGGACGTGCTCCTCTGCATCCAGACGCAGAAGACCGTGCAGGATACGGACCGGATGCGCTTTGACACCCAGGAATTCTACCTGAAAAGCGAGGCGGAGATGCGCTCCCTCTTCCCCGACTGGCCCGATGCAGCGGACAACACCCAGGCCATCGCGGACCGCTGCAGCGTTGAGTTCACCTTCGGGGAATACCACCTGCCGGAATTCCAGCTCCCGGAGGGAGAGCACAGCGCCAGGGACTACCTCAGACGGCTGTGTCAGGAGGGCCTCTCCCGCCGCTACGGGGAGAAGGCCGCAGGGCTGCGGGAGCGGCTGGACTACGAGCTGAAAACCATCGACGACATGGGCTTCAACGAGTACTTCCTCATTGTCCGGGATTTTGTCCGCTTCGCCAAGACCCACGGGATCCCTGTGGGTCCCGGCCGGGGCAGCGCCGCGGGCAGCGTGGTGAGCTACTGCCTGGAGATCACGGACGTGGACCCCATTCGCTACAACCTCTACTTCGAGCGCTTCCTGAACCCGGACCGGGTCAGCATGCCCGACATCGACATCGACTTCTGCGTCCTCCGCCGGGGCGAGGTCGTAGATTATGTTAACCAGAAGTACGGCAGCGACCATGTGGCGCAGATCGCCACCTTCGGCACCATGGCTGCCCGGGCCGCCGTCCGGGACGTGGCGCGGGCCCTGGGCATCGGCTATGGGGACGCGGACCGGGTGGCCAAGCTCATCCCTGCGACTCTGAACATGACTCTGGACGACGCCCTGCGGCTCTCCAAGCCTCTGAAGGACCTGTACGACACGGAGGAAAGCGTCCACAGGCTCCTGGACATCGCCAGGGCCCTGGAGGGGATGCCCCGCCACGCCTCCACCCATGCCGCCGGTGTGGTCATCACCCGGGACCCGGTCTACGCCTACGTCCCTCTGAGCCGAAACGACGAGGTGGTGGTGACCCAGTACCCCATGACTCAGCTGGAGGAGCTGGGGCTTTTGAAGATGGACTTCCTGGGCTTGCGGAACCTGACCGTGCTCTGGGATTCGGTGGAGCGGGTGCGGAGACGGGCGCCGGGCTTTGATCTGAACGCCATTCCCGAGGACGACCCCGCCGTCTACGACATGCTCACCGCCGGAAAGACTTCCGGGGTGTTCCAGATGGAGTCCACCGGCATGACCGGCGTCTGCGTGGGCCTGAAGCCCCAGAACATCGAGGACATCACCGCCATCATCGCCCTCTACCGGCCCGGCCCCATGGAATCCATCCCCCGCTTCATCGACTGCAAGCAGCACCCGGAGAAGATCCGCTACAAGCACCCGCTTTTGGAAAGCATCCTCTCCGTGACCTACGGCTGTATCGTCTATCAGGAGCAGGTCATCGAGATCTTCCGAAAGCTGGCGGGCTTCTCCCTGGGGCAGGCGGACCTGATCCGCCGGGCCATGTCCAAGAAAAAGCAGAAGGAGATCGTCAAGGAGCGGGAGGCCTTTGTGAACGGCGATCCCGAGCGAAACATCCCCGGCGCGGTGGCCAACGGGGTCCCCGCCGAGACGGCCAACGCCATCTACGACGAGATCTTTGCCTTTGCCAACTACGCCTTCAACCGGGCCCACGCCGTCTCCTATGCCATCATCGCCTATCAGACGGCCTGGCTGAAGGTCCACTACCCCTGTCAGTACATGGCCGCCGTCCTCTCCAGCGTGCCGGACAAAACCGAGAAGATCGCGGAATACATCGCCGACTGCCGCGCCTCCGGCATCCCGGTCCTGCCTCCGGACATCAACGAGTCCGGCGAGAGCTTTACCGACACCGGAGACAGTATCCGCTTCGGTCTGGCGGCGGTGAAGGGCATCGGGCTCGGCTTCATCCGCACTGTGGTGGCGGAGCGGGACCGGGGCGGCCCCTTCTGCTCCTTCCGGGACTTCTGCGAGCGTATGTGCGGCCCGGAGCTGAACAAGCGGGAGGCGGAAAGCCTGATCAAGGCCGGGGCCTTCGATGCCCTGGGGGCCAACCGACGGCAGCTCTTGGCCGTCTTCTCCAAGCTGATGGACGACATTCAGGCGGACCAGCGGGGCAATCTGGAGGGACAGTTCGATCTCTTCGGAGGCGGCGAGGCGCGGAAGGAGGAGCCTTTGCCGGAGATGCCGGATCTCTCCGCCAGGGAGAAAATGAACCTGGAATGGGAGGTCACCGGCCTCTACCTCTCCGGGCACCCTATGGACGATTATCGGGAGCAGACGCACAAGGCCGGAGCCTCCCCCATCGGCGGGATCATCTCCGCCTTTGAGAGCGGTGAGGAAAACGCCGCCTTCTGGGACGGACAGACCGTGCTGCTGGCGGGCGTGGTCTCCGCCTTTAAAACCAAGACCACGAAGAACAACTCCCTCATGGCCTATGTGACCCTGGAGGACGGCTCCGGCAGTATGGAGCTGCTGGTCTTCCAGCGGACCCTGAACGACTGGAACGGAAGGCTGAACGAGGGAACGGCCATCTACGCCAAGGGCAGGATCTCCGTCCGGGACGAAAAGGACCCCCAGCTCATGGTGGAGGACATCTGCCTCCTGGAAGAGGACGGGCTCCCCCACTTTGCAGGAAACGGAGGCTTCGACCGCCGCCGCACTCCCTCCCGGCCTTCCGCTCCCCCGCCGGAGGCGAAAGCTTCGCCCCAGGGACGCACGCTCTGGGTGAAGCTCCCCTCCCTGGAGAGCCCGGAATACAAACGGCTGGAGAAGATGCTGATCATGTTCGAGGGCACGGCGGAAGACCGGGAGACGCTTAGGCTCTACTTCACCGACACAAAAAAACAGCTCGTCTCCCGCTGCTGGCTCCACCCCTCCCTGGTGCGGGAGCTGAAGGAGATGCTGGGCGACGAGGCTGTTGTACTCAAGTAAGCAAGCAGCGATTCCAGAGCAAAAATACCGGCGGGCATCCCGAGAGATGTCCGCCGGTGACTGTTTTATGCTTTCGTTTAGCCCTTGATGGAGCCGATCATAACACCCTTGACGAAGTACTTCTGCACGAAGGGGTAGACGCAGAGGATGGGCAGGGTGGCGAAGATGACCGTGGAGTAGTTCAGCAGCTTCTTGTACTGACTGAAGTTGTTGGCCGATTCACCGGCATCGAAGACGTTCTGGCCGGAGTCTTGGACGATGATCTCACGCAGGATCAGCTGCAGGGGGTAGAGCTTCCGGTCCAGCAGGTAGATGGCGGCGGTGAAGTAGTCGTTCCACTTGCCGACGGCATAGAAGAGGGTGATGACGGCGATGGTGGCCTTGGCCAGGGGGAAGGTGATGCGGAAGAGGATGGTCATGTGACCGGCGCCGTCCAGCTGGGCGGATTCCTCCAGGCTGGCGGGGATCGCCTGGAAGGCGGTACGCACGATGATGATGTTGAAGACGCTCACCAGGCCCATCAGGACCATGACCCAGCGGGTGTTGACGATGCCCAGCCATTTGTTGACCATGTAGGTGGGGATCATGCCGCCGCCGAAGAACATGGTGAAGGTCATCATCAGGGTCAGGTAACGCATCCAGAGGGTGTTCCGCCGGGAGACGCAGTAGCCGCCCAGGGAGCAGAGGAGAACGCTGAGGATGGCGCCGGCGGCCACGTAGTAGAAGGTGTTGGCGTAGCCGCGGATCAGCTGGGCGTTGCCCAAGACGAAGGTGTAGCCCATTCCGGTGATGGGGTGGGTGGCGTCGTAAAGCGGCCAGAGGATGATGCCGCCCTTATACTGGGTCAGCAGGATCGGATCGCTGATAGAGGCGAAGAATACATGCAGCAAGGGCGCCAGGCACACAAAGGCCAGCAGGATCATGATAATGACGTTGACGATCCGGAAGATGATCCGGCTCGGAGATTCCTTGATTTTCATGTGATCGTACCTCCCTTACTCAGAACAGGCTCGTCTCGGAATACTTTCGGCTGAGACTGTTGGCGGTGAAGAGCAGCATCAGGTTGACGAAGGAGTTGAAAAGACCGACGGCAGTGGAGTAGCCGTAGTCGCCCTGAATGAGGCCCCGGCGGTAGACGAAGGTGCCGATGGTGTCGGCGACCTCCAGCGTCTGGTTGTTGTAGAGAAGGATGATCTTATCCGTGGAGGAGGAGAGGAGGCTGCCGATCTGCATGATCAGCATGATGATGACCGTGGGGGCGATGCCCGGCAGGGTAACGTGCCAGGTCTGCTGCCAGCGGTTGGCGCCGTCGATCCGCGCCGCCTCGTAAAGCTCCTGGTCCACGCCCGAGAGGGCCGCCAGGTAGATGATGGAGCCGTAGCCGATGCCCTGCCACGTGCCTGACAGCACGTAGACCGGGCGGAAGTAGCTTTTGATGGTCAGCAGGTTTTTGTTTTCCGCCAGACCCAGCTTCACCAGCACGGAGGTAAAGGCGCCGTTGTAGCCCAGGAAGTCCACGATGATGCCGCAGATAACGACAGTGGACACGAAGTAGGGCATGTAGCTGATGGTCTGGATGATCTTCTTGAAGAGCTCGTTCTGCAGCTCGTTCAGAAGCAGAGCCAGAATGATGGGCGCCGGGAAGTTGATCACCAGACTCAGGAGGCTGAGCAGGACCGTATTCCGCAGCAGACGCCACAGGTAGTAGCTGGAGAAGAAGTCCGCGAAGTGCTGCAGACCCACCCACTGGCTGAAGACGAAGCCGCCCCGGGCGCTGTACTCCTCAAAGGCCAGGGCCACGCCCACCATGGGGATGTAGTTCCAGATGACAAAGTAGACGAAGATCGGAACCGCCAGCAGGTACACGGACCGGTTATGTATCCAGTCCTTTTTCAAGGTGTGTTTGTTCATACCTTCTACTCCTTTTTCCGCCGAAATCAGGGGCGGCGATTTATGCACAATTACACAAAACGCCCAGTGGATGGGCTAATTATAGCACACAATTACGAAAACTCAAGTCATTCCTTCCAGTTTTCAGATGATTTTTTTGAGCAAAATGTCAAATCTGCCCGGTCTTCCCTGTTCCCGGACCGGGAAAACCGCATTCCGTTCCGGTTCTTCCCGCTTACCGAAGAACATATTTATCCTCAAGCGTGCTGCCGCAAAGACCCGGCGGCGCAATCCGACGGGAGGCGATCTGATTTGCTCCGGCCCCTCTCCCCGCCGCAGGCCCGGTCCCGGACCGGCGGGGGCGTCCTTGCTTCCGCGCTCCGCTCCCCTCTGATCCGCAGCACCCTGCGGGTCACGCTGGCCAGCCTTCTTCTCCGGCTGCTGGGCCTCTATGTGAACAGCCGGATCACCTCTCTCATGGGGGCCGAGGGCATGGGCCTCCTGCAGCTGGGGATGAACGTGGAGGCCCTGGCCGTCACCCTGGGGACCTCCGGCATCCATTTCAGCGTCACCCGCCTGGTTTCGGAGGAGCTGGGCCGGGGAAGGCCCCAGGCCGTCCGGGGGATCCTCCGCTCCGCCCTCTTCTACGCCCTCTGCTTCAGCTGCGCCGCCGCCCTGCTGCTGATCCTGGGCGCGGAGGCCGCCGCGGGGATGATAGGAGAAGCGCGGCTCGCTCTTTCCCTCCGCTGCTTTGCCCTGGGCATTCCCTTTCTGGCCCTGAACAGCGTACTGAGCGGCTACTTCACCGCCGTCTACCGGCCCTGGAAGGCAACGCTCTCCCAGGGAGCGGAGCAGCTCATCATGACGGCGCTGATCCTCGTCTTTCTCCCTCTGCTGCCCCCCGGAAGGCCGGAGCTGGGCTGCGCCGCCGTGGCCCTCTCCGGTGCGGGAGCGGACCTTTGCAGTCTGCTTCTGTCCTACCTTTTATATTGCTTTGAAGTCCGGGGCATACGGGGAGACCGGTCCCTCCGGGGCGGGATGCGGAGGCTCATGAGCCTGAGCCTCCCCCTGGCCTTCAGCTCCTATGCCCGCACGGCCCTCAGCACCCTCCAGCACCTCCTGGTCCCCCGGGCCCTGCGGCGCAGCGGCGAGACCGCCTCCGCCGCCCTCAGCGTCTACGGCACGGTCTCCGGCATGGTATTCCCGGTGCTGACCTTCGCCTCGGTCTTCTTCAACGCCCTCTCCGAGCTGCTGATCCCGGAGCTGACCCGCTCCCAGGTCCGGGGCGACCAGGCCGGGATGGACCGCACCGCCGGACGCATCCTCTCCGGCTGCCTCCTTTTCTCCGCCGCCGCTGCCCTGATCCTGTTTCTTCTGGGGCCCTGGCTGGGGCGGAAGCTCTACCGCAGCGCAGAGGCGGGGATGTACCTCCGGCTCCTCTCCCCTCTTGTGGTGGTCATGTACCTGGACAGCGTGGTGGACGGGATGCTGAAGGGCCTGGGGCTGCACCTGAGCAGCATGTTCATCAACGTCCTGGACGCAGGGCTGACCCTGCTGGGCGTCACGATCCTCCTGCCCCGCTTCGGCGTCAGAGCCTACATCAGCCTGCTCTATTTCAGCGAGTGCCTGAATTTTACCCTGAGCTACCTCCGGCTAAGGCGTCTCGTTGCCATAAAATTGTTGTAATTCCAGGGCGTTTGGGGTATGATTTTTCCGGGTGATTCAAATGAAAATGATGGTCCTGGACGGCAACAGCCTCCTGAACCGCGCTTTTTACGGCATCCGCGCACTGAACGCCTCGGACGGCCTTCCCACCAACGCCGTCTACGGTTTTCTCACGATCCTCCGGCGGCTTCTGAACGAATACAAGCCCGACGGGCTTTGCGCCGCCTTCGACCAAAAGGCTCCCACCTTCCGGCACCGGCTCTACGACGGCTACAAGGCCACCCGCCACGCCATGCCGGAGGAGCTCAGCGTCCAGCTTCCCTGGCTCTGGGAGGTCGTCGACGCCCTGAACATCCCCCGCTACTCCCTGGAGGGCTGGGAGGCGGACGACCTCCTGGGGACCATCTCCCGGAAGAGCGGGGAGCAGGGCTGGGACTGCCTGCTGGTCACCGGGGACCGGGACAGCCTGCAGCTCATCGGAGAAAAGACCCACGTGGCCTACATCTCCTCCCGGCCCGGCAAAAACGACATCACGGAATACGACGAGGCCGTTTTTCGGGAAAAATACGATTTCGCGCCTCCCATCCTCATCGACCTGAAGGCCCTGATGGGGGACTCCTCGGACAACATTCCCGGCGTCCGGGGCGTGGGGGAAAAGACCGCCATGGACCTGCTTCACCGCTTCGGCTCCCTGGAGGGCGTCTACGCCAGTTTGGAGGACCCGTCGGTGAAGCCCTCCCTGCGGCAGAAGCTGGAGGAGGGGCGGGAAATGGCCCGCCTCAGCTACCGCCTCGCCACCATCCTCCGGGACGCGCCCCTGGACTTTGATCCGGCCTCCTGCCGCCTGTCAGAGCCGGACAACGACCGGCTCTACCGGGTCCTGTCCCGGCTGGAGTTCAAAAAGCTCATTGAAGCCTACGGCCTGACCCCGCCCCAGGCTGCGCCGGCCCCGGCCCCGCCCGCCTCCGCCGTCGGCTGGACGGAAAACGACCCCGCCGCGGCACTGGAAGCCTGCCGGAGCTCGGAGCGGGTGAGCTTTGTCTGGGCGAAGGGGCTATCCTCCATCGCCCTCATCGCCGGGGAGCGGGGCTTCCTCCTGGAAGCGCCGGACGAAAACTTCCTCCGGGCCTTCTTTTCCCCGGAGATCCCCAAGGGCTCCACGGAGCTGAAAGCCCTCCTGCGCCTGCTTTCGGAGCGGGGCCTTCCCGGGGAGGGTCTTGTGGAGGACGCGGCCCTGGCAGCCTATCTGCTGGACCCCTCCGACGGGAGCTATTCCCTGCCCCGGATCGCCAAAAAGCTCCTGGGCCGGGAGCTGGAGGAGGAAGCCGGGCTCCGGGAGGCTGCGGAGACCATCCGGGACCTTCTGAGCGCCGCCCTGCCCCGGCTGCGGGAGCAGGGGCTGGAAAAGCTCTACCGGGAGGTGGAGCTGCCCCTCTGCCCGGTGCTGGCGGACATGGAGCACCAGGGCTTTTTGGTGGACCGGAATGCCCTGACGGAGTTTGGCCGCAGCCTGGGCGACTCCATAGAGGTGCTCCAGAGCGAGATCAGCGCCCTGGCCGGGGAGGAGTTCAACATCAATTCCCCCAAAAAGCTGGGAGAGATCCTCTTTGACCGGCTGGGCCTCCCTTCCTACGGCAAGACCAAGACGGGCCACTCCACCAACATCGAGGTGCTGGAAAAGCTCCGGGGGAAGCATCCCATCATCGAGCGGATCATCGACTACCGGAAGCTTACCAAGCTGAAATCCACCTACGCCGACGCCCTTCTCCGCTTCATCGGCCCGGACGGGCGCATCCACACTACTTTTAATATGACCGCCACCGCCACGGGCCGCCTCTCCTCCCAGGACCCGAACCTGCAGAACATCCCGGTCCGCACGGAGCTTGGGGGCGAGGTGCGGCGGATGTTCATCCCCTCCCCCGGCTGCGTCCTGGTGGACGCGGACTACTCCCAGATCGAGCTGCGCATCCTCAGCTGTCTGGCGGAGGACAAGGTGATGCAGCAGGCCTTCCTGGAGGGGGAGGACATCCACCGGGCCACCGCCGGGCAGGTCTTCGGGGTGTCGAAGGAGGAGGTTACGCCCCTCATGCGCTCCCGGGCCAAGGCAGTCAATTTCGGCATCGTCTACGGCATCTCCGACTATTCCCTGAGCCAGGACATCCACGTGACCCGCGCGGAGGCGAGAGCCTACATGGACAGCTACCTCAGTCACTATGCCGGGGTGCGGGACTATATGGGCAGGGTGGTGGAGCTGGCGAAGGAGCGGGGCTACGCCGAAACTCTCTTCGGCCGCCGCCGCTATCTGCCGGAGCTGGGGTCCTCCAACTTCAACACCCGCTCCTTCGGAGAGCGGGTGGCCATGAACATGCCCGTCCAGGGCACTGCGGCGGACATCATCAAGCTGGCCATGATCCGGGTGGCAAAGCGTCTCGCGGCGGAGGTCCCGGAAGCAAGGCTGCTGCTCCAGGTCCACGACGAGCTCATCGCCGAGTGCCCCGAGGATAAGAAGGAACTGGTGGCGCGGATCCTGACCCAGGAGATGGAGGGGGCCGTGAGCCTCCCCGTCCCCCTGACCGCGGAGGCCCACTGGGGCCACAGCTGGTATGATGCCAAGTGAGATCCGGGTCCGCCCTCTCCGAGAGGCGGACCTGCCTGCCGTTTTGGTCATAGAGGCGCGCTGCTTCCCGGACCCCTGGAGCGAAGGGGTCTTCCGCAGTGCCCTGGAGCAGGAAAACGCCCTCTGGCTGGGCGCGGAACTGGAAGGGCAGCTCATCGGCTACGCGGGGATGCAGTCCGTCCTGGATGAGGGGTACATCGACAACGTGGCGGTGGACCCTGCCTTCCGCCGCCGGGGGGCGGCCTCGGCCCTGCTCCGGGCTTTTGACCGGGAGGCGGAGCGGCTCCGGCTCCTTTTCCTCAGCCTGGAGGTCCGGGCCGGGAACAAGGGCGCCATCGTTCTCTATGCCTCCCATGGCTTCCGGGAAGTTGGCCTGCGGCGGGGATACTATCTCCGCCCGCCCGAAGACGCCCTCATCATGACGAAATATTATACCGAGGATACCGAACCATGATTATCCTTTCCATCGAATCCTCCTGCGACGAGACCGCCGCCGCCGTGACGGAAAGCGGGCGGCGGGTCCTCTCCAGTGAGATCCACTCCCAGATCGACATCCACACCCTCTACGGCGGCGTGGTGCCGGAGCTGGCCTCCCGCAGCCACATCCAGGCGGTGCAGAAGCTCTCGGAGCTGGCCCTCCGGGACGCGGGAGTGCTTCGCCGCGACCTGGACGCCGTGGCCGTCACCTTCGCTCCGGGGCTCATCGGGGCTGTACTGGTGGGGGTCAGCTTCGCCAAAGCCGCCGCCCTGTCGTTGGGGATTCCCATCATCCCCGTCCACCACATCCGGGGCCACGTGGCCGCCAATTACATCGCCCATCCGGAGCTGGAGCCCCCCTTTGCCTGCCTGGTGGCCTCCGGCGGGAACAGCCTCATCCTGGACGTGCGGGACTACACGGACTACCGGGTCCTGGGCAGCACCCGGGACGACGCCGCCGGAGAGTGCTTCGACAAGGCGGCGAGAGTCCTGGGCATCGGCTATCCCGGCGGCGCGCAGATCGACGCTCTGGCCCAAAGCGGCGACCCGGAGAAGTATCCCCTGCCCCGGGCCAGGGTGGAGGGGCATCCCTTCGACATGTCCTTCTCCGGGCTAAAGACCGCGGTGGTGAACCTGGCCCATAATGCCCGCCAAAGCGGGCGAGAGCTGGATCTTCCCTCTCTGGCTGCCTCTCTCTGCAAGGCCGTCAGCGATACCCTTGTTTCCCGGGCCGTAGAGGCCGCTTTGGCGCTGGGATACGGGAAGCTGGCCGTGGCGGGAGGCGTAGCGGCCAATTCCGTCGTCCGCCGCAGCCTCCTGGAAGAGGCGGAAAAGCGCGGCATCCAAACCTATCTGGCCCCTCTCGAATACTGCGGAGACAACGCCGCCATGATCGGCTGTCAGGGCTACTACGAATACCTGGCCGGGGTCCGGGGAAGCAGCGCGCTCAACGCTTACGCCACCCTCTCCCCGGACAGCCCGGTTTGCCGTTTTCGCTGAAGAGACTGTCTGTTATCCTCGAAAAAAGAGAGTTTATGTAAACTTGTGATCCGAGGGCTTTTTCGATCCCGCCCATTCCCCTCTCCTCGCTTTTCCCAGGATCGAAACGGTGCATTCCCTTTGATTTCACGGTTCTTTTCATTGTGGATAACTTTGTGGAGAATGTGCATAACTCCCGGTTATTCCGATACCGGAACGTGTTACGTAAACTTCTATTTTCCCATTTTCTTCCTGAGCATTTGACATTTCCTTCCTTCTTTGTTCATTTTGTTACAAATTGTCACCGCTTTCTCTCCGCTCCGTTCCCCCCGCTCTCCCCGCTGCCGATGGGAGGCCCGGAGAGGGGCGCGGTGATTATTACGGATAGTTATCAGAACATCCCGTCGTTTCCGGCGGGCCGAAAAAAGGAGGCAAACACAATGACTGCACACGACCCTTTCTTCCGCGACGTTCAGAGCTTCTATCCCGTGACCGGAAACTTCTTCAAACGGCGGGGGGCCTGGTTCGGCCTCAGTGTAACCGCGAGCGCCTACGGGATGGCCGCCCTGCACCTGGCCACCTTCCACGGCGGCGCCACCCGGGCCAAGGACGGCAACAAGCTCATCGACCTCTGGCCCACCTATGAGGGACGGCGGGTCCCCTTCGTGGTGCAGGCCGAGGCGGATGAGCTGACCCTTCTCACCCGCTACGGCAACGTGCGCTTCACCTTCGCCGGTCCCACCCTCCTCATGGCGGAGGGCGACAAGGGGATGGGCCTTCACTTTGAAAAGGATATGGAGCAGCACGAGACGGTGAAGCCCCGGAAGAACGGGGCCTGGGAGGCCGCCTTCCGCTGGACCTGCTCCATGCTCTTCCAGGGACTGGAGGGCTCCGGCATCACCTTCCGTCCCTATTGGGACTGGGAACGGCTCTCCAGCGGCAATGTGAAGGCGGACACGGTCCCGGGACCGGAGGGACATTTTACTCTTGCCATGGAAGAATTCACCCACGCGGCTTTCCCCAGGGAGAACTATCCCACCTACAGCGAGGCCAGGGAGAGCATGAAGGCGGACTGGGAGGGCTTCCTGGCCCAAATGCCCGCTTTCCCGGAACCCTACGAAAAGGGCAGGATCCAGGCGGCCTACACCCTCTGGAGTTATCTCACCGCCCCCACCATGGGCATCGACCACACCATGATCGTCATGATCGGCCAGGAGATCGCCTCCCAGTGGCAGATGTGCCAGAACGCCGTGGCCCTGGAGCCCCACCTGGACATCTCCCTGGACCTGCTCCTCAGCCCGCTGGACCGGGTCAGCCCCTACGGGCAGTTCTCCGATCTCTACAACGACGCCACCTGCGTCCCCCAGATGATCAAGCCCCCGGTCCACGGCTGGGCCCTGAAGCAGCTCATGGCGCGGCGGGACCTGAAAAAGGAGGTCCTGGCGGACAAGCTGGAGACCCTGTACAAGGCCGTCTCCGACTGGGGAAACTGGTTCCTTCTCTGCCGGGACGAGGATGGGGACGGGCTCCCTGCCTACGAGCACGGAGACGAGACGGGCTTCGACGACTGCACCCTCTTCATCGACCATATGCAGATGGCCTCCCCGGACCTGAGCGCCTATCTGGTGCTCCTGTACGAGGCCCTGGGGGACCTGGCCCTGCTCTTAGGCAAAAAGGACGAGGCCGGGGATTGGGAGCGAAAGAGCAAGGAGCTTCTGGACCGGATGATCGGGGAAATGTGGGACGGGAAACACTTTGTGGGCATCGTCCCCTGGACTCATGAAAAGGTCTTCTCCGGCTCTCTCATCCACTACATCCCCGTGGTGCTGGGGGATCGGCTGCCCCCGGAGATCCTGGACAAGCTGGCCGCCGACCTGACGGAGGAGGGCGTCTTCCTCAGCCCCTGGGGCCTCAGCACGGAACGGATGGACAGCGACTGGTTCGAGGCCACGGGCCGCTCCATCTCCCGGGGAAACATCGTGCCCCCTTCCATGCTCTTCATCTGCGCGGGGCTCTTGGGCTCCAGGCGGCGGGACGCGGGAAGACTCATTACGGAGCGCTACCTCAGCGCCCTCAGCACCCAGGGGATGCCCTTCCTCATCCATCCGATGCTGGGCAACGTCTTCGGCTTCGCCGGCGGCAGCTGGCCCGCCTGCGCTTACACGATCCTGGGCAGGCTCCTCAGCGAGGATATGGCTGCCCACGGCGCCTGAAAATACGCCTGAAAAAAGTGAAAAACAGGGCTTTACTTTAGCGCGATAGTGTGCTATCATGCCAAAGTATTCGATCGGTCATTCCATTTCATATCCCCAGGGAGGTTAACTCATGCTCCAAGACGCCTGTGCCCTTACCTACGAGGAGCGGACTCTGCTGCGGCTGCGCAGCCTGTATCAGCAATACGGCTACGAGCAGTACCGGATGAGCAAGTTTGAGGAATACGACCTCTACGCCGGAAACAAGGATTTCCTGGTATCGGAAAACGTGCTCACCTTTACGGACCTGAACGGGAAGCTCATGGCCCTGAAGCCGGACGTGACCCTTTCCATCGTCCGGGGCAGCCCGGACCGGCGGGATCGCTTCTATAAGGTGTTTTACAACGAGAACGTCTACCGCACCGCCGGCAGCGCCCGCTCCTTCCGGGAGATCCCCCAGACGGGGCTGGAGTGCATCGGCCCCATCGACGACTACAGCATCCTGGAGGTGCTCCTGCTGGCCTGCGAGAGTCTGCGCTGCATCTCTCGGCGCAGCGTGCTGGAGATCTCCCACCTGGACATCATCGCCGCCCTCATCGACGCCCTGGACGTGCCGGAGGAGACGCGGAGGAAGCTCCTGAAGTGCATCGGGGAGAAAAACCGGCACGAGCTCCGCTCTCTCTGCGGCCAGGCCGGGGCGGACCCGGAGCGGACGGAGCTCCTGCTGAAGCTCCTGGCGGCCAGCGGCACTCCGGCGGAGGTCCTGCCGGTCCTCCGTTCCCTCCCCTGCCCTCCGGAGGCGGTGAGCCAGCTGGAGACCATCGCCGCCGGCTTTTCCTC
This sequence comes from Oscillospiraceae bacterium, assembly GCA_017535635.1. Classification (GTDB taxonomy): domain Bacteria; phylum Bacillota; class Clostridia; order Oscillospirales; family Oscillospiraceae; genus UBA1774. The sequence continues at coordinate 27,281 of JAFXTU010000018.1, forward strand.
CGCCGGCCTTTCGGACCTGCTGCGCATCGACTTCAGCGTCATGAACGACATGCGCTATTACAGCGGCATCGTGTTCCGGGGCTTCGTCTACGGGGTCCCCAGCGGAGTCCTCTCCGGCGGGCGCTACGACCGGCTCCTGGAAAAGATGGGCCGGAAGGCCGGGGCCATCGGTTTTGCCGTATACCTGGACGAGCTGGAGCGCATCGCCCCGGAGGAGGCGGGCTTGGACGCGGACGTGCTCCTCCTCTATGAGGAGGGAGTCCCCCCCGAGGACATCGGCCGAAAGGTCCGGGAGCTGACCCAGGCGGGCAAGCGGGTCCTGGTCCAGCCCTCCCAGCCGGAAAACGGTGCTTACGGTGAGATCATAAGGCTCACGAAGGGAGGCGGAACGGGATGCTGAACATCGCGCTGCCTAAGGGGCGGCTGGGCGAGCAGGTCTATGGCATGTTCGCCGCTGCGGGCTTCCCCTGCCCCTCCATTCTGGAGGAAAACCGCCGCCTGATCTTTGTCAACGAGGCCCAGGGTCTCCGGTATTTCTGGGTCAAGCCCTCGGACGTGGCCGTCTATGTGGAACGGGGGGCCGCCGACGTGGGGGTCGCCGGAAAGGACATCCTGCTGGAATACGCCCCGGACGTCTACGAGCTGCTGGACCTGAAGGTGGGCCGCTGCCGGATGGCGGTGGCCGCCCCGGCGGAGTTCCGGGACGACCACCGGCGGAAGCTCCGGGTCGCCACCAAGTTCGACCGGATCGCGGGAGGGCACTATGCCTCCCTGGGGCGGGACATCGACATCATCCACCTGAACGGCTCCATCGAGCTGGCACCCCTGCTGGGACTCTCGGACGTCATTGTGGACATTGTGGAGACCGGGACCACCCTGCGGGAAAACGGGCTGAAGGTGGTCACGGAGATCCTGCCCATCAGCGCAAGACTCATCACCAATAAGGCCAGCTACGAATTCTGCCGGGGGGAGATCGAGAACCTCCGGCACGGTCTCTGGCTGCAGACGGAGGAAAAACCATGATCCCGATCCTGAAGACCTCGGAAGTGACCCGAGAGGAGATTTTTCAGCGGAGAGACGCCCTGGCAGACGTCTCCGGCGCGGTGGCGGAGATCATCGCCGCGGTGCGGGCCGAGGGGGACAAGGCCCTGTTCCGCTATATGGAGCAGTTCGACGGAGTACATCTGTCCTCCCTGGAGGTGACGCCGGAGGAGCTGGACGCTGCCCTGGAACAAGTGGAGCCGGAGCTGCTGGCCGTCCTCCGCCGGGCTTCGGAGAACATACGCGCCTTCCATTCCAGGCAGCTTCGGAGCGGCTTTCTGCTCACCGAACAGCCCGGCGTGGTGGTGGGGCAGCGGGTGCTCCCCATGGAAAAGGTGGGCGTCACCGTCCCCGGCGGCAGCACGCCCTTGGCCTCCACGGTGCTGATGAACGTCATTCCCGCGAAGCTCGCCGGCTGCCGGGAGATCGTCCTGGTGACGCCGCCGGACAAGTCCGGCGCCATCCCTCCCGTCATCCTGGCGGCGGCCAGGCTCGCCGGGGCGGACCGGGTGTTCAAGCTGGGAGGCGCCCAAGGGATCGCCGCCCTGGCCTGCGGGACGGAGAGCGTTCCGAAGGTGGACAAGATCGTGGGCCCCGGCGGGGCCTTCGTGGCGGAGGCAAAAAAACAGGTCTTCGGCCAGGTCTCCATCGACATGATCGCCGGACCCAGTGAGATCCTGATCGTCTCTGACGGGAAGAGTGAGGCCCGGCACCTGGCCGCCGACCTGCTCAGCCAGGCGGAGCACGACAAAAACGCCTCCGCTGTGCTGGTGACGGACTCCATGCCTCTGGCCCTGGCGGTGCAGAGGGAGATCGAAGTCCAGCTGCCCCGGCTCCTGCGCGCTGAGATCGCCCGGGCCTCCGTCGAGGGGAACGGGAAGATCATCGTCACGGAGGATCTTTCCGAGGCCGTGGAGATCGCCAACGACCTGGCCCCGGAGCACCTGGAGCTGAGCGTGGAGGACCCCTTCTCCCTGCTCTCGGAGATCCGCCACGCGGGCTCCGTCTTCCTGGGGCGGAACTGCCCGGAGGCCATGGGGGATTACTATGCCGGACCCAACCACACCCTTCCCACCGGGGGCACAGCCCGCTTCTCCAGCCCCCTCTCCGTGGACGACTTTGTGAAAAAGACGCAGTTCATCTATTACTCCGGGGACGCGATGAAAAAGGCCGCCCCGGACGTGGAACGCTTCGCCCTGGCGGAGGGTCTGACCGGCCACGCCCGCAGCGCCGTGATCCGGACGGAGGAGATAAAATGAGCCGTTTTTTCAGTTCCAAATACGCTTCTCTCACCCCTTACGTTCCCGGAGAGCAGCCGGGGGAGCGAAAGTATGTGAAGCTCAACACCAACGAGAGCCCCTTTCCCCCCTCCCCCAAGGCTCTTCACTGGGCTGCCCGGCACACCCGCTCCCAGGAGCTGTACTCCGACCCGGAGGGGGTGGAGCTTCGTGCTGAGCTGGCAAAAACCTACGGGGTAAAGCCGGAGGAGACGATCCTGGTGAACGGCTCCGACGAGGTGCTGAACTTCGCCTTTATGGCCTTCTGCGACGATGCGCACTCCGCCTGGTTCCCGGACATCACCTACGGCTTCTACCCGGTCTTCGCCGGGCTGAACCGGGTCCCCTATACGGAAATCCCCCTGCGGGAGGACTTCACCCTGGACCCGGCGGATTACCGGGATAAAAAGGGAGTCCTCTTCATCGCCAACCCCAATGCCCCCACAGGCATCCTCCTGCCTCCTTCGAAGATCGAAGCCCTGCTCCGGGCGGACCCGGAGCGGCTGGTGGTGGTGGATGAAGCTTACGTAGATTTCGGCGGCCTCAGCTGCGTTCCCCTCGTCCATCAATACGACAACCTCCTGGTGGTCCAGACCTTTTCCAAGTCCCGTTCCTTGGCGGGGGCGCGGCTGGGCTTCGCCATCGGCTGCGAAGCCCTGATCCGGGATCTGAACACCATCCGCTACTCCACGAACCCCTACAACGTGAATTCCATGACCCTGGCCCTGGGGCTGGGGACCCTGCTGGACCCGGAGTACATGAAGAAAAACTGCGCCGAGATCGTCCGGGTCCGGGAGCAGACCGCCGGGGAGCTGAAAGCCCTGGGCTTCACCCTGACGGATTCCAAGGCGAACTTTCTCTTCGCCCGCTCGGACCGGATCGGCGGAGAGGCCCTCTACCGGAGGCTGAAAGAAAAGGGAATCCTGATCCGGCATTTCACCCTTCCCCGCATCGCCGACTACAACCGCATCACCGTAGGCACCCTAGCCCAGATGGAGGCGCTGCTGAACGCCATCCGAGAGATACTGGAGGAACCCACATGAGAGACTCTACCATCCGCCGCACCACCGCTGAGACCGACATCCGCCTGACTCTGAACCTGGACGGCAGCGGGCAGAGCGACGTTCAGAGCGGCATCGGCTTTCTGGACCACATGCTCACCCTCTTCGCCAGGCACGGCCGCTTTGACCTGACGCTGCGCTGCGCCGGGGACACGGAGGTGGACGGCCACCACAGCGCCGAGGACATCGGCATCTGCCTGGGTCAGGCCTTCAAGGAGGCCCTGGGGGACAAGCGGGGCATCACCCGCTACGGGGACACCGCCCTCCCCATGGACGAGGCCCTGATCCTCACCGCCGCGGACCTCTCCGGCAGGAGCGGCTTTTTCTGCGAGCTCAGCATCCCCTCTCAGAAGGTGGGAGATTTCGACACGGAGCTGGTGGAGGAATTCTGGACCGCCTTTGTCCGTTCCGGGGAGCTGACCCTCCACATCCGGCAGCTGGCGGGCCGGAACTCCCACCACATCATCGAGGGGGTCTTCAAGTCCGCCGCCCGGACCCTGCGGAAGGCCGTGGCGCTGGATCCCGATCTGGAGGGGGAAGTCCCCTCCACCAAAGGGGTGCTGTGATGGTCGGCATCGTGGATTACGGGGTGGGAAACCTCTTTTCTCTCGTGAGCTCCTTCGCCGCCATCGGCGTGGAAGCGAAGGCCAGCGGGGACCCGTCGTTTCTCCTGGGGGCCGACCGGCTGGTGCTCCCCGGGGTGGGAGCCTTCGGGGACGCGGCCAGGGCCCTGCGCCGCAGCGGGCTGCAGGAAGTGGTCCTGGAGGCCGCGAAGAAGGGCACGCCCCTCCTGGGGGTCTGCCTGGGGATGCAGCTTCTGCTGGAAAAAAGCTATGAATACGGGGAGCATCCGGGCCTGGGCCTCATCCCCGGCGAGGTGCGCCCCATCTCGGAGACGATCCTGCCGGAGCTGAAGATCCCCCACATCGGCTGGAACGCCCTGCATTTTGTAAACAAGCCCTGTCCCCTTTTCCGGGACCTGCGGGAGGGCGAATACGTGTACTTCGTCCACTCCTACGCCGGGACCGGCTGCGGAGAGACCACGGCCGCCGTGACGGAGTACTCTGCTCCCCTCACCGCCGCCGTGTGGAAGGACAATGTCTACGGCTGCCAGTTCCACCCGGAAAAGAGCGGCCCCGTGGGGCTGCGGATCCTCCGGGCCTTCTGCGCCAAGGAGGTGGAGGGATGCTGATTTTCCCCGCCATTGATCTGTTTGAAGGTAAGGCGGTCCGCCTCTATCAGGGGGACTACGCTCAAATGACGGTCTATTCGGAGGACCCGCCCGCTCTGGCCGCCGATTTCAAAGCCGCCGGTGCCTCCTGCCTCCATGTGGTGGACCTGGAAGGGGCCAAGGACGGGACGACCCCGAACCTGGAAACGGTGAAGCGCCTTGCCCGGGCCGGACTCTTTACGGAGCTGGGCGGCGGCATCCGCAGCATGGGTGTGGTGGAGGACTACCTCTCCGCCGGGGTGGACCGGGTGATCCTGGGCACCGCCGCCGTGACGGACGAGGCCTTTCTCCGGGAAGCCGTGGCCGCCTTCGGACCCAAGGTCGCCGTGGGGGCGGACCTCCGGGAGGGCTGCGTGGCCATCAAGGGCTGGACGGAGAAAACGAGCCTCCCTGCCCTGGAATTCTGCAGGCGTATGGAGGACCTGGGGGTACAGACCATCATCTGCACCGACATCTCCCGGGACGGGGCTATGCGGGGGACGAACCGGGCCCTGTACGGGGAGCTCACGAAGACCCTGGGGCTGGAGATCATCGCCTCCGGCGGCGTATCCAGCCTGGAGGACATCAGCGCGCTGAAGGCTCTGGGAGTCTCCGGCGCCATCATCGGGAAGGCGTACTACACCGGCGCCATTGACCTGAGGAAAGCGATCGAGGCGGCATCATGATCACAAAACGAATCATCCCCTGCCTGGACGTGCGGGACGGCCGGGTGGTCAAGGGCGTGAACTTCACCGGCCTGAACGACGTGTCCAGCCCGGTGGAACTGGCGAAATACTATACGGAGAACGGGGCGGACGAGCTGGTCTTCTACGACATCACCGCCTCCGCCGAGGGACGGCGGCTCTTTACGGACATCCTCTGTGAGACGGCGCGGACCGTTTTCATCCCCCTTACCGTGGGAGGCGGCATCAACACCGTGGAGGACTTCGATCGGGTGCTGAAATGCGGGGCCGACAAGGTCAGCGTGAATTCCGGGGCCCTGAAAAACCCGGAGCTGATCCGGGAGGCCTCCCGGAAATACGGGGACCAGTGCGTGGTCCTCTCCGCCGACGTAAAGCGGAAGGAGGGCGAGTTCCGGGTCTTCGCCAAGGGCGGCCGGGAGGACACCGGCTTGGAGGCCATCACCTGGATCAAGCGCGGCGTCTGCCTGGGCGCCGGGGAGATCGTCCTCAACTCCATCGACACCGACGGGGTGAAGGGCGGCTTTGACCTGGAAATGCTGGAGGCGGTCTCCAACGCCGTATCCGTGCCGGTGATCGCCTCCGGCGGCGCCGGAAACATCGAAGATTTCATCACCCTCTTCCAGACCCTGCCAAGGGTGGACGCGGGCCTCGCCGCCTCCATCTTCCACTTCGGAGAGGTGCGCATCTCCGATCTGAAAGCGGCACTGAAAAAAGAGGGAATTCCCGTCCGGGAGGTATAGGATATGCTGGATATCAAGGAACTGAAATACGACGAAAGAGGCCTCATCCCCGCCATCGTGCAGGATGTACGGACCCGGCGGGTGCTGATGCTGGCCTGGATGAACGAGGAAAGCCTGCGCGTCTCCATGGAAAAGGAGCTCACCTGCTTCTGGAGCCGCAGCCGGCAGGAGCTTTGGCTCAAGGGTGAGACCAGCGGGAATTACCAGCATATCGTCTCCATCGCCACGGACTGCGACCGGGACACCCTGCTGATCCTGGCGGAGCCAGACGGCCCCGCCTGCCACCTGGGGACGGAGAGCTGCTTTGAATACCCCCTCTGGGAAAGCGAGAGCCGGGGGGACTTCACCCTCCAGGGGCTCATGGACCTACTGGCCGGGCGAAGGGCGGAGCGGCCCGAGGGCTCCTACACCACCTATCTCTTTGACAAGGGGCTGGACAAGATCCTGAAAAAGGTGGGCGAGGAGAGCACCGAGGTCATCATCGCCGCCAAAGCCCAGGACAAAAAGGAGACGATCTACGAGATCGCGGACCTGGCTTATCACGTGATGGTGCTCATGACGGAGGCGGGCATCTCCCTGGAGGAGGTACGGCAGGAGCTGGCTTCCCGCCACGTCATCGACCACAAGGTGAAGCAGGAGAAAATGACCTGATGAAGGCCGATTTCCACGTCCACACATCCTTCTGCGACGGGTCGGCTTCCCCCGCCGAGATGGCGGCGGCGGCCTTCCGGCAGGGGCTGGAGATCCTGGGCTTCAGCGGCCACTCCCATACTGCCTTTGACGAGAGCTGGTGCATGTCCCGCGCCGGGACGGAAGCCTACCGGGCGGAGGTCTCCCGGCTGCGGGAAGAGTACGCCGGAAGGATGGAGATCCTCTGCGGCGTGGAGCAGGACTACTACAGCGAGGCTCCCACGGGCGGGTATGACTATGTCATCGGTTCCGTTCATTATCTGAAGGCGGACGGAGAGTACCTTCCGGTGGACGAGTCCGCCGGGGACCAGCTCGTGGCGGCGGAAAAGCACTTCAGCGGCGATCTGCTCTCTTTCGCGGAGGCGTATTTTGAGACGGTGTGCCGGGTGCCGGAGATTTCCTGCTGCCGGGTCATCGGCCACTTCGACCTGATTGCCAAGTTCAATGAGGGCGGGATTCTTTTTGATGAGAGCAACCCCCGCTACACTGCCGCCTGGAAAATGGCGGCGGACCGACTCCTTCCCTCCGGTCTCCCTTTTGAGGTGAACACCGGGGCGATCTCCCGGGGATACCGCAGCGTCCCCTACCCTGCCCCGCCCATCCTCAAATATCTGGCGGAACGGGGGGCGCGGTTCCTCCTGTCCAGCGACAGCCACCGGCCGGAGACCCTCTGTTACGGCTTCGACCACTGGCAGCGGGAGCTCCTGGCCCTGGGCGGAAGGATCGCGGAAAGCCCATTAGCTTGAGTCTGAAGTGCATAAAAGGACGCCTGCCAACGCAGACGTCCTTTTCACGGTGGACCATGGGAGTCCTGATCTGTCCCTTTTACCCATGCGGACCGGAACCCGGAAAAGCAAAAATCCCGCCGACGATCGTCGGCGGGATCTTTGCTTTGGAGCAATCGGTCAAAGCTCCTGCTCCCGACCGAGAGAGATCAAAACCGGCGCCCAGCGCAGCGGGTTAAGAGAGCGTCCAAATCATTGATTTGGAAACGCGAACTTATGGAGCGAAGCGGGCGCGCCGGTTTTGGGAGGAGGAGCGACGGAGTGAGTGAGAGACGGCGACAAAAAAACGTCGTCGCGAACGATACGCAGTCCGCGACGACGATGGCAGCGGGAGAAGGATTTGAACCCTCACATACGGAGTCAGAGTCCGCTGTGCTACCCTTACACAATCCCGCTATCTCGCTCTTTGGGCGAGCATTGGTTATTATAACCGATTTTCCGTTTTTGTCAAGGTCTTTTTTACATTTCCCCTCCCGGCGTTTTGTTTTGTGGAACTGTTGCAATCCAGCCTGAAATCTGCTATCCTGTTTTTATACAATTCTCACAAAACGAACAGAGGAATAGGAGGGTAAACATGATCAAAGACTTTAAGGGAAAGGTGGCCTTCATCACCGGCAGCGCCAGCGGCATCGGCAGCGGCATCGCCCACGCCTGCGCCAAACGGGGGATGAAGGTCTGCATCGTCGACAAGCGGGAGGACGCCCTGGCCGAGGCCCTGAAATGGTATCAGGAGCGGGGCTATGAGGCAGCCGCCATTCCCCTGGACGTGACGGACCGGGAGGCCTACGCCAGGGCCGCCGACAAGGCAGAGGAGCTCTACGGGAAGATCCACCTGCTGGTGAACAACGCCGGCGTCTCCGCCGGGCGCAACGCCTGGGACTCCACCTGGAACGACTGGGACTTCATCATGAGCATCAACTGCATGGGCGTGGTCAACGGCATCAAGACCATCGTCCCCCGGATGCTGAAGCACGGGGAGGAAGCCCACGTGGTCTCCACCTCCTCCACCGGCGGCGTCTTCGCCGTGGACGGCTGCGCCCTGTACAACACCACGAAGTTCTTCGTCAGCGGCCTTATGGAATGCTGCGCCGCCGACCTGCAGGGCACCAACGTGGGGGCCTCCGTCCTCTATCCGGGCCCCACCAACAGCCAGCTGGGCATCAGCTCCGCCGCCGTGCGGCCCGAGGCCCTGAAAAACGTGGGAGAGAAGCCCTTCATGCCCCCTCCCCCCAAGGAGGGCGAGGAAGCGCCGGCCATGCCCGCCTTCCCCGATTTCAGCCAGATCTTCATGACGCCCGACGAGCTGGGCGAGCGGGTCCTCATGGGCGTGGAGCGGGGTGACATTTTCATCTGGACCCATCCCGAATTCAAGGCCGGGGCGAAGCTGCGCAACGACGCCCAGGTCCGGGCCATTCCCGACGAGCCCATCACCGAGAAGCGGAAGGAGCGGGCCGAGGCGCTGAAGTTCTTCGGGACCCTTACCTACAATCCCCTGTATGAGAAGCAGACCACCCCGCCGGGCCTCAAGGAGGACTGGGACCGGAGCAAGGAGTAAACCGGATCCTATAACGAACCATTCGGGCAGCCGGATCACCGGCTGCCCGAACTTTATGACAGGTTCTTACTTTTTCCTGGAAAGCGTACCGAAGATGCCCCGCACCAGGCTGCTGCTGATCTCCCGGCCCACGCTGCCCACCACGCTGTTGAAGGCGCTGTTGGCCGCCCGCTTCCCGATGCTCAGGTTGCTGCCGGTGGGCCTGCGGATGGTGCTGCTGATGACGGAGGTGGTGGCGCTGTTGGCCGCCCGGCGAGTGATGGTCTCGGCTTTTTTCATTGCCTTCTGCTTCTTCGCGTCCGCCGCCTTCTGCGCCGCGGCTGCTTCCTTTTCCGCGGCCTTCTGCGCGGCGGCAGCCTCCTTCTCGGCGGCCTTCTGCGCCGCGGCGGCCTCTTTCTCCGCCGCCTTTTCCGCCTCCTGGCGCTCCTGCTCCTCCTGCATTTCCTCCGCACGTGCAGCCAAAATCTCATAGGCGGACTCCCGGTCTACCGGCATATCATAGCGGCTGCCGATCCCGTCCTCCCGCATGGCGTCCCGCCGCTCGCCATCGTCGATGCTGCCCATGCGGCTCTGGGGCGGCAGGATGAAGCAGCGCTCCACGGGCCGGGGACTGCCGTCCGTATCCAGGAAAGAGACCAGGGCTTCCCCGGTGCCCAGCTCGGTGATGGCGTCCAGGGTCTTGAATTCCGGGTTGGGCCGGAAGGTCTCCGCCGCCGCCTTTACCTTCTTCTGCTCCGCCGGGGTATAGGCCCGGAGGGCATGCTGCACCCGGTTTCCCAGCTGGGCCAGGATGTCCCCGGGCAGGTCCGTGGGGCTCTGGCTGATGAAGTAGACGCCCACGCCCTTGCTGCGCACCAGGCGGACAATGAGCTCGATCTTCTGGAGCAGCACCTTGGGCGCGTCCGTGAAGAGCAGATGGGCCTCGTCGAAGAAGAAGACGATCTTGGGCTTCTCCAGGTCCCCCGCCTCCGGCAGGTTCTCGTACAGCTCCGAGAGCATCCAGAGGAGGAAGGTGGAATACAGGCTGGGATTCTGGAAGAGCTTTACACAGTGGAGGATGTTGATCCAGCCCCTGCCGTCGAAGCTCTTCTGCATCCAGTCCGTCACCTCAAAGGCGGGCTCCCCGAAGAACAGCTCGCCCCCCTGATCCTCCAGGGAAATAAGGCCCCGGATGATGGCGCTGACGGATTGGGGCGCAATGTTGCCGTATTCCAGGCACAGGGCCCTGGCGTTCTCGGAGACGAAGCGGAGCATGGCTTTCAGGTCCTTCAGGTCCAGCAGAAGCAGCCCGTTTTCATCCGCCACCCGGAAAGCAATGTTCAGCACGCCGGTCTGGGTCTCGTTCAGGCCCAGGACCCGAGCCATGAGCAGGGGCCCCATCTCGGAAACGGTGGTACGGATCGGGTGTCCGCCCTCCCCGTAAACGTCCCAGAAACGGGTGGGGTAGGACTGGTACCGCCAGTCCCGGATGCCGAAGCGCTGGATGCGGCTTTGCATGTCCGCGCTGTCCCGGCCGGGGGCGATCATGCCTCCCAGGTCCCCCTTCACGTCCGCCAGGAACACGGGTACACCCATATCGGAGAAGCTCTCCGCCAGGACCTTCAATGTGATCGTCTTGCCGGTGCCGGTGGCGCCGGCGATGAGGCCGTGACGGTTGGCCTTGCCCGGCTCGATGGCCACCTTCTCCCCTTTTACGGAATTCGCGATCCAGAGCTTGCCGTCCTGATACATTCCGATCCCTCCTGCGTAGTTCTGTCTGAATGATATCGTTATTCTACCTTTTTTCCCTTTTCATTGCAAGGGCGGAAATGCCCCGGCGCGGTTTTTCTCCGCGCCGGGGCAGCGTTGTTTATTTCATACTTACTTGCAGACCAGTTCACCGTTCTCCAAATCAATGGTAACTGTAGAGCCGGGAGCCAGCTCGTCCGCCAGGAGCTTTCTCGCCACCAGGGTCTCCACCCGGCTCTGCAGGAATCGCTTCAGGGGCCGGGCGCCGTAGGCGGGATCGAAGGCCGCGTCGATGACAAAATCCTTGGCCGCGTCAGTGATGCTGAGGTCCAGGGTCTTCTCCTGCAGGCGGCCGCGCAGGGACTGGGTGAGGATGTCGATAATGCCCCGCAGATTCTCCTTGGTGAGCGGGCGGAAGCAGATGGTCTCGTCCAGCCGGTTCAGGAACTCGGGGCGGAAGCTGCGCCGCAGCTCCCCCATGACGGCGGCCAGAGCCTCCTCCCGGATCTCCCCGGATTCCGTGACGCCGTCCAGCAGGTACTGGCTTCCCAGGTTGCTGGTGAGGATGATGATGGTGTTCTTGAAGTCCACGGTCCGGCCCTGGGAGTCGGTGATGCGCCCGTCGTCCAGAATTTGCAGCAAGATGTTGAACACGTCCGGATGCGCCGTCTCCACCTCGTCGAAGAGGACGACGCTGTAGGGCTTGCGCCGCACCGCCTCGGTGAGCTGGCCCCCCTCGTCGTAGCCCACGTATCCCGGAGGGGCACCGATGAGGCGGCTGACGGAGAACTTTTCCATATACTCTGTCATGTCGATGCGCACCATGCTGTGCTCGTCGTCGAAAAGGCACTCCGCCAGGGCCTTGGCCAGCTCCGTCTTGCCCACGCCGGTGGGGCCCAGGAAGAGGAAGCTGCCGATGGGCCGGTTGGGGTCCGCGATGCCGGCGCGGGAGCGGAGGATGGCCTCCGTCACCTTCTGCACCGCTTCGTCCTGGCCCACCACCCGCTTGTGGATCACCCGGTCCAGCTGCAGGAGCTTCTGCCGCTCGCTCTCCATGAGCTTACTGACGGGGATGCCGGTCCACTTGGCCACGATGTCCGCGATCTCCTCCTCGGTGACCGTGTCGTGGACAAGGCTGCCCTTCTTCGCGTCCCCGGCGGCCTCCGCCTCCGCCAGCTGCTTTTCCAGGGCGGGCAGGTCGGAGTACTTCAGCTTGGCGGCGGTCTCGTACTCGTAGCGGAGCTGGGCGTTCTCGATCTCGCTCTTCACCCGTTCGATCTCGCTCTTGATGGTCTTCACGTTGGAGACGCTGTCCTTCTCCCGCTCCCAGCGGGATTTCATCTCGTTGAAGCGGTCCCGCTGCTCGGCAAGCTCGGCGCGCAGCTTCTCCAGCCGGTCCCGGGAGAGCTGGTCCGTCTCCTTCTTCAGGGCCATCTCCTCAATTTCCAGCTGCATCACCTTCCGGCGCACGTCGTCCAGCTCGGAGGGCATGGAGTCGATCTCTGTCCGCAGCTTGGCGCAGGCCTCGTCCACCAGGTCGATGGCC
>JAFXTU010000019.1 GCA_017535635.1 Oscillospiraceae bacterium
GCCTTCTCGACCTGTACGAGCATCTGCACTTATGCGGTTGAACCGCCGTGTACCGAACGGTACGCACGGTGGTGTGGGAGGTCGGTCACTCAACTAATGGGTGACCTCCTACCCGATCCTGCCAAAGGGCTTGTATTTACTTCAAAAATCCCGCCAGGATGCGCTCCTCCGCCTCCTGCTCGCTGAGGCCCAGGGTCATGAGCTTCAGCAGCTGGTCCCCGGCGATGCGACCGATGGCAGCCTCGTGCACCAGCTGGGCGTCCACATGGTTGGCGGTGATGGCGGGGATGGAGCTGACCTTGGCATTGCCCATGATGATGGTGTCGCACTGGACGTGGCCGAAGCAGCGAGCGTTTCCCTCCATGTTGGGGTGGAAGACCTGCCGACTCTCCTCCTGGGCCACGCTGCGGGAGATGACCCGGCCCCTGGCGTCGTCGCCGTTGAGGCGGATGGTCATGTCCGAAACGGCGGACTGATGCCCGTGGGTCATGAGCTTTTCCAGGACCACGATCTCCGACCCGGCGCCGGCCTCCACGGTGGTCTCCCGCTTTGCACTGTCGATGCCCCGGATCTGGGTGGTGTCCATCTCCATGTAGGCACCCTCGTCCAGATAGATGATCGTCTGGGGGTTCATGACCCGCTCACCGGTGCCCTCGCCGCCGCCGTAGTGCTTCTCCACGTATTTTACCCGGCTGCCCCTGCCCACGTGGAAGGTGTGGACCCCGTCGTGCTTGGAGGTGTCGCAGCCGGAGTTGTGGATGCCGCAGCCGGCGATGATGACCACGTCGCAGTCTTCCCCGATATAGAAATCGTTGTAGACCAGCTCAGAGTAGCCGGTTTTGGAGATGATGACCGGGATGTGGACGCTCTCGTTCTTCGTTCCGGGCTTTACGATGATGTCGATGCCCTCCTTGTCCTGCTTGGAGACGATCTCGATGTGCTCGGTGGAGTTGCGCCCGGCGCTCTTTCCGTCTGCCCGGATGTTGTAGGCCCCCTCGGGGATCTTGTGCAGATCCGCGATCTGCTTCAGCATATTCAGCTCAATGGTGCTCAGCTTTGCCATCATTCCGCCTCCTTCAGGCTGCAGGCCGCGTCCTCCATATCCAGGAGGGGCATCACCTCGTCGAAGCAGCCCCGGGCGGCGATCCTGCCCTCCGAGACCAGGACCACCTCGTCCGCCAGCCGGATGATCCGCTCCTGGTGGGAGATGACGATCATGGTGCTGTCCAGCCGCTTGTGGAGGCTTTCAAAGGTCTGGGTCAGCCGGGTGAAGCTCCACAGGTCGATGCCCGCCTCCGGCTCGTCGAAGATCATGAGAGAGGCGTTCCTGGCCAGGAGGGAGGCGATCTCGATGCGCTTCACCTCGCCCCCGGAGAGGGAGGCGTCGATCTCCCGGTCCACGTAATCCTCGGTGCAGAGGCCCACCTTGGTGAGATAGGAGCAGCACTCGTTGGCGCTGAGCTTCCGCCCGGCGGCGATGCTGAGGAGCTCTGTCACCTGCAGGCCCTTGAAGCGGGGCGGCTGCTGGAAGCCGTAGCAGATCCCCAGCCTGGCCCGCTCCGTGACGCCCAGGCCCATGAGCTCGGTCCCCTGATAGAGGATGCTCCCCGCCGTGGGCTGCACCAGCCCCATGATGGCCTTGGCCAGGGTGGTCTTGCCGCCGCCGTTGGGACCGGTGATGACCAGGAAGGTCCCGTCCTCCACCTCCAGGTCCACGCCGTTCAGAATGTCCTTTTCCCCCGCGTCGTCGTTGACGTGGTAGCTCAGTCCTCGGATCTCAAGCATATTCTCTCTCCTTCGGTGTCAGAATGCTGACTGCCCTGGGGCAGTTGCGGATCGTGACCTCCGTGGTCTCGCCGCCCACCTCCCCGTCCATCGTCCAGGCCAGAGGGCCGGCGCTCTGAACGGTGACCTTTCTTGCCTTCTGATAGATGATCTGGGGGGATTCCGTATAATTCCGGTTGGTCACATCCGCCAGCAGGGTCTGTATCTCCCCCAGGCTCTTCGGGGTGCGGATCATCAGGACCTCGAAGAGCCCGTCGCTCAGGTTGACCTGTTCATAATTGTATTTCATCACGCCGCCCACGCTCATGGCATTGGTCACGGCGCCGAAAATGAATTCATCCTCATAGATGCGGCCGTCCGCCGTCATCGTCAGCGGGATGCTGTGGATGTCGGTAAGGCTTTTGAGTCCCTCCAGCAGATAGGCTGCGTAGCCCAGCACGTTTTTCATGTCCTGGGGCGCGGAGTAGCTGGCCTTGGTGAAGCTCCCGAAGGAGGCCACGTAGGAGAAAAACCGGTCCTCGCCGAACTGGCCGATGTCCAGAGGCACGGGGACGCCGTGCAGCACCGTCTCCGCCGCCCGGATCACGTTGCGGCTCAGGCCCAGCCCGGCGGCGAAGTCGTTGGTGGTCCCGGCGGGGATGTACCCCAGCTCCGGCCGCCGGTCCAGGCGCATGACGCCGTTAATGACCTCGCTGAGGGTCCCGTCGCCGCCGAAGGCCACGATCCGGTCGTACCCGCTCCCCTCCTCAGCGGCGATGCGGGCCGCGTCGCCCCGGCATTCGGTGGTATACACGTATACGTTGAACTCCACGTTTTTGAAGATCACGCCCGCCGCCTCCAAAAACAGGTTCTGGCTGTAAAAGCTGCCTGCCTTGGGGTTGCGGATCACCAGCATCCGCCTTGCCATGACCCGATCCTTTCTCCGAATTGAATTGCGTTATGCTGAATTACTATATCACGCTCCCAGAAAAATTACAAGAGCGCGAGAGGAGTCCGGACCCAGTCAAAAGAAAGCGAATTCCGGGGCGAAATCAACGAATAATGCTTGCAATCGAGACCGTCAGCGCATATAATAGATAAGCTTTAGTTACAGCGAAACACAGTTAAAGGGATGGATGAACGAATGAGTGCTTCCAGAGAAAAGAAAAAGCGGTTTGAAGAGCGGAGCGACGGAACGGAAAAACGCCAGGTCCGGGCCAAGGCAGACGCCGGCGCCAAGAAGAGAAAGAAGATCATCACCACGGCCGCGGTGGTGGTCGTAGTTGCGCTGGTCCTGGTGGGCGTTATCTTCAACTCCAACCTGTTCTA
Source organism: Oscillospiraceae bacterium (assembly GCA_017535635.1). Taxonomy (GTDB): domain Bacteria; phylum Bacillota; class Clostridia; order Oscillospirales; family Oscillospiraceae; genus UBA1774. Next base: position 3,094 of record JAFXTU010000019.1, read on the forward strand.
CACCGGGGTCCCGGCGCTGAAGGTGGGGAATACCGGCTATACCGCCGCTGATTTCAACTATGAGTATTACAACACCTACTACAATACCTACTCCAGCATGGCCGATATGTACGGCAGTTATGCGTCCATGTTCCTGGATCCCTCCACGCCGCTGGACGAGCAGAATTACAGCGATACCATGACCTGGGCCGATTATTTTGAGGACCAGGCCTTCACCCAGCTGCAGCAGATGACGATCCTGAACGATATGGCCGACAAGGAGGGCTGGACCCTCTCCTCCGAGCAGCTGCGGGAGATCGACGCCAACATCGAGGGCCTGAAGACTGCCGCCGCCGGCAACAACTATCCGGATTACCGGGCCTATATCCGGGCGCTCTACGGCAAGGGCATCACGGAGAAGAGGCTCCGCACCCTCCTGGAAAAATCCTATCGGGCCACCTATTACAGCCAGTACCTGTCGGAGAAGTGGATGGATTCCTACTCGGAGGAGCAGCTCAGCGAGTATTACGACTCGGTCCGCTCGGAGTATGACCTCCTCAGCTATATGACCTACTTTGTGGACGGGAGCGTTCCGGAGGGCAGCGAGCTGGATGCGGACGCCGCCATGGCCCAGGCCAGCGACACCGCAAATGAGATCGCCTCCGCCCGGGACCAGGCCGCCTTTGCCGCCGCGGTCTACAACTTCGCGCCGGAGGAGAGCAGGGAGACCTACGCGGATGAGGATGCCTGCCTCCGCCGCCTGGTTTCTCCCGCTTCCATCACGAACAGCGAGTGGAGCAGCTGGCTGACCGACGCGGCTCGCGCCGCCGGCGATACCACGGTGGTCCCCAGCAGCACCGGCTACCAGGTCCTTCTGTTCCTGGAGCGGAACGGCAACGAATACAAGCTGGCCAATTTCCGGGGCATCACCATCAACGTGGCCACGGACGAGGAGACCGGGGAGATCACCGACGAGACCCGCCAGGCAGCTCAGGCCACGGTGGACGAGATCCTGGCGGCCTTCAACGCCGACCCCACGGAGGAGAATTTTGCCTCTCTGGCGGATCTCTACGATACCTCCGGGGAAGCCGGCGCCGGCGGCCTTTACCAGAATGTGGTCATGGGACAGATGGCCTCCGAAGCGGTGGAAGCCTACGTCTTCGGCGAGGACACCGTGCCGGGGACCGTGGAGACCTTCTATGAGGACGGGCGCTATTACGTGACCTATCCCCTGGAGTCTGGCGAGCAGTACAACCTCTTCATCGCCAAGAACCGCATGGCGGAGGAGCAGTACAACAGTGTCATCGAAGCCGCCAAAGCAGACTACCCAGTGGACACCAAATTCGTCTTCCGCTTCACGAAGAAAAACCGGTAACGGAACCAGACTTGACCGAGGCCTGCCCTTTTGAGGGCGGGCCTCTTTGCACGCTGCGGCCCCCTTTCAGGACGGCAGTATTCAAGAGAGAGTATCCGTTGCGTTGAAGCGGCGGCGGAGGTACGCATTGACAATTAATGCCATCAGGCGCTATACTTGAGATGCGTCCGGCACGGTGTCCGGCCGCTGCCTGGTGTTAAGGAGGAAAGAAGCGATGATCTCGATCCTGTGCGCCCTGGCGGTCCTGGTCCTGGGCTATGTGTTCTACGGCCGCCTGACGGCCCGCGTTTTCGGCCCGGACGACCGTCAGACCCCGGCCTATGCCAAAGAGGACGGCGTGGACTACGTCCCCATGAAGACCTGGAAGGCTTTTCTCGTCCAGCTGCTCAACATCGCGGGGACCGGCCCGATCTTCGGGGCCCTGATGGGGGCCTGCTTCGGCCCGGTGGTCTTTCTCTGGATCGTCCTGGGCGCCATCCTGGGCGGCGGCGTCCACGATTATATGAGCGGGATGATCTCCGAGCGGCACGACGGAGCCTCCATTGCGGAGCTCAGCGGCATCTACCTGGGCGCCGGAGCCAAATGGGTGATGCGCATCTTCTCCGTGCTGCTGCTTCTGCTGACGGGCACGGTCTTCGTGACCAGCCCGGCGGCCCTGCTCTCCCGGCTGACCCCCGGGGCGCTGAATCTGACCTTCTGGATCGTTGTGATCCTCATCTACTACGTCCTGGCGACCCTGCTGCCCATCGACAAGGTCATCGGCAGGCTCTATCCGGTCTTCGGCGTGGTGCTGATCGTGATGGCGGCGGGCATCCTCTTCGGCATCCTCCGGGGAGGCTATACCGTCCCGGAGCTGACGTTGGAGAACCTGCACCCGGAGGGACTGGCAGTCTGGCCCTTCATGTTCGTGACAGTGGCCTGCGGCGCCATCTCCGGCTTCCACGCCACCCAGTCGCCCATGATCGCCAAGTGCATCACCTCGGAGAAGCAGGGCCGGAAGATCTTTTACGGGGCCATGCTCTCCGAGAGCGTGATCGCCCTGGTCTGGGCGGCCGGAGGCGTGGCCTTCTACGGCGCCACCGGCGGCCTGCAGAACGCCCTGAGCGAGCTGGGGCAGTCCGGCGTGGTCTACGACATCTCCACCGGCATGCTGGGCAGGGTGGGGGGCATCCTGGCCATCGTGGGGGTCGTGGCCTGCCCCATCACCTCCGGGGACACGGCCTTCCGCTCCGCCCGGCTGATCCTGGCGGAGATCACGAAGCTGGACCAGAAGAAGATCGGCAGCCGCCTGATCATCACGATCCCTCTGCTGGGCGTCGGCGCGGTATTGACGCAGCTGGACTTCAACGTGCTCTGGCGCTACTTCTCCTGGTCGAACCAGACCCTGGCCATGATCTCCCTTTGGGTGGCCACGGCCTATCTGGTCAGGTCCGGAAGAAAGAAGCTTTACTCCTTGCTGACCGCGCTGCCCGCGACCTTCATGTCCGCCGTGAGCATGACCTACATCCTGATGGCCAAGGAGGGCTTCCGCCTCTCCGGGCAGGTCGCCTATCCCGTAGGCGTCCTGTTTGCCGTGGTCCTCTTCGCGGTCTACCTGATCCTGACCGTGCGGCAGAGCCGGACTTCTCCCGCGATCCCGCGGGAACGGTGAGCGTCTGAGAAGAAATAGAAACATCGGACCGGGACGGCGAAGCCTCGTCGTCCCGGTCCGATTCGATTCATCTGCTGTTTTGTCTCACTGGACCCCGCCGTAGAATTCCGTGGTGGTCTCGTTGGCCTGGATCAGCACGGAGCTCTGATGAAAGACCCGGATCATGTCGTCCGCCGCGGCGTGGACCTCCGGCAGAGTGGTGTCGCTGAGATAGATCACCAGGGTGTATTCCTGATAGGTCGTATCCCCGTCGATCCAGCCGCCGCTGGCCTCCTGGATCGTATAGCCGCCGAAGTGGTCGATCAGGATCTCCTGGGCCCTGAGCCTGGCCTCCTCCGGGGTGAACACAGGGGAATTCGTATCCTTGTCGTTGGTGCCGAGATAGAGGACGTATTGGATGTCCCGCGTTTCCGGCTCCGTCGGTCGGCGCGCAAGGGACAGGCTCACGGCGGAGAGACACAGGGCGGCCGCGGCGATCACCGCAACGAGGGCCAGAAGGATCCCGGTCTTTTTACTCATGTTCGTTCTTCTCCTTTGCTGGCTTGTCCATCTGCACGGCGATATAGTCCAGCAGCCTGGGCATGACGATCGCCAGCCCGGTGACCACGGCGATGCTTCCCGCCAGGTAAATGCCGATCTTAAAGCCGCGCTTCTTCTTTCCCTTCTTGTTTTTCACGGTTCCATTCCTCCCAAATTGACCTTGCGCTCTCTCCGGTGCTCCGCGAGCCCTCTGCCGCCGGGATCCGGGCTTGGAGCGGGAGCGTGAGCCTGCACTAATCGCTGCTGTTCAGCCGGTCCCGCAGAGCGTAGAAGGTGTCCTTCACCCGCTGGCAGAGGATCTCGGCGTTCCGGCGGTTGTAGCCCCCCGGCGGGTAGTCCGCCGCCCGGATGGGCTCCCCGATGATGGCCCGGTTCAGCCGGAAGGGCCGCATGATGCCGTCGATGTACACCGGGATCATGTCCACCTTCTCCCGCAGGGCCAGGAGGGCGATCCCCTTTTCCACGTGCTCCATGAGCTTTTCGTAATGCCTGGTCCCCTCCGGGTAGACGTGGAGAACATGGCCCTCCTCCAGGGTCTCCATGCAGCTGCGGATGGCCTGCATGTCGGAGGCGCCCCGGGCGATGGGGATCATGTGGAGCTTGGAGAGGAACCAGCGGGCAAAGCGGGAGCTCATCAGCTCCTCCTTGCCCAGGATGCGGATCTCATAGGGGCAGAGCAGCCCCACCAGGGCCGGGTCCAGGGCGTGGTTGTGGTTGGCGATGAGGAGATAGGGGGCCTCCCGCCCCTGAAGCGCCCGGCTGTTCACCACCCGGAAGGGGAAGATGGTGTGGAAGAAAAGCCAGGCCAGGGGACGGCCGATGGTATATAAAAAGGTGCGCTGGATCTTCAGCTTCTTTTTCATGCTGTTTCCTCCGATCCCCGGCAGCGCCGGGCAGACTGCGAATCATCGGCAGAGAGGAAGAATCAATCATGGCGGAATACGGACTTCCCCAGGGCGTAGATCTTCTCGGAAAAGTTCCCCTCCCCGGTCTCCGCCAGGGCCTCGGCGTAGATCTCCATGCGGCTGTCCATCAGGTCGATGATGGACAGAAGCTCGCTCTCCGCGCACTGGGGGACTACGGCGGCGCCGAACTCCGGCTCCCCGTGGTGGGATAGGATCAGGTGCTCCAGGAGCAGGGATTTCTCCTCCGGGATGCCCAGCTCCCGGGCGGTCTGAGACACCTCCCGCGCCCCCATGTAAAGGTGGCCCAGGAGCTTCCCCGGCACGGTGTACTCCGTCACCAGTCCCAGGTCCGAGCGGCCCAGCTCCCGCTCCTTGCCGAAGTCGTGGAGCAGGGTCCCCGCCAGGAGCAGGTCCCGGCGGATGACCTCTCCGTAGAGGGAGGCCAGGAAATCCGCCGCCCGGAGCATGTTCAGGGTGTGCATCAGAAGGCCGGAGAGAAAGGCGTGGTGGACGCTCTTGGCGGCGGGGATGCTCTGAAAGGCCTCCTTATGCCGCTCCAGCAGGGTCTCGCAGAGGGCGCGGTAATCCACGTCCTCCATACTGCCCAGAATGCTGTGCACCTCCGCCAGGGCCTCCTCCGGGTCCAGAGGCGCGGAAGGGGCCAGGTCCCTGGGATCGTAGCTGTCCCCCGGCCCTGCCAGACGGATGCGGAAGATGGTGAACTGGGGAGCGCCGTTAAACTCCCCCGCTTCTCCCCGGAGGAGGACCGCCTTGCCGCTGTCCGCCTCGGTGAGGGGACCGGTGTAGTTCCAGAGCTTTGCGTCCATCTCCCCGGAGACGTCGGCGATCCTGGCGCTGATATACGGGCTCCCGGAGGAAGAGACCTTCCGGCGGATGTCCTTCAGGACATAGAAGCCCTGGACCTGCTGTCCCTTCTGCAGGTCCGCCACGCGGATGTTTTGCTCCACGATCTTCGCACCCCCTTTGCAATAGAATTATACCATGTCCTGCGGTTCCGCGAAGCGGGAGCAGGACGGCAACTATTCCGATCCTGTATAATGACCACTCTGTGATCATTATACCACACTTTCTTCCGGGTTTGTACCATTTTCCGGGGATTCTTGCCGCCGTCTTTCTCCCCGGAAGACAGGCGGGCCGGAAAAAGGCATACCCTTTTTGCTTGTCCGGCACAATAATGCTCCCCCTGTGTTTGACAGTTATTTCACTGTCTCTCATAGAGGGAGCATATCCATCCGTGCCGGGGCGCTTTTTTCGAGTATAATGATATCAGTAGGCCTTGATGTACTTCTGGACCTCCCAGGAGCTGACCCGCGTCCGGTATTCCTCCCACTCGGTCTCCTTGCCGTTCAGATACTGGCGGTAGACGTGTTCCCCCAGGGTCTCCCGGACCAGGGGATCGGCCTTGAAGGCGGCCACGGCCTCCTCCAGGCTGCCGGGGAGGTTGGTGATCCCCCGTTCCTCCCGCTGGCTCCGGCTCATGCCGTAGATGTTCTCGGCCACCTCCGCCGGGGGCTCCAGCCCCTTCTCCACCCCGTCCAGCCCGGCGGCCAGACAGAGGGCCAGGCTCAGGTAGGGGTTGCAGGCGGGGTCCGGGCTGCGGAGCTCCACCCGGGTGCTCTGTCCCCTCGCCGCAGGGACCCGGATCAGGGCGCTGCGGTTCTGGGTGCTCCAGGCCAGGTAGCAGGGGGCCTCGAAGCCGGGGACCAGGCGCTTGTAGGAGTTCACCAGAGGGTTGGTCACGGCGCACATGCCGTAGACGTGGTTCAGCAGTCCGGCGATGAAGTGCCGGGCGGTTTTGGAGAGGCCCTTGCCGTCCGCCGGGTCGTAGAAGACGTTCTTTCCCTCCCGGAAGAGGGACATGTTGGTGTGCATCCCGCTCCCCGCCATGCCGAAGATGGGCTTGGGCATAAAGGTGGCGTGGAAGCCGTTGAGCCCTGCTACGGTCTTCACCGCCAGCTTGAAGGTGAGGATGTTGTCCGCTGCCTTCAGGGCCTCGGCGTACTTGAAGTCGATCTCGTGCTGGCCGTGGCCGCACTCGTGGTGGCTGGCCTCGATCTCGAAGCCCATGTCCTCCAGGGTGAGGCAGATCTCGCTCCGGGTCTTCTCTCCCAGGTCCAGGGGCCCCATGTCGAAGTAGGCGCCCTCGTCGTTGGGCTCCAAAGTGGGATTGCCCTTCCCGTCGGTCTTGAAGAGGTAGAATTCGCACTCCGGCCCCACGTTGAAGCGGTAGCCCAGTCCGGCGGCCCGCTCCAGCTGCCGTTTCAGGATGTAACGGGGATCCCCCACGAAGGGGGTCCCGTCCGGGTTATGGACGTCGCAGATGAGCCGGGCCACGCTGCCCAGCCCCCGGTCCCAGGGCAGGAGGCAGAAGGTCGCCGGGTCCGGCCAGAGGTACTGGTCGCTCTCGTGGATGCGCACGAAGCCCTCGATGGAGCTGCCGTCAAAGGCGATCTGGTTGTCCAGGGCCTTTTCCAGCTGAGAGGCGGTGATGGCCACGTTCTTGAGCTGGCCGAAGATATCCGTCACCTGCAGACGGATGAATTTGACGTTCTGCTCCCGCACCACGCGGATGATCTCGTTTCTGTCCATGCTCCGGTCTCCTTTGTTGAGGATAAATGACAGTATATCACATTTTGGCAAAAAGGGAAGCGCTCTTTTTGCGTTCCCCTGTTCCGGAAGCCCGGACCCGGCAGCCGCTCTCAGTCCGGGGGGAGATCAGAACCGCCGGGCCGCCCTCAGAGGCGGCCCGGCAGGCGGGATGCAGGGAAATAGCAGAAGGTTCGGCAGCATTTTCGCGGCGGGAACTCCTGCTTCATATCAATAGCTTACTTCAATGCATTGCGGAGCTCGGACATACGGGAATAGCCCCGCGCGTCCAGGACGTTTTCAGAGAGGAGCTTCATCACGTCCACGAGCTCCGAAATGTGCTCTTTCGATCGATCCGGGGAATAGAGCAGGCTGCCGTAAACCTCATTGCAAAAGGCGTAATTTGCGGACTTGCCCCTGTCCAGGGCCAAAGAACCGTAGGCCCTCTGAAACGAAGAGAAAGCGGCGACCCCGGCCCAGTAATCGCCATCCCGGCCGTCCTTCTGATAAGCCGCGAACTGTCTGTAGGCTTCGGCTGCTCCGGCCTGCGCGATCGCCTCAACGTCCGAAGTATCATGCAGCGCTCTTTGCCATAGAACGCAGAAAGCGACAGCGGCAAGCAGCAGCGCAGCGATCATTGCGTTGTAAGCGCGTTTTTTAGAGATAGTCATTTCCTCACAGCTTTGCCTCATATTTTTGCTGCTCGGACTGAGGGATCTTCAATGCATCCATAGCCTGCCGGGAGGTCAGGTTCATGGTCTCCATCAGGCTGCGGATGTTGGAGAGCCGCTCTTTTTCCTCGCCCCTGGCCAAGCCTCTGGCCTCGCCCCTTGCTTCGCCCCTTGCTTCGCCCCTTGCTTCGCCCCTGGCCTCAATTCTATCCAATACTTCACTCACGGAATGTGCACCTCCTTGTCCGACGTCTGCTTCATTCAGCGCCTCTTCAAATCTGTAGTCGCCGGTCAGAACGCCAAGAAGTTGGATCGTTTCCCGGATGTGATCCAATTCCTCACGGTTCGGCTCATAGTCTCCCTTCTCCCGAAGCTGTACGAAATAGTCTGCTACGACCCGAAAATCGCTTCGGAATTTAGCCGCCTGTGTCCGGTTAAGCCATGCGATCTCAAACAGGTTGATTTTGTAATCCGGCACAAAGGGACGGAACCGATCCGTCACGCCTACGGCCTGATGGAGCGTCAGAGGTTTATCCCAATGCTTCGTATGCCCGAAATACAGAACCAAGGTGACCACCGGATACAAGGGAGAAGAGCGGTTTTCGCCCGTCAGCTGGGCGCGGTACTCCGCTCCGTCATAGCCGATCACCCTGAGCGGCATGGTCGCATCCGGTTCTGTTTGATTCTCCAGGCCGACGCAGGCCGTTCTCAAAAACGCCGGAAGGAGCCCGCCGATTTATACTATCTTACAACGGTCAGGCAATGATATACAGGTCTCCTCCCGCCTTTTTCCCACACGCTGCTCTCCGCGAGCTCCTGTATGTCCGCAGCGGTCAGCTCCTGTACGGAAAGCTCTCTTGTCCTGTAACAGGGGCGTTCATCGTATTCATAACCGTCCATAAGCCACACTTTCCGCAATTCGACCCGATCGCATTGCTCCAGAGCGGTTTTGATATACCGGATGAGCTTCTCTGCCCTTCCGGGCGTACAATAAAACCATTCGATCTCTACCCCATGCCGCAGGTCCGAATAGTTTCCCACGTCCCGGAAGGAATAGAGTCCGTAATCGTCATCCCGGTCCCCGTCAAAGATGGTTCCCGCTGCCGGATCAAAATCGATATGAAAGCCGTTCCCCGGACGCTGCTTCTGGGGCAGCACGCAGTCCGCCGCAAGAAAAGTACAGACGCTCATGAAAACCCTCCTGTTGTTCAAGTCAGGAAGACATTTCGTGCGATTATTTGCTGTCGTGGCTGCCGCGCTTCATCACTTTGATCGCTTCAAAAAGCAGCAGCATCATCAACAGGGTCGCCGCGATCAGGCCGATCCACGATAGAGCAAGGCCGGACGAACCAAGGATATCTGCGATCCTTGCTCCGGTCGCGTCGATATATTGAGCGATATGGATGAACTGATACAACACGGAAGCCCATACGACAAGGGCCATACAGCCGTAGACGAGCGATCTATAGCTGCCTTTGATTTTTCGACTGATGCAAAAGGAAAGAATGATAAATATGGCTGCAGCCGGGAAAATGAGCGGCATACTGTATACCTCCCTCGTTGAACTATTTTGAAACAAGGAACACATGGATGCAGTATTCGTATTGTAATATAAGATATGATAAAGCATCTTGTCAAGACTGCCTGAAAGCATCAGCCTGCTTCCCGGAAAACCCGCCAGCGTGCTTCCCGAAAAACCCCGTCCGAACATTGCAAAGGACATACCCATCTGTTATAATAAAATAACTTAGAAAGCGACAGATAAGGAAGCGCGAGCCCGTCCATGAAGTTTCACTTTATCATCCAGGATAAGACGTTTTACCGGAAGGTCCTCACCATCGCCGTCCCCATCGCCCTCCAGAGCCTCATCACCATCGGCGTCAACCTGATGGACACCATTATGCTGGGCAGCATGGGGGAGACCCAGCTTTCCGCCTCCTCCCTGGCCAACCAGTTCGTGCAGGTGTTCCAGATCTTCTGCATGGGCCTGGGCATGGGGGCCAGCGTCCTCATCGCCCGCTTCTGGGGCATGCGGGACCGGGAGAACCTGCGGAAAAGCATCACCATCATGCTGCGGCTCACCCTGGCGCTGGGGACCCTCTTCACCCTGGCCACCATCTTCTTTCCCCGGAGCATCCTTCGCATCTACACCCCGGACCAGGGGATCATCGACGCCGGGCGGCGCTACATGCGCTGGATCGTGGCCTGCTACTACTTCCAGGGCCTGGCCCTGACGCTGACCCTGGTGCTTCGGAACGTGGGCCTCATGCGCATCCCCCTCTATACCTCCATCGGGGCCTTCTTCGTGAACATCTTCTTCAACTGGGTCTTCATCTTCGGCAAGCTGGGGATGCCCCGGATGGAGATCGAGGGGGCCGCGCTGGGGACCCTGATCTCCCGGGCCTTTGAGTTCGGCATCATCGGGGGCTACTTTTTCCTCAAGGACAGGAAGATCGGCTACCGGGTCCGGCATATCTTTATGAAGTGCGGGGACCTGGTGGGGGATTACATCAAGATCAGCATCCCCGTCCTGGTGTCCGACGGGCTCCTGGCCCTGGGGAACAACGCCGTGGGCATGGTCTTCGGGCGGCTGGGGGAGAACTTCGTCTCCGCCCAGGCCATCACCGCCGTGGTCCAGTCCTGCTCTACCGTGGTCATCCAGGGGGTAGCCCAGTCCGCCGCCATCATCACCGGCAACACCCTGGGGGAGGGGGACGTGAAAAAGACCCAGGTCCAGGGAGAGGCCTTCATCGGCCTGGGCATGGCACTGGGGCTCCTGGCCGGGGGGATCATCCTGGCCATCGGCCACCCAGTGGTGAACTTCTACCGCCTCTCGGAGGCGACAAACCGCATCGCCTACTCTCTTATGGGAGCCCAGGCCTTCATCGTCTTCTTCCAGGCCACCAACAACGTGATGACCAAGGGCGTCCTCCGGGGCGGGGGCGATACCCGCTTCCTCATGGTGGCGGACATCCTCTTTCTCTGGGTGGCCTCCATCCCCCTGGGAGCCCTGGCGGGGCTGGTGTGGCATCTGCCCCCCTTCTGGACCTACTGCTGCATCCGCATCGACAACGTGATCAAGGCGGTGTGGTGCATCTTCCGGCTCATGAGTGGGAAGTGGATCAAGAAGGTGAGCCATACGGAGACCCTGAAGCTGGAGCACGGCTGAACCTATGTCAAATCTAAAATGAACATAAAGGAGCGAAAAATCATGGCGAATTTTCTCTTTAAGGGCCTGGCCCACGTGGGGGTCATGACCGACGACGCGGAAAAGAGCGTCAAGTGGTACTGCGAGAACCTGGGCTTCCGGCCCTGGTACGCGGGGAAGATGGGCCCCATGCCCCTCACCTTCGTGGAGGGCGGCGGCCTGGTGATCGAGTTCATCTCCGCCGGCAAGGCGGCCCCCGGCGGCCCCGTGGCCCACATCGCCCTGGAGGTGCTGAACATCGAGGAGGCGGTGAAGGCCCTGCGGGAGAAGGGAGTGGAGGTCCCTCCCCCCGGCACCGCGCCGGATTTCTTCCCCACCGGCATGAAGAACGTCTTCTTCACCGGCCCCAACGGGGAGACCCTGGAATTCGTGGAATACGCGAAGTAAACTGCCCTCAGCACACACTCCCCGGCACGGATCACCGTGCCGGGGAGCGTTTACGTTGTCGCTTATTGTTCTTTCTCTTCCAGCCCCGCCAGGCGCAGCACCGGCTTTTGCAGCAGGGCCACCACCCGGCCCGTGAGGAGCATGGTGACCACGGTGCCCGCCCCTACGCCCAGGAGCCTGCCCCGGAAGAGGAGACCCAGGGAGAGGGCAATGAGGAAGCTCACCATGTCCAGCAGATTCTTGCTGAAGCCCAGGCTCTTCCCGCTCCGCAGGGCGATGGCGTTTGCCATCCCGTCGCCGGGGTTGGGCACGAACCGGGCCCCCACGGAGAGGATGATCCCCGTCCCGGTGAGGAGGATCGCCAGAAGGAGAACGGCGATCCGCAGGGGGAGACCCTCCGCGGCGGGGATGAGGCGGGAAAAGACGCCGATGAAAAAGCTGGTGAGGAAGCTGGCCGCCAGCTGCAGCCACTGGATCTGCTCGAAGCGCCGCCCAAGCAGGAGAAGCTGCAGCAGAATGAGGAAGCAGTAGTAGAAGAAGGACATGAGGCTGAAGGGGATACCCGAGAGCTCGCTAAGGACAAAGGCCACAGAGAGGATGGGGGCCACACCCAGGTCGGTTTTGGTGTTCAGTGCGATGCCGCAGGCCAGGAGGACGACCCCGATGAGATAGACCGCCCGCCGCCGGGGCGTGAAGGCGCGAAGAAAAGCTCGAATGTGTTCCATGTGGGTTTGCCTCAAAAATGCGGGCGCGCCTCGGCGCGCCCGCAAAGCTTGTTTTTCCGTCGGGCCCTTACAGGTTCCCCTTCTTGTCGAAGTACTTCATGATGTTGAAGGTGCCCAGCTCCCGGCCGATGGCGCCGGTGATGTTGAGGCTCAGGCCGTTGCGGCTGACGCCGAAGAAGAAGCCGCCGTCGTGGAGGATCTGGGGGTTCACCACCACCAGGCCCATCATGCCGTTGCAGTTCTCCTCCACCCACTGGAAGATGTAGGCGTCGTCCCGGAGCTTGATGTAGTAGCAGGGGCTGGACCAGGTGGCGCCGCCGGCGTTGTTCTGCTGGAAGATGGTCCAGCTGGAGCTCTCGGGGGCGGA
>JAFXTU010000020.1 GCA_017535635.1 Oscillospiraceae bacterium
GTGAGGAGTGAGGAGTTTAGGAGCCGCCTTCGGCGGCGATTAAAACAGCCTCCCTCTCTGAGGCAGCGAGACAGTGGCTCCCGCGAAGCGGGAGACGGAAGGAGTCCTTCGAGGACAGAGCGCTTTCAAGAGTGCGGCAGTAATAAAGGTGGACTCCCTCAGTCAGCTTCGCTGACAGCTCCCTCGGAGAGGGAGCCAATTTGGATCATCGCCAAAGGCGATACCACAACTCCTCACTCCTCACTCAACACTCCTCACTGAAAAACACTGCGCGGGCCCTGGACCCAAAAGGAGAAGGCACAGGACCCGCGCAATTCAGTTGTGTCGGCTCAGAGGGTTCCCGGCCTCCGGGCCATGCGCTTTATGTGAGGGGGAGGATTCCCGGCCTCCCCGTCAGCGCCGGAAGTGATTTAAGCTGGGACGGTATAAGCAAGACAAAAGGACCGTCCCCGAAACCTCTGATTAAGAGAAAGCGATTGCGCTCAGGTAAGTGTTGCCACCAGCATTTGCCGCGGCGATAGTGAAAGTGTATGTGATGGTATCGTTGCCGCAGTAATCGGTAGCCGCAGTGACCGTGAATCCACCCACTTCGACATCACCTATCTGCCATTCTTTTTGAGTCTGCTTGGAAGCAACGTCAGCAACTTCGATGGTAAAACCACCTGTCGCAGTCGCATAGGTAGCAGTTTTTCCGCCAGAGAGCGTGATCGTATCGTGGGCGCCAGTAACATCAGTGTTATCAGTAAAAGTAGGATCTACCAGAAGCTGAGTGGATATCTCAGCATAGTAGTCACGAATGTTGGCGGCGTCGGTAGCTTCACGACTCTTCTCCAGCTGGCTGGTGAAGATGGGGATGGCGATGGCCACCAGGACGGCGATGATCGCCACGACGATCAGCAGCTCGGCCAGGGTGAAGCCCTTGTTGTTTTTCTTCATGAAACGTTTCACTCCTTGTTCATATTTCCCCGGCGGCCGAATGTGCAAATCGGGAACTTTCTTGAATTGTACACATTTTGAGACAGATTAAAATCTTACGAAAGTGTAAAAAAGTACTGGACAAATCCTAAAGGCTGTGCTATAATCCACCCGCAAACAAACCAGTGGTCGAGTTTTAAAATGTGTACTTTTTAGGACTATTTGAGACTATATGTAGTACCCTTCAAATATAAAAAGTGCCGCCATCGGCGGCACTAGAATCATATAATCATCGCCGAAGGCGATACCTCAACTCCTCCCTCCTCACTCCTCCCTCCTCACTCCTCCCTCCTCCCTCGTTTTCAATGGTTCCCCAGCGTGATGAACACGCTGGGGCCCGTGACCTCCCGATAGATCAGGGGCAGGTGGGCCACCCCCTCCTTCATGGCCATCACCGTGGCCTTGGTGAGGACGTACTTTTCCTGCTCCGGGCCCTCGTCGCCCACGTAGAAATCCGCCTTGGCGTGGAGCTCGGTGAGGTTCTCCTGGTCCATGCTCAGGAAAATGAGGGCCTCGTTGTAGTCCTGGTGGGCGTGGGGGTGGTGCTTCCCGTCCGGGCCCCAGGGGCCCAGGGGATGGTCCCGCAATACCGTGGACCAGGCCATGGTGACCCCCACTCCGGCGGCGTCGCCTCCCAGGAAGGTGGAGACGCCTCCGGAGGGCTGCTGCCGCTCGGAGCCGTAGTGATAGGGCTCGTTGGCGGAGAAGGAGAGGGGCCGCACGAAGCGGCTGAACTCCCCGAAGAAGCGGCTCCAGGGCCCCGTCTCCGGCTTAGCATTTTCGTCCGCGACCAGGGCCTTCAGCTTCCCGGTGAGGTTGACGGAGACAAAGAAGAAGGGCCGCTCCAGCTTGTGCACCCGGGGAGAGAAGTGGGGGGTCCCCTTGGGAATGACAATGGTGTGGGGCGTGGCGAAGCGGTGGCGGATGCCCTCGCTCCCCAGGTCCACCTCCAGCTCCGCGCCCAGGTGGAGCATGTCCTCCGCCTCGGCACTGATGAACCAGAGGACCTGGTCATAGTCATGGGTGTGCTGCGCCTCCGTCTCCTCGGGGATCACGCCCTCCCCGTCCACCAGGCCGTAGCGCAGGGAGAAGCTGTCCCAGCCGAAGAAGTCCTCCTCCAGCAGGGCCCAGAGCTTCAGAATGCCCCTCCTTCCCCGAATGGGGATCTCTTTTTTCAGATCGTCGTATTTTCCGCTCATGCCGTCCTCCGTTCCGGCCCCTGGGGGCCTGTTTTTGGATCAAAAAAACCGTCAGAATGCAGTTCCGGGACCCGGCGGGCCGTTCTGCCCGCCGGGTCCCGGAAACGAATGCGCTTATCTTGCCAGGGAGTAGCCGCCGTCGATGGTGAGGACCGCGCCGGTCATGATGTCGCTGGCCTCAGAGGCCAGGTACACCGCCAGGGCACCGATCTCGATGGGCTCGCCGTAGCGGCCGTAGGGGATGTTGCGGGTGAGCATCTCCTCCACCTCCTTGGGTGCGCCGGAGGAGAGGTTGGAGTGGGTGTAGCCGGGGGCGATGGCGTTGACGTTGATGTGGTAGGGGCCCCACTCCCAGGCCAGGCACTTGGTGAGCCGGTTCAGGCCCGCCTTGGCCACGTTGTAAGGAGTGAAGGAGGGGATGTTGCACATCTCGCCGGAGTTGGAGGTCACGTTGATGACCTTGCCCTTGCCCTTCTCCCGCATGATCTTGCCCACCAGGTAGCAGAGACGGAAGGCGCCGTTCAGGTCCACGTCGATGCAGTGGAACCACTCCTTCAGGTCCTCGCCGTACTCCAGGATATTGCCCATGGCCGCCACGCCGCCGTTGTTCACCAGGATGTCGATGGTGCCGTAGTCGGCCATGACGGCGTCCACGCTGGCCTTGCAGTTGTCATAATCGGTGATGTCGGTCTTGTACCAGCGGTGGGTGCCGCCGATCTTGCCCAGCTTTTCCAGGGCTTCCTCCGCCCGGTCCTGCCGGCGGCAGAAGATGGCCACGTTGGCGCCCTGCTCGGCAAAAGCGGTGGCGATGCCGAAGCCGATGCCGGTGTCGCCGCCGGTGACGATGGCGACCTTGTCCTTCAGGCAGAATGCGTTCTTCATGGAATCGATCATAGTTCAGTGCTCCTTTCGGTAAATAAGTGATTTCCTTTGGAACGATAGTACCATTCTTTTTGGAAAAAGGCAATCAAATCCTGAAAAAGAGTGGAAAAGTCCCCGCGCATCCTATATAATAATAAAAATAACATACGACTTATCGGGGCCGGACCGGCGGTCCCCGGGGAACCAAGGAGGTCATCGAAATGGCGGATCTTGCGGGCGTCAACGGACTGAGAGAGGATTTCAAGATCGTGGGGAAGCCCAACGTGCCGGGCGTCCTCAGCTACGCTGTGGCGACGGGCGTCGCCAAGTTCGGCGGGGACTACGTAAAGCCGGATATGCTCTTCGCCCGGTTCCTGCACAGCCCCTATGCCAACGCGAAAATCGTCAGGCTGGACACGACTCGGGCCCGGGCCATCCCCGGGGTGGTGGATATCCTCACCTGGGAGGACCCGGACATCGCAAATTTCGTGGGCAACGGCGAGCACTGGGGCTCCCCCCGGCCCTGGCTGGACAACATTGCCGACCAGGAGGGGGCCGAGGTGGGCTGCATCGTGGTGGCCGAAAGCGAGGACCTCTGCGACGAGGCCCTTCGGGCCCTGGACATTGAGTGGGAGGTCCTGCCCCACGTGGTGGACATCCGGAGGGGCGCTGAGAAGGACGCTTTTGTCATCTTCCCCGGCAACCCCACCCCCACCACCTTCGGCCGCCGGGGCGGCGGCGGGCCCGACCTGCCTCCCAAGGAGGGGAACGTCTCCCACGCCGGTCTGGACGAGGGGGACGCGGACAAGGCCATGGCCGGGAGCGAGTACACCCTGGAATTCGATATGAATATGCCCTCCTACGGCTCTGTGATGCCCAACATCCCCGGCTCCCTGGGCTGGTGGGAGGAGGACCCCTACAAGGGCACCACCCTCCATATCGAGGGGGCGGTGCGCAACCGCCAGCCCATCGCCCAGAGCTACGGCATGCCCCTGGAGAACACCATCCAGGAGGGACTGTTCATGGGCGGGCGGTACTGCGACTGGGGCCTCCGGCGCAGCCAGGAGATCACCCCGTTGCTTAGTAAACGCACCGGGCGGCCCGTGCGCTGCGTGAACACCCGGGAGGAGACCTTCGACTTCCTCATGAACCAGCGCTACTGCCATGTGAAGGTAGGCTTCAACAAGGATGGGGTCATCACCGCCATCATCGACAATTCTCTCGCCGACGGGGGCGTCCGGGGCTCCTCCTCCTTCGGCACCGCCGGGGACCTGACCTACGGGCCCTACTCCTCCATCCGCTGCGGTGATGTAAAGCAGCGCATGGACATTGTGGACTCCAACCGGGGCATGATGTACGTCTCCGGACAGCACTGCCCCTTCAACTGGGACATCATCAGCATCGCGGAATACCTGATCGCCGAGAAGCTGGGCATGGACCCCATCGACGTGGCCCGGGCGAACCTCCACGGCCCCGCTGAGAAGGACGATCCCAACCCCGTCCCCTCCTTCGACGCCTGCATCGAAGAGGGCAAAAAGCTCATGGACTGGAGCTGGCACGCCGATGGGACAAAGCGCCTGCCGGACGGGCGGCTCCACGGGGCTGCCTTCCGCTACCAGCAGTGCCCCCGGCACTCCGGCATGAGCTATTCCGTCAAGCTGGAGCTGCGGAAGGGCGTGGTCCACTTTCCAACCCAGGGCCCTCACGTGGGCATCTACGCCGTGGAGTGCAACGTGATGGTGGCCGCCGAAGAGCTGGGCGTGAAGTACGAGGATATCTCCGTGGACTTCGACTACCGGGAAGCCTTCACCCCCATGGGCGGCGGGTCCGACGGGTCCACCGCCTCCGCCTGGGCCACCAAGGAATGCGCGGGTGACTTAAAGCGCCAGATCCTCCAGGCCGCGGCCAGGGACGCCGCCGACCCCAAGCGGATCGAGACCAAGTGGGGCGGGGACCGGGCCTTCGGCGGCCTCCCCATGCCCATCGCGGGCTACAGCTGGGAAGAGCTGGACATGGAGAACAGCGAGATCTTCGTGAAGGCTGACCCCAGTAAGCGGGTGCCCCTGAAGGACGCGGTGATCGACAACCTTTTCGCCACCTTCACCGGCAGGCCCCCTCTGTCCGTCTGGAGCGTGGGCCCCGGGGCCCGGCAGCTGGACGCCATGAACACCGCCTACTGCGAGGTAGCCGTGGACGAGGACACCGGCGAGGTGGAGATCCTCCGCTTCGGCGTGGTGGCGGACCCCGGCCTGGTGCTGCGCCCCACCTCCCTGGAGAGCCAGGTGGACCAGGTGATGTATATGAGCCAGGGCTGCCAGCTTCTGGAGGACTTCATCTACGACGAGCACACCGGCGTCCGGCTGAACGCCAACATGATCGACTACATGAAGCCCGGCATGCTGGATGTGCCCCAGGTGGACAAGGAGTTCCTGGAGACCAGGTGCTCCAACGCCGCCTACGGCGCCAGCGGCATCTCCCACAGCCTGGCCAACACCCATTTGGTCATCATGGCCATCCACAACGCCGTCGGCGTGTGGGTGGACCCGCCCGCCACCCCGGACAAGGTGCTGAGGGCCCTGGGGAAAGGGTAACAGATTCTGAATAATACCGGGGAGCAGGCTGCGGCCTGCTCCCCAGGTTTTTCGGAGAAAAGGATCATTCTTTAAGCGGAACGCGGCGCTCACTCCAGACTGCTCACCGTGCCGATGAAGAGGGGCATGCCGCTCTCCGTGTCCAGCAGCAGGTAGAGGAAGGGCCGGTCCAGGTCCACCCGGCGCACCGGCTCCGGCTCCATGAGGGCGGTGGCCTTCACGATCTCCACCGCCGTGGCGGCCCCGGCCTGGGTCCCCTTTTCGTCCAGCTTCAGGCAGGTCCTGTGGAGGACCCGGCTGATGCAGAGGTTTTCTCCTTTTTTGCAACAGCCCAGGGCGGAGAAGTCCGCCCGCTCCGGATCGAAGGCGTCGGCGGCCCCCAGGGCCGCGAGAAGGGAGCCTAGCTCCAGGTCATCCTGAGCGGTGAATTTCGGCATGGAGGTTTCCACCTTCACTTCCTGCTTCGTTTCCAGGAGGCTGCGGAACTTTTCGCCGCTGAGGCCGTCTATATACGCTGAGAGGCTCATGCCCTCCTCCGGGAGCAGGGCGGCGAAGGCCCAGCGGCGGCCCTCGTAGTATTTCAGGAAGCCCCGGCTGTTCCCGTCCTCCAGATAGCTCCACTCCGTGGAATGGAGGAATTCCGCCTTCTGCTCGGCGCCGTCGGCGGCAGTGAAATAGCCGGGGCGCACCTGGTCCTCCCGGTAGACGGTCTCCCAGTCCGCCTCAAAGGCCAGGGCGCTGACCAGGTAGACCATGGCGTCTCGGGGGATGGCATCCAGGATGCCGTCGATCATCCCCGCCGTGTTTTCCCGGACAAAGGCGTTGATCTCCTCCAGGGCCTTTCCGTCAAAGGCCAGGCGCTCTGCCGCGGCGGCGTATTTCTCCCGGCACTGGGCGAGAAAGCCGGGTTCGATCTCCAGCTCCGGGTCGTCGGAGATCCAGATCCCGTCCGCCAGATGCAGGGGCCCGTCCTCCCGGTCCAGAGCCGCCAGCCAGGCTTCCATGGCGGCGTTCAGCTCCCCGGCGGTGAAGCCCAGGGCCTCCTCCAGCCCCTCTCTGGTCTCTCCGGCGGCGCCGTTCAGGGCCATGCCCAGGGCGCAGAGGATGGAGGCGGGGGAGAGGAGGGTGTTCCCCTCCGGGCACAGGCGCAGGAGCGCCGCCGCCAGATCCAGCGCCCGGGCCAGGTCCGCCGGCGCGGCCTCCTCCCAGGTCTCCCCGGCGAGGGACTCCGCAGGGGGAAGCTCCGCCGGCTTTTCCGCAGAAGTCCGGGACGGCTCCGCCGCCGTTTCTTCCGGCGCGGCCGGCGCTTTTCCGCTGCAGCCGGCCAGCATGCCCAGCGCCAGCAGGGCGCAGAGCAGCAGGGAAATGGTTCTTCGTTTCATCTGATTTCCTCCCGATGGGTCGTTTTCGTGTCCTTCCGATCCCTTGGACGAGGGAAGGCCGAAAAAGTTCCGCCGGACCCGGCGGGCCCGGCGGAGGCGGAGACGGCTTTGGCTTACGGGTTCTGCTGCTGCTTCTGGATCTGTCCCGCGATCTCGTCCACCAGCTTTTTCAGGGCCAGAAAGCTGCCCCGGCTCATGACCACGCAGGCCTCCTCGCTCACCACCGGCATGGACACGTCCGTCATGGAGCCGCCGGAGACGCTCATTTTGTGCTCATTGTAGACCTGGGAGAAGGAAAGACAGACCTCGCCGGTCTTGTTGTTGTTGGTGATGGACGCGGTGTTGCAGTAGACGGGTTTCATAGTCATCATTCCTCATTATCAAGTATTCCAAGGCTCAGAGAAGCATCCTTTGCTTTTCTATTGTACCCGATGAACGGCCAAAGCGCAAGCCCTCCCGGCGGGGCAGGTGAAAATAGTCATATGTTTTGTGAAAATAGTCACTGATTTCGGAAAAGGCATAGAATATGCTCCGAAATTGTGATATGATACAGGCTATCTTTTGATATAAATGAACAAAAAATTAAAGATAGACGGAGGCAAGCATGAAAAAATTCAGAACGGGAATCGCCCTGCTGCTGACCCTGGTCCTCTGCCTGGGCCTTCTGGCCGGCTGCGGCGGAAAAGAAACGACGGGCACGAAAGCGACGGACGCCGGCACTTCCGGCGGCGGAGGCGGCAGCAGCACCGCCGCTCCCAACTCCGGCAGCGGCACGGCAGTACAGGAGGAATACGTCTATACCTCGGAGTACATCCCCCTGCAGGGAGACCTGGGCGGCTTCGCCAGCTCCCTGACCTATGCGGACGGACGCTTCCTTACCAGCGTCTACGGCGTCATCGGGGACAACACCCCCGAGGGCGTGACCCCGGAATTTGAGGGGCAGTACAACGTCTACGGCAACATCTTCTCCTGGATCAACATGGACGGCACCGTGGAGCGGCTGGAGAACTATGCCCCCATCGAGATGGAGGGCCTGGAGGAGGACCGGACGGTCACCACCTTCTCCCTGGGCTTCGACGCCACCCCCGACGGGAAGCTCTACAGCCTGGAGGAGATCTACGTCAGCTGGTACGACGGGCCGGACGACGACGTGGAAATGTACTCCGACGAGTGGTACTCCAAGGGCTACTACGCCTACCAGCACACCGAGGAGCACTACTTCCTCCGCACCCTGGCGAAGGACGGCTCCGAGATCAGCCACTTCGACCTCTCCGCCCTCACGGAGGACGCCTCCCAGGGAGGCGGCGGCTTCGGCGGCTTCGGCTTCGGCGGCATCAGCTCCTTCACCGTGGACGGACAGGGGCGCATCTACGTGGTCAACGGCACCACCGTGGTGATCCTGGACGAGCAGGGGAACAAGCTGGGCGAGTTCACCCTGAACAACACCTGGTCCGTGACCCTGCTGCGCCTGGAGGACGGGCGCATCGCGGCCTCCTACTCCGAGGGCTTCAACCAGAAGATCACCATCATCGACCCGGTGACCCTGGAGCTCAGCAAGGAGGAGAGCTACCCCATCCTCAACGTCTACAACCTCACCGCCGGCGGCGGGGACTGCGACTTCTACTACACCAACGGCTCCAACCTCATGGGCTATAAGCTGGCCGACGCCAGCACCGAGCGGGTCCTCAACTGGATCAACGCCGACGTGGACCCCAACAACGTGCAGAACGCCCTGGTCCTGCCCGACGGGCGGGTGGCCACCATGATCACCGAGTGGGCCAGCGACTTCAGCTCCTCCACCTCCACCCTCATCCTGCTGACCCGGGTCCCCGCCTCCAGCGTGGCCCAGAAGACGGTGCTCACCCTGGCGACCCAGAACCTGGACTACAACATCCGCAGCCAGATCGTGCGCTTCAACCGTTCCAGCGCCGACTACCGGATCCAGGTGCTGGACTACTCCGAGTACAACACCCAGGAGGACACCTCCGCCGGCGTCACCAAGCTGAACACCGAGATCCTGGCGGGCAACGTGCCGGACATCCTGGACCTGGGCGGCCTCAACGCCGACCAGCTGGGCGCCCGGGGCATCCTGGCGGACCTCTATCCGCTGCTGAACGCGGACAGTGAGCTCAGCGGACAGGTCTTTGACAACGTCCTGAAGGACCTGGAGACCGACGGCAAGCTCTACCGCACCGCCGCCAGCTTCAATATCTACGCCGTCACCGGCGCCGCCAGCGTGGTGGGCGACACCCCGGGCTGGACCCTGAAGGACTTCAACGCCGCTCTGGCCGGCATGCCCGAGGGCTGCATGGCCTTCCCCGAGAGCATCACCCGGAGCACCATCCTCAACGCCTGCGTCAACATGGAGATGGATAAGCTCATCGACTGGACCTCCGGCAAGTGCAATTTCGACAGCACCACCTTCACCGACATCCTGGAGTTCGCGGCCCTCTTCCCCGCCACCTATGAGAGCGAGGGCGGCGGCTTCGGCGGCTTCGGCGGGTTCGGCGGCTTCGGCGGCGGCGGAAACAACGGCCCCACGGAGGAAGAACGGATCGCCTCCGGCCAGCAGATGCTGAGCCTGAGCTGGATCTCCTCCTTTGACAGCTTCCAGACCTACAACGATATGTTCGGCGGCGACGCCACCTACATCGGCTTCCCCACCTCCGAGGGCGTGGGCAACGCCCTCTGGTTCCAGGACAGCGGCTATGCCATCAGCCAGAAGTGCCAGAACAAGGAGGCCGCCTGGCAGTTCGTACGCCTCCTGTTCTCCAAGGACTACCAGAATACCGTCACCGCCTTCGGCAGCTTCCCCACCAATAAGGACCTGTTTATGGAAAAGCTCACCGACGCCATGACTCCGGAGTACCAGAAGGATGAAAACGGCAACTACCTCCTGGACGAGAACGGCGAGCGGATCGAAGCGCCCCGGAACACCGGCTTCGGCTTTGGCTTCGGCTTCGGCGGCGGTCAGGAGATCTACGCCCTGACCCAGGAGCAGGGGGACGAGGTCCTGGCCCTGGTGGAGGGGACGGACCGGGTATGGAACTCCCACGCCGACATCATGGACGTCATCACCTCCGAGAGCGAAGCCTACTTCGCGGGACAGAAATCGGCGCAGGAGGTTGCCAAGCTCATCCAGAGCAAGCTGACCATCTACGTCAACGAACAGAGATAAGGGAATATGCGCGCAAGACAGAGAATCGAAAGAGGGAAGGACTTCCTGCGGAGCCTTTGCTATCTCTGCCCCAGCTTCCTGGGGGTCTGCCTCTTTTTCATCGTGCCCTTCGGCGTCGTCATCAAATATGCGTTGACGGATACCTCCGCCGCCGACGCCGCCTTTGTGGGCATCGAGAACTTCAAAAAGCTCATGACCAACGCGGCCTTCAAGCTGGCGGCGAAGAATACCCTGACCTTCTCCGCCGCAGCGGTGCCCCTTTCGGTGATCCTGGCCATCGTGCTGGCCCTGATGCTGGAGAGCCGCATCCCCATGAAGAGCGCCTTCCGCTCCTTCTTCCTGAGTCCCATGATGGTGCCGGTGGCCTCCATCGTCCTCATCTGGCAGGTGCTCTTCAACTACAACGGCACCGTGAACGTCCTGGTGGAGGTTTTCGGCGCCAAGGCCATCGACTGGCTCAATTCGGACTATGCCCAGCTGGTGGTCATCCTGCTCTTCCTATGGAAGAACCTGGGTTATAATATGATCCTCTTCATGTCCGGCCTCCACAACATCCCCAAGGCCCTGCTGGAGTATGCCGACGTGGAGGGGGCCTCGGAGTGGTACAAGTTCTGGGCCATCAAGCTCAGGTATCTGAGCCCCACGGTCCTCTTTGTCACCATCCTGAGCCTCATCAACTCCTTCAAGATCTTCCGGGAGGTCTACCTGCTGGCGGGGAACTATCCCTACGAGGGACTCTATACCCTCCAGCACTTCATGAACAACATGTTCAACTCCCTGGACTACCAGAAGCTCTCGGCGGCGGCCATCATCATGGCCATCGTGATGATCGTGCTCATCGCGCTGCTCTTCATCATCGAGAACTGGTTCGGAAAGGACGTGGAGGGATGAAGAAAAAGCGTTATTTCGGCCGGGGCGTCATGTTCTTCCTCTGCGCGATCTTCGCCGTGCTCTTCCTGGCCCCCACGGTCCTCACCATCACCAACTCCTTCATGACGGAGTCGGAGATCAATTCCAACTACGGCATGGTCTTCTCCACCACTACCGGCGGCTACGTCTCCGAGCACGTGAACCTGAAGTTCATCCCGGACAAGGTGACCATCAGCCAGTACATCACCGGCCTGGTCCGGTCCCCGGAATACCTGATGAAGTTCTGGAACAGCGTGATCCTCACGGTGCCCATCGTCTTCCTTCAGGTAGCGGTGGCCTCCGTGGCGGCCTACAGCTTTACCCGGTGGCGGGGCAAGATCCGCAGCGGCATCTTCTTCTTTTACGTGATCCTGATGCTGATGCCCTATCAGGTCACCCTGGTGCCCAACTATCTGGTCAGCGAGCGGCTGGGCATCCTGAATACCCGCTGGTCCATCATCCTGCCGGGTATGTTCGCGCCCTTCAGCGTGTTTTTGCTGACCAAGTACATGCGCCGCATCCCCTACGCCCTCATCGAGGCAGCCAAGATCGACGGGGCGGGGGAGTGGCAGGTCTTTACGAAGGTGTGTCTCCCGCAGTGCCGGGCGGCCCTGTGCAGCATCGCCATCCTGGTCTTCATCGACTACTGGAACATGGTGGAGCAGCCCCTGGTCCTCCTGAACGACGCGGAGATGCAGCCCCTCAGCGTATACCTGAGTACCATCAATTCCGGCGAGATCGGCCTGGCCTTCGCCATGGCCACGGTCTATATGTTCCCGTCCCTCCTGATCTTCCTGGCCGGGGAGGCCTACCTCATGGAGGGCATCACCCATTCTGGCAGCATAAAGGGGTAAGCGATCATGGAAGAAAACGAAAAGAAAAAGAAATCCAGAGGCTGGGTCAAGGATGCCGCCATCATCTTTCTGGCGGTCCTGCTGGTGCTGACCTTCTTCTCCAACACCATCCTTAACCGCTCCCTCCCGGAGGTGGCTACCGTCCTTGTGCAGGAGGGGACCATCACCAATAAGGTCCGGGGCACCGGCACCGTGTCGGCCCGGGAGAACTACGACGTGACCGTCGAGCAGACCCGCCAGGTCCAGAGCGTTCTGGTCCGGGTGGGGGACGAGGTGAAGGCCGGCGACGTGCTCTTTACCCTCCAGCCGGGGGACAGCGACGAGCTGGAGCAGGCCCAGAAGCAGCTCAGGCAGATGGAAAAGGACCTGCGGAGCCTGGAGAACGAATACCAGATCTGGCTGCTGGGCCTGACCGAGGCGGACGACTACGAGCAGGACCAGGCCATCAGTGACGCCAGGGAAGCCCTGCAGGACGCCAGGACTGCCCAGGCGGAAGCCGTCATCACCGACGAGGACCGGGCCGAGTATGAGGCCGAGCTGGCGGAGCTGGAGGCCGAGATCGTCGAGTGCAAGGCGGAGATCGAGGAGCAGAAGCTCCTGATCGAAGAAAAGAAGGCCCTGATCGACGAGAAGCAGGCCGTGGTGGACGAAAAGCAGGCTGTGGTGGACGAAAAGCAGGCCGACGTGGACGCTTTCAGCGACGGCGAGCTGCGCCAGCTGGAGCTCCGGCGGCGGGAACTCCAGGACGAGAAGGAAGCCAAGGAGCTGATCGTCCGGGAGAAAGAGGCCGTGGTGGAAGAAAAGAAGGCCATCGTGGCCGAGAAGCAGTCCGTAGTGGACGTGGCGCAGCAGAAGGTCAACGATGCCCTTGCGGAACGCAACAAGTACGGCAGCTCGGACCCCGGCTATTCTCAGGTGAGCAGCGCCGAGGTGCAGGTGGAAAACGCCAAAAGAGCCGTGGACGAAGCGGAGATAGCGCTGGCGTCGGCCAGGATCGCCAACCAGGAGCAGTATGAGCTCATGATCCTGGAGGCCGCACAGCTTGCGGAGAATAACGGGGTCTACAGCCTGGCGGATGATACGGAGCTGAGGATCTATATGTCGGCCGCTGCCTCCAAAATGTCCGTAACGGACGAGAGACGAATGGCCTATGAGGCGGTGGAAGCCGCGCAGAGGTCTCTGGACCAGGCAAAGGCCTCGCTGGCCCAGAGCCAGGCTTCCTACGACTCTGCCCTGAGCAGCTATATCAGCAGCTCCGGCAGCAGCAGCAGTTACTACAAGTACGACCGGGAGGTCACCAAGGCACAAGAGGAACTGGACAAAGCCAAGGAGCCTCTGGATACCGCTAAAGCAGTCCTGGCCTCCGCGGAGAGCGAACGGGACAAGGCTAAGGCAGAGGTCAGCCTGGTCCAGCAGGCCATCGATGATGTCAATAATACCGTCAATCGAATGAACAATGAGGAGCTGGGCGACCTGAAAGCCATCCTGACGTCGGCAACGAGCGAACTGACGGCAGCGAACAACGAACTGACGGCAGCAAAGAACGATGTGACCGCCGCGGAAAACAAGCTGACCGAGCTGGAAAACGACCAGAAAAAGACCGAGCAGAAGGCCGAAGACCTGAAAAAGGAAATGAAGGGCAAGGAGGACGCCTATAAGTCCGCCGGGCAGAACGTCCGGGACAAGGAGCGGGCCCTGGACAAGGCGATGCGGAATCTGGAGAACACGAAGAAGTCCGACAACGCCCAGGCCCTCCGCAACAATGTGGACCGGCAGAACAAGCAGGACGCCATCGAGGAGAAGCGCCAGGACATCGCGGACCAGGAGGCCAAGATCGAGGAGCTCCTGGGCGCCGACAGCGGCACCGAGATCAAATCCAATGTGGCCGGCAAGGTCCAGAGCCTCAGCGTCAGCGCAGGGCACAAGGCGGAGGCCGGAAAGACCCTGGCCGTCATCGAGGTGCCGGACCTGGGCTACAGCATGAACTTCTCCGTCACCAACGAGCAGGCGAGGCGGCTGAAGGTGGGGGACAGCGCCACCGTCTCCAACTTCTACTGGGGCAGCCAGATCGTGGCGACTCTGACCTCCATACAGACCGATCCCCAGAACCCCCAGGGCAGCAAGCTGCTGACCTTTGACGTCACCGGGGACGTGACGGTGGGCAACAGCCTCACCATCTCCATCGGCGAGCGGAACGCCAACTACGACATGGTGGTGCCCAACAGCGCCGTGCGGAGCGACACCAACGGCAGCTTCGTCCTCATGATCACCGCCAAGAACAGCCCCCTGGGTAACCGCTACTTCGCCTCCCGGGTGAACGTGGAGGTAGTGGCCTCCGACGACCAGTACTCCGCCATTTCCGGGGCCATCGAGGCCTATGACAGCGTCATCACCACCGCCAGCCGCAACGCCCCCATCTCCAGCGGCGATCAGGTGCGCCTGGCGGACTCCAACTGAGAATGATGAAACGGAAGCTGATTCGGGGCGCTCTCATCCACTGCGCCGTCCTGCTGGTCCTGGCCGCGGCGTGCCTGATCGCACGCCCGGCCCTGGCCAGGACCCAGCAGAGTCAGCGGGAGGCGGAGCGCTTCGCCGGGGAGAGCGGGCAGCGGTTTATGCAGTTCACCTGCTTCTTCACCCGGGACAACCTGAAAAATCTGGAGGGCATCTACGAGCTCCGGCAGAAGTACCAGGAGGCCTTCGCTTCGGCGGACCTGGAGACCCCGGAGGGGGGCAGCCTCTTCAACGACGCCTGGAGCACCACCGGTTCCCTCAAGATCTATTCCGAGCACGGCAACGCCACCACCTCCGTGGTGGCTGTGGGCGGCAATTTCTTTGACTTCCACCCCCTCCCCCTGCGAAGCGGCAGCTACCTGCGGCAGGAGGATCTGAATAAGGACCGGGTGGTGCTGGACGAGATCCTGGCCTGGATGCTCTTCGGCAGCCCGGACGTGGCGGGCATGGAGGTCACCATCAACGAAAGACCCTACATCATCGCCGGCGTGGTGGTCCGGGAGGACGACAAGGCCTCTCAGAAATTCGCCGCCGACGGGCCCATGCTCTACATCCCCTTTGAGAGCTGGCTTTCCATGCATTCCAGCGCCGGGGTGGACTGCTACGAGGTCGTGCTGGCCGAGCCGGTGAACGGCTTTACCCAGACGGTGCTGGAGCAGAACTTCCCTGTGGGCAACGGGGTCCTGCAGCAGAACACGGAGCGGTATACCCTGGGAGCCTCCGTGCAGATGATGAAGGCCTTCGGCACCCGGGGCGCGAGGGAGAGCGCCGCCATCCTTCCCTATTGGGAGAACGCGGCGCGGTATGTGGAGGACTGGTGTACGCTCCTGGCCTTCCTGGCCCTCCTGCTGCTGATCTTCCCCGCCGTCTGCGCTCTCATAGCCTTCGTCTGGGGCTGGATCCTGGCCCGGAAGGTGCTGAAAAAGCAGCTGCCCCGCCTCTTCCGAAAGACCGGGGACTTCTTCTACGCCCTTTCCAGCAGGCTCCGGCGGAGGAAGGACAGCAAGGATTGATACGAAGCACCGGACAGAATTCTGCCGGGGCCGCGAGAGCGGCCCCGGCAGAACACATATCCGACAGGAACTTTTCTTTTACGGTCTCGGGCCCATGGGCATGGGGGGCATCTTCTCCAGCTGGGCCTTGAGCTCGGCCATGATCTCCGGGATCTGGATGCCCTGGGGGCAGTGGGAGGCGCAGGCGCCGCAGCCCACGCAGTCCTTGGGGCCGGGGTTCATGCCGAAGAGGCCGAAGATCTGCATGGGGCCGTCCAGCTTCATCTTGTTGTAGATCTCCATGACCTTGGGGATCTCGATGCTCATAGGACAGTCGTCGCAGCAGTAGCGGCAGCCGGTGCAGGGGACGTTGATCTCCCCCCGGAACATGTCGCAGGCCTTCTCCAGGATGGCGGCGTCCTCGTCGCTGAGAGGACCGCCCACGTCGAAGGTCTTCACGTTGTCCTGGATCTGCTCCATGCTGCTCATGCCGCTGAGGATGACCTGGACGTTGTCCAGCCGCAGCAGCCAGCGGAAGGCCCAGGAGGCAATGGACCAGTCGGGATGGGCCTCCTTCAGCACCGCGTCCGCCTTGGGGGAGAGGCTGGCCAGCCTTCCGCCCCGCACGGGCTCCATGACGATCACGGGGATGCCCGCCTTGGTGAGGACCTCATACTGGCCCTTGGCGTCCTGCATGGTCCAGTCCAGGTAGTTGAGCTGGATCTGGGCGAAGTCCCAGTCGTGGGCGGCGATCATCTTCTCCAGCACCGGGATGGGGGCGTGGGAGCTGAAGCCCAGGTTCTTGATCCTGCCCTTGGCCTTCTGCTCCAGGAAGTACTCCAGGCAGCCCCGGCCCACATAGCTCTGGATGCCGTCCTCATTCATGATGCCGTGCATGAGGTAGAAGTCGATGTAGTCGGTGTTCAGCCGCTTCAGCTGCTCCTCGAACACGGCCTTGAAGTCCGGATTCGCCCCGGCCATGTACTTGGTGGCGAGCTTGAAGCTTGAGCGGTCGTACTTCGGCAGCACCTTCCCCAGGAAGTCCTCGCTCCCCGCGTAGACGTAGGCGGTGTCGAAGTAGGTGATGCCGTTCTTCATGGCGTAGTCGATGATCTCGGCGGCCTTGTCGAAGTCGATGGGAGCGCCCCGGCCTGCCCCGGCCACGGTGGGAAGGCGCATGTTGCCCATGCCCAGGCGGGAGATACTTTCGCCCTTGTAATCCTTACAGATCATGGAAACGTCCTCCTTAAATATTTTGTATGCTATCATCTTACTTGCTTTGAAGGAAAAATACAAGAGGCGGCGGGAGAAAATTTATCCCCTCCCGGGGGTTCTCCGGGCCGATTTTCTCTCGATTCCGCCAAATCTCCCCCGTGGGTCCGGGCCCTTTTTGTGCAGGTCCACAGGATGCCCGATGGAGGAAAATAGCTCTTGATTCGACTTTTTTCCTATGTTATACTCAAACGAAGCTGATTGTATACTTTGGTAAGTTGTAGCTTATTTTTTACCTGTTTTAGCAAAAACAGGGGAGAAATAAACACAGCAAGGCGGGTCTATCAATTCAATGAGGAAGGTGAGACATTGGAGAACTATACCAAGTACAAGCTGAAGGAGCTGGAGGAGCTGGCGCCGTACCTGGCCGGTGCGGACAAGATCTTCGTCCTGGCTTGTAACAAGTGCTTCAAGGAATTCGAGAGCGTGGACGAGCCGGAGTGCGCCGAGTTCGTTAAGCTTCTCGAAGGCCAGGGGAAGACCGTCACCGGCTCGGCCCGGGTGGATTTCCTCTGCAACCGGGTCCAGACGGAGAAGAAGCTCCAGGACCTGATCCCCCAGGGCACGGAGTGCGTCTTTGTAGTCTCCTGCGGTCTGGGCATCCAGACCGTCGCGGACATGGTGAAGCTGCCGGTCTACGCCGCCAGCAACTCCATTAACTACCGGGGCAGCCACGGCATGGCCCTGACGAAGAAGGCCTGCGACGCCTGCGCCCAGTGCTACCTGAACATCACCGGCGGCATCTGCCCCATTGTGGACTGCTCCAAGAGCCTGGTGAACGGCCAGTGCGGCGGCGCGAAGAACGGCAAGTGCGAGGTCTCTCCCGACAAGGACTGCGCCTGGGAGAAGATCCAGAAGCGGCTGGAGAAGCAGGGCAGGCTCAGTGAGCTCACGAAGCAGCCCATCCAGCTCCGGGACTGGTCCAAGGTGAACTTCAAGGCCGTCCAGGAGTACGTCACCGCCATCCGGGAGGCCCGCTTCGACGGTTACTACGGCGGCGTCCACCCCTCCGAGCGGAAGGAAATGAGCGAGCATCTGCCCCTGGAGCGCTTCCCCGAGCCCGATACCGTCGTGATCCCCCTGTCCCAGCATTCCGGCGCCCCCGCGAAGCCCGTGGTGCAGGTGGGGGACAAGGTGAAGGTGGGCCAGCTCATCGGCGAGCCCGCTGCCTTCATCAGCGCCCCGGTCCATTCCAGCGTCAGCGGCGAGGTCCTCGCTATCGAGGAGCGGGTCCATCCCGCCACCCGGGGCGGCCTCTCTGTGGTCATCAGGAACGATCATCAGAACACCCTGGACGAGTCCGTGAAGCCCAAGGGCAGCCTGGAGAGCCTGAGCCCCGAGGAGATCGTGGCCATCGTCAAGGACGCCGGCATCGTCGGCATGGGCGGCGCGGGCTTCCCCACCAGCGTGAAGCTGGCCCCCGGCAAGCCCATCGAGGCCGTGCTCCTCAACGGCTGCGAGTGCGAGCCCATGCTCACGGCGGACCATAAGCTTCTCCTGGCCTACGCGGACGACGTGATCTACGGCCTCCGGGCCGTCATGAAGGCGGTGGCCGCCCCCAAGGGCATCATCGTCATTGAGGACAACAAGCCCGACGCCGTGGAGCTCATGAAGGCCAAATGCGAGGCTTACGAGAATATCGAAGTCTCCGTGGCCCGCACGAAGTACCCCCAGGGCGCTGAAAAGATGCTCATCAAGCGCGTCATGGGCCGGATGGTTCCCTCCGGCGGGCTGCCCGCCGACGTGGGTGCGGTGGTCTGCAACGTCAGCACCGTGAAGGCCATCTCCGACGCCATTCAGACGGGCATGCCCCTCATCGAGCGGGTGGTCACCGTCACCGGCGAGCGGGTGAAGAATCCCGGCAACTACATCGTCAAGGTGGGCACTGACGTGAAGGAGGTCCTGGACTACTGCGGCGGCCTCACCGCCCAGGACGTGACCGTGAAGATGGGCGGCCCCATGATGGGAATGCTTCTGCCGAACCTGAACGTCAGCGTCATCAAGGGCACCAACGGCATCATCGCCTACGACGCCGACCACAGCCAGGAGGTCTCCTGCATCAAGTGCGGCCGCTGCGTGGACGTATGTCCCATGGAGCTCACGCCCCTGTACTTCTCCAAGTTCCACGACGAGGAGAACTGGCAGGGCATGAAGGACCGGAACGTGATGGACTGCATCGAGTGCCGGAGCTGCGAATACATCTGCTCCTCCAAGATCCCGCTGGTCACCAAGATCAAGGCCGGTAAGACGGCAGTAAGGGGGCTGAAGTGATATGCTGATTACCCAACTGAAATCCAAAGAGACCATCGAAGCCCTGACGCCGGGCAAGGTCTTCATCATCAACTGCCACGGCTGCAAGGAGGTCCGCTTCCCCGAGGAGGAGGCCAAGGCTCTCCAGAAGGAGCTGCAGGACGCCGGGCGCGTCACCGGCATCTTCACCACCGACTACATCTGCAATCCCGACAACCTGAAGCTGCGCCTCTCCTATCATGAGTCGGAGATCGCTGCGGCGGACGCGGTGCTGGTCTTCTCCTGCGGCGTGGGCGTGCAGACCGTCTCCGAGCTCCTGGAGCCCAAGAAGGTCTACGCCGCCTGCGATACCTTCCCCCTCCCCGGCTTCCAGGGCGTCACGCCCCTGCAGGTGGACTGCGCCCAGTGCGGCGAGTGCTTCCTGAACATTACCGGCGGCATCTGCCCCCTCACCGCCTGCTCCAAGAGCCTGGTGAACGGTCAGTGCGGCGGCTCCAAGGACGGCAAGTGCGAGGTGGACCCCAACATGGAGTGCGGCTGGGAGCGCATCTACCGCCGCCTGAAGCAGGTGGGCCGGCTGGACGTGCTGAAGTGCCCCGTGCAGCTTCGCAATTACGCAAACGACGTAGCCATCGCCGAATAAATAAGACTTTCGATGTCCTAAATTTAAGAATGAGGAGCATTTGTAATGAAGATTACTGAGCTTTTTTCCCGTGGTGAATTTGTCGTTTCCGCCGAAGTAGGCCCTCCCAAGGGCTTCCACATCGAAGGTCTCATCGAGGAAGCGAAGGAATACCTCAGCGGCATCACCGCCGTGAACGTCACCGACAACCAGTCCTCCGTCATGCGCCTTGGCTCTCTCGCCACCTGCAAGGCCCTGAAGGACGCGGGCCTCAACCCCATCTTCCAGATGACCTGCCGGGACCGGAACCGCATCGCCCTGGAGTCCGATCTCCTGAGCGCCGCCATGTTCGGCATCGACAACATCCTCTGCCTCACCGGCGACCATACCAAGCTGGGCGACCATCCCGGCGCGAAGCCCGTTTTCGACCTGGATTCCGTCTCCCTGCTCTACGCCGTGAAGCAGCTGGAAGCGGGCGTGGACCTGGGCGGCAACGAGCTGGTGGGCGAGCCTCCCAAGTTTGCCAAGGGCGCCGTGGTCTCCCCCTGCAGCGACAGCCTGGACGCCCAGCTGGCCAAGATGGAGCGCAAGGTCCTGGCCGGGGCTGAGTATTTCCAGACCCAGGCCGTCTTTGAGCCGGAGAAGTTCATCTCCTTTATGGAGAAGGCCAAGCAGTTCGGCGTCCCCGTGCAGTTGGGCATCATCATCCCCAAGAACGTGGGCATGGTCCGCTACATGAACGCCAACGTGGCCGGCATCCACGTCCCCGACGACATGATCGAGGAGCTGAAGGCCGACAAGGAGAAGACCAAGGCGGGCATCACCGGCGTGGAGATCGCCGCCCGCATCATCAAGGAGTGCCGCCCCTACTGCCAGGGCGTGCACATCATGGCCCTGGGCTGGGAGTCCAAGGTCCCCGCCGTCCTGAAGCAGGCGGGCATCTGCTGAGTTCTTGCCATTCAAAAAACGCTGCCGCGTTTGGGGCGAACTCCGCAAAGAAGTGAAGAGAGGTGTGAGTCTGGCGGCTCACACCTCTTTTTCTATTACGCGCTCTTTTCGACAAAAATAAACGGGAATTTAGCGGTTTAGCCATTCCTTTAGTCGAGCAAACACTTCTTCCTTATCTTTCACAGATATTACCCCACTCTTATGCAACGCATGAACAACATCCGGGACAGGGCAATAGAGCTTGTAAATCACGAGTTAATCTACGCATAAGGTAACGGGCGGCGGGGAGCAATCCCCGCTGCTGTCACTTGCAACAAGCCTTAAAACACGATACTTGGCCTTGGCTGGTACAGCGCGGTCATTGTGTAAATGTGCCATATCTGGCAACTGCTTCATCTATCGTTATTTCGCCCGTTCCGACAAGATAACCGGCCAGCCTCAACTGGATGACTGCGTCATCCGACAATCCGAAAACTTCCGGCGACAGGATCCGGGATTCCGGAACGGTCCCTAATGCGGCGTACATGCTGTTAAAAGACAGGTCTTTCGTCGGCGATATCAGCCCCTTGTTCTGCGCCATCTCGTTGAGTTCCCGCGGCGTGATCAGAAAACGCATAAATTCGTTGGCCATGTCTAGATTTGAACTGTCTTTGTTGACAGAAAACTGCAGATTCGCCATGTCAAGGAAATATGCCCCCTCCTCCGACATGGGAACAGGGGCAAAGGTATATGTAAAAGGGTTGGCGATAAATGCCTCCGAACGGCTCTCCCGCTTCTTTGTTCCGGAGACAGCGTCACCGGAGCAGAGCATCATGGGCACGTCCCCTTCAAAGAAGCGAAGGATCACGGCGTCATAGTTGTTTTCAATCTCCGCACACGCATCAAGGTCTACGCAGCCGTCGTTCAGGAACTGCACAAGCTTCTCAAGGGCGGGCCGCATATACTCGCCAGCTGATGCGTCAAGCGCATTGAGCTTTTTAACAGCCTCTTCATCGTGCGCCACTGTTCCGCAGAAGTACGGATAGAGCGTCAAGGTAAACAGCGAAGTCGTCTCCTGCTGGGAGAAGCCCATCATCGGGTTTTCATAGCCCTTTTCACGAAACGCATCACACACTGCCACCAGCTCCTGATAGGTTGCTGGAACGATCAGGCCTTCTTTTTCAAAAAGACTGTTGTTCACCAGCATGCCGTAGGTATTTGAGAAAACCGGGACCATCGGAAGCGTACCGTCATCCGTATTCAAAAGTATATTGCTGCGGATGCAGTCCAGATCAAGGCCCAGCGCGGGCTCGGCCAAATCTTCGGCATGGTCGATAGAAGCCTTGTATTGCTCCCGGCCATACATCCAGGAGTAATTGACGTAGATGTCGGGGGCGTCGTTCCCGTTCAGGATCATTCCGATCATGTTATTGTAGTCGTCAACCTTTGTAAATACCAGTTCTACATTGGGATAGTATTCGTTAAAACGGTCAAATTCAGCCTCCAGGGCCTCGAAATTGTTGTAGCCGCCGGCAACGCTGATATGGCAGCTGATAGAAGTATCCAGAGACGGCTGGAAGCCTTCCTCTGTCGTCGCTTCCTGCGTCTCTGAGCCGCATGCAGCCAGGCTCAGGACCATCAGCATCGCCAAAACCAAGCACATTGTCTTTTTCATCATTACCTTCTCCCTTCCTTGATTCTCCGGATCTCCTTGATCACCAGTTTGATATCGACGGGCTTTGCGATATGTCCATTCATGCCGGCCTCCAGGCATTCCGTGACGTTTTCGGAGAATGCGTCTGCCGTCATCGCAACAATCGGGATGGAGGCCGCCCAGGGGTTATCCAGTTTCCGGATGGCCCTGGTTGCGTCGAGACCGTTCATCTCCGGCATCTGTACATCCATGAAGATCAGCGCATAGCTGCCTTCCGCAGCCGTGCTCATCCTGTCCACACAGACCCGTCCGTTTTCTGCCCGATCGGTGGTGATCCCAAACATGGAAAGCATGGCGGATATGATTTCCCAGTTGATATCGTTATCCTCTGCCACCAGGATGTGCAGCCCCTGCAAATCGGAATAATTATCCTCCGCCTCCTGGGAAACAGACTCCTTCCCGATCAACTCGTTGATCTTATCATAGAGCGTAGAGCGGAAAAGAGGTTTGCTGACGAAGCCGTTCGCGCCTGCCGCTTTCGCCCGGTCCTCGATGTCCGACCAGTCATAAGCGGAGATCAGCAGGATCGGGATGTTTTCGTTCACTTCTGTGCGGATTCGGCGGATCGTCTCAATGCCGTCTACTCCTGACATTTTCCAGTCCACGATGACTACACCGTAA
>JAFXTU010000021.1 GCA_017535635.1 Oscillospiraceae bacterium
CGTCCATGGCCTCCCGGCGGATGTTGCGGATGGCGGTCTTGCTCTCCTCCCCGTACTTGCGCACCTGCTTGATGAGCTCCTTACGGCGCTCCTCGGTGAGCTGGGGGAAGGCCAGGCGGATCAGGCGGCCGTCGTTCTGGGGGTTGATGCCCAGGTCGCTGGCCTGGATGGCCTTCTCGATGAGCTTCATGGTCCCCGCGTCCCAGGGCTGGATGGTGAGGGTCCTGGGGTCGGGAGAGGCGATGCTGGCGATCTGGTTGATGGGGGTGGGAGTCCCATAGTAGTCCACCCGGATCTGGTCCAGCACGGCGGCGTTGGCCCTGCCCGCCCGGACGGCGGCAAAGTTCGACAGCATGACGTCAACGGTCTTCTGCATCCGGTCCGTATACTCGGCGTAGTCGCTCTTGTTCATCTTTGCGTCCTCCTTTTCGCTTCGATAGACTCAGTAAACGATGGTCCCGATGCCCTCTCCGGCGGCGGCCCGAAGGATGTTCTCCGGGTCCTCCAGGCCGAAGACGTGCAGGGGCAGATGGTTTTCCATGGCAAGCTGGGTAGCCGCCGCGTCCATGGCCTTCAGGTCCCGGCGGAGGACCTCGGAATACTCGATCCGGTCAAACTTCGCGGCGCTGGGGTCCAGGCGCGGGTCGGCGGAATAGAGGCCGTCCACATTCTTCCCCAGGAGCAGCACGTCCGCCTCAATGTCCAGGGCCCGGAGCACGGCGGCGGTGTCCGTGGTGAAATAGGGCTCCCCGCTGCCGCAGGCGAAGATGACCACCCGCCCCGCCTTGAGATGGCGGACGGCGGCGTCCCGGTTGAAGGGCTCGGCCACGCGCTCCAGGCCGAAGGAGGCCTGGATCACCGCCTCCACCCCGGCCTTCTCCAGGGCGTCCACCAGGGCGACGCTGTTCATGGCGGTGGCCAGCATGCCCATGTAGTCGGCCCGGGCGCGGACCATCCGGTCCCCCCCGTCCTTGCCGCCCCGCCAGTAGTTGCCGCCGCCCACCACGACAGCCACCTGGATGCCCGCCTCAGTGCAGCGGCGGACCGCCTGGCAGACCCGGCCCGTGAAGTCGAAGTCGATGCCCCGGCCATCCTTGCCGCCAAGGGCCTCCCCGCTCATTTTCAGCAGGAGCCTGCGATATTTGCTTTCCATGTTATAACCGTCCTCTTGTACCTTTTGAATTCGTTCATGAGAGAGTATTTTACACCATTTTCCGGGCGGTGAAAAGGGGAAAGTGAAAAAAAGCGTGTCTTCAGATATTTTTCCGGAAGCAGATGATCCGGTTTGCCTCTTCAAATCCCACGGCGAGATGAAAATCCAGGCTGTCGGCATTCTCAAGCTCGCAGTCGCTGGCAAACTCTGTGCAATGCTTCCCCTTCGCCCAGCTTTCACAGGCGGAAAGAAGCTCCTTTGCATACCCCTTATGACGGTACGCTTCCAGAACGAAGATCCCTTCCAGATAGCCTACCGGGGAGGTCTCCGTCCCCTCCACATAATCTCTCCGGAGCTGGCACTGGGCAAAGCCTGCGGGCTTTTCCCCTGCGTACAGAAGAAAGCATGCCGCATCTTCGCTCTCCGAAAGGCGTTCAAATTCTCTCTTCAGTTCGTCGAAGGTGTTATTGTTCCACAGCTGAAGCGCCAGCAGAGCCAGCGCGGCGCTGTCCGACCTCCCGGCCTGACCGATCATTTCCTTCTTCCCTTCCCAGATTCTGATTTGCTGCTGGATCATGCTGAGTATAGCACCTTCCGCTCCTTTTTCAAGGCATGGGGACGAGGGCTCCGCCCTTGACAGGGGAGGGCCCCTGCAATAGAATAAAGGTATAATGATTATAAGGAAAGGAATGATTCCTATGGGCAATTTTGAAAATGCCAGGGTCCAGGTTCGGGAGGGCTGGCTCCAGGGCTATACCGAAGGAAAGCTGAAGATCTTCAAGGGCATCCCCTACGCTGCGCCCCCCGTGGGGGCCCTGCGCTTCCGCCACCCGGTGGACCCGGGCCGGTGGAGAGGGGTGCGGAAGGCCACCCAGTACAGCGCCGCGGCGGTGCAGCAGGTGATGGAGATGCCGGAGATGCCCGCCAATGTCCACGGCGTGCCCCAGATGCTGGCCCCCTCCCAGTATGAGGAGGACTGCCTGTACCTGAACGTGTGGACCCCGGCGGAGACGGCGGACGCCAAGCTCCCGGTATTCATCTGGGTCCACGGCGGCGGCATGGTGGCCGGCAGCGGCTGCGAGGTGGTCTGCGACGGAACCGGCTTTGCCTCCCGGCGGGACGTGGTGGTGGTGACCATCAACTACCGGCTGGGCTTCTTCGGCTTCTTTGCCCATCCCGAGCTGACCAAGGAGGAGGGGGGCACCTCCGGGAACTACGCCCTTTACGACATCCGCAAGGCCTGCGAGTGGGTGAAGAAGAACATCGCCGTCTTCGGCGGCGACCCGGAGCGGATCACCGTGGCGGGCCAGAGCGGCGGCGCGGCGGCCACCGGCGCCCTCCACGCCTCCCCCATGATGAAGGGCCTCATCCAGCGGGTCAGCATCGAGAGCGGCCCCATCTACTACGGCTTCATGCAGCCCCAGGACCGGAGCGTCTATGAGCAGAAGGGCGTGGAGTTCATGGAGCACATCGGCTGCAAGAGCATCGAAGAGCTGCGGCAGAGGGACGCCTGGGACCTCTTTGACGCCTACTCCCAGTGGAGTCCCGGCATGATGGGCGGCTTCAGCTTCTGCGTGGACGGTCAGTTTTTGCCCAAGCCCTACGCGGAGATCATGGAGAGCGGCGAGTTCAACGACTTTGACGTGCTCATCGGCTCCTGCGCTCAGGAGTTCCCCTCCGCCGACCCGGCGAAGTTCACGGTGGAGGAGTTTGAAAAGTACCTGGCCGAGGCCTTCCCGGACAAAGCGGAAGAGATGAAGAAATGGTATCCCGCCGAGAACGGTGTCATGGCCGCCAAGCAGATCGCCACCATCAGCTCCGACATGATGCTCATGGGAAGCGTGAAGATCGGCGAGCTGTGCAGAAAGTTCGGACGCCGGGCCTACGTCTGGCTCATGACCAAGGAGAACGAGACCCAGCGGGGCCATGAGGCGGGCAGCCCCCACTGCGCCGAGATGCCCTACGTCTTCGGCCGGGTGGACAAGGGCGAGCGGAACCCCTTCTTCGACTACCACTGGGTGGGCGCGGACTACGACTTCATGGAGCTGATCCAGGGCTACTGGCAGACCTTCTGCGCCCAGGGGGACCCCAACGGCGAGGGCAGGCCGGAGTGGAAGCAGTACGAAAAGGAGTTCGACATCTGCGACCTGGGGAACGACAGCCATATGCTGACGGCCCGGGAGCAGGAGAAGTACCGCTATTATTACGAGAAGCTCTCCTCCGGGAAGTACGCCGCCGTCACCTTCGGCATGCCCCGGTTTGTTCCGGTGGTCAGTGATTAGTGGCCAGTGGCTAGTGGTCAGTGATTAGGAAAGCAGCGTCGGAATGCTTCCGGCGCTGCTTTATTATCGTCATTGCTTTAGTCCGGGGCTTCTCCGGCAAGCTCTGCCAGCTTCTTCATCCGGTAGTTCAGGGTGGACTTGGTGACGGGCGGCTGGGCCAGAGAAGCCAGCTGGCTCAGGTTCAGCTCCGGGTGCTCCTCCCGCAGAAGGGCCGCCTCCCGCAGCTTGGGGCTCAGAGAATCCAGCCGTCCGCTCTCCCGGAGGCTGCGGATGGCCGCCAGCTGGGCCTGGGAGGCGTTCACCGTCTTCTCCAGGTTCGCCTCGTCGCAGTTGAGGCGACGGTTCACCCCGTTCAGGACCTCCTTTTCCACCTTGGCTCCCATGAGCTCCAGGGCCGCCTGGGGCGCCCCCAGGAGGGTGAGCAGGTCCTCGATCAGCTCGCTCTGCTTGAAATAAAGGACGTAGTTGCCGCTCCGGGCCACTCTTCCGGGGCGGAAGCCCATCTCCCCCAGCAGGGCCTCCACCTCCCGGGACACGTTGTAGTGCCCGGTGATGAGCTCCAGATGGTAGCTCTTCCGGGGGCTGGTCACGCTGCCCCCCGCCAGAAAAGCGCCCCGGAGGAAGGAAGTCCGGCAGCAGTCCTCCTCCAGCACCCCCAGGTTCACGTGGTGGGCCGGGTTCCGCTCCGGCTCCACTCCGTAGAGGGCCCGAAGGGTCCTCAGCTTTTCCGGGCTGCGGATCAGGAGGCTGCGCATGC
The DNA here is from genome assembly GCA_017535635.1 of Oscillospiraceae bacterium. Classification (GTDB taxonomy): domain Bacteria; phylum Bacillota; class Clostridia; order Oscillospirales; family Oscillospiraceae; genus UBA1774. The sequence goes on from JAFXTU010000021.1 coordinate 4,193, forward strand.
CGCTGTCCTCGTCCCGCTTTTCGTCACAGCCGAGGTCGGCGGCCCGCTTCAGGAGCTTTTCCGCCCGCAGGAGGAAGCCCCGGTGCTCCGTGATGAGCCGGAGCTCGCTCGCGGAGAAGGTGTTGCAGAAGAGCAGGACGCCGTAGAGCTCGGCCTTCTGACAGCAGGGCTTGGAAATCGGAACGCGGCAGAGCTCGGTCTTCGTATCGGAAGCAAAGGACATCGCTTCACCTCAGGTCCCGGTGGACGCAGTCCACCGGATAGCCCAGGTCCCGAAGCCGGGCGCTCAGAAGCTCGGCCATGACCACGCTGCGGTGCTTCCCCCCGGTGCAGCCCACCGCCAGCAGCAGGCCGGGCTTTCCCTCCGCCTGGTAGCGGGGGAGGAGGAAGGCCATGAGATCCTTCATTTTCGTCAGAAACTCCTCTGCCGGAGGCTGGGCACAGACATACTCCTGCACCGGGGCGTCCAGCCCCGTGAGCTCCTTCAGCTCCGGCACATAGAAGGGATTGGGGAGAAAGCGTACGTCCACCACCAGGTCCGCCCCGGCGGGCAGACCGTTCTTATAGCCAAAGGAGCAGAGGTGGAGGAAAAGGCTCTCCCTCCCCTCCGGATGGAAGAGCAGGGACAGCCGGAGCTTCAGGCTGCTCCAGGTGAAGCCCGTGGTGTCCACCGTCACGTCCGCCAGCTCCCGGATGGGGGCCAGCAGCTCCCGCTCCCGGCGGATGGCCCCGGGAAGATCGGCGCCCGCCGGGTCCAGGGGATGGCGATGGCGGGTCTCCTTATAGCGGTTCAGCAGGGTCTTCTCCTCGCACTCCAGGAAGAGGACCCGCAGGGGGATCTCCTCCCGGACCTCCTTGATCCGTGCGGCCAGCTTGACCGGGTCCCTCTGGCCCCGCAGGTCGCTGACCAGGGCCACCCGGTCATACTTCCCTTCCGCCGCCAGGCACAGCTCAATAAAGCCCCCCAGCAGCTCCGTGGGAAGATTGTCCACACAGTAATACCCCATATCCTCCAGGATGCCCGCAGCCTGGCTCTTGCCCGCGCCGGACTGTCCCGTGATCAGCACAAAATCCTTCACAGCATCCGCACCTCCGGCTCCAGCCGCACGCCGGAGCGCTCATAGACCCGCTTCTGAACCAGCTCCAGCAGCCGCTTCACGTCCTCCGCCGCGGCCCCTCCCCGGTTCACTATAAAACCCGCATGCTTCTCGCTGACCTGGGCGCCCCCCACGCAGAGGCCCTTGAGGCCCGCCTCGTCGATGAGGGCGGCGGCAAAGCCTGTCTCCGGCCGCTTGAAGGCGCTGCCCGCGCTGGGCAGGTCCAGGGGCTGGGAGGCCCTGCGCTTTTCCGTCAGCTCCCGGCACTTTTCCCGGATGGTCTGAGCGTCCCCCTCCCGGAGGGTCAGGCGCGCCCGGAGGATCACATCTCCCGGCCCGAAGCGGCTGCGGCGGTAGCCGAAGCCCAGCCCTTCCCCGCTCTCGGAGCGGAGGCAGAGCTCTCCGTCCAGAAAGTCCACCCTGGCCGTCACGTCCTTCATCTCGCCCCCATAGGCTCCGGCGTTCATGGTGAGGGCGCCCCCCAGGGTGCCGGGGATGCCGTAGGCAAATTCCAGCCCCGTGAGGGCGTTTTCTCCCGCCAGGGCGCTCAGGCGGGTAAGGAGGGCCCCGCAGTCCGCCGTGAGGGTGCTGCCCGAAAGGGACATGGCTCCGGCCTTCTTCGTGAAGACGACCACTCCCCGGATCCCCTCGTCCGGGGCAAGGACGTTGGTGCCGTTGCCCAGGATCAGGGGCTTTTCCCCCCAATGCCGCAGGAGGCGGCATACTTCCTCCAGCTCCTCCCCGCTCCCGGGCAGGAGCAGCAGCTCGGCAGGGCCGCCGATGCGGAAGCTGGTGTGCTCCCGCATCGGTTCCTTCTCCCGTATCTCCAGAGAGGGCAGGGCCTCTCTCAAAGCCCTGGCCAAAGCCTCAGCCATTTCCGTTCCTCTTCATGCTCTCCTCAAAATGCCGGCTGATGCGCTCGGTGAACTCCTTCGCGGTGTCGTAGCCCAGCTTCTTCTGCCGGTTGTTCATGGCGGCCACCTCGATGATGACGGCCAGGTTCCGCCCCGGCTTCACCGGGATCTTCTGGATGGGGACCCGCACCCCCAGGAGGGAGGTGTACTGGTTCTCCAGCCCCAGCCGGTCGTACATCATGCCGTCCTGCCAGTTTTCAATGTTGATGATCAGGTCCAGCTCCTGCCGCGTCTTGATGGCGCCCATGCCGTAGAGGCGCATCACATCCACCACCCCGATGCCTCTCAGCTCGATGATGTGGCGGATCAGAGGCGGGGCCTCCACGAAAAGGGTGTTGTAGGAGACCTTCCGGATCTCCACAGCGTCGTCGGCAATGAGGCGGTGGCCCCGCTTCACCAGCTCGATGGCCGTTTCGCTCTTGCCTACCCCGCTCTCCCCGGTGATGAGGATCCCCTCGCCGTAGACCTCCAGCATGGTGCCGTGGCGGGTGATCCGGGGACCCAGGTAGATGTTCAGGGTGGTGATGAGCTCCGCCTCGAAAACGGAGGTGTCGATATCGGTGGAGAGGACGGTTACCCCATATTTCTCGGCCATCTCCAGGCATTCCGGAAATACCTCCGTGCTGTGGCAGAGGATGAGGGCGGGGATGCCCCGCTTCATCAGCTCCGCGAAGATCTTCCGCCGCTCCTGGGAGGGCAGGGGCTTCAAATACATGATCTCCACCGTGCCCATGAGCTGGATCCGCTCATGGTCAAAGTGGCTGAAAAAGCCCACCAGCTGCAGGCCCGGCCGGTTCAGGTCCGGCGTGACGATCTTTACCTCCTCGTAATCCGGGGGCGTATACTCCTTTTTCAGGTCAAAAATGCCCACCAGGACGGAGAGCTTGACGCTGTATCTCGGTTCCATGGACCGGGGAACCTCCCTTCAATCCTGTTCATTTCTATGGATTTGCAGTTAATTCATTCTACCTACAGTCTACGTCATTTGCAAGCTAAAATTTCCGCAGGAAAAGGCAGAAAACATTTGACAAGCCAAATCTTTTCCTCTATAATAGACCAGCTTGAAAAGCGAAGGAACCGATCATCCTCTTCAGTCCGGACAGGAGCCATGCCGCCATGCGTCTCAACATCCAAGAGCTGCTCCGGGGAGACGGGGCCATCCCCTTCACCTGCGAGGTGGACCCGGCGGAGCTGGACTTTCCCTCTGTGGCCGCGTACCGCTCGCCCCTTTCAGCCCGGGGGAGCGTGGTTTCCAGTGCCGGGCTTCTGACCCTGAAGGGGGAAGCCAAGGTCTCTCTCCTCTGCCGCTGCGACCGCTGCGGAAAAGAGTACGAGCGGGAGGACACGATCCCGCTGGAGACGGTGCTGGCGGCGGAGCACCAGGACGAGGAGGACCCGGACGTGTTCCTTGTGCAGGACGACTGCGTGGACCTGGATGAGGTCGTGACCACCGCGTTCGTCCTGGGGCTGGACAGCAAGACGCTCTGCCGTCCCGACTGCAAGGGGGTTTGCCCCCGCTGCGGGCACGACCTGAACGAGGGGCCGTGTTCCTGCCGGCCGGAAGCAGATTCCCGATTGGCTGTCTTAGGGCAGCTTTTGCATGAAGATGAACAGGAGGTGTCATAATGGCTGTTCCGAAGAGAAAAGTCTCCAAGGCGAGGAGAGACAAGCGCCGTTCTTCCGTCTGGAAGCTGGAAGCTCCCAATCTCGTCGCTTGCCCCAAGTGCGGAGCCTACCATCTGCCGCACCGGGTCTGCAAGAAATGCGGGACCTACAACGGCAAGACGGTGCTGCAGGTCGAGGAAGCGTAAATCCGGGCTGACAGATCGACTAGGACAGAGGGGGCAGTGTCCCCCTCTGTTTTCCTGTTTTATCACTGAGATTCCACCATGAAAGGAGGCAGGCAGCCTATGGCGCAGATCATCACCGGCGTGGACCCCGGCTCCCCGGCCCGGAAGGCGGGGCTGCGGGTTGGGGACGAGCTGATCAGAGTCAACGGGCACGAGATCCGGGACGTGCTGGATTACCGCTATTACTGCGAAAGCTCCCGCCTCCTTCTGGAATTCCGGCGGGACGGCGTCCTCCGGCGCAGGAAGCTGCGCAAGGAGGAGAGCGAGCCTCTGGGCCTGGACTTTGACACCTACCTCATGGACCGGCCTCGCTCCTGCGTGAACCACTGTCTCTTCTGCTTCATCGACCAGCTGCCCCCGGGACTGCGGGAAACCCTCTACTTCAAGGACGACGACGCCCGGCTGAGCTTCCTCCAGGGGAATTACATCTCTCTGACGAATCTCTCCCCCCGGGAGCAGGACCGGATCTGCGCCCTGCGCATCAGCCCCATCAACGTCTCCGTCCAGGCCACGGACCCGGAGGTCCGCTGCCGCCTCCTGGGGAACCCCAGGGCGGGCGAGGGCTACGACATCATGCGCCGCTTCGCCCGGGCGAGGATCAGCATGGACTGCCAGATCGTGGTCTGTCCGGGCATCAACGACGGGGAAGTGCTGCAGAGGACCATGGAGGACCTGGAGGACCTGTATCCCCAGGTGAACAGCGTCAGCGTGGTGCCCGTGGGCCTCACAAAGTACCGGGAGGGCCTCTATCCCCTGACGCCGGTGGACGCGGCCATCGCCGGGGAGATCATCGACCGGGTGGACGCCTTCGGGGAAGCGTGCCTGGCAAAGCACGGCAGCCGCATCTTCGCCTGCGGGGACGAGCTGTACCGCAAGGCGGGGCGGACGGTCCCCCCCTGGGACTATTACGAGGGCTTTCCCCAGTTTGAAAACGGGGTGGGGATGCTGCGAAGCCTGGAGGACGAATTCGTCGAGGCCCTTGCCGAGGCGCCCCCGGCCCCGGAGGCAGTGCCCTTCGCCGTGGCCACCGGGGGCGCGGCCTATCCACTTTTTCAGAAAATACTTCAACTTTTCCACAATTCGTGTTATGCTGTAGAGGGAAAGCTTTACGCCGTAAGAAACGACTTTTTCGGGGAGAGCGTCAATGTGGCGGGGCTCCTCACCGGGGGCGACCTGATCGCCCAGCTCCGGGGGAAGGACCTGGGGAAGCGGCTCCTCATCAGCGTCTCCATGCTGCGCCACGGAGGGGACGTGTTTCTGGACGATCTCTCCCTGGAGGACGTATCCCGGGCCCTGGGGGTCCCGGTGAAGACCGTGGAGAACGACGGCGGCGCCGTCCTCCGGGCCTTCCTGAATCTGGACTGATTTTAACTGACGCGAGGTAAGCTATGGGCAGGAAACCCCTCATCGCCATCGTAGGCCGTCCCAACGTGGGCAAGTCTCTCCTCTTCAACAAGCTGGCCGGCGCGAGGCTCAGCATCGTGGAGGACACCCCCGGCGTGACCCGGGACCGGCTCTATGCCGACGCCGAGTGGCGGGGGCGGACCTTCACCATGGTGGACACCGGCGGCATCGAGCCCAACACCACGAGCGAGCTGCTGCTCTTCATGCGGGAGCAGGCGCGGATCGCCATCGACACAGCGGACGTGATCGTCCTGGTGACGGACATCCGCACCGGGGTCACCGCCGCGGACATGGATGTGGCGAACATGCTGCTGAAGTCCAAAAAGAACGTGGTCCTGGCGGTGAACAAGGTGGACTCCGTGGGCCCCGTGGACGCGGATTTCTACGAGTTCTACAACCTGGGCCTGGGAGAGCCCATCGCCGTCTCCGCCGTCCACGGCCACGGCACCGGGGACCTGCTGGACGCCTGCTTCCAGTACTTTCCCCCGGAAGAGGAGGAGCCGGAGGACGAGGACCTCGTCAAGGTCGCCATCATCGGGCGGCCCAACGTGGGCAAGAGCTCCCTCCTGAACCAGATCCTGGGGGAGGAGCGGGTCATCGTCTCCGAGGTGGCGGGCACCACCCGGGACGCCGTGGACTCCTATTTTGAGAACGAGCGGGGAAAGTACCTCCTGATCGACACCGCCGGTCTCCGCCGGAAGAGCAAGGTGGATGACCGGATCGAGAAGTTCAGCGCCATGCGCTCCCGGGATGCGGTGGAGCGCTCCGACGTCTGCCTCATCCTCCTGGACGCCAGAGAGGGCGTCACCGAGCAGGACAGCAAGGTGGCCGGCCTCGCCCACGAGAGCGGCAAGGGCTGCATCCTGGTGGTGAACAAGTGGGACCTGATCGACAAGGACACAAAGACCATGGACAAGCAGAGGGAGGAGATCCGCAAGGCCCTGAGCTTCATGCCCTACGCCCCCATCCTCTTCATCTCCGCCCTTACGGGGCAGCGGGTCCCCCGGCTCTTTGAGCTCATCAACTATGTGAACGAACAGAACGCCATGCGCATCTCCACCGGGATGCTGAACAGCGTCCTGGGGGATGCCACGGCCCGGGTCCAGCCCCCCACGGACAAGGGGAAGCGGCTGAAGCTCTATTACATGACCCAGACGGGGGTGCGCCCCCCCACCTTCCTCATCTTCTGCAACGACCGGGAGCTCTTCCATTTTTCCTACCAGAGATATATCGAAAACCAGCTGCGGGGGACCTTCGGGCTGGAGGGAACGCCCCTCCGCCTGGTCATCCGCCAGCGGGGAGAATCGGCGGAGTTATGACGCCTCTCCCCTGACCGGGAAAGGAACGTGAGAAAATGGCAGTTTCCATCTTCTTCATCGCGGTGCTCTCCTACGCCCTGGGCCTTCTGGACACCTGCGGGCTGATTTGCCGCTACGTGTTCCGGGAGGAGGTCCGGGAGCTTCGGCGGGTGGACTACGCCGTCCTGTACCGCCGCCACAAGTGGCCCGGGCTCGGCTACGCCCTGGCCGCGGATGTGCTCCGGGCCATCATCACGGTGCTCATCGGCGGGATGCTGCTGAAGGGCGCAGGCTTCCCCTCCATCGGGAAGCTGCTGGCCATGTTCTTTGCCCTGCTGGGCCAGGCCGTTCCCCTGACGGACCGGATGATCTCCAAGCAGGAGCTGGTCTTCCCCGCCGCGCTGCTCCTCTTCGTGGACTGGCGTCTCTTCCTTATTTGCGTGGTCCTGGGGCTGGTGATCCTGGCCCTCACGGGAAACCGGGCCCTGATGGCGGCGGTGGCCGCCGTGGCCATGCCGGTCTTTACCGCCATCTTCGGCGGCTGGTGGCTGAAGATCGCCCTGGCGGCGGCCTGCGCCCTGGCGATCCTGCACTGCTACTGGCGGGAGCTCTCCCTGTCCGGCCTGACGGACAAGCTCCCGAAGCCCCGCGGGGCAAAAGCCCCGAAAGAGGCGAAGCCGGAGGAAGAAAAGGACAAAGAGGGCTGAAAGGCCGATCTCATCGCTCATAGCTAATGGCGCTTACTTCATTTGTCATTGAAAGCGCCATGTTCCATGAGAGCCGGCAGCTAGGCGGGTTTACTTCTTCTCTTACACAGGCCGGGGCCCTCGTGCCCCGGTGAACGAATCCGCCGATATCGCCGGCAATTTGAAAAAGGAATGCCATGAAGCCGATCTACAAGGAATACCTGTTTCAAAAGAACTATCTGGTCGCGGAGGGCGATGGGGCGGGAAAGGATCGTTTTGAGGTCCTTTTTTCCCTTGCCGCCCTCTTCGGCATTCGGGTGATCGCCGGGGAAAAGCTGGCAAAGGCGGAGCTGATCCCCTTTGTCTCCGGGCAGCTGGGCGTAAACGTGCCCGAGCCCTTCTACCGGGGCTTCCCCCGGAGCGTGCGGGCTCTCAGCTCGGACACGCTGCTCTTCGACCAGGTCCTCCATTACCTGGACACCTATGGCCTGGGGCGATGGGACGAGGCCGGTCATTCCCGCTTTGAGACGCTCCTGGAACGGGCGGCGTTCCGGGAGGATACCCAGGTCCGGGATTTCACCATTGTCCCGGAGGAGGAAGCTCTGGCGCTTCTGGCAGGGAGCGTGGGGGATCTCCTGCTCAGCTCCCGCCCCCTCAGCGACAGCCAGTACGCCCTGGTCCTGAGTTACGTGCAGGATTTCAGCCCGGAGATCGAGCGCTGCGCCTCCAAAAACACGGCCGTCCGCCTCCTGGCGGACAGCCGCGATCTTCGTTTTGCCCGGTTCCTCAGCATGTCCGACGTGATCAAGCTGGCGGATGAGATCAACTTCCGGAGCTACGGGAACGAAAACCTCAAAAAACTGAATCTCCGCAACCAGGACCGGAAGTTCATCGCCGCGGTGATGGACCGGCTGTTTCAGCTCCGGAGCTGCGACATCCGGACCTGCTGCGAGAAGAAGGCGATCTGGTGCGGCCTGCTCCACCATATCCACTACCGGCCCAGAGAGGAGCTTGCCCGGCGCTTTGTCGCCTGCATGCGGGGAAAGGAAAACCTTTCGGTCTATTCGGAATTTGAAAAGGCCCTGGCGGAGCAGGACATCCGGGAAGCGGTCCGGACCCTCCGGGAAGGCAAGGGCTCCGGCGCCCTGCTGCGGAATCTGAACTACCTCCTCAGCCGCTGCTCCACGAACGAGGAGTCGGCGCTGGTGACGGAGGCCATCGACGGCGGGAACGTCGTCGTGCTGATCCAGCTCCTTCTGGAGTATTCCGGCTATCGAGGGAAAAAAAGCCCCCGGGATTTCCGCTTCACCTCCCACAACCGGCTGAAGGTGCACCACGAGACCGAAGAAGAGGTGGAAAAGCGCCGGTCCCTGATCTCCGAAGGACAGGCGGCGGAGCTCTGCCGCGCAGTGGAGGACAAGCTCCGGGAGGCCCTTCGGGGCCGCCTGGGAAAGGTCTACATCGACCCGGAAATGAAGCGCATCGCCCTCCCGGTGCAGGAAAACACGGCCCAGGGCGGCCCGGGCGTCCTCCCCAAGGGCTCCCGGCTCCCCCTGGAAGCGGGAAAGAAGATCCGCGCCTTTACCTACTGGGAACAGGTGGACGACATCGACCTTTCCGTGATCGGCCTGGACGAGGAGGGAAGGCAGACGGAATTCTCCTGGCGGACCATGGCTGAAAACCAGTCCGAGGCCCTCTGCTATTCCGGGGACCAGACCAGCGGCTATCACGGCGGCTCGGAGTATTTCGACCTGGACGCGGAGGCCTTCCGGAGGAAGTATCCGCAGCTCCGCTACCTTGTTTTCTGCGACAACGTCTATTCCGACCTGAATTTCGACGAGTGTCTCTGCAAGGCGGGCTGCATGCTCCGGGACGCGGAGGATTCCGGGGAGGTCTTCGAGCCGAAGACTGTTCAGTCCTCCTTCCGCATCAACTGCAAGAGCACCTTCGCCTACCTCTTCGGCATCGACCTGGTAAGCCGGGAGTTTGTCTGGCTGAACGCGGCCAGACAGGGGTCTGAGCGCATCGCGGGGGCCTCCTCCCTGGGCTTCCTCCTCCGCTATTTCCGGGCCGCATCGGTGATCAATATGTACTCCTTTTTTGAGATGATGGCCTCGGAGCTGACAGAGACGAGCGCCCATGCGGAGCTGATCGTCTCCGACCGAAGCGAAGACGCCGTCGTCGGAACGGAGCTCATCCGAAGCTGCGACTTTGAAAAGATCCTGGCGCTCATGAACCGCTGACCGCGGCTCCGTCCCGGCTCCGGGGGACGAAAGACATAAAAAATCTCCGGGAGCAGAGCTCCCGGAAATTTTCTTCGGTCATATGTCCCTCAGGGGAAGAACTCAGACGGCGCGGGTAACCTTGCCGCTGCGGAGGCACCGAGTGCAGGCATACACGTGGACGGGTCTGCCGTCTACGATCGCCTTGACGCGCTTCACATTGGGCTTCCAGGTCCGATTGGAACGCCGATGGGAGTGGCTGACCTTGATGCCGAAAGTTACGCCCTTATCACAGAATTCACATTTTGCCATTTGCCGCACCTCCTTTAGCGTTTTGTGAAGAGCCTAGTAATATTAGCAGAACGCCCGGGAAAATGCAAACTTTTTTTTGAAAAAGGACAGAACAGAATGAAAGAACTTACCGTAGGCCCCAACGACGCCGGTCAGCGGCTGGACCGTTTTCTCCAGAAGGCGGCTCCCCTGCTGCCCTCCTCCCTCTGCCAGAAGTATCTGCGCCTGAAGCGCTTCAAGGTGAATGGCCGTCCCGGCAAGGGGCCGGACCGGCTGGCGGCGGGGGACCGGGTGCAGCTCTACATCGGGGACGAGTTTTTTGATAAGCCTACGGATGAGAACGCCTACCGCCGGGTCTCCAAACCCCGGCTCACCGTGATCTATGAGGACGGGCAGATCCTCCTGGCGGACAAGGCCCCCGGCGTCCTCTGCCACCACGCGGAGGGGGAGCCTCCGGAGCGGACCCTGCTGGCCAACATCCAGGCCCACCTCCTGCTCAGCGGCCAGTGGCGGCCAAAGGAGGAAAACGCCTTCGCCCCCGCCCTCTGCAACCGGATCGACCGGAACACCGGGGGCATCGTCATCGCCGCCAAGACCGCCGAGGCCCTCCGGGTCCTGAACCAGAAGATCCGGGACCGGGAGCTGGACAAGCGCTACCTCTGCGCCGTCCAGGGCGTTCCCAGGCCGCCGGAAGGGACCCTGCGGGGCTTTCTCTTCAAGGACGCGGTGAAGAACCGGGTCTATGTCCGCTCCTCCCCGGAGCCGGGAGCGCGCACCGCCGTCACCGAGTACCGGACCCTTACGAGCCGGGACGGGCTCAGCCTGGTGGAATGCCGCCTGGAGACGGGGCGCACCCATCAGATCCGGGCTCAGATGGCCGCCGCGGGCTGGCCCCTCCTGGGGGACGGGAAATACGGGGGCAAGGCCGTTCAGGCGGGGGGAGAAATGAAGCAGGCCCTCTATTCCTACAAGCTCACCTTCAGCTTTTCCACCGACGCCGGGCCCCTGGAGTATCTGCGGGGGCGGAGCTTTTCCGCCGCCAGAGTGGAATTCGCGGAAAAGTATTTCCCGGGCTACGATTATCATTGACTTTTTTGGAATCTATGGTAAGATTCTTTCACTATATCAATAGAGAATCAGGGGTGGGAAAAACCTGCTCCGCCGATTCCTGATCGGGAATGGGGGAGGATACATGTCCAAAGAGCTCATTCGCCTTGAAGGCATCAGCAAGGCGTATGACGGTGAAGTTGTTTTAGACAACATAAACCTCTATATCAACGATTCCGAATTCCTCACGCTGCTCGGACCCAGCGGCTGCGGCAAAACCACGACCCTCCAGATCATCGGAGGCTTCGTGAAGCCCACAGCCGGTACTGTGCTGTTCGACGGGGTGAGGATTAATGATGTCCCGCCCCACAAACGGCAGGTCAACACCGTCTTCCAGCGCTACGCCCTCTTCCCCCACCTGGATGTGTACGACAACATCGCCTTCGGCCTGCGCATCGCCAAGCTGGGAGAGGACGAGATCGCCCGGCGGGTGGGCGAAATGCTGGAGGTGGTGGATAGCGCGGTCTCCATATGGATACCGCGCTTAAGTACAAAGTAATATCCTACCGAACAAACTCATGCAAGGTAACCATAATCATAATATTGTGCTTTTCATTACTCTTAATTCTTAAAATCATGTTTACCTCCTTTCATAATCCTGTCAGTATGAGAACAATAGATAGATTACTTTACTGAACGTTTTTTGTCAATAGACTTTTTCGCAAAAGATTTGTCAGGTTCTATCTGGAGTTCCGCAAAGGTCATTGACGATCTCTCCGGCTATGATCAATCCGGCAACCGAAGGGACAAATGCTGTCGATCCGGGAATGGATCTTCTCTCCGTACGCTTTCCGGATTCTCCCGATGGATCGGTACAGTCCTGACTTTCATTCATCGACATGTCTGCTACCGGGCGTACCGGAGGTTCTTTGGAATACACTACCTTAAGTGAATCAATTCCCCTCTTTTTACATTCACGGCGCATAACCTTA
>JAFXTU010000022.1 GCA_017535635.1 Oscillospiraceae bacterium
ACGCCGGGCTCGCCGATGAGCACCGGGTTGTTCTTCGTTTTCCGGGAGAGGATGCGGATCACGTTCCGGATCTCCGCGTCCCGACCGATCACCGGGTCCGGCGTTTCCTCCCGGGCCCGCTTCACCAGGTCCGTCCCGTATTTGGAGAGGGCGTCATAGCTGCTCTCCGGGTTGTCGCTGGTCACGGGGCCGGTCTTCACCTGGCTCAGTGCCTCCATGAAGGCCGTCTTGCGGATGCCGTGGTCCTCCAGGATCCGGCGAATAGCCGCCGTGGGAGCGGCGAAAATGCCCAGCATCAGGTGCTCCACGCTGAGATAATCGTCGCGGAGGGATTTGGCCGCCTTCTCCGCGCTGCGGAGGACCCGGTCCGCCTCCTGGGAGAGGTAGACCTTCTGGTCCGCCCCGGACACCCGGGGGAATCTCCCGATCTCCTCCTCCAACTCCTCCAGGATGGAGGCCGTATCGGCCCCCAGCTTCGTGAACAGGGAGGGGATCAGCCCGTCCTCCTGCTCCAGCAGACCATAGAGGATGTGCTCCGGGGTGATATACTGGTTCTGGTGCTCCTCCGCCGAATTCTGAGCGGACTTCAAGGTCTCTATCGTCTTCTGTGTGTATTTGCTGCTGTCCATAAACCCACACCTCCTAACTTTAAATCAACAGGCTCCGGTCCTCCATGGAAGCCGCGTACTCCGCCTCCGCCTCCGCCGGGGTCAGCCTGCCGGAAAGGCTGCCCTTCAGCAGCCGGTCAAACAGATGGACATAATCGGAAAGGGTCTCCGCCAGCTCTTCGGCGGTGAAGTCCCTGCCGGGGGACGAAAGCGTCCTGGTAAAGCGGCCCTCCCCAAGGCTGGATCGGATCGGATGTCCCAGCCTGGGAGCGAGGCAACGCTCTTCCAGCCGCTGCCAGAAGCGGAACCAGCTCTGCAAAGCGCCCAGCAGCTCCGGGGACTGGGTCCGAAACAGGACGCTGAGCTCTCCGATGGCCTCCTCCCCGCCCCGGAACAGAGACACCTCGTACTTCACCGTGGGGCGGTATTTATAGTCCAGGGAGCTCTTCATGGACATGCTGAGGGCATTGGGGGCAAAGAAGGGCACCAGCTCCGCGTCCGGCAAAAACAGGCTCTCCAGAGCCTGGAGCACCTCCCGGATGCGCCGCTCCGGCGTCATCAGGTTCAGCTGCTCCGCCAGGAGCTGGTTCACCAGGGCGCTGCGGCTGCAGCCCCGCAGGTGGGCCAGCTGGTCCACCGCCCGGACCACGTCCTCATCCAGCATCAGGCTGAAAAGGGCTTTTTTCATCTCGCTCTCCCCTTTCTTCTGGGAGAAATTATACTCCGTTCTTTTAATTTGTCAAGAGATTTATATAATTTCTTCTTCGGATTTTGTGTTTTTCTTTTCGCATACAGTTTTCACTGCACAAATTTGGCCTGCCTCCGGATCGGAAGCAGACCAAAAAGACAGATTCAGAATTCGACAGGAAGAAGTGATTCAGCGGAGGCTTTCCAGGTAGGCAGCCGCGCTTTTCAGCCCGTCGGCGGCGGCGGAGATGATGCCCCCCGCCCAACCGGCCCCCTCTCCGCAGGGATAGAGGCCGCGGATGCCCAGGGCATTCCGTTTTTCATCCCGCAGGATGCGGACCGGAGAGCTGGAACGGGTCTCCGGCGCGGTGAGCACCGCGTCCCGGATCCCGAAGCCCCGGAGCTTTCGGTCCAGGAGGGGCAGAGCGCGTCTGAGCGGGTCCGTGACGACCTCCGGCAGGACCTGCTCCATGTCTCCCCAGCGCACGCCGGGCGTATACGTGGGCTGGATCCTCCCCGCTCCCGGGGAGGGCTGCCGGTCCAGAAAGTCCCCCAAAAGCTGTACGGGGGCGGCGTAGCTTCCGCCGCCATAGTGAAAGGCCGTTTTCTCCAGTTCCCGCTGCCAGCGCAGCCCGCCCAGAGGGTCCTTCTCCGGGAACTGAGAGGGATGGAGGGAGACCAGCAGGGCACTGTTGGCATTCTCCCCCGCCCTGCCGGAGTAGCTCATCCCGTTGGTGACCACGCCCCCCTCCTCCGAGGCCGCCGCCATCACGTAGCCTCCCGGACACATACAGAAGGTATAGACGCCGGTCCCCTCGGGAAGGTGAAGAGAGAGCTTGTAGGGGGCCGCGCCCAGGGCCGTATGCCCCGCCCAGCGGCCATAGAGGCTCCGGTCGATCTCCCGCTGCAGGTGTTCGATCCGCACGCCCATGGAGAAGGGCTTCGGCTCCAGCATAAGCCCCCGGCGGAGGAGCATTTCCATGGTATCCCTGGCACTGTGGCCGATCGCCAGGAACAGGTCCGTACAGGGCAGCTCTTCCCTTTCGGCCCCTTCGTTCACGACGATCCCCCGGAGAGAAGCGGAATCTGTGATCAGGTCTGTCAGGCAGGTATCGAAGCGCACTTCGCCGCCCAGGGAGAGGATGCGCTCCCGGAGATTCCGCACCACCTTTGTCAGCACGTCGGTCCCCACATGGGGGGCAGCGTCCCACCGAACGCGCTCCTGGGCCCCGAACTCCACGAAGCGGCGAAGGATGTAGCCCGTCTCCCGGCCGCCGATGCCGGAATTCAGCTTGCCGTCGGAGAAGGTGCCCGCGCCGCCCTCCCCGAACTGTACGTTGCACTCCGGGTCCAGGACGCCGTTTTCCCGGAACCGGCGGACCTTCTCTCTCCGTGCTTCCACCCGGCTGCCCCGCTCCAGGACCAGGGGGCGAAGGCCGGCTTCCGCCAGAGCAAGGGCAATGAACATCCCGGCGGGGCCGAAGCCCGCCACCACCGGGCGGCAATCCGGCGCACGGCGGGGTATCGGCAGGGAAAAGTGCTCCTCCGGCGCGGGAAAGACGTTCTTTCCCGCGCTTTTCAAAACGGCCTCTTCCTCCGCCAGCCGGACGTCCACGGTATACAGGAGCCGGACCCGGTTCTGACGCCGGGCGTCGATGCTCCGCCGCACGACGGAAAGCTCCTGAATCTCCCTCGTCGGGACGCCCAGGGCCTCGGCCGCCAGCCGTTTCAGCTGCTCCGAACGGTCCCGCTCCGGAGACAGGCTCAATTCCCGAACTCTAAGCATGGTTTCCCTCCGCGGCGGAGGAGCCCGCCAGAAAACCGCTGGACCAGGCCCACTGGAGATTGTAACCGCCGCAGTCCCCGTCCACATCCAGGACCTCTCCGCAGGCGTAAAGGCCGGTACAGAGGCGGCTCTCCAGAGTCTCCGGGTCAAATTCCGAAGTACGGATGCCCCCCACCGTCACCTGGGCGTTGGGCATACCCATATCCCCGGTGACAGGGAAAGAGAAGTGCTTTGCCTCCTGGGCAAGGCGGACCGCTTCCGCTCCGGTGAGAGCGGAAAGCGTTTTTTTCAGGTCCAGGCCCGCCGAGCGGACCAGGACATGACCGAGACGGTTCTGCACCGTCCCCACAAACACGTCCTCCAGGGGAAGGAAAGGGGTCCCCCGGCTGCGCGCAAGGAGCAGGTCCCGAAGCTCCTCCTCCGGCAGTTCCCGGACCAGGTCCAGGGAGACCCGCGTCCCGGGGACGGACAACGCCGCGCGGGAGAGTTCGAAGATCACCGGGCCGGAGAGGCCGTAGTCCGTAAACTGGACCTCCCCCGCCGCCTCTGCCAGCAGTTCACTCCCATGGAATACCCGCGCCAGGGCATCCGCCCGGACGCCCTTGAGGCTGCGGCAGAAGGGGCTGGAGGAGCGAAGCTGCACCAGCCCCTGCCGAAGGGGGGTGCAGCTGTGTCCCAGTTCCTTCAGCAGGCGATAGCCCAGGCCCGTTCCCCCGAAGCGCTCCCCCGCCAGCCCGCCGCAGGCAACGACGACCCGGTCCGCAGGATGGCTTCCGATATCGCTAAGGACCCGAAAACCGTTTTTTTCCTTTTGGACGAGCCTTACCTCCGCTCCCGTCAGCACCCGGACGCCGGCGCCCTCCAGGGCGAAGCGGAGCACGTCCACCACGCTCCCCGCCGTGTTGGAGAGGGGGTAGACCCGCCCGTCCGGCTCCGTGACGGTCAGAAGGCCCAGGCTTCGGAACCGCTCCAGGGTCCCGGCGGCGTCCATGCGCCGGAGGGCGGGCAGGACAAAGTCCGGCTCCTCCCCGTGGTAATGCTCCGGGGAAGCGTGGAGATTCGTCAGATTGCAGCGCCCGTTCCCGGTAACGGCGAGCTTGCGCCCCACCCGGGTCTGGCGCTCATAAACAGAGACCGCGGCGCCCCGGGAGGCCGCCGCCAGGGCTGCCGTCATCCCGGCGGCGCCGCCGCCGATCACTGCGATGGATAGCATGATCTTCTCCTTGCTTATTCGAGCTCGGCAGGGGAACCGGCCGCCGGTCTTCCCCTGCCGGACCGATGATCAGAGGTTTTCCAAGGGAAGGCAGAGACGCACCGCGAAGCCGTAGCCGATCACGATGGAAAAGCTGCCCCCCGCGTTTTCCGCGTACTGCCGGAGATGCCGGAGGCCGAAGCCCTCCGCGGGGATCTCGTCCGGGACCTTCCCATCGTTCCACACCTCTACCACCAGCATCTCGTCCTCCACGCCGGTGTGGAGCCGGATCCGATGGGCCCCGCCATGCTTCATCCCGTTGGTCACACACTCCTGGACCATACCGTAGAGGAAGCCGATCCGGTCGCTGCTCATGGGGGTCTCCGCCGCGTCTTCCAGGTCCGTAAAATCCGTGGCGATCATGATCTCGGAATCCTGCTCCGTCTGGCGGCAGCAGAGAGTCAGCAGCTTTTCCAGTTCCGAAACGGTCATGATGTTCCGGTTGTCCATCATGCGCACGCTGTTCCGGATGGTCTCCATGCTCTCCCGCATCCGCTGGATGGCCCGTTCCGTCTTCTCGTCCGCCGCTTCCGGTTCCTTGGGCCGCTGGATCTTGGCGGCCTCCAGGGCAAAGATGGCGGCGGTGATGGTGTGGCCCACGTTGTTGTGGATGTCCCGGCTGATCCGCTCCCGTTCCTGGATCCGGCCCCGGAGCTCCGCAGTCTCGCTCTCCAGGCTCAGCCGCTCGTTCTCCCGGCTGGTCTCATAGAACTCCCGAAAGACCTTCTGTGTCCGCCGGATGAGGACCTGGGCCAGGAAGGCAAAGCAGAGATAATAGATGGCCTGGGGAATGGCGGTATCCACCATGACGTAGCGATAGCCGATGGGGTTGCGGTATAGCATGGGGAGCAGCAGATAGCTCGCCAGGAAATGGGAGGCAAACAGCGCCGCCAGAGACAGGGCATAGGTATAGTAACTCAGGGGCTGATTGTAATACATGGTCACCAGCGCCGTGGGGAAGGCGAAGAGCAGCAGGGCCTGGAGGTTGAAGATGACGTAGCAAAGCCCGCTGGCCACTACACTGCAGGTCATGATGAGGTATTTCACCCATCTGCCCCGGACAGAGCACACCAGCACCAGGAAGGGCGGCAGGCAGAGCACCGTGACCAGGGCGATCTTCCAGTGGTACTGGGTGGCGAAGGAATAGACGCCAAAGACCCCGAAAAGCTCCAGCACATAGATCAGGGCGATGATGCCCAGCTCATAGAGACAGATCATGGCGGTGCTCTCGTTGATCTGGTATTCGTTTTTCAGCCGCAGTTCCTCGTACCGTTCCAAGACCTTGCCCTTAATGCTCATTTCTGCTGCTCCTTGTCAGCGTGACGGCCAAGGCCGTCCGGTCCCGCACGCCCAGGGTACCGTAGATGTTGGAAAGGTAGTTCTTTACCGTTCCCTCCGTGATATGGAGGACGGAGGCGATCTCCCGGTTGGAGCGCCCGTCCTGCACCAGGCGGCAGATCTCCCGCTCCCGCTCGGTGAGCTTTGCGAACTGGGCCTGGAACTGGGCCCGCTTGGGATCGTTTTCCGCGCTTTCCGCGCCCAGCCTTCGGGTGCTTCTATGGAGGACCGACATGACCTTCTGATCCAGCACCGTATGTCCGGAGGCCACCATCCGGGCAGCCTCAATGATCTCCCCGGAGCTGAAGCTCTTGAGGATGTAGCCGTCCGCTCCCTCGGAAAGAGCGGAGGTAATGCTTTGGTCGTCATAGTAGGTGGAAAGGACCAGCATCCGCACTTCCGGCATCCGGCGCTTCACCTCGCCGATGAGGCGGACGCCGCCGATGCCGGCCATATTCAGATCCACCAGCATCACGTCCGGGCGGATGTGCTCCCGGTCCAGCTTCTCCAGGGCTTCCTCCGCGCTGACGGCGGAGCCGATCACCTCGAATTCCGGATCCGAGGAGAAGAAAACGCCGAGGCTTTCCAGCAGCAGGCGTTCGTCGTCTACGAAAAAAATCTTGATCGACACGGCTCTTCCCTCCTTTTGTTTATTATGACATATGGGAAACGATGCTTTCAAGTCTTTTTGCGATTTTTCACAGTTTTCAGCGCTTTTCTCCCCGGGAATCCGGGAAGATCGGTTGACTTTTCCATTCGCATACCGTACTATATAATTAACATGAACAGGAAAGCGGAGGTCCAAAATGACACAGTACAAGCTGACGGAAAAGGAAAACTACCTGCGGGCCATGCGGGGCGAATTCCCCGAATACCTCCCCATGTGGGACATGTTCGGCTGGGGAGTCCGCAGCAGCGCCACCGCCCATTTCACCAAAACTCTGCCCAACGGCCACACCGTGAACGAATTCGGCGTGGAGTCCGTCTCCGTCCCCGACGCGGAGGGCGGCAGCATCCCCGTCCCCGGCAAGTTCATCCTGGAGGACATCACCAAATGGCGGGACGTGATCAAAGCCCCCAGCCTGGAGGGCATCGACTGGGAGGCCGCCGCCAAACGGGATCTGAAGGACTTTGACCGCAGAAGCAAGCCGCTCATGATCTACATCGGCGGATTTTTCCTGACCCTGGTCTCTTTCATGGGTTTTGAAAACGGGCTCTGTGCCATGTATGAGGAGCCGGAGGAGGTGAAGGCCCTCTTCCAGTATCTTCTGGAATACTACCTGAAGGTCTACAAAAATATCCTGTACTACTATAAGCCCGATATCATGAGCATGGGGGACGACACCGCCACCAAGAACAACCCCTTCTTCTCCCTGGAAATGGAGCGGGAGCTGCTGCTCCCCTTCCAGAAGGCGGAGACCGACCTGGCCCACGACGCCGGGATCCCCATCCAAATGCACAACTGCGGCCGCTGCGAGGACTTCGTGCCGGACTGGGTGGACATCGGCATCAGCGCCTGGGATCCGGCCCAGACGGACAACAATCTGCTGGGGGTCAAGAAGAAATTCGGCCGAAAGATGCTCATTGTGGGCGGCTGGGATTACTCCGGCCCCGTCAGCCATCCCGGCAGCACGGACGAATTCCTAAAGGAGGAGCTGGTGAAATATGTGGACACCATGGCCCCCGGCGGCGCTTTTGCCTATTTCACCCGCTTCCTGGGCAAAACGGGCGACCCGGAGGCCGCCCGGAAGATGCAGATCATGAACGATTTTTACTACGATTACGCCAGGGATTGGTACAAGAGGAACGGATACGTCTGATTGCTCCCGCTTCCCTCTCCCCGCCAGAAAAAGCCCGCTCTTTCCGAACAAAAGCCGGAAAGGGCGGGCGCATGGTTATCTTGTTGTTATTCCTCGTTCAGCACACGGCAGGCGCCGTAGTAGTTCCGGACCCAGTAGCTGCCGTCCAGACTGTCGGTCTTGATCTTCCAGGAGCCGGTAGAGGCGTGGATAAATTCCCTGTTGCCGACGTAGATGCCCACATGGCCGATGGAATTGGTCCCCGGCGAAGCAAAGAAAACCAAGTCTCCCGGCAAAAGCTCATCCTGGCTTGCCAGAGCAAGGCCCCCGTTATACTGATCGGTGGCGGTACGTCCCCCAAGGGAGATCCCATTTTCCAGATAATAGCAATAATAGACGAATCCGGAGCAGTCAAAGCCATCCGGAGAGGTGCCGCCGTAGCAGTACGGAGCACCCAGGTTCTCCCGCGCCAACTGAAGGATCGCCTCCGTCAGCTCTCCATCAGCGGATACCGTAGGAGCATCCTCCTCCGGGACGGCGACGTAATCCGCGTAGATGTAACCCACACGGCCCCGGGCCTCCACCAGATACCAATCCCCTTCCCGGCCCATGACCGTGACCCGGCTGCCGGTATAGAAATGGTCATAGACGTCGGCTGTCAGGCTGGGGGCAGCCCGGAAGCGCACCGCGTCTCCGGTGAGGATGCCCACCTGGGGCTCCAGCTTTTCCGTCTGCACGGCGGTCTCCTCGGCGTTTTTCTCCTCCGAAGGCGCCGGACCGGGCGCGGGAACAGGCGTGGATACAGGCGCGGGCGCAGTTTCCGCTTCCGCCTCCGGCTCGGCAGGAACCGTCTGCTCCAGATAGCGGGAGGCCATATAGCCCTCCTGCCCCTTCCAGCGGACCCGGCTCCATTCACCCAGATCCTCCAGCAGTTCCACTTCCGTTCCCTGCAGGGCCAGGCCCAGGGCCTTGCCCTCCATGCTGGGCTCCGCCCGGAAATACAGGGCGTCGGCGATCACGGTCGCCTCCCCCGGCTCCAGAGCCAGGGCGGGCAGCGCCAGCAGCAGCATGAGGACGAGGAGCAGGGCCGGCGCAAGAACAGTTCTCTTTCTCATTCTCTTTCGTTTGCACCAGGGCGCTCAGCGGCCCGCCAGTGCCCTTTCCAGCCAAACGGCGCCCAGATCCAGGGCGACATAAAAGCCTTCTTTGTCCGCCTTTTTGACCACCCGGTCCCGGGAGCGGATGTCCGGGTCCGTGAGCTGCAGCTGCACGGAGACTCGCTTGGAGAGAGCCAGATCCTGCAGGGGCTCCGAATCCATGATCTGCAGCATTACGATATACTTGTCCGACATATCCCCGTAATAGACGAGGTTATCCTTTCGCCGAAGGGGTCTTCCCTTATAAACCAGTTTTGCTTCGTTTGCCATATCCGTTTCCTTTCCAGGTCAGCGTTCACCGGGTTTATCATTGTATAGCTTTTTCTTCCCTCTGTCAAGCCGCGGACACAGCAGCCGGACAGTTTCCGGCATCCGGCCCCGATGGCCTCGGGAAAGATCGCGGCTCTCCCTGGGAGAGCCGCGATAAAACAAACCCGACTTACAGCTCCAGATAGCTCCGTACCAGCTCCTGCAGGAGCTCATCCCGGTCCAGATGGCTGATCAGGGTCCGGGCGTTTTTGTAGTTCGTGATATAGGTGGGGTCCTCCGTGATGATATAGCCCACGATCTGGTTGATGGGATTGTAGCCCTTCACCAGCAGCGCGTCATACACGGCGGTGATGATCTCTTTCGTCTCGGTCCGCTTATCCACGATACCGAATTTCCGGGTAAACTGATCCACAGCACAGCCTCCTTTGCAGGGTGAGGGTCAAACGCACATATGGTATTCCTGCGGGGTAGTATACCCCAAAATCTGTGATCTGTAAAGCGCTTTCCCCGGGATCCGGCGCATTTTCAGCGGATTTTTGCCGCCAGCTTTTCCTCCAGCTCCTGAAGGATGCTCTTCATGACCGGTTCGATCTCTCCGTCGGTGAGGCTGCTGTCCTCCTTCCGGAAGCTGAGGGAGAAGGCCACGCTCTTCTTTCCGTCGGGAATGGAAGCGCCCCGGTAAACGTCGAAGAAGCTGACCTCCTGGAGCAGAGCGGTCCCGGCGGCACGGATGCAGTCCCGCAGCTGCTGGACGCTGATTCCCTCGTCGCAGACCAGAGCCAGGTCCCGCAGCACGGCGGGGAAGCGGGGCAGGGGCCGGAACTGAGGCTCGGGAGCGCGCTTCCGGAGCATGAGATCGAAGTTCAGCTCTGCCGCCGCGGCGTTCTCCGTGATCCCGCAGGCTTTTCTCACGTTGGGATGCAGCTCCCCGAAGGTGCCCAGGACCGTGCCGTCCTCCGCCAGAAGGTCGGCGCAGCGGCCCGGATGGAAGGAGAAGTGCTCCGCATTCGCCCGGAAGCTCACCTCCGGGAGCCGCAGGAAGCGGGCGACAGCCTCCACAATGCCCTTGAGGGCATAGAAGTCTGCCCCTTGGCCGGTGACGCCCAGGGTCAGCCGCTTTTCCTCTCTGGCCAGGACTTCGCCGGGTTCCTTCAAATAGACCTTGCTCAGGTCGAAGAGCTTCACATCCTTGTTCCGCCGGGCGGCGTTGAGACTCAGGGACTTGAGGATGCTGGGCAGGAGGGTGGTGTGCATGATGCCGGTATCCTCCCCCAGGGGGTTCAGAATGACGAAGGAATCCCGCAGAGGATGGTCCTTGGGCATCCCGGCCAGGTCATAGTCCCCCTGGCCCAGGAAGGAGTAAGTGAGGGTCTCGCTGAAGCCCAGGTCCCGGCAGAGCCGTCGGAGGTCCCGTTCCAGCTGCTGGCCCTCCGTCAGACCGCCCTGGGCCGTGGTGCCCTTGAAGGCCGTGGCGGGGATCACGTCGTAGCCGTAGAAGCGGGCGATCTCCTCGGCGATGTCGCTGTAGTGGGTCACGTCCCCCCGCCAGGAGGGCACGGTCATCTCCTCCCCATCGAAGGTGAAGCCCAGGTCCGTCAGGACCTTTTTCATGAAGCTGGGCTCCGTGTGGACGCCCAGGAGCCGGTCGATCTTCTCCGGCTCCAGCAGGAGCTTCGTGGGGGCGGTCTCCTTCGCGACCACGTCGATCAGGCCGTCCACCACCTCACCCGCGCCCAGGAGCTCCACCAGCTCGCAGGCCCGCTCTACGGCGGGCAGGGTCCCCAGGGGGTCCAGCCCCTTCTCGAAGCGGGAGGAGGCGTCGGTGCGCATACCCAGGGTAATGGCGGTATGGCGGATACTGGGGCCGCTGAAATTGGCGGACTCGAAGACCACGGCGGTGGTATCGTCGGTGATCTCGCTGTTCTGGCCGCCCATGATGCCCGCCAGGCCGATGGCCTTTTTCGCGTCGGCGATCACCAGCATGTCCTGCGTCAGGGCCCGGGGGCTCCCGTCCAGGGTGGCCATCTCCTCCCCATCCCTGGCGGTGCGGACCACGATCTTCGCCCCGTCGATGCAGCGGTAGTCGAAGGAGTGCATGGGCTGGCCGTACTCCAGCATGACGTAGTTCGTGATGTCCACGATGTTGTTGATGGGGCGGATGCCGCTGGCCCGGAGCCGCCGCCGCAGCCACTCCGGACTGGGGGCGATCTTCACGTTCTTGACATATCGGGCCGTGTAGCGAGAGCAGAGCTCCGGATTTTTGATCTCTACCTCCAGATAATTCCGGATGCTGTCGCCGGAGCCCTTCACCTGAGCCTCAGGCAGCCGGAGGGGCGCAGCGAAGGTGACGGCGGCCTCTCTCGCCAGGCCCCGGACGCTGAGGCAGTCGGGCCGGTTGTTGGTGATCTCAAAGTCCACCACGCTGTCCCGCAGGCCAACCACGTTCCGGATGTCGTCGCCGGGAGCGCATTCCTCCTGCAGGACGAAGATGCCGTCGGCGACGGCGTAGGGATAGTCGTTCACGGTGAGGCCCAGCTCCCCCAGGGAGCAGAGCATCCCCTCGCTGAGAAGTCCCCGGAGCTTGCCCTTCTCGATCTTCACGCCGCCGGGAAGGGTGGACTTGTGGAGGGCGACGGGGACCAGGTCCCCTTCCCGGACGTTCTGGGCGCCGGTAACGATCTGCACCGGCTCTCCCCTGCCCGCGTCCACCTGGCAGACCCAGAGGTGGTCGCTGTCGGGGTGGCGCTCCATGTGCAGGACCTTCCCCACCACCACGTTGGTGATCTCCTCGCCCAGGATCTCCAGGCTCTCCACCTTGGAGCCGGACATGGTCATCTTATCGCAGAATTCCTTATCGGAAGCGGTAATAGTCGTGAACTCATTCAGCCAGTTTCTGGAAAGCTTCATCTCTTCTTGCCTCCTTCTTTCATCCGGGCTCAGGAAAACTGGCGCAGGAAGCGCACGTCGTTTTCAAACATCAGGCGCAGGTCGCTGATGGAGAAGCGCCGCATGGCCAGCCGCTCCAGCCCCACGCCGAAGGCGAAGCCGCTGTACTCCTCCGGGTCGATGCCGCAGCCGGCCAGAACCTTGGGGTGGACCATCCCGGCCCCCAGAACCTCGATCCAGCCCTCCCCCTTGCAGACCCGGCAGCCCTCGCCGTGGCACTCGAAGCACTGCACGTCCACCTCGCAGCTGGGCTCGGTGAAGGGAAAGTGATGGGGACGGAAGCGGGTGACGGTATCGGGCCCGTAGAGCCGCCGAAGAAGCACATTCAGGGTCCCCTTCAGGTCCCCCATGGTGATGCCCTTGTCCACCACCAGGCCCTCCATCTGGTGGAACATGGGCGAATGGGTGGCGTCGATCTCGTCCTTCCGGAAGACCCGGCCGGGGGAGACGATGCGGATGGGGGGCTGCTGCTTCTCCATGACCCGGACCTGGACCGGGCTCGTCTGGCAGCGGAGGTGAACCTTCTCGTCCTCGGTGAGATAGAAGGTATCCGTCCATTCCCGGACGGTGTGGCCCTCGGGGATGTTCAGCCGGTCGAAATCATACTCGCTGAGCTCGATCTCCGGCCCCTCGGCCACCTGGAAGCCCATACCGATGAAGATATCCACGCATTCATCCCAGACGATCTGCAGGGGATGCCGGGCCCCCAGGGCCACCGGCGTGCCCGGAATGGTCACGTCCAGGGCCTCCTCCCGAAGCTTCCGTTCCAGAAGGGCGCTCTGCAGGGCTTCGCCCCGTTCCTTCAGGGCGGCCTCGATGCCGGCGCGGATGCGGTTGGCCAGCTCGCCGATCTGGGGCCGCTCCTCGGCGCTGAGGCTCCCCAGCTGCTTGAGGACGGCACTGAGGCTGCCCTTCTTGCCCAGGTACTGCACCCGCAGCGCGTCCAGCGCGCCGGGGTCCGCTGCCGCCCGGATGGCCCGGAGGGATTCCTCCCGGATGCTTTCCAGCTTTGTTTTCATGCTGCTCTATTGCCTCCAAACTTCTGTATTCCCAAAATAAAAAAGAACCCTCCGCCCAAGCCAATGGGACGGAGTGCTCCGCGGTACCACCCATTTTCGCGGCCCTGGGCCGCGCCCTTTTGGGGAACCAGCATTCCCCCGGCCTGTAACGGGGCCAACCGTCGGCCATTGCGCCGCGGCTCCCGGGCGAACCAAACGGGCCGCGGATCGGAGGCTTGCAGCACCTGCCCCCGTCTCTGGAAAGCGCGGTCCCCGTTATTTTCCCGTTCATTGCCATTTGGGCCAATATACCACGAAAGCTTTTGTATTGCAATATCCATTTTGATGAATTATACTATATGGACACCAGTGAGAATCCGGCTGGGAGGCGGCATGGCGGATGAATACCTATCACGACGTATTTGTGGAGCAGCTCGTGCGGCGGGAGCGTCCCGGCGGGGAATTCCTTTTTCGCTGCGGCGCAGTGCTGATCGGGCTCCTTCTCCTCGCCCTGGCCTATCTTTTGGCGGGCCCCTTCTTTCCCTTCTTCTTCGCCCTGGTGGTCATCCTGGAATTCTTCGCATTTGTCTATACCGTGAAGGAATTTGAGTATTCCTTCACCAGCGGGGACGTGGACGTGGACATGATCCAGGGCCGCCGGAGGAGGCGGACCCAGCTGAGCTTCCCCTGCAAGAGCGTCACCCTCATGGCCCCCGTGGAGGGCCACGAAGCGGAGCTGGGAGGGCAGTTCACGAAGACGGTGGACGCGTCCATCTCCAAAAAGGCGGAAGGCCGCTGGTTCATCGTCACCCAGCGGGAGGACGGGAGCCGGGAGCTGCTGATCCTGAACCCCAACGAGCGGCTGCTGGCCGCCTTCAAGGGCTATCTGGGGCGGCGGATGGAATACACCCTTCCCTCGACGCATAGAGATACGGCAGAGTAAGCGGCCAGAGGTCCCGGCCGCGGAAGGGAGAACGCCTTCATGCCGAAAGCTCTGCGCCGTGCCTTCCCTCTCCTTCTTTTCCTCTGTCTTTTTCTCACCGGCTGTCTTGGCCGAAGCCACAGCGAAAAAGCACGCTTTTTGAAGCTCCGGGCCGCCTGGCTGGAGGCGGGAGAAGCCAGCCTCCGCTCGAGGGTCCTGGCGGACTACGGCGACCGGGTCTATGAATTCCTGCTCCGCTACGAGGGCTCTGCCGAGGGCGGCAGCCTCACCGTGGAGGAGCCTTGGCTGATCAGCGGCGTGGAGGCAGAGCTGAAAAAGGACAGCGTGGTCCTCCATTACGACGGGGTGATGCTGGACACGGGGGCGATCCTGGGCTCTCTCAGTCCTTTGGAGGCCTTTCCCCTGCTTCTGCGCTCCTGGCAGTCCGGTGCCGTGACGGACTGCTGCCGGGAGACCTGGAAGGGCACTCCCTGCCTCCGGGCGGAGATCGACCTCACCCCTGCGGGAGAGACGGAGACGCGCAGCTGCGTCACCTGGTTCCGCCTCGCGGACGGGACTCCCCTTCACGCCGAGCTCCTCTCCGACGGACGCACCGTACTATTCTGCGATTTTCAGGAGAAAGAACCCGAGGGGACCTAGTATAATCCGCTCCGCTCCGTGGAAGAATCAGAATGCCGGGCATAAAATGGAACGGCGATCCTGAATCAGCGGAGCGTGAGAAACATGTTGGGAACCGTCCGAAGAGGCGATATCTATTACGCGGACCTGAGTCCCGTGGTGGGCAGTGAGCAGGGCGGGATGCGTCCTGTACTTATCGTGCAGAACGATGTGGGAAACCGATACAGCCCCACGGTCATCGCCGCCGCCATCACGTCCCAGACGGGCAAGGCCAGGCTCCCCACCCACATCACCCTGGGCGGGCAGAGCTGCGGACTCACCAAGGACTCGGTGATCCTGCTGGAGCAGATCCGCACCATCGACAAAAAGCGCCTGCGGGAACGCATGGGCAAGCTGGACGAGGACATGATGAGCCGGGTGGACAACGCCATCGCGGTGAGCTTCGGCCTCGGCGGGGTGCGGGAGACATTTTAGCGCTGCAAGCACAAAGGCGGAGAAAGAGATGAAAAAGGCAAAACGTTTTCTGGTGATCTTCCTGGCCCTGGTCCTGGTGGCCGGACTGGGGGCTATGGCGGTGTATGCCGCCGGCTCCGCGGGGACGGAGGACGATCCCCTGGTGACCCTGAGCTATCTCACCGAGGTGTTCACCGCCAAAGTGACGGAGCTCTTCCACACCGACCTGGACGCGCGGGAAGAAGCCCTTCGGGAGGACCTGGGGGAGCGGATCAGCGCCCTCGAGGCCGCCGCGGGCATCGCCTCCCCGGAGAGCCGGGACTACACGGTGGAGACCTTCCTGGACGGGGAGACCGTCATCTGCCAGCGGGGCACGGAGATCCTGCTTCGGATCGGGGAAGCGGAAGTGGTGGCCTCCAACCGTCCCGGCCTGGTGGATACCAGCAGTACCGGAGAGCTGAACGACGGGGAGCGCCTGGAAAAGAACCACCTTTATATGGTGACCATCAACGGCAACGGCTTTCGCGCCGTGGGCACGGTGAAGGCCGTGATCCGGGGAGACTATACGGTCTCCTGACGGAGTATGCTCTGAGGAGGCGGGCCGGAGGATTCCGGCCCGGTTTTTTATGGATCTTACCCCATGGACCGGTACTTATGAGATTATGGACGGAGAGCGGGCAGCGGGAAGGCTGGAGGTCACGCCCCAGGGGGGCTACCTCCGCTTCCGGGCCGTCTGCCGCACGGAAAAGCGGGGACTCCTCCGCCTGGAGGCGGTGGGAGAAGAGGGCAAAGCCGATCTGGGGACCCTCAGCCCCGGCGGCAGCGGCTATTTCCTGGACCGGCGCTTTTCCCCGGCCCAGCTGCGGAGCATGGGCTTAGGGCGCATCCGCCGCTGTCTCCTTCGCTCTCCCCGGCCCCGGGGCTGGACAGAGGAGCCGGACCCGGGGCGCCTGTTCCGGGACCCGGCGCTCCGCGCCCTGGGCTCGGAGGTCCGGGGCGCGCTGGTCCGGGAGACGGAGGGCGCTTCCCTGCTGGCTCTTCCCCTCTGCTCCCCCTTTCTCCTGCTCCCCATCTTCTGTCTGGGAACGCCAAAGCGCCTCGGAGAAACTACCTATCTCCTTTTTTCCGTTTTTCGGGGCGAAGCGGGAATGATATCCCCGGATGCGGGGCAAGCTATGGACGGTGACCCCAAACATCAGTAAAGGAAACGGGAGTGAAAGCATGGCAAATCTGACCACCAAGGAGCTCTCCGCGCTGGACGACCAGGTCCGGCATGAACAGGTGCTGGTGAAGAAGTACCAGGCCATGGCCTGTCTCTGCAGCGACACCGCTCTGCAGAACGAGCTGAACAGCATCGTGGACAAGCATCAGCAGCACTGCGACACGCTGCTGGGCTTCCTGCAGTAAGGAGGAGAGGCAAATGACGAATCCCAACCAGTGCGCCAATCTCTACGACGCCAAGGAGGTCCTGGGGGACTGCCTGAACAGCCAGAAGATGATCACCTCGGCCTACAACACCTACGCCGGGGAGTGCGTGAACTCCAAGCTCCGCAGCACCTTCCTGAACATTCTGGACGAGGAGCACTGCATCCAGGCGGACATCTACGCGGACATGAACAGCCGCGGCTGGTATCTGCCCGAGCAGGCGGACCAGCAGAAGATCCGTCAGACCAAGGACAAGCTGACCAGGGGCTAAGCCCGGATCCACTCAGCACGAGCGCCCTCGCCGCAGCCGCGGCGGGGGCGCTCCGGTTCCGGGTCATTCTCTACCTTTGTATTTCATCCGCGTTGCCTCACCGCCCCGTAGGTGCCGTTCGGCCTTGTTCCGGTCCAGAATGGCCTTGACCTCCCGGTACAGGTTCCGGTCGCAGTCTTTCAAACGCATGGTGAGGTCCTTGTGTACCGTGCTCTTTGAGATGCCGAAGTGTCCGGCGGCGGCGCGGACGGTGCCGTGGTTCTCAATGATCCAGGCCGCCAGATCGCAGGCTCTGTCCTCCATGTATGTCCGAATAATGACCACTCCCTGCTTACATCTTCACAGGGATGTATATGCGTCCCGAAGCGGGGACTATGAAAAGGAATCTGGCTCCCTCTCTGAGGGAGCGGTCAGCTAAGCTGACTGAAGGAGTCCCCCCGAACAGCAATTCCCGAATTGATCCTGCAGAAGGGAAAAGTCTTTGCCGCATCGTGCCGGGTTACATAATTACTTTTGGCACTTCCCAAGAGCGAAAGGTTCTGGTATAGTAGCAAAGGCCGGAACATCGGCAGCGCAGAGGAAGAAATCTTACCCGTCACGGGAACTTTTTTCCTTCGGCTGCGTCTAACCTTAGACCGGGCAGATCCCGGCCACTATTTCGCTTTTTTGGAGGAGACCATGAAAAAGAGAAAAAAGATCCTGTGTCTGGTTCTGGTCGCGGCCCTCTGCCTGGGCCTGATGGGCGTCCTGGCGGGCTGCAATAAAACCCCGGGCACCGACGACCCCTCCCAGCCGAACGCTTCCGGCGAGCCCTCCGGCTCCGGCACTCCCTCCGGCGGCGGCAGCGCTCCCGCTCCCGGGCCGGACACCTATGTGTATACTCCCTCCTTTGTCACCCTGCAGGAGAAATTCCCCAGCGGCGTGAATCCCCAGGCCTTCATCGACGGCCGCTTCCTGGCCTCCGCCTATATGGTCGTCCGCAGCGAGATCCCCGAGGGCGTCACTCCGGAGTACGAGGGGCAGTATGACGTCTACGAGAACCGTTTCTTCTGGATCGGGCTGGACGGCAGCGTGGAGCCTCTCTCCGGCTACACGCCTCTGGTGGAAAGCTCCAATGATGGGGGCAGCTACATCAACAGCATCCAGGTCACCTCCGACGGAAAGCTCCTGGCCCTGGAGGAAAGCTACCGCAGCTGGTATGACGGGCCCGACGACGTGGAGATGTACTCCGACGAGTGGTATCAGAAGGGGTACTACAATTACCAGCACTGGGAGGATAACTACTTCCTCCGGGTGCTGAACGCGGACGGCAGCGAGGAATCCCACTTCGATCTGAAGCCGCTGCAGGAGCAGATCGAGGCGGAGGGCGGCTACTTCAGCCCCTATAACTTCGTGGCGACGGCGGACGGCAAGCTCCTGATGAACGCCGACTCCGGTTTCCTGGTGGTGGACCGGGAGGGCAAGCTGGAGCAGAAGATCGAGATCGACGCCGGCTGGATCGAGACCCTGATGCAGCTCCCGGACGGGCGTCTGGCCGTGGCCTACTACGGCGACAGCAGCGAAGTGATGAGCATCCTGGACCCGGTGACCTACCAGCCGGACCCGGAGCAGACCTATCCCGTCACCAACGTCTACAACGCCACCCCCGGCGGCGGGGACTACGACTTCTACTACAACAACGGCTCCAACTTCATGGGCTACACCCTGGGCGCGGAGAAGCCGGAGAAAGTGCTGAACTGGATCAACTCCGACGTGGACCCCTCCGGCCTGGGTCGCTGCTACGTCACGGAGGACGGACGGGTGGTGACCCTGCTGACCGAGTGGAACGAGACGGAGGACGAAAACGGCGTCATCTATTCCTCCGAGCCCACCACCAGCATCCTCATCCTCACCAAGGTCCCCGCCTCCAGCGTGGCCCGGAAGCAGGTGCTGACCATGGCGGTCATGTGGCTGGACTGGAACATGCAGCAGATGGTGGTGAAGTTCAACCGCTCCAATCCCGACTACCGCATCGAGATCCTGGACTACTCGGAGTACAACACCCCCGACGATTACAGCGCGGGACAGACCAAGCTGAACACCGAGATCATGGCCGGGAACCTGCCGGACATCCTGAACCTCAACGGCATCTCCTGGAACAAGCTGGCCGCCCGGGGCTTCCTCACGGACCTGAAGCCCTATCTGGACGCCGACCCGGAACTGAACGGCCAGATCTTCGACAATGTGCTCCGCGCCCTGGAGAGTGACGGCAAGCTCTACCGCACCGCCGGCAGCTTCATGATCCAGACTGTGATCGGCGCCACCAGCGTGGTGGGCGACAAGCCGGGCTGGAACCTGGCGAAATTCAACGCCGCCCTGAAGCAGATGCCCGCGGGCTGCGAGCCCTTCGGCCTGGGCATGACCCGGGACAGCATCCTGAGCTGGGGCCTTGGCCTGGAGATGGATAAGCTCATCGACTGGTCCACCGGCAAGTGCACCTTCGACACGCCCCGCTTCTCCGACATCCTCAAGCTGGCCAGCCAGTTCCCCAAGGACTTCGACTATTCCGACTATGAGTGGACCGAGGAGGACCAGGAGCCCAACCGCATCGCCTCCGGCCGCCAGATGCTGATGCAGGTCGGCCTGAGCGACTTTGACGACATCCAGATGTACGACGCCATCTTCGGCGGCGAGGCCACCTACATCGGCTTCCCCACCAGCGAGGGAGTGGGCAGCGCTATCTCCTTCAACGACGAGGGCTACGCCATCTCCTCCAAGTGCCGGAACAAGGACGCTGCCTGGCAGTTCCTTCGCAGCCTCTTCACTGAGAGCTACCAGACCCGGAACTACTGGGGCTTCCCCACCAACCGGAACGCCTTCCAGAAGATGCTGGATCGGGCCATGACCCCCCAGTACATGATGGACGGGAACGGCAACTATATCCTGGACGAGGACGGTAACAAGATCGAAATGAACCGAGGCGGCTGGAGCTGGGGCGGCGTGATGATCGATCTGAAGGCCCTCACCCAGGAGCAGGCCGACAAGGTCCTGGATCTCATCGAGACCACGGAACGGACCATGAACTACGACGAGGAGCTCATGCAGATGATCATCGCCGACAGCGAGGCCTTCTTCTCCGGGCAGAAGAGCGCCGAAGAGGTGGGTCGGCTCCTGCAGAGCAAGATGACCATCTACATCAACGAGCAACGGTAAGCATTCAACGCAAACCCGCTTCGCTGGGCTTTGCGTTGAGAGGGGATCGCGCTGCGCTCCCCGCAGGCCCTTCGGGCCCACAGTCCGCTCCGCGAGAGGTATTTTTCGCGAGGCGCATGTCCCCGCGAAAAATGATCTCATTTTCTTCGCGCCCGCGGGCGCGAACTCTGCGAGGCTCTTGTATTCTGACGTTCCTGACAGGAATTACCATTGTATTTCCCGGCGGAGCCTGCTATGCTGTCCTTGACCTCCGGAGAGACAAAAAGATAGGAGGAATCGCCTATGTTCTGTTTTGGAAATCAGTGCCTGGACTGCGCTTCCCTTCTGCAGCTGCTCTGCCGTCTCTTCGGCGTGTGCTGCGGGTAATCAAAGCGCTCCCAAACTAAGCAGAACGCAATTTGCGGGCAGCGGGACCATTCCCGCCGCCCGCCTTTTTTCCTTCAAATCGAACCCACTTCGTTGGGCTTCGTATTCTTATCCCCGGCCCTCTCCCGGCCAGCGCCAGTCCCGGACCTGGGGCAGGTCCTCCCCGTAGGCGCGGATATAGGAGGCGTGGGCACTGAGGGCGTCCTTCATCTCCTGGATGAGGAAGGACGCCCGGTTTCCCAGGCCGGGCAGGAGCCCCACCGCGTCCATAGTGAGGTGGAAGCGGTCCAGGTCGTTCTGCACCCGCATGTCGAAGGGGGTGGTGATGGTCCCCTCCTCCTTGTAGCCCCGGACGTGGAGATTCCGGTTCCTTCTCCGGTAGGTGAGCTCGTGGATCAGCTTGGGGTAGCCGTGGAAGGCGAAGAGGATGGGCTTATCCGGGGTAAAAATGGCGTCGTAGGCGCTGTCCGTGAGGCCGTGGGGGTGCTCCTCGGCGGGCTGGAGGCGCATCAGGTCCACCACGTTCACCACCCGGAGCTTGAGTTCCGGCAGCTTCTCCCGAAGAATGGTCACCGCCGCCAGGGTCTCCAGAGTGGGGGTCTCCCCGCAGCAGGCCAGCACCAGGTCCGGCTCCTGTCCCCGGTCGTTGGAGGCCCAGGCCCAGATCCCCAGGCCCTGGGCGCAGTGGCTTTCCGCCTCCTCCCGGCTGAGCCACTGGGGTCTGGGGTGCTTGGAGGCCACAATGACGTTCACATAGTTCCGGCTGCGGATGCAGTGGTGGAAGGTGCTGAGGAGGGTATTGGCGTCCGGGGGCAGGTAGAGCCTCACCACGTCCGCCTTTTTGTTGGCCATGTGGTCCAGGAAGCCGGGGTCCTGGTGGGTGAAGCCGTTGTGGTCCTGCTGCCAGACGTTGGAGGCCAGGAGGAAGTTCAGGGAGGCGATGTCCTGCCGCCAGGGAATGGAATTGCAGACCTTGAGCCACTTGGCGTGCTGGGCGGCCATGGAGTCCACGATGCGGATGAAGGCCTCGTAGGAGTTGAAAAACCCGTGGCGTCCCGTGAGGAGATAGCCCTCCAGGGCCCCCTCGCAGAAGTGCTCCGACAGAAGGGCGTCCATGACCCGTCCGCCGGGGCAGAGGTATTCGTCCTCCTTCTTTCCCGGCAGCTCCCAGCGCCGCCCCTCCGCCTCGAAGATGCTGCCCAGGCGGTTGGAGAGGGTCTCGTCCGGGCCGAAGACCCGGAAATTCTTCGCCTCCCGGTTCTCTTTCAGCACGTCCCGGACGTAGGGCCCCAGGACGCGCATGTCCTCCGCCAGCTCCGCGCCGTGCGCCTCCACGGGCAGGGTGTAGTCCCGCCAGTCCGGCAGGCGCAGGTCCTTCCGCAGGCGTCCCCCGTTGGCGTGGGGGTTCATGCCCATGCGCTTCTCCCCCTCCGGGGAGATGTCCAGCAGCTCCGGCATGGGGGCCCCGTTTTCGTCGAAGAGCTCCTCCGGGCGGTAGCTCCGCAGCCAGGCTTCCAGCTTTTCCAGGCCGCCGGGGGCGTGGACGTCCAGGGGGACCTGGTGACTGCGGAAGGAGTCCACCGTCCCCTCCGGCCCGGTCCAGCCCTTGGGGGAGCGGAGGACCAGGAGGGGGAACTTCCCCCGCTTCATCAGGAGAATGCACCTTTCCAAGGCCCGGTTCATCTCCACATGGTACAAAAGCTGGTTGGGGGTCTCCTCTTCCATGCCCACGTCCACGAAGAGGGGCGTCCAGCCGCAGCCCTGGAAGTACTGCCGCAGCTCCTGGGCCGGGATGCGCCCCAGGACCGTGGGATTGGAGATCTTATAGCCGTTCAGGTGCAGGATCGGCAGGACCCGCCCGTCTCCCTCCCGGTCCAGGAATCGGGGTATCTGCCAGGAGGCGGCCAGAGGCCCGGTCTCCGCTTCCCCGTCCCCCACCACGCAGGCGGCGATGAGACCGGGGTTATCCAGCACCGCGCCGAAGGCATGGCTCAGGCTGTAGCCCAGCTCCCCGCCCTCGTGGATGCTGCCGGGAAGCTCCGGAGCGGCGTGGCTCTGGATGCCGCCGGGGAAGGAAAACTGCCGCACCAGCCGTTTCATCCCCTCCTCGTCCCGGCTGACGGCTGGGTAAACCTCGCTCATGCTCCCCTCCAGCCAGAGGTTCGCCGCCAGAGCCGCCCCGCCGTGGCCGGGGCCGCAGACGTAGATCATGTTCAGATTCCGCCGCCGGATCAGGGCCGTGAGGTGGGCGTAGATGAAATTCTGGCCGGGACAGGTGCCCCAGTGGCCCACGATCTT
Source organism: Oscillospiraceae bacterium (assembly GCA_017535635.1). GTDB lineage: Bacteria > Bacillota > Clostridia > Oscillospirales > Oscillospiraceae > UBA1774. The sequence goes on from JAFXTU010000022.1 coordinate 22,408, forward strand.
GCGCTTCACATCCCCCGGCTCCAGAGGCCGCCGGAGCAGCGGGTTGTCCCGGAGATAGAGCTGGGCGGCGGTGAGATAGTTGGCGGCCCGCCACCAGTGGCCGATGCGTTCCAGTTCCTGCATGGGTATGACCTCCCTCGACGATTCATCCCCCTTATTATTCGCGCAAAGCGGTTGAAGAATACGCGCCGGTTTGCTATACTGGATGCAAGAATACAGAAGAAAGAAGGCCGTCCATATGCCATCTTATCCCATTGATATCGCCGGGCTGAAACGGGAACTTCCCATTTGCCCGGTGAGCGATACCCTCTCCTTCGGCGCTTTCGTCATCTTCGGGGACGTGGAGCTGACGAAGCACTGCGCGAAGGAGCTATTGAAGCTCCTGCCCCCCTGCGACTACCTGATCGCCCCGGAGGCCAAGGCCATCCCCCTGATCTACGAGATGAGCCGGGAGAGCGGCATCCCTTACCTGCTGGCCCGGAAAAAGGCCAAGGCCTACATGAGCGGCGTGTTCCGGGTGGACGTGCAGAGCATTACCACCGCCGGGACCCAGACCCTGGTGATCGACCAGGCCGACGCGGAGCGGATGAAGGGAAAGAACATCGTCATCATCGACGACGTGATCTCCACCGGGGAGAGCCTGCGGGCCATGGAGACCCTGGTGAGCGAGGCCGGAGGCAACATCGCCGGACGGATGGCGGTGCTGGCCGAGGGCGACGCGGCGGATCGGAAGGACATCCGCTTCCTGGCGCCCTTGCCTCTGTTCAAGCCCGACGGCACAGTATTGTAACTGTAAAGGAACCGAAAACGAAACAGCCCCCGGCCCAGATGGGCCGGGGGCGAAGTGCGTGTTAATACTACTTACTATGGTGTCGTAACCTAACCTCTGCGCCATTCCTTGAATGCGCTGACGATGGCTTCTTCCGTCGAGCCATTCACATCTTCCGGCACTTCCAACTGCTTTACAGCAATCCCGGCGCCGTCAAAGAAACCGTCTTCCCTAACCTGCAGCACATAAACCTTTCCGGCGCTGTAGCCAGCGGGGGCTGCGGTCTCCACCAGGTAGTACTTACCGTAGGGCAGACTGCCGATGAACCAGATGCCGGAGGCGAGGGATTCGTAATAATTCTTTCCCGCTTCCTGCCCCTCGGTGACCTCCGTCAGGTCCGGACGGAAGATGAGGAAGTGGGCCCCCTGAAGGATCTCATAACTGTTATCGGCTTTTTTGCCGGTCTTCCGCAGGAGGACCTTGCGCTCCGCCTGGGCTACGTTCAGGATGCCGAAGGTGGCAATGTCAGGGGTAGTAACGGCTTTGCCGGTGCTCTTGTCATAGAAGAAAATCGCGTATTTCACCGCGCCGTCGCTGGTCTGCGCTTCAATGTCATCCTCTGTGAGTCCATAAACAGAATAGCGCGCGAGCTCCGCATCCCCCACCAGAAGGATATAGGTATTCTTGTTTTCCCACGCGATACCCTCGGAGGTCACGGTGCCCTCTTCCTTCATGTAATGTACGCCGAAGGGGACCTTACTCAGCGTAACCGTTCCGTCGGCGATGGAGGTGCCGGTTTTGTCCAGAGCGCTGGTACAGTCCGCGTCCCGATACAGGGCAAACGTCGCGCCCTCCAGCCATTTCCCGAAGCCGTCGATTTTGAAGAAACTCACATCCACGCCGGCACTTTGGTTGGTCACGGTGACGGTCGCGTCCTCGCCGGGGGCCTGGAAAGAGAAGGTCTTCCCCCCTCCCCCGGGCACCGCGCTCACGGAGAGGACGGCGGTGGAGGAAGAATCATTCGGTGCCGCCGCGGCGGAGGCCACATAGCTGTCCTCGGAAATCGCATTGCCGCTTCCGTCCACGGCTCCGGTCTCCCGAATCCGCAGGATGGCGCCGACGGGAACGGTGAGCACCTTCTTTCTGTCCGGGTCGGTCGGGTCGGTGGCGATATCCTTGAGTTCGAAGCTCACGGTACCGGAAGAATCTGTGTTTCCGCCGTCATAGAGGGTATAGTTTTTGATGGGCGTGGCGCCATTGAGCAACGTAACCTGGAAGCTGAATACCCCTTTCTTTGCCCCTTCCTCCAGCTCCGCCGACTTTTGCAGCGTAATCTTCACGGTCTTTTTTTCGTTGGTAAAGATAAGCCGATCTCCCTCGTTCCCGGCCGTCAGGGCAGAGGCATAGACATACTCTGCGCCAGGTGAGCGATCATTATCATTGTACTTAACATAGATATCGTAGGTGCTGCCCACGGTTTCCGGCGCGGTGGTGGTTCTGGAGGTATCCTCCCGGATGCGCAGGTCCCGGGCGCCCACGGGGATCGTCAGCACCGCAGGCTCCTCGGCAGCGGACACGGAGCCGTCCGCCGTGCTGTGGGCCTCGATCGAGAAGGACCGGTTGGTCACTGGCTCCCCGGGCATCTGATAGCTATAGGTGTAATAGAACGTCCTCCGGTTAAGCAAGGGGTCCTTCAGGCCGGTTTCCACCGTAATGCTGACCGTTTTGCGGTTGATTACCGTGATGAGATAGCCGGCCCCATCCGGCTCCACCGTGACGCCCTTCACGCCGGGATCGGACACCCCCGTCCCCGTGACCTGGAAGACCGCTTCCTCCAGGACGGGCAGGTAGCCTTCCTCCACGTCCGTCTCCTCCAGCCTATAGCGGTGGCCCGCGTAGAAGCGGCCGGAGTAGATCAGATTGTTGTCCGGCCGTGTCCAGTATCCGGAGCGAAGGCTGGTATAGTCCGCATCCAGATCGAAGCGGCCCTCCGGACCGATGTTCCCATCCTGGTCCACCAGCACGATCCGCACCGGGAAGGACTTCAGGGTATTGGTATAGGTGACCGTGGTATCGCTGTTGGGCACCGTAAGGGCATAGCTCAGGTCGCTTGCGTCAAAGCTTCCATGAGTCGCGGCGTCATCCGACGCGGCGGTGGTGTAGCGGTCGTCATCCAGAGCCTCCTGAATCACGATGGTCGCCCCCACGGGGATTTCCTCTGTCAGAAGGTGGCTCTCTCCGCCCGCTACGGAAAAGCTGCCGAGACTGTCGCTCTCGCTGCTGCCGGGGAGGGTATAGGAGGCGCTGAAGCGGAAGGGCTCCAGGGGAGGCAGGCCGCTCTCTGTATTCCCGATGGTCTTCCGCACCGTGACCCGGGCGGTCTGCCGGGTATTGGTGACGGTGAGGGCGCCGCTGTAATCCGTTTTGTCCCAGCTGAAGCTGCGGTCGCCGGAGACGGTGTAGGAACCCGCAGTCTGCTCCGCAGTGAGGTCCACGGCGGTATCATAGAACTCGGCGGTATAGTCATCCTCGGTGAGGGTGAACTGCGCCAGCTCATCGAAGGTCACTTCGCCGGTGATGTTGTTACTGCTCTGCCAGCGGATGGTCTTCGGTTCCCCGATCTGCACATCACTTGCATCGTAGCGCGTGATTACCGCCTGGATGTAGGGCTTGGCAGAAACATAGCTCTCGCCCACCTGCTGGGTGGTGTAGATATCCAGGTACTCCCCGTCCTTCAGCTCCACGGCCTCGCTCATCACATTGCCGGCGACATTGTTATCCCCGTTCATGGTCACCGGGGCGCCGGACCCGGGCCGATAGGAGCCGCTGAGGGTCAGGACGAAGCGGAAGGGCAGCTCCTTATCTCCCAGGTCGGAGACCGCCTTGGTCACCAGAGTATGGCGGGATTCCAGCCGCCAGTTCCAGGCGGCATAGAGAGTGACGATCCGATCGTGATTCGTATCGTTGTCGTTGAAGAAGCTGCCGATATGGGGGATATTGAAATCTGCGGAGAAGGGGTAATCCAGCTGCTCATTCAGATGCTCTGCGTCTACGGTGTTGTCATCCAGGCGGTCGAAGTCATAACCCAGGAAGGTATAGGGGAAGCGGGAGGTGGGCGTGGACAGTTCATAGGGGCCGTCCGCTGCGATGTCCGCAGCCTCGGGGTAGAATTCCCGGGTCACCTCCCGGTAATTATCGTGGAGGATCAGGGTATAGTCGTGCTTCAACGTGGTGAAGGTGACGGTCACGCCCTTGGGGTCCTCGATAAGCTCTGCGGGAATGCGGAAGTCCAGGTTGTTATCCTGGCCGCCGGCAGCCAGGGTATGGGTATGGCTGCCGCTCTCCCCCTCCGGCGTATGGGTATAGGTGACGGGGGCCCCGTTGGTTTTGGTGGTGGTCCCGTTCAGCTCCACGGAGGAATTCCAGACCAGCATCTGGCCGGGGCCCAGGGTATTGGTGCCCACAAGGCTGATGGTCTTCTCCTTGCCGAAGGGCAACACCAGGGTAACGGAGTCGCCGACTTCAACGGTGACGACCTGATTCTTAAAGTCGACCCGGTCGAAGGCGCCGGTGATCTTATTGACCACATAGAGGGCGTCCACGTTGGCAGTATCCGCATCCAGGGTGAAAGACACGGGCCCCAGGCCGGTCTCGTTCTTCACCGTCAGGTAGACCATGGGTTCCCACACGGCGTAGACCGTCCGGTTCTCCTCGGTATGGGTGGCGTCCTGGCGCCAGTTGCTGATGAGGCCGTCCGCCGGATAGGTGGCGATATAGTCCCCCTCGTCGGCAGCATCGTCGAAGCCCAGGAGGTAAAATCGCTCCGCGTGAGAGAAATAGCCGTAGGTCCCGGCGGTGGCATCGGCGGGGGCGGTATAGTCGCTGAGGAACACCGCGTCGTTGCTCTGGCTCCCGGTGAAGCGGAGCTGGTTCCCCGTCATCGTGACCGTCCCGCTCCCCTCCCAGGTCGGCAGGGTGCCGGAGACGGTGCCCATATCGTTGGGGTCCAGGATCAGGTCCGTGACCCCCGCCCGGCGGTAGGCGCTGTCCTTATACTCGTAAACCGCCTGGAGGAAGATGGTAAGCTGCTTCTGCCCTTCCTTCTCCACCTCCTGGGCATAGCGGGCCTGGATGGTAAAATCATCGCCGGGGTCATAGTAGACGTTGGACTGCAGGGGCTTGTAGGTGGTGATCCCGCCGGTCTTCTTCACGCTCACCAGACGCCAACCCCGGAAGATATAGTTCTTGCCTTCCTCCTCGTCGTCGTCGGCAGTGATGCCGGTGGGCTGCTGGGTGATGACCGTCTCCGCCCCATCCACATAATTCTGCTCGGTGATATCCGGGTCCATCCAGCTGGTCAGGCTGGCGTTGATATGGACGGTATCCACATAGCTGTCCGGGATATACTCCACCTTGATGGTATTATCCAGCCGCCACATGGCCCGGAGGGTGGTCACCGCCGTGGTGGGCAGGGAGTTATCATAGGGCACGTTGCCGACGCTGCCGTCCGCGTTCACCAGGAACCAGCCCAGGAAGGTATACTTCTCGCCGGTGTGGAGGGGCCGGTAATACTGGAGCTCGCCGGTCTCGTCCTTTACCAGGTATTCATCCTTCCAGGCGGAGAAGCCCAGGGGATTCGAGCTGAGGTTGGGGTTATTGTAGTAGAAGTTATGGTAGGTCTCCAGCTCGTCTTCCCGCAGATAGAGAGCGCTGCGCAGCGGGGACTCCAGGTCGTAGCCGTCGTCATCGTACTTATCCGTATACTGGGTATTCATGTAGACGTACACGGGTTCACCGTTGGCGCGCATATCCGCCGCCTCGGAGGCCGTGATCTCCACATAGTTCCGCCAGCCGTCCATCTCATAGTAGCTGATGGTCTGGCCGTAGTCGTTCTTGAAGAAGGTGGCGCCGTAATAGCCCATGGCTTCCCCATTCGCATGGAAGTCATCGGTATAGCCCCCGTTGTGGTCGTAGCGGTCGATCTGGCCGCCGTTGGGGTCGATCTTCACCCGGAAGCGGTCGGGCGTATAGACCGCGTAGATGATGAGGTCCGCGTCGGGCATGGTGCCGGTGAAGTCCACCTCGCTGCCATCCGCCCCGTTCGGCGTGGTATACCAGCCCTTGAAGCTATGGCCCTCCGGGAGGTTCTGCATGACCACCCCGTCCGCTGCGGCATAGGTATCCGCGTAACCCTTCGCCCTGGACAGGGACTGGCCGTAGTAGAAGTCGTAAGACTCATGAGCCGAATCTATGGCCGTGTTCGGATGCGCAGCCGCGCTGCCGTATTGGAAGGAAATGGTATGGGCATTGGGCAGATACCGGAATACCATGATCATACCGGTGCCGGTTACTCCCGCATCGTTGATCTCAGTTACCGTATAGGGACTGTAGCTGCCAGTGCCGCTTTCACCGCCCGGAGTCCGCTCGGTACCGCTGGAGTCGATGACCTTGGAATCCGCCAGTGTATATCCGTAGAAGGTCGTCGCGGTCTGCAGGTTCGGATAACTGCCCGAGCCGGCCACAACGATGTTCTGATACGTGGGCTCGGTCGGATACGTGCGCGTCTCCGGGTCCGCCAGATAAAGGCGGTAAAGATAGGCGTTCCGCGCATCGTCCGTGGTGTTGTAGCGGCAGCGGAACTCCTGCGTAATGCCGTGGTATTCCTGCCCGTTGCCGTGAGAAGGAGATTGGATGTAAGCGTTGTCCTGATCGACTGTGATCGCCGTATAGTCATTGGGACTTACGTTATTGACTTTTGCGTTATCGTCCGGAATTGGGCCTCCGGTAAGGATCAGGTCCTCTGTCATGGTCTCGAAGAAGCCCTTGATACTGGTGCTCAGGCGCGCATTGTAATAAGAGTCCCGCTGAGCCAGCCAGCCGACAAAGGCGCCCGCTCCGCTCTTCGCGGACTGGGTCGAAGGGTAGCGGTCCAGGATGTACTCACCGTATTTGGCGGTCAGGTCATAATAGAAGACCATATACGGCGTGCCGCCCTGGGTGACGTTGTAATAGCCCGTATACTCGGTCGGCAGAAACGGATTCGTCGTTCCCAGGTCGATGCGTCTCTGCGTCAGGAAGGAATCCCAGTTGTTGTTATCCGCATAGTTGGGGCCGGTCGTGTTGGAAACGGAGTACTGCCACGTGCCGGAAACCGATTCATACTTATACAGCGTGCCGGTGTATGGCAGCTCAGCGGGAACCTGCGTGTTGTAATACCAGCCATCGTCATCGTGCAGCACGGTCTGCATGCTGCCGTCGATGAAGCCCAGGGTATAGGAAGTGTCGGCGTCATTGTTTTCCACTCGGAGATAGCGGGGGCTGGCGGCGGGATAGGCTGTGCCGCCGTTGTAGGTCCAGGCTCCGCTTTCCGTCACTTGAAAATACTCGTTTGCAGTTGTTGAACCATAGGGTGTTCCAGAGCCACTCGTAGAGATGGTGCCATTTGAATCAAAGTAATATAGAGTTCCGGAATAGCCTGTTCCTACGACATTGTTGTTGTCCTGTTGCCTGTTACTGTTAAACCGTGTGCCGGTATACTCATTGGAATAGGTATAGCCGTAATAGCCGTTTCCATTTCTTGTCCGATACCATCTTCCATTATTGTTATAGAGCTGCGTATTGTTTAAACCACCATTGATGAAAATATAATAGTTACCATTGGTATTCGAGGTCGATACGACATAGCGGTATCGATCTGTCCTTGTATAGCTGATACCTCCGCTCAGCTCCACTACTTCCCCACCGACCACGCCGTACTGCGTTCCGGCATTGTCGGTGGTGGCCAGGTAGCGGTGTTCGCCGGTATAGGGATTGCGGACATCCTTGGTGCCGGAATAGGTCCAGCCGCCATTGCCGTCGGAGGTCAGCTCGACCATATTCCCGTCTACGACTCCGTATACCGTTTCTTCATATGTTTCCAGCTCGGCTGCGCTCAGCGTATTGTAAAAGCTCGTCGAGTTGTTCGTGCTGGTTCGCCTTGCAAAGCCGATGTCAAACCGCAGCTTATACACATTCCGGTCATAGTAGACGTTGACGATGGTGGAGCCGTCGCCCGCGATGGCGGTATTCTGGATACCGCTCTGTGTCTCCTCCTCACTCTTATCCTGGTCCGGGCTGAGGTGGGCGAATTTGAGTTTGTTTTCGGTATAAACGGAGCTGCTGGTCGGGATTTCGGTGACCGCAGTCTGGGCGCCGGCCAGGCCCTGCTTGGTCTCGAAGTGCATGACGCTGTAATTGTCGTCATTGGCGTTCTGCAGCCAGTAGACCACGGTATAGTTGACTTCCTGCGGCTGCCAGCGGGCATAGAGGGTCAGATCGTCCAGGGCCTTGTAGAACCAGAGCTTTCCGTCCTCCAGCTCATAGAGCTTATCGCTCCCGTCCCCGGCAAAATAGCGCACATAGTCGTCCTCCGCAGCGAGGGCGCCCGTGCCGTCGTACGGCTGCTTCGCCAGCAGGTCCTCCGTATGCTCGTGCCCATCCTTATCCCTCACGGTGACGGGCTTCGCGTTTTCCGGGTTGGTGATATCCCCGGTAACGGGGTCCAGCACCGGCAGGTTCAGGATCTCCCCGGTATCGGGGTCCACCACCGCGTCCGCGTACCAGCCCAGGAAGTCATAGCCCGCCCGATTCGTGGTGGGCATGGCGGTGAAATAAGTACCCGCGCCGCCGTCATGGGTGAGCAGGTAATCCGCGCCCACATACTCCGCCCCGTTGTGGGCCGCCCCCAGGTAGAAGTTGACCCAGCGGGCCTCATCGTAAACGGGATACAGATCCAGGGCGTTGCCGCTGAAGCTGTCCGTCTCCACATGGATCCAGTATTCCCCCAGAGTGCCCGGCGCAGCGTTCTCGTCGCTGGAAAGCTCCTTCCCTTCCACATTTACCGTCTGGTAGTATTCGTCCGGGCTTAGGCGCTTCCAGCCGCTGAAGATCTGGTGCTTGGAATCGCTGCTGGTGGCGGTGATGTTGCCGATGCGCACATCCGCCGCGTTATCGCTGCCCAGCACCACCAGGAGGCGGGTGCGGATGCTGCCCGCCAGGCTGGTATCCAGTGCGCCCATATGAAAATTGATGAAGTAGTAATCCTGATAGATGGGGGCCAGATAGACGTGGATCAAGCCCTCCGCGTCCACCACGCCGGAGCCGGAGACTGCCCCCAGGGTCCAGGTTAGGGTCTCCCCCACGGTGACGCCCTCGGTCTTGGAAAGGGTGAGGCGCTGCTCCACGCCGATCTTCTCCGGGTCATCCGTCCAGGTATAGGTGACCTGGCCGTCAGCGGCCACACTCCGGCATTCCACCAGGTACCAGCCGAAGAAGTATTCCGGGTTCGTGCCGTTCTCATCCGTCCGGTTGGGCGGGTTGGCAATCATTTCCATGGTCTCACCGTTGCGCAGGATCTGGCTGGTCTGGAAGTCCCCGCCCTTATTCGGGAAGCGGAACAGGCCCGCCGTATAGTTCTGATCCCCGCTGGAATAGGTGAACTCAGGGGAAAGGTAATGGAACTCCACCCGGGGTTCCTCCACCGGCGTTCCATCATCCTCGCTCTCATGAGCGACGACCAGATAGACGGAAAAGCCCTCCGTCTCAAAGGCCACGGCATTCTCGCTGACGGAGGCGGGCAGGACCTCCGGCTCCTCTCCGAAGTGGAGAACGCTGACGCTGCCGCTCTCCTCCAGAGCCACGTCCGGCAGGGTAATGGAGACGGAAACGCTGCCCGTGGGCTGGTACTCCTCCATCGTCAGCGGGTCGTAGAGGGAGATGTCCAGGGCGCGGGCAAACTGAATGCTCTCTTTCTCCGCCCCCAGGGCCTCGGCGGAGCGGGCCAGATAGTCCCCGTAGCCCTCGTCAGCCTCGGTGAGCTCCCGGACCCGCAGCGCCGCCCCCTCGGGGATCCCGGCGTCTGTGTCGTAGCTCACGGTGACGATGTAGCGGCTCCCGTCGGTGACGGTGATCTCGTCGGACACCGAGGCCGGGGCGGCCAAAGCCCGCTCCGCCGGGGCGGCGGGCAGCAGCGGCAGCCATACGGAGGCCAGCAGGCAGAGCATGCACAGGAAGGAAACGATTCGTTTGATGGTTTTCTTCATGAAGGACAGACCTCTCTGATCCCAGAATTTCGGAAATATCCCGCCGACAAAAAAAGGGGGCAGATGCATGATATTACGGAAATATTACAATTATACGACGTAAAGCGCAGATGGAAAAGTGTATTCTTATCATTTATGCATTTGCGCTCTTTTGTATTCCGATATCTTCATAACTAGATACATTATTATATCATTTCCCCTGTGTCCCGTCAATCTTAAAAAATAGTTTTACCCGTTCAAAAAAAGCGCATTTGAGGTTTGCAAAAGGCGGCGGGGCGTGTTACACTAAATAACTGCATACAAGGCTCGTCATTCAATACGATAGCAAGGCGGTCCCGAACATGAATTCCAAAACCATTCTCTACATCCTGAAGCGCATCCTGCTGGCGATTCTGACCGTGTGGGTCGTCATCACCATCACCTTCTTCGTGATGCGTGCGGTCCCGGGCGGCCCCTTTATGGGAGAAAAGGCCATCACGGCGGCGGCCCAGGCGGCGCTGGAGGCGAAGTACGGCCTGGACAAGCCCCTCATGGAGCAGTACTTCACCTATCTGAAGGACATCGTCACGAGGTTCGACTTCGGCCCCTCCCTGAAGCAGCGGGGCAGAATGGTCATCGACATCATTGCCGACGGCATGCGCACCTCCGCCAAGCTGGGCCTGATCGCCGCCTTCCTGGCGCTGATCGTGGGGGTGGTGCTGGGGGCCCTGGCGGCGCTGCGGCGCAACAAGCTGGTGGACAAGATCATCATGGTCATCACCACCGCCTTCGTCTCCATGCCGTCCTTCATCATCGGCTCCCTATTGCTGGTGCTGTTCTCGATCAAGCTGGCCCTACTCCCCGCCAACGGCACCACCTCTCAGGGCCTGATCCTCCCCATCGTGACCCTGGCGCTCTACCCCATGGCCTACATCACCCGCCTCACCCGCTCCTCCATGCTGGACGTGCTGGGGCAGGACTACATCCGCACCGCCAAGGCCAAGGGCGTCTCCTCCGGGAAGATCATCTTCGGCCACGCGCTGAAAAACTCCCTGATCCCCGTCATCACCTACTTCGGCCCCATGCTGGCCTACATCGTCACCGGCTCGCTGGTGGTGGAGCAGATCTTCGCCGTGCCGGGGATCGGGCGGCAGTTCGTGAGCAGCATCACCAACCGGGACTATCCCATGATCATGGGCACCACCATCGTGCTGGCCTGCCTCATCGTGATCATGAACCTGGTGAGCGACATCCTCTACAAGGTCGTCGATCCCAGGATCAATCTGGAATAAGGAGGGACGGACGGTATGGACAGGAAATTCACGCTGCACGTGAACGTGGACGCTTTTCTTCCCGCCACCGAGGCGGAGAAGGAATACATGGTGCAGATGCGCCCCTCCTCCACCTTTTTCCGGGACGGGGTCAAGCGCCTTTTAAAGAACCGCATCGCCACGATCAGCCTGATCGTCATCATCCTCATCACCCTGGCCTCGGTCTTCATCCCCATGTTCTGGCCCTATTCCTACGACAACATGCTGGGCGTGACGCCGGGCAAGCCCGTGGACGCCTCCTTCAACAACCTCCGGCCCTTTGAATACGGGCGGAGCGAGCAGAAGCGCCTGGAGGCCGGGGAAACCGTATTCCCCCACATCCTGGGCACCGACTCCTCCGGGCGGGACTACTTCATCCGCGTGGTCTACGGCACCCGCATCTCCCTGGCGGTGGGCTTCTTCGCCAGCATCATCGTCCTGGTCATCGGTATGACCCTGGGCTCCATCGCCGGCTACTGCGGCGGCAAGGTGGATATGATCATCATGCGGATCGTGGACATCATCTACTCCCTGCCGGACATGCTCATGGTGATCCTGCTGGCGTCGGTTCTGAAAACGACCCTCACGCCGGTGATCGAGGGCACGGCCTTTGAGAAGATCGGCAGCAACATCATCAGCCTCTTCATCGTATTCGGCGTGCTCTACTGGGTGAGCATGTCCCGCCTGATCCGGGGGCAAATTCTCTCTCTGCGGGAGCAGGAATACGTCCTGGCCGCCCAGGCGGCGGGGGCAAAGGGCAGCTGGATCATCCGCAAGCACCTGCTGCCCAACTGCATCAGCGTGGTCATCATCTCCACCGCCCTCCAGATTCCCAACGCCATCTTTACGGAGAGCTTCCTTTCCTTCCTGGGCCTGGGCGTCAACGCCCCCATGCCCTCCCTGGGCTCCCTGGCCTCGGACGCGCTGAACGGGATCTCCTCCTACCCCTACCGGCTGGTCATTCCGGCGGTGGTCATTTCGCTGATCGTGCTGTCCCTCAACCTCTTCGGCGACGGACTGCGCGACGCCTTTGACCCGAAGCTGAGAACCTGAGAAAGGAGCGGAAGCCATGCCTTTACTTGAAGTCAGCGACCTTCACACCTCGTTTTTCACCCCGGCGGGCGAGGTCCGCGCCGTCAACGGCATTTCCTTCAACCTGGACCGGGGCAAGGTCCTGGGCATCGTGGGCGAATCCGGCTCCGGCAAGTCGGTCACGGCGTACTCCATCATGCAGATCCTGGCCTCCACCGGAAAGATCGTCTCCGGCTCCATCAAGCTGGATGGGCAGGAGCTGGTGAACGCCGGGGAAAAGGTCATGAAGACCGTCCGGGGCAACAAGGTCTCCATCATTTTCCAGGACCCCATGACCTCCCTGAACCCCACCTACACCATCGGGCACCAGCTCATGGAGGCGATCCACCTCCACACCAGCCGGGACCGGCGGCAGGCCAGAGAGCGGGCCGTGGAAATGCTGCGGCTCGTGAACATCAACGAGCCGGAAAAGCGCATGAACCAGTACCCCTTTGAGTTCTCCGGCGGCATGCGCCAGCGGATCATGATCGCCATGGCCCTGGCCTGCGAGCCCGATATTCTGATTGCCGACGAGCCCACCACCGCCCTGGACGTGACGATCCAGGCCCAGATCCTGGAGCTGATGAAGTCCCTCCAGGAGGAGCTGGGGATGGCGATCCTCATCATCACCCACGACCTGGGAGTGGTGGCCCAGATGTGCGACGAGGTCATCGTCATGTACGCCGGCTCCATCTGCGAGCAGGGCACCGCCGACGAGATCTTTTACAACCCCCGTCACGAATACACCAAGGGCCTGTTGCGCTCCATCCCCACGGCGGACACCGCGGGAGCCAAGCTGCAGCCCATCACCGGCACGCCCATCGACCTTTTGAATATGCCCAAGGGCTGCCCCTTTGCCCCCCGCTGCGAAAACGCCATGAAGATCTGCCTGGAGCGGCGCTGCGAGCGCATGGAGATCAACGAAGAGCACCAGGCGGCCTGCTGGATGAACGTCAAGGCAGGCGTGGAGGACGGCAGCATCCCCATCGACACCCAGGAAGGCGGTGAGGCGAAATGAGCCAAGCGCGTGATCTGCCTCTCGTGGAGGCAAAGCACCTCAAGGAATATTTTCCCGTGAACATCGGCATGTTCCGCACCAGGCCCCTCAAGGCGGTGGACGACGTTTCCTTCTCCATCCGCCGGGGCGAGACCCTGGGGCTCGTGGGGGAGTCCGGCTGCGGCAAGACCACCGTGGGAAGAACGCTGCTGCACCTCTACAAGCCCACCGGCGGCGAGATTCTCTATAACGGCAAGCCCGTTTCCAGCAAGGCGGACATTCACGCCTTCCGCAAGAAGGCCACCATGGTCTTTCAGGATCCCTACTCCTCCCTCAACCCCCGCATGACCGTCTCCGACATCATCGGCGAGCCCCTGGACGTGCACAAGATGTACGCTTCCAGGCAGGAGCGCCAGGAGCGCATTCTGGAGCTGATGAACCGGGTGGGCCTCAACAGCGAGCACGCCGCCCGATACGCCCACGAGTTTTCCGGCGGGCAGCGCCAGCGCATCGGCATCGCCCGGGCCCTGGCCCTGGACCCGGATTTCATCGTCTGCGACGAACCGGTCTCCGCCCTGGACGTGTCCATCCAGGCCCAGGTCATCAACATGTTTGACGAGCTGCAGGCGCAGATGGGCCTCACCTATCTGTTCATCGCCCACGACATTCTGGTGGTACGCCACATCAGCGACCGCATCGCCGTGATGTATCTGGGCAAAATGGTGGAGCTGGCGGACGCGGCGGAGATCTACGAGCGCCCGCTGCACCCCTACACCAAATCCCTGATGTCCGCAGTTCCCCTGCCCGACCCCAAGGCGGCCCGGGCCAACAAGCGCATCGTGCTCACCGGCGACATACCCAGCCCGCTGAACGCCCCCTCCGGGTGCCCCTTCCGCACCCGCTGCCCCAACGCCACGGAGGCCTGCGCAGCGGCAATGCCGGAATTCAAAGAGCTGGCCCCGGGGCACTACGTCGCCTGCCACCGGGCCGGCGAGCTGAACTGACCCGCCCATCCCCAACGCTTCAACCTATGTGAACACATAGTTTGAAAATAAGAATAGGAGAAAGGAAACCCCAGAAAATGAAGAAGATTCTTGCACTGATCCTGGCTCTGGTCATGGTGTTTGCCCTCGCCGCCTGCGGCGGCGGACAGCAGCAGCCCAGCAGCCCCTCCGGCACCCCCGCGCAGAACGGCTCCGGAACGCCCTCCGGCAGCTCCGGCACGGAGGCCCCCAGCTCCGGCTCCGGCACGGAGGCTCCCCCCTCCGGCGGCGAAACGGCGGCTCCCGCGGCCAGCAGCATCGCCGTCTGCATCGCCTCCGAGCCCGACACCCTTGACCCCGCGCTGAACTCCGCCGTGGACGGCGCCACCATGCTCGTTCACCTGTTCTCCGGCCTTGCCAAGTGGACCCAGGACGCCAGCGGCGCCTTCCACATCGTCCCTGACCTGGCCACCGATCTGCCCGCCCCTGTCGCCAACGCCGACGGCACCGTCACCTACACCTACACCCTGCGGGACGCCGCCTGGTCCGACGGACAGCCTGTGACCGCGAAGGACTTTGAGTATGCCTGGCAGCGGGCCTCCAACGTGGAGCTGGGCGCCGACTACGGCTATATGTTCGACGTGGTGAAGGGCTACAGCGAGGAAGACCCCGCCGCCCGTCTCGCCGTGGAAGCCAAGGACGACAAGACCCTGGAGGTCACCCTCAACGGCCCCGTGTCCTACTGGAACGAGCTGCTGGCCTTCCCGGTGTACTTCCCTGTCCGTGAGGACGTGGTCGCCAACGAAGCCTGGGCCACCGATCCCAGCACCTACGTCTGCAACGGCGCCTACACCATCAGCGGCTGGAACCACAACAGCATCATCACCCTCCAGAAGAACCCCAATTACGCGGACGCCGACGAGATCACCATGGACATCATCGAGTTCTATCTCTCCGACGACGCCAACAACATGCTCTCCAACTTCCAGAACGGCAGCTGGCTTCTGATCGACGACGTTCCCACCAACGAGATCGCCAGCCTGAAGGTCCAGTATCCCGACGAGTTCGTCGTCGCCGGCCAGATCGGCACCTACTACGTCTGCTGGAACATCAACGAGGATATCCTCCCCGCCTCCAGCGGCCTCACCGGCGTGGAGGCCGAGAATGCCCGCGCCGAGATCCGCCAGGCCATCGGTCTGCTGTATGACCGGAACTATATCGTGGAAGAGATCGGCCAGGCCGGTCAGGTCCCCGCTTCCTCCTTCGTCGCCATGGGCATGACCAATCCCGACGGCACCCAGTTCTACAAGACCGCCGGTCACAACGACGGCTTTGACGGCTACTTCGACGTGTCCGTGGACGCCATCGAGTCCAATTACGCCTCCGCCGTGGAGACCCTGAAGAAGTACTACGACTTCGACGAAGCCACCCAGCAGTTCACCAACTTCCCCACCCTCACCTACCTCTACAACACCAGCGAGGGCCACAAGGCCATCGGCGAGTATCTGCAGAGCGCAATGGCGGGCGTGGGCCTGGGCATGAACCTGGAAAACCAGGAGTGGGCCACCTTCCTGAACACCCGTAAGCAGGGCAACTACTCCATCGCCCGTAACGGCTGGCTGGCGGACTACAACGACCCCATCTGCTTCCTGGATATGTGGACCACTGCCTCCGGCAACAACGACGTGCAGTTCGGCAAGGGCGCCCACAAGGATGTGGCTGCCTACGACATGGACCTCACTCCCTACGGCTATGACGTCAAGGTGGAGGACGGCACCTGGGCCGAGACCTACGACGTGCTGATCAGCACCATCAAGTCCTGCTCCGACGAGAACACCCGCTTCCAGCTGATGCACCTGGCTGAGGACATCCTTATGTCCACCGGCTGCATCGTGCCGCTGTACTACTACACCGACATCTATATGCTGTCCAGCCGGGTGAGCGGCTTCTTCTCCAACCCCCTGGGCTACAAGTACTTCATGTACAGCTCCGTGAACTGAGCACGGATCGGAAGCTTATCCCTGCGGAGGGGCGCCCCAAGGCGTCCCTCCCCTTCTATTTCCCGGGAAACAGGCGGTCAGTTCTGCCGGAGGCCGAGGCGATGCCGCTCATCCCGGCTTTTTTTGATTTCATGGTAGAAATTTGAACGCTTCTCCGATAGAATAGAAAAAAGGATCCATCCGATCCGGAAGCAAACAGAACGGAGAGGATTTCCATGCCGGTCACCATAGAGACGATCCGGGAGGCGCAGGAGCGCATCTCCCCCTACAGCCTCCGGACGCCGTGCCTGCGCCTGAACAGCCTGGATGAATTCCTGGGCTGCCAGGTCTACGTCAAGGCCGAGTGCATGCAGATCACCGGGGCCTTCAAGCTGCGGGGTGCGCTCAACAAGCTGCTCTCCCTCCCCAGGGAGCAGCTGCAGGGTGGCGTCGTCGCCGCTTCCTCCGGCAATCACGGCCGCGCCGTCGCCTACGGCGCGAAGCTGCTGGGCGCCTCGGCGGCGATCGTGATGCCCCGCACGGCCCCCGGGATCAAGATCGACGGGATCCGCTCCCTGGGTGCGGAGGTCGTCCTCTGCGACGTTTCCCAGCGCTTCCGGGTCGCGGAGGAGCTCTGCCGGGAGCGCAATGCCGCCATGGTCCCGCCCTTCAACGATCCCGCGGTCATGGCCGGCCAGGGGACGGCCGGAATCGAGCTCGTGGAACAGTGCCCGCCTCTGGACATGGTCGTCGTGCCGGTCAGCGGCGGCAGCCTTCTCGGCGGGGTCTCCGCCGCCGTCAAGGCCCTTTCGCCGGAGACCCGGGTCTTCGGCGCGGAGCCCGAGGCGCTGCCGCGCTACAGCGCCAGCCTCTCGGCAGGAGGGCCGGTCACGGTGGAAAGACACGCCACCGTCGCGGATGCCCTGGCCTCGGATACGCCGGGCAGCCTCTGCTTCCCGCTGGTGCAAAAGCACGCCGACGGCGTCGTGCCCGTGGACGACGCGTTTACGCTGCGGGGCATGAAGCTCCTGCTGCTGGAGGGCAAGCTATTGGCGGAGCCCTCCTCCTGCATCGGCATCGGCGCGGTCCTCCAGGGAAGGCTCCCCGTCTCTCCCGGGATGAAGGTCTGCTTTCTCATCTCCGGCGGGAACGTGGGCCTGGACCAGCTGGACCTGCTGAAATGAACCGTGTAAGTCAAGCCCGGCGTGCAGGCGTCGGGGATCAAGCATAACTGGAAAGGAGAAAACACCATGTTCCGAACGAAGTACAGCGATCTCAAAAGCGACTTCATCGCCGAAAAGCTGGCCGCCGCCGGCGCGCCGGCGCAGCTCTCTTCCCCGCCTTCCTTGGACGGCGAAGAGTTCACCGTCGCGCTGGACAAGGGGCCGAAGCTGAGCTACGCCTTCGCTGAAGGACTTCTCCGCTTGGGCATCGGCGGAAAGAAGGCCGTGGGAACGGCCTACGGCGCGCTCCAGCTGAAAAACCTTCTGCTGGTGAGCTGCCTGCTCCCCGGCACCCAGACCGCCTATCACCTTGTTTTGGACCGGAAAACCGGCCTCGCCACCGTCTTCGAGACCTGGTTCAGCGACCCCAATTTCAAGGACGCCCGGGAGTCCCAGCGGGAGGTATACTTCGGCTGCCTGGCCGAGAAGGGCGCAAAGAAGCCCCAGGCGCGCCATGGCTTCACCAGCCGCTTTGAAAACAAGGGCATCGTGTGGACCGACGATCAGGGCGAAAAGCTCCTCATCGTCTCCAACTCCTGCTATTACTCCACCATGGTGCAGCTCACCGCCCCGGACGGCGGCATCACGGTGGCCTTCCCCTCGGACTATATCAAGATCAACGACGAGCAATTCATCTACGCCCGGAACGAGGCGGAGTTCTCCGGCACCTTCGTCCTGGCGGTGATCGACCTCTTCCAGATGAAGGAGATCGGCGTCCGCCTGGGCTTCGACGAGGGGGACAAGCTGGACTGGCGGCTCTTTACCGCCGACGGAGAGCTGGCCGGGCAGCTGGCCACCTTCGGGAAGTTCACGGATTACGGCGGGAACTATGACGTGGAAAAGTTCGGCGGCATGGTGCTGAAGGAGGGCGTCACCAAGGTGCGGAGGCCCATCTACCGGGTCCACGGCGAGTACCCGGACATCACGGATGCCCAGGCGAAGAACGCCGGAAAGGAGCCCCATTCCTTCCCCATCGTGGACGAGACCGTCATGCCCTCGGGCAATTCCATGCCGGACAGCCCCTACCTCATCGGGAAAAAGCTCACCCTGCGGATGGATAACGGCCCCGCCTGGGAATACCAGTTCACTGGCCTCAGCACCCTCCGCTGGCGGGAAGCGGGCGCCCGCCGCTGGCACGACGAGACCTACAAGGCCTTTGAGCCGGACGAGGACCTCATCATGTTTGCCCATGTGCAGACCGGAACGCCCTACGGCCGGGGCATCATCGCCGCCGTGGACTTCAAGAACGGGCTTGCCACGGTTTTCCATTCCAAGATCGGCAACGGCTACGCCAACCGGGAGGTGGGCTACGATCTTCTCTTCGGCGTAGTGGAGACGGAGGGGGTCACGCCGCCGGAGCGGCTCAGGCACACCCGCACTACCGACCTGGTGGGCCGGGCCTTCACCTGGAACTATTCCGGCGGAGAGGCGGGCCTCACCAGCATGCACGTCTACACCTCCCCCTGGGCCTACTCCTGGACCATCTACCTGGACAACCAGGAGGGCGGCATGGTCTGGTCCTCTCCCTGCGAGTATGTGAAGCTGCGGAAGGACTGCTATATCATGAGCTGGGTGGAGGAGACCAGCGCCGGCGGCCAGGGCACCGTCCTCATGAACCTGCGGACCATGCACGACTGCGGCATCTTCTACGGCCTCAACTTCGACGGCTCCAACGCGGTGGGCATGTCCTCCATCGGCGCCTTTGCCCGGGACGCCGGAAAGCTGGACATTCTGAAGTACTACACGCCCTGAGAAGCATGATTCAAAAGGAGTGATCGAGAATGTGGAACAGCTTTCAGGTTCGGGACTATGAGGGCATGATCGCCGAGACGGTGGAGATGCCCGGCCACGACGGCAAGCCCATCCGCGCCTATTATTCCCGGCCCCTGGGAAAGGATAGCTTCCCCGGCATCGTCCTGATCCCCCACATGCCCGGCTGGGACGAGTGGTGCCGCGAGACGGCCCGCCGCTTCACCGCCCACGGCTACGGCGTGGTCTGCCCCAACATCTACGAGGAATACGGCGACGGGACCCCCGGCGAAGTCTCCCAGAGGGCGATGAAGGACGGCGGCGTGGCCGACAAGGACGTGATGGGCGACGTGGCCGCCTCCCTCAGCTTCCTGCGGAGCCAGGCGAACGCCTCCGGCAAGGCGGGCGTGATCGGCATGTGCTCAGGCGGACGCCACACCTTCCTGGCCGCGGCCACGCTGGAGGGGATCGACGCGGCGGTGGACTGCTGGGGCGGCAGCGTGATCTGTCCGCCGGAGCGGCTGTCCCCCAGGCAGCCCGTGGCGCCGGTGGACTGCGCGGACGGCATCCAATGCCCGCTGCTGGGCATCTTCGGCAACGACGACAAGTTCCCGCCTCCGGAGGACGTGGACAAGCTGGAGGCCGTGCTCAGGGAAAAGGGCAAGGATTACGAGTTCCACCGCTATGACGGCGCCGGACACGGCTTCTGGTACTACGACAAACCTATGTACCGACAGGAGCAGGCCATGGACTCCTGGAACAAGGTCCTGGCCTTCTTTGACAAGCACCTGAAGGAGCCCTGAGGTGCCGCAGGAGAGGCAGGAGGCGCCCTTGGCCGTGATGGCCAAGCCCGTGGGCTCCCGCTGCAACATGCGCTGCGCCTACTGCTACTATCTGGACAAAGGGAAATACTCCGAGAGCCGGAAGCAGACGCGCATGAGCTTCGGCCTGCTGGAAAAGCTGATCCGCCAGACCATCGACGCCTCCCCCGGGCCGGTGGTGTCCTTCACCTGGCACGGGGGCGAGCCCACCCTGGCGGGGATGGATTTTTACAAAAAAGCCCTGGAGCTGGAACGAAAATACCTGCCCCGGGGCTGGGAGGCCTGGAATAACCTGCAGACCAACGGCCTGCTCCTCAACGAGGGCTGGTGCCGGTTTTTAAAGGAGAACCGCTTCGACGTAGGCCTGAGCATCGACGGTCCCGCGCCGGTCCACGACAAAAACCGGCGGTTTCTGAACGGCGCGGGGACCTTTGAGCGGGTAAGGGCGTCCATCCGGCGTCTGCGGGACGCCGGGCTTGAGCCGGACCTGCTTTGCACCGTCAACGACGTCTCCCAGGAAGCGCCCCTGGAGGTCTACCGGGCCCTGCGGGAGACGGGCTGCGGTTGGGTGCAGTTCATCCCGGTGGTCCTCCGGGACGGGAGCGAGGGCATCCTGCCCGGCTCCGTGACCCCGGAGGGCTACGGGAGCTTCCTCACGGCGGTATTCGACGAGTGGGTGACCCACGATTTGGGGGTCCTGGACGTGCAGCTCTTCGCTGAAATGGCCCGGGTCCTGGCCGGTGGCGAAGCCAGCCTGTGCTGGATGAGCCCCGTCTGCGGGCACGTGCTCATCGCCGAAGAGGACGGGGCCGTGTATTCCTGCGACCATTTTGTGGACCCGGAGCACCGGCTGGGCTCGCTCCGGGAGGGCAGCCTTGCCCGAATGGCAGGCAGTGCGTTTCAGCGTGCGTTCGGTCTGGCCAAGCGGGACACGCTCACCGGCGAGTGCCGTGCCTGCCCCTGGCTTCGCTTCTGCAACGGGGGCTGTCCCAAGGACCGCTTCGGCCTCAGCGCGGAGGGGCAGCCGGGACAGTACTGGCTCTGCCCGGGACTCAAGACGTTTTTTGCCCACGCTCAGCCGATCCTGGAAAAAGTGATGGCCATGAGCGCCCAGGGGAAGAAGCCCCCGGAGACCATGGCGGTGCTGAACCGCCTGGCTTCCGCCGGAAGCGGCAGCCGATCGGGGGTCCTGACACAGCAGAGGTAATCGCGGTCTCTCCCCTTCCCGCACTCGTCATTTCATGACAAAATCCGCCCGGGGGACCGGGCGGACTCGTTTTTCTGCGACCAGTTGTCACTTCCAGGCTCTCTCAGGGCGGTGCGGAGGATCGCCGGAGGATGATCCCCTACGGATGATCCGAAAGCGGCTCCTCCTCCGCGTACATGGCCCCGGTGGGGCAGGCCCGGACGCAGCTGCCGCAGCGGATGCAAAGGCGGATATCATAGCGCAGGGTCCCGTACTCATGATCCACCGTCAGGGCGCCCCGCTGGCACATGGCCGTGCAGCCGAAACAATGCCTGCAATAATCCGAATTCCACGCCAGCCGTATCTTCCGCTTGCTCATAGCTCCTTTTCTCCATTGACTTCCATTTTCTGCCGCTTCACTGGGTCAGCCGGCCCCGGCAGGCCAGAAGGCTCCGATTGTCCGTCCAGGGCAGAAGCTGCTTCAGATTCCAATCAGTGACGTCCGCGCCGCTCCAGCCCTCTTTCCCCTCGATGTAATATACGGAGATCTCCGGCGTAAAGGGGTTGAAGCCCACGGTCTCCGGCGCGGAGCCGTGAAAGTAGATCCGGCGCAGAGCGGTGCAGTTGAGGAAGGCAAGGCTTCCCAGGGATCCCAGATCCCCCAGGATATCCACCCGCCTCAGATAGGTATTGCAGGCAAAGGCCCGGATGGCAATGTCCCGGACGCCGGCCGGAACGCGGTAGCTGCTGATCTGCTTCTGGGCGGGGTAACAGATGAGGGTCCCCATATCGCCGGTATAGAGGACGCCGTCGGGGGCGGCATAGTACCAGTTGCCCCACTCCACCTCCACAGAGGCCAGGTAATAGCAGTCGGTCAGCGCGGTGAGGTCGATGCTGCGGACACTGGCGGGGATCCAGAGGGTCTGAAGAAGGCTGTAGGAAAAGGCACAGCTCTCCACCTTTTCCGTCCCCGCCTGGATCTCATAGCGCGCTTCCGGCTTCGCGCCGGGATAGCAGAGGAGCGAGGTGCCCTCATAGAGCACGCCGCCGTCGTCCCGGAAGGTGCCGTTTTCCGGCGCCACATGGATGGCGGCAAGGCTCCGGCAGCCGTAAAAGGCGCTCTCTCCGATGCTGCGCACCGCCGCCGGGATATCCACCTCCGGCAGGCTTCGGCAGCCATAGAAGGCCATGCCCCCGATGCGCTGCAGGGTCGCCGGAAGGGAGACCTCCGTCAGCTCCGTCAGATAGAAGAAGGAGCAGTAGCTGAGGCCGGTGACCCCTTCCTCCACCGACACGCTGCGGATGCTCTCCCGGAGGGAATACCAGGGCGCGGAGCCCATATCATACCAGTACATGTCTCCGTAGCCGGAAATGGTCAGGGTCCCGTCCGCCACGGTCCACATCAGACCGTCGCCGCAGAGGCCCGTTTCCTCCGCGCTCCAGACGGGCACGGCCAGAAGAAGGCAAAGGCAGAAAAACAGGCAGAGTGTTTTTTTCATGAAAACCTCAACGGAAAGCGCCCGCAAAGCAAGTCTCTGCGGGCGCTTCTTTCTTTCGCGGAAGATCGCCCGCCGATCAGCTCAGTGCCAGGCGGCTGTACTTGTAAATTGCCTTGGTAAACCTGGGATCGGCAAAGAAGCTGCCCACCAGGAAGGGCTTTTCCCGGAAATCGGCGGCATAGCGGCTGACGAAGGCGTCCGCCGCGGCCTCGATCTCCGCGTCCGTAGCCTCCCTGGGGGTAGACGGAGGCGCCATGGAGAACATGATCTTGTCGCCGTACTTCTCCCGAAGCATGACCACGTCGTTCATCACCTGGGGCTGCCACATGTCCACCCCGGCGTAGATCATGGCGGGGACCAGCAGTTCGTTTTTGCCGCAGCAGTGCTGCTGGAACCAGAGGCCCCTGGCGTGGCAGTGATCCGCCACCTTTTTCAGATAGGGGGCCACCATCTCCATGCACACGTCCAGGGAGAAGAAGGGAGCCCGCTGGGAACCCCAGTCGTCGTGGAAGACCACGCCGTCCAGCTTCAGGAATTCCAGATAATGGTCGATCATGGAGATGTACATATCCGCCAGCTTGTCAAAGAGGGCGTGGACCGCGTCCTGCTGCTCCTCGTCGATGATGGCCATGGCGGCGCCCTCAAAATCCATGAAGCTGATGAGCCGCTCGAAGATGCCGTTCTGGAAGGTGACGTGGAAGCTGCGGGTGGATTCGTTCAGGCAGGAGTTGAGCTTTTTGCACTCCTCCCAGTCCAGGGCGTCGATATCCGGGAAGTGAATGATCTCCGGCCAGTCATTGGCGTCCAGCAGGGTGGGATTCCCCGGCTGGACCATGCTGCCGCCGGCGGTGGGCACATAGACCCACGGAATGCCGAAGAGGTCCTTCCCGCCCTTCTCCTCGTCCTTGTAGGGCGGACCCATGTCCATGACCTCCGCCCGCGCCACATGGTCGATGTTGGTGCGGGATTCCAGGTTGCAGAAATCCATGGTGGAGGGGAACCAATAAGGCGTCTCCCGCTTCACGCAGAGAGCGACGTTTTCCTTGGGGGTGATGGGCGTGTTGTATTTGGGAGTCTTGAAGACAAAGCTTCCAAAGGACGTGGTGCTGATGTGCTCGCCGACGACCTCCAGCTCCCGCTCAGAATACTGGACCATGAACGGACACCTCCTGTTTTTTTCGTATCATACTATATCCTTCTCCCCATTTCAACCGCTTTTCCCTTTCTTGCGGCGCGGACATTGCGTTTTTCCCGGGACGGTAATATAATGCGGCTATTCTATCTCGGGAGGCGCGATATGAAAGACGAGAAGGAAATGGCGTATCTGGCCCTGGTGGACACCAGTATGCTGAACGACCGGCGGGACCTGCAGCCCTCCGGCCTGCTGCGGATCATGGAGACCAAGCTGGAGGAGCACCTGCTGGCCATTGAGATGGACAATCCCCGACTCATTGAGAGAGAACAGACCTGCTGGATGTACCTCTCCCTCACCGCCCAGGCGGAGAGCCGTGTGGAGCCGGGAGAAATGCTCACCATGCGCACCTGGTTTTCCGGCCGGAAGGGGCCGATCTTCCGGAGGGAACTGGAATTCCGGCATTCCGACGGGAGCCGGGCCATCGCCGCCTGCTGCTTCTCCGCCCTCATTGACCTGAAGGCCAGGAGGATCCTCCGGGACCTCAATTACCTGAACCGTTTTTCCCTCCCCGCCCATGAGCCGCTGCTGGAGGCCCAGAGCCGTCTCTCCGTCGATCCGGCGGATTTCCGCGAAGCAGGCCGGCGCCGGGTGCTTCCCAGCTGGCTGGATGGGCTGAGGCACGTGAACAACGCCCGCTACGGAGATATGATCTACGACCTTCTCAGCGGAGAGGAGACCAGTCCCCAGGGCAGACTGAAGCGGCTGGAATTCTATTTTCTGGAGGAGCTTCGCTGTGGAGAGGAGGTCGTCCTGCTCCGGCAGGATACGCCGGGCTGCTGCTCCGTCCTTGGCGTCCATGGGGAGGGCAGAAGCCCTGCCTTCTCCTCCCGGATCTATATGGAGTGACTGTTTGATGTACTCCCGGCGGCCAGACGGCCGCCGGGAGGCGCATTAAATGGGTCTCGTGGCTTCCTTCAGCCAGGCCCGCTCTTCCGCAGCAAGCAGCGGAGCGACCTTATCATAGACCTCCCGGTGGAATTCGTTGAGCCGCCGCCGCTCCCTCTCATCCATGGCGGCCGGGTCGATGAGCTCCAGGTCGAAGGGGACCCAGGTCAGGTTATCAAAAAACATGAACTGGCCGTACTCGTTCTTCTCCCCCTTCCGGCAGAGGATCTCGTTTTCCAGCCGGATGCCGTACTCGCCCTCCCGGTAAATGCCCGGCTCGTCGGAGGTGATCATCCCCTCTTCCAGCACCGCGCCCTCGCTCCGGTCTGGAGACTGCCTCCAGCGGAAGCCGTTGGGCCCCTCATGCACGTTCAGAACGTGGCCCACCCCGTGCCCGGTGCCGTGCTTGAAGTCCAGACCGTCCTCCCAAAGCGGTTCCCTGGCCAGAATGTCCAGGTTCAGGCCGCTGCAGCCGTAGAGGAAGCGGGCGTTCATGAGGTTGAGGTTCGCTCTCGCCACCCGGGTGTAGTCCCGCCGCATCGCCTCCGTGACCGGGCCCAGGGCGACGGTGCGGGTGATGTCCGTGCTGCCCTCCAAATAGTGCCTCCCGGAGTCCACCAGCAGCAGCCCCTCCGGCCGGAGGGGCACGTCGCTCTCCTCTGTGGCGCCGTAGTGGATGATGGCCCCGTGCTCGGCATAGCCGCAGATGGTGCCGAAGCTCAGCTCCAGGAAGCCCGGCTGTTCGGCGGCCAGGGCCGCCAGGTGATCGGAGACCGAGATCTCCGTCATGGGCTCCTTCCCCACATTCGTTTTCAGCCAGTACAGGAAACGGCACATGACCACAGCGTCCTTCAGATGGGCTTCCCTCGTACAGCGGATCTCCGTCTCGTTCTTAACGGCACGCATCAGGGCGCTGGGATTGGGCTGGTCCCGGACCACGACACCGGCGGGCAGGCTGCTGCTCAGCCGCCAGTTCACGGTTCCCAGGTCCAGAAGCACCTTCTCCCCCGCCGGAACGCTTCCCACATAGGCGTAGATCTCCTCATAGGGCCGCCGCTCCACGCCGCAGTCCCGGAGATAGACGCGCACCTCCTCCGTCAGCACCTCCTCCCGGACGAACCAGAGGCACTCCGTCTCCGTCACCGCCAGGTAGGAGAGGATCACGGGAACGGACCGGATGTCGCTGCCCCGGAGGTTCAGGATCCAGGCGATGTCATAGAGGGAGGAGAGGACGTGCTTCGCCGCCCCGGCCTTCGCCATGCTCTCCCGGATCGCCCGGAGCTTATCCCGGGTGCTCTTCCCCGCGTATTCCAGGCCGAAGACCCAGGCTTTCCTCTCCGGCAGGGGCGGACGGTCCTCCCAGATCGCCCCCACCAGGTCCTCCTCCGCCAGGAGCCTGCCGTGCTTTTCCTCTGCCAGGGTTTGAAATCGCCTGCCCTGGGCGGTGCTGACGCATCTCCCGTCAAAGGCCAGGACCCCGCCCTCCGGCAGGGCGGAGGCCAGGAACTCCTCCAGCGTGGGAACGCCCTCCTCCCCCATCTTCCGAAGGGTGATCCCGCTGCCCTGAAGCTGGTTTTCCGCCTGGAGAAAATAGCGGGCGTCCGTCCAGAGATCGGCTCCGGCGCGGGAGATCACCGCCGTCCCGGCGGAGCCGGTAAAGCCCGTGACGTACTGTCTCGCCTTAAAAAACTCCCCCACATACTCCGAGGCGTGGTAATCCGCCGTGGGGACCACATAGAGGTCGATACCCCGTTTTTCCATTTCCCGGCGCAGAAGCGCCAGACGCTGGGCAACGCTGCTCATTTTGTCTGTTTCTCCTTTTGGGTGTTATCTTTTTCCCTTCTCCCCGCCGCAAAATGTCCTTGACATACGGAGGGGACGGGTATACAATGCCCTCAAATTTCAAAGGGGTGCTGCTTGCGGCTGAGACGGGGCGAAGGCTCCGAACCCTGGAACCTGATCCGGATAATGCCGGCGTAGGAATCGAGCCTTAAGGGCTGTCTTTGCGTCCGCACGTCCGGGCGCATTTCTTCTTTTTGGAGGACGAACCATGAAAGAACATCAGAAACTGCTTACCGTCATTGAGGGCGCCGTCTGCATCGCCCTCAGCTATGCCCTCAGCTTTATCAAGTTTAAAATCTGGCCGGAAGGCGGTTCCGTGGACGCGGTGATGGTCCCCCTGCTGGTCTATGCCTGGCGTCGTGGCACGGGCTGGGGCGTGGGTGCCGGGCTCATCTTCGGCACCATCAAGTGCTTCTTTGCCGGAGGCTTCGCCTGGGGCTGGCAGTCCATCCTGCTGGACTACTCCGTGGCCTATGCCGCCGTGGGCCTGGGCGGCCTCGTGCGCAAGACGAAATTCGGGCTGCCCCTGGGCGCGGTCCTGGGCAGCGTCTGCCGTTTCCTCATCCACTTCATCAGCGGCGTCACCATCTACAAGATCCTGGAGCCGGAGGTCTTTGCCGGGACCACGTACTCCAACCCCGTCCTTTACTCCATCGTCTACAACGGCAGCTACATGGTCGTGAATCTGGTCATTGCGGCGGTCATCTGCTTCCTGCTCCAGAAGCCTCTGGAAAAGCTTCCCAAAGCGGATTGAGGCCCGATCCAGCACAAACGCGCAGCCGAATCGGCTGCGCGTTATTCTGTTTACTCCTCCGGGCCGGCGAGCAGCCAGATATAGGCATAATCGTCGAGACCCCGGGCGTAGATGCTCTGGTCATAGAGCTCCAAGTCATAGAGGTCGAAGGCTTTTCCGCCGGAGACCTCCATATGCAGGGTAAGCTTCCCCTCTGTGTTCTTAAGGAGCTTCCAGCTGCCGTCCCCGACGGGATCGGTCAGCGCCTCGTCCTCATAATGAACAAAGGTCCCATCCTCTGCCAGCTGGTAATACTCCATGGAATCGGTATCCAACCAGGGATAGGTGCAAAGCTCCTTTCGGTATTCGCCGCTCACATCGTCGGCGTTCTCATTGTTGGGGGGCACATAGGGCATTTTCGTTGCCGTGGAGATATTTCCGGGAGTGACTGCGTTGGACCGGTCGGAGCATGCCGTCAGGCACAGAAGAAGGACCGGGGCCACCAGCCAGACAATCAATCTTCTCATACTAGCTTCCTTCTTGACAGGCGCTCGAGATTTGCATATTCTGAGCATATTACCGGGGTATCATATCTCATTTTTACCGGTTTGTCCATACTTTATTTCCCGAAACTCACCAAAAAACCGGTTTGCCGGAGAGAAGGAGCTCGTACATGGTTTTTCGCTATGATCTCAGGCCAGTCACTCCCCCGGCGGGAGAAGCGCCGCTGGAGAAGAACAGCGGGCTTCGCCGTCTGGAAAGGCTGAAAAAGCTCTCCGGCCGAGCTCTGGCAGAGACGTACTCTGCCCAGCGGCTCTGCCGGGAGCTGTGGGAGAGCTTTCCCCGGGCCTGGGAAGACGGCGGGGATTTCGTTTTGGAGGAGGATGAACAGGGGAAGCCGTTTCTCCTCGGCTCCCGCCTCCACGTCTCCCTGAGCCACAGCGGCGGATATGCCGCCGCAACCATTGCCGACGTCCCCCTGGGGCTGGATCTGCAGAGCCTGCGGGAAATCTCTCCCCGGGTACTGAAACGTCTGTATTCCCGGGAGGAGAACGCTTGGATCAAGCTCGCGGAAGGGGCTGAAGGACAGAAGCGCGCCGTTCGCCTCTGGACCATGAAGGAGGCCTACGGGAAGCTGCTGGGAAGGGGGATCTTCACCGGTCCTGCCTTCTGCGCCGCCTTTTGCGGCGGGCGGCTCCAAAGGAAATACCCCGACTGCCGCTTTCTCTTTCCCGCCGCGCCGGAGGGGCTGCTTCTCACCGTCTGCCTGGGGTACGGGCAGGAGGGATCTCCCGCGGACTAAGCTGCCCCCAGAACCGGTCCCATGCCCGAGCCTGCCTGTTTTCACCGTCCTTCTCTCCATGCGGAACTCCGCGTTTCACTTGGACAGCCCGGCAAGAGATCGGGCCGCTTCCCCGGCGCGGGAAGCGGCCCGTTTTTTTCAGTGCGTCTGATACCAGTTTCTCACATAGCTCTCGTAGAATTCCCCGATGAGCTTGTTCCTCTGCTGGACCCTCGGGTCCCGGAAAGAGCCGTTCACCATGGCGGAGAAGACGAAACCGCCGCCGGGGGCCATGGAATCCACATACTTGGTGAGCTTCTGCCGCAGCCCTTCCTCCGGGTACTCCGGCTCCGACTCCGGGCCCACGTTGTTCCAGCCGCCGCAGATGACGAGCTTTCGTCCATACTTCCGCTTCACCGCCTGGAGGTCGTTCATGCTCTGGGCCGGGTTCCAGGCCGCGATGCCCATGTCCAGCCAGTCGGGGATAAAGTCGTCGCACTTGCCGCAGTCGTGCATCTCGATAAACGCCCCGCTGTCCCGCACCAGGTCCGCGATGCGCTTGTGGTAGGGCTTCACCATTTCCCGGTACATGGGGATGGAGATAAAGGGGGCCCGGGCGGTGGCGGTGTCGTCGGGGATGCAGACGGCGTCGGGCCGGTAGTAGAAGAGCAGGTTTTTCAGCAGTTCCTCATAATAGGTACAGAGGGCGTCGAAGAGGGCGCAGACCTCCTCCGGCTCCTCGGCCATGGCGCAGAGCCCCTCGGTGAAGCCCATGAAGTCCGTGAGCTTCTGGAAGATCTTCCCGTAGAACATGCTGAAGGCCTGGGTCTTCCGGTCGATGTTCTTGGTGTCCTCTCTGGCCAGCCGCTCCCAGTCGATGCCCCGGAGGGAGGGAATGTGGACCACCTCCCGCCAGCGGCGGATATCGTCCAGGAGAAAGCGCCCCGGATAGGGGATGGGCGTCCCGTCAAAGACCCCCTCCCGCCCGATGTACTCCACGCCGAATTCGTCCACGTGGTAGCCGGGGAGCTTTACGTTAGGATACCAGGAGCAGCGGACCGAAGCCATGCCGAAGCGGGGAATGAATTCCGGCATCTCCCCCCGGTACATGCGAAGGATGTTCTCCCGATCTGTCAGCATTGTAGTTCCCTCCCGTCCTGTTCGGAAAAAGTATAGCATGGAAGGGGCCGGGAGGCAAGGGGAAGGCCGACTTCAACCGAAATACATACCATGCTTGCTTTTGTGCTCCGTTTCCGATATAATCAGGACAAAATGAGCGAAGGAGGATACCTGATGGAGCATTCATGGAAAGCGGTGCCCAAGCTGGGCTTCGGGCTGATGCGCCTGCCCATGCTGGGGGACGAGGTGGATATCGAGCAGTTCAAGACGATGGTGGACCGCTTTATGGAGGCGGGCTTTACCTATTTCGACACCGCCTACGGATACATCAACGGCAAGAGCGAGGCGGCGGCCAGGGTCGCCCTGGTGGAGCGCTATCCCCGGGACAGCTTCACCCTCGCCACCAAGCTCCCCGCCTGGGCGGGCCCCAAGACGGCGGAGGAAGCCAGGCAGATGTTCTGGACCAGCCTGGAGCGCACCGGCGCGGGCTACTTCGACTACTATCTGCTGCACAACATCGGCGAGCCCCGGCTGCCCGCCTTTGACGATTTCGGCATCTGGGATTTCCTGAAGGAGAGGAAGGCCGAGGGGCTGATCAAGCACCTGGGCTTCAGCTTCCACGACTCCCCGGAGATGCTGGACCGGGTGCTGACGGACCATCCGGACATGGACTTCATCCAGCTGCAGATCAACTACGCCGACTGGGAGGACCCCGGCATCCAGTCCCGGGGCTGCTATGAGATGGCCCGGAAGCACGGCAAGAGCATCGTGGTCATGGAGCCGGTGAAGGGCGGCAGTCTGGCAAACCTTCCCGAGGATGTGAAGAAGCCCTTCCGGGACGCGGGGCTGGACCCGGTGGCAGGAGCCCTCCGCTTCGCCGCCTCCCTGGACGGGATCATCACCGTCCTCAGCGGCATGTCCACCCTGGAGCAGATGGAAAAGAACATTTCGTACATGAAGGACTTCCAGCCCCTCACGGACGGGGAGCGGAAGGTCCTGAATGAAGTGCAGGCCGCCCTGAAGGCCCGGCCCAGCATCCCCTGCACCAACTGCCGCTACTGCGCCCCCGGCTGCCCCATGCAGATCCCCATCCCGGATATCTTCCAGGCCCGGAACAAGGACCTGATCCTGGGGGACAAGCAGGGCGCTCTGGGCTTCTACAAGATGGTCTCCGCCTCTGCCAGGGCCGCCGACTGCGTGGCCTGCGGCCAGTGCGAGGCCGCCTGTCCCCAGCACATCGGCATCATCAAGGAGCTGGAAAAGATCGCCGCCGACTACGACTGAGAGGAAATGACAGTGCCTGTGAACAGACGAAGCATCGACCTCTCCGACTGCGCCGGGGAGATTGTGAAGGCCCTGAGAAAGGGCGTCCTGCTCACCACCAGGGCCGGGGACAAGGTCAACTCCATGGTCATCGGCTGGGGGACCCTGGGGGTCAACTGGGCGAAACCCGTCTTCGTTTCCTACGTCCGGGAGAGCCGCTATACCCGCCAGCTCCTGGACCAGAACCCGGAGTTCACCGTAAACGTGCCTGTGGGAGACTATGACCCGAAGATCTGGGAGATCTGCGGCAGCAAAAGCGGCCGGGACATGGACAAGCTCCGGGAAGTGGGGCTTACCCCCGTACCGGGAGAAAAGGTCAGCGTCCCGGCGCTGCGGGAATTCCCCCTCACTCTGGAATGCCGGGTGATCTACCGCCAGGCCCAGGACCTTGCCCTCCTGCAGGGGGCGGACCGCTTCTATCCCCCGGACGCGGACGGAAAACGGGACAGCCACGTGACCTATTACGGCGAGATCGTGGCCGCCTACGTGCTGGAGGAAGCGTAACTGCAGAGGACTTCAAAAAGACTATGGACCCGGAAAGGGGCATCCTGCCCCTTCCCGGGTCCGTTTCTTCTCTTGTCCTTACTTCAGCCAGCCCAGGACCTCTTCCGCCGATCTCACCAGCTTGGCGTCCACGCTCGCAGCGCCCTCCACATAGGGCCGCAGCTTCTCCGCCGTCTTGCCGATGCCGCTGCCGCCGGAGGTGGCAAAGGCAAGGACCTTCTTCCCCGTCCAGTCATAGCCCTTGCAGAAGGTGTTCACCACGTTGGGGGCCGTCCCATACCAGATGGGAAAGCCGAGAAGCACGGTGTCGTAGTCCGCGAAGCCCTCGACTTTGCCCGCCACGGGCACGTCCTTTCCCCCGAACTTCTCCTTGTTGCAGCGGGCCAGGGGGTTGGTCCACTTGATGTCCGCCGCGGTGTAGGGTTTCTCCGGCATAATCTCATAGAGCTCCGCACCGAGAGAGGAAGCCAGCTCTTTGGCCACCTTCGCCGTGGTCCCCTCTGCGCTGAAATAGGCTACCAGTGTTTTTCCCATTTTGATCCTCCTGTTCTCACAACGCTTCAAAACCTCTGTCTTATCTTCCCTCCGCCGGACGCAGCACCGCGACGGGCACCTCCGGCCGGTTCCAGAACCGGGGGATCCCATTGGAGCCCGCCAGCCCCGGAGAGACCAGCATCAGGCTGTCCCCCAGCCTAAACAGCCCTTTATCGTACTCCGGGAGGAAATCGGAGGGGCCGATGACCCCGCCCAGGAAGGGCAGGCGAAAGAGCCCTCCGTGGTTGTGGCCGGAAAAGACCACTCCATAGCCCGCCGCGCTGAGGCGGGGAAACAGTCCCGGCCGGTGGCAGAGGACCAGGACGTCCGCCCCGGTCGCCTCCCGGATGGAAGCCATGACCTCCTCCGGCGAGGACATATCCGCGTAACCGTTGGGGTCCTCCAGCCCGGCCAGGACCAGGGTATCGCCGCCTCTTTCCAGGGTCACCCACTCGTTTCGCAGCACCGTCACGCCCGTTTGGGCCAGTTTTTGAAAGAAGGGCTCCGGCGCCAGGTCCGCCCACTCGTGGTTGCCGCTGCAATAATAGCAGGGGGCGATGGCGGTGAGCTCCTCCAGGAGGCCGGCCAGGGCCTCCCACTGCTCCTCCCGGTCCGAAATGTCCCCGGTGAGAAAGATCAGGTCCGGCCTCACCGCCCTCACCTTCTCCGTCAGGGCGCGGTAGAGCCGCTCGTTCCCGTGGAGATCGGAGATCTGGGCGATCCGAAGCCCGGAAAAGCCCGCCGGAACCGCTTTGGAGGCGACGGTGTATTCCTTCGTGACGACCGCGGCGTTATCCAGATACAGCCGGAGCGCCAGCAGGGCCAGGAGCAGGAGGAGCAGCACGCTCCCCTTCCGGACCCGTTTTTTCTTACGCCTCCTTGTCACGGAGGTACATGTGCCGGGTGTTGGTGGCGTCGATGATCCGGGCGTCGATCTCGAAGCGCCCCAGGCTCCGGATCAGGGCCGTCAGCTTCGTGAAGCCGAAGTTCCGGGGATCGAAGTCCGGCTGCTTTTTCAGCAGCAGGGTCCCCAGCTCGCCCATAAAGGCCCAGCCGTCCTCGTCGGCGATGTCGGAGACGGAGTCGGCGATGAGCCGCACGGTCTCCTCCGGCACCTTGCCGTCCTTCTTCGGGGGAGCGGCCTCGGAAGCCGGGGCGGGGGATTCCGGCTTCTCCGGGGCCTTGGAGGCCTCGGTCTTGGCGCTCTTGGAGCTCCGGGTCTTCTTCGTCTTGGCGCTCTCCGCTTTCCCGGTCTCCGCCTTGGCTGTCTCGGCTTTGGCGGTCTTGGGCTGGGCCGCCTTTTCCCGGCTCTGCTGGGCCGCCCGGATCACCTCGATATAGATAAACTTGTCGCAGGCCACTCGGAAAGAGACGGGGGTCTTCTTTTCGCCCATGCCGATGACCTTCATTCCGGCCTCCCGCAGGCGGATGGCCAGACGCGTAAAGTCACTGTCGCTGGAGACGATGCAGAAGCCGTCGGTTTTCCCCTCGTACAAGATATCCATGGCGTCGATGATCATGGCGGAGTCCGTGGAGTTTTTGCCGGTGGTGTAGCTGTACTGCTGGATGGGCGTCACCGCGTTTTCCAGAAGGACCCCCTTCCAGGCCCCCACGTTGGGACTGGTCCAGTCCCCGTAGATGCGCTTGACGGTGGGGGTGCCGTAGATGGCAGCCTCCTCCATGATGGCCTTCATGCTGTTCCGGGGCACGTTGTCCGCGTCGATGAGCACCGCCAGGCGCAGGTTTTTGATCTCGCTGGTCAAATGAAGTCTCACCTCCTGTGTTTCTCAAGTCCTGCCCCGTCCTCCTGCGCGGACGGGGCTTTGATTCAGTATATCACGATTCTTCATGGAGCACAACGGCGTATCCGCCGAAAACCGCCAGGGTCTCCCCCTCCTCCGCCTCCCACCTGGGCAGGATGCACAGGCCCGCCGGAGGCTCCCCGTAGAAGCGGCACTTCCCGAAGGACAGCACCTGCCGGAAGGGCCAGTCCGGGTCCCGGTAGCGGACGGTGGAGGTAAACTCCTCCGGCGGGATCCCCAATTCGTACAGCACATAGATGTATGGCGCGTTCACCCGCCCCGTGATCCATAGGGTCTCCGGCTCCAGGCTCCCGGCATAGCGGATGGCCTCCGGGAGGCCTTCATGGAAAGCGGGCCCAAGGCTCTCCGCCCCCTTCGTCACATACCACCTCCCCAGCCCCAGGGAAGCCAGAAACAGCGCAAGGAGAAAAACCGGCAGCAGGGCAAAGCACTTTTTCACCAAGAGGTGCGCCCCCTCTGCCTGACACCATATGAGGGGCAGAAAGAGGAAATTCAGACGGTTCACATTCCCGTCGATGAAAAACGCCGCCGCCAGGGCAGAAAGCAGGGAGAGGAGCACATAGGCCCTCGCGTCCCCGAGCCCTCCCTTCCCCAGGCGCCACAGGAGCCGCCCCAGGCCCAGCAGGCTCAGCGCCAGCCCCGGCAGGCCCCAGAGGAGGCCGAAGGGACCGGCGCTGTTCCAGGGGAGGCCGTCGGACTGCTTCCAGAGGAGCTTTCCCAGCTCCTTCCAGTGCCCGAAGGAGAAGGAGACCGTGGCCGCCTGCCGCGTCTCCGTCAGGGCCGGGAGGCTCATCCATAAAAAACGCCCCGCGGGAAGCCCCAGGGCGTTCCGGGCCTGACAGAGCCCCAGGGGCAGGGCAATCAGGACAAAGACCCCCAGGGCGGCCAGGTACTGCCCCGGGGAAACGTACTTCCGGCGCAGGATCCGGACGCTGGCCCCCAGGAGAAAGACCGGCAGGAAGAGGAAGGCCGTGCCGTAGGCATAGAGGCCCAAAGCGAAGGCCGCCGCGGCGGCACAGAGGAGCCAGGGCCTCTCCTTCACCCGGCACAAAAAGAAGATCCCCAGCAGGAGGAAGGCGGGGAGCAGATTGGATTCCAGGGCCCAGCGGCTCAGGAGCAGGTGCCAGGGGTTCAGCGCCAGCAGCAGGAGGGCCAGCAGCCCGAAGCCCTTCCCCAGGCTCCGCCGCCCCAGGCGCCAGAAAACAAGCAGACTCCCGCTCCCCCAAAGGGCGGCGCAGAGGCGGAGAGAGGCTGTGCCCCGCCCGAAGAGCCAAAGGAAGGGCATGGAGAGATAAGCGTAGAGCACGTTCTGCCCGCTGCCCCAGCTCTGAAAGAGCACCGGCCAGGCGTCCCCGTTCCGGTCGATCCCGTAATGGAGGAGGCTCCAGGCGTCGTAGCCGATGGAGGCTTCGTCCTGGTTGAGTCCCGGCGGGAAGGAGCCGATGCAGAGGGTCCGAAGCAGCCCTCCCAGGAGCAGCAGGAGGAGGGCGAGCCACGTTTCCCGCGCCTTCAGGACCTCCCTGAGCCTCTGCATTTTTCCTTCCCTCCCCTCCGGTTTTTTCGCGGATATGGTATCACGGCCCACCGGAAAAAACAACTAATTGTGGTCAGGCACGGGGAACATTTTTCACAAACTTGCGTCAAAAGACATTGACGAAAACCGTCTGACGGGGTATTATTAGAGAGGAAAAGTGCAAACGAAAACGGAGATTCCCGTTTTCTGTCATATGAAACGAAGGAGGACGATCATGGCACTGTTCAAGGAAGTCAAATGCGGCCGCTGCGACCGGCGCTACAGCGCCCTGCGCGTGCGCTGTCCCCACTGCGGCGCCCGGAAGAATCGGGACGGGAAGACCGCCGCCCCGGAAGAGGGCGCACGCTGGCAGATGATCGTGGGGGCCATCGTGCTCCTGGCCATCATCGTCGCGGCCATCATCCTCATTACCACCTCGTTGAAAAACAGAGAGCCGGAGGACACGGACCATACGCCCCCGCCTCCCACCGCTTCCAGCGGCGTGAGCACCGTGGACGGGACGAATCCCACCCCCGACGTTCTTCCCGGCGAAGAGCCCACGCCTACCCCCACCGCGCCTCCCACGCCGACTCCCACCCCCGCGCCGGTGGTGAACGCCATCACCCTCAACCGCTCTGACTTCACCCTCTTCCGCGTGGGCGAGACTTTCGAGATGGAGGCCACTGTATCCCCCGCCGGGACGAAGGTGGACATCATCTGGATCTCCGAGGATCCCAAGGTGGCAACCGTGGATGAAAACGGCCTGGTCACCGCCGTGGACCGGGGCAGTACCATCGTCTCCGCCTCCGCCGGCGGCGTCACCCAGGAGTGCATCGTCCGCGTGAACGCCGACGCACCCAAGACCTCCGAGGGCGAGACGCCCTCCGGCGCGAACGGCGATATCCGGCTCAGCCATACGGACGTGACCATCCACTCCGGCCAGGGCGAGACCTTCAAGCTCAGTGTCCGCAACGCCGGAGAGGACGCCATCGTGACCTATTCCAGCGGCAATTCCTCCGTGGCCTCCGTCTCCTCGGACGGCACGGTGAAGGCCGTGGGCAACGGCAACACCAAGATCACCGTCTCCGTCACCGTGGGCGGCGAGACCGTGAAGCTGGAGTGCGTGGTCTACGTGGTGACCTGATCCTGCTTTTTCCTGGGACCGCCCGGAACCGGGCGGTCCCTTTTCTGTCTCTGACCCCATCCGGAAAGGAGCGCCTATGGATCACGACTACCGCCTGCGCCTCCGGCGGCACTACGGCCGCCTGGGCTTTGCCCTGTTCTGCTATCTGGCCCTCACCGCCTTAACGCAGTTGGGCCTCCAGCTTCTGGTCCTCCGCTGGGCGCCGGAGCTCACGGGCCGGGGCTGGTACGAAATCGCCGCCGCCATGCTCCCCATGTACCTGATCGCCTTCCCCATTTTTGTTCTGCTGCTGCCGCCCGCGCCGCCCAGGGAGCTGCTTGTCCGGGGCGAAGCGCTCAGACTCCGGGAGCTGGCGGTCTTCTTCCTCATGGCCCTGGGCATTCTCTACCCGGGGAACATCCTGGGCCTGGGGACAGACGCGCTCCTGGGGAAGCTGCTGCGCGCCCCTGCAATGGGAAACCCGCTGGAAACTCTGGCCGTGGAGACGGACCTGTGGCCCTACGTCCTGGGGACGATCCTCCTGGCTCCCATCCTGGAGGAGCTCACCTTCCGAAAGCTGCTGCTGGACCGGATGCGCACCATCGACAAGCCCGCCGCCCTCTTCTTCTCTGCCCTGGCCTTCGGCCTCTTCCACGGGAACGTCATCCAGTTCTTCTATGCCTTCGGCGTGGGACTCCTCTTCGGCGTCATCTATATGAAGACCGGGCGGATCGCCTATACCATTGCCCTGCACGTCCTGGTGAACGCCGTGGGGAGCCTGGCGGGGCTGCTCTTCCTCCGCTTTGTGGACCCCTCGGACCCCTTTTCCGCCCTGGTCCCCGCCCTGCTCATGGGCTGCTGGGTGATCGTCCTGCTGGCGGGAAGCGTGGCGGGCATCGTCCTGCTGCTCACGCGCCGCCGCAGCCTGCGGGTGGCCGACGGGCAGGACCTGCTGGGACCGGGGAGCCGCTTCGTCCTTCCCTTTCTGAATCCCGGCTGGATCCTCTACCTCTTCGCGGCCCTGGCGGTGATGCTGCTGAGATACTTCTGAAGCGGCTCCGAAGGATCAAAAAAAATGGTTGATTCCCGGGGCAAAATAGAATATACTAACAAAGTACCGTCCTGCGCTTCGGCGCGGGGCAGGGTCGCACTAGTCGGGGAGATAGCGGTGCCCTGTACCTGCAATCCGCTACAGCAGGGATGAATTCCCGCCCCCGGTCCTTTGGCGTGTTGTCTGCCCTCTGTGTATGCAGCGTTGACGAACCGGTCTTGCGCAACGCGGTCCCGCGAACCATGTCAGGCGGGAGACCGAGCAGCATTAAGCGGTGTGCCGCGTGTGCCGTGAGACAGCCGATTCCGAGCCGGCTGCAGAGGTCCCGAACGGGCCGGAGCGATCAAAGGCGGGTGTGCGGTCCTGCCCTGCGCCGAAGTCTATCCACAGGGCGGGAAGAAAGACGAGGAGCGCTCATGTACCAGGCGTTATACAGAAAATGGCGGCCCAAGACTTTCGACGAAGTGGTGGGCCAGGAGCATATCACCGAGATCCTGAAAAAGCAGGTCCTGACGGACCGGCCCAGCCACGCCTATCTCTTCACCGGCACCCGGGGCACGGGAAAGACCACCTGCGCCAAGCTCCTGGCCCGGGCGGTGAACTGTCTCAACCCGGTGGGGGGCAATCCCTGCGGGGTCTGCGACATCTGCCGGGGCATCGAGAACGGCTCCATCCTGGACGTGACGGAGATGGACGCCGCCTCCAACAACGGCGTGGACGACGTGCGCTCCATCCGGGACGAGGCGGTCTACGCCCCGGTGACGGCCAGGCGGCGGGTCTACATCATCGACGAGGTACACATGCTCTCCAAGCCCGCCTTCAACGCTCTGCTGAAGATCATGGAGGAGCCGCCGGAGCACCTCATTTTCATTCTGGCCACCACGGAGCTCTACAAGGTCCCGGCCACCATTCTGAGCCGGTGCCAGCGCTATTCCTTCCGCCGGGTCCCCCCCGCCCTCATCCAGGCGCGGGTTACGGAGGTCGCCAAGGCGGAGGGCATGGAGCTCACGGAGGAGGCGGCAAGCCTCCTGAGCCGTCTGGCCGACGGCGCTCTGCGGGACGCTCTGAGCCTTCTGGACCAGTGCGCCGGGGATAAAGTGGACCGGGAACGGGTCCTCTCCGCCATCGGTCTGGCGGAAAACGACGAAATCGCGGGAATGCTCGCTTCCCTGCTCCGGGGCGACAGCGAAGCGGCCCTGGAGGCCCTGGACGGGCTTTACCGTGGCGGGAAGGACGTGGCCTCCGTCCTGGGGCAGCTAGGTTCCCTCTACCGGGACCTGCTCCTGGTCCGGGTGGCGCCGCAGAACGGCCCTAACCTCATGAGCGGCGGTTTTTCGGAGGAGAGCCTGGGGCAGCTCTCCGCCCTGGCGGACACGGGGACCCTTCTGCGAGGGCTGGAGACGGTACAGGACGCCTCTTCGCGCCTGGACCGGGGGGGCGACCGGCGGCTCATCGCCGAGCTCTGCCTCCTGAGCCTCAGCCTGCCCCCTTCCCTCCCGGCGGCCCCCGCGCCGCTCCCGACGGCTGCGCCGAAAGCGGCGGCCTCTCCGGCGCCCAAGGCGGAGCCGAAGGCCGCCCCCCCGGTTTCCCGGGACAGCGGGGATCGGGAGCTTCCCGGGAAAGAACCAGATACTGCGGCAAAGCCGGTGGAAAAGGCCCTCTCCCAGGGCTGGCTGAAGATGCCGGAGACAGCCTCCCCCGCCCCTGCGGAGGCGGAGGAAACGGAGGCGGCCCCGGCGGAAAACGCGCCCCTTCCCACCTGGGAGGCGCTGCTGAAAAAACTGGACGAGACCATGTTTCCGCCGGATTATATGCTCATCTCCAATCCGGCCAATTTCAGCGCCAAGCTGACCGGGGATGCCCTGGTTCTCTATACAAAGAATGAAGCTGCCCGGCAGATGCTGGACGAAAACCGGCTGGGAGAGATCAAGGCCGCCGCCCAGGCCCTGGCGGGAAGGGCGATCACGGTACGCACGGAGGAATACCGGGAAGATGCGGAAAAAAAGCTGGACGAGCTGGACCGGCTGATGAACCGCTTCAACCTGAACTGAAATACGACAAGGAGGATCACACGATGGCAAAGGGCGGATTTCGCGGCGGAAGCTATGGCGGCGGCGGTGGATTCAGCGGCGGCGTCAACAAGAATATGATCAAGCAGGCCCAGAAGATGCAGCAGGACATGCTGAAAATGCAGGAGGAGCTGGAGCAGGCCACCTACGAGGCCTCCGCCGGCGGCGTGGTGAAGGCCGTGGTCTCCGGCAAGGGAGAGCTGGTGAGCCTCTCCATCGAGCCGGAGGCGGTGGACCCGGAGGATGTGGAAATGCTGCAGGACACGATCATCGCCGCGGTGAACGAGGCTCTGCGGAAGATGGAGAGCGCCAAGGCCGACGGCATGGGCAGGCTCACCGGCGGGCTGGACCTCAGCGGCTTCGGCTTCTGATCGCTTTTGCTTCTCTTAATTTGACATAAGGAGTACACGGATTTGATCTATCGAAGGTTTCAGGACCTGGAGCTCTCCGCCCTGGGACTGGGGGCCATGCGTCTCCCCGTCCTGGAGGGAGACGACGAGCGCATCGACGTTCCCGCCGCCGAAGAGATGGTGGCCTGGGCCATGGAAAAGGGCGTCAACTACTACGACACCGCCTGGGGCTATCACGGCGGCAACTCCGAACTGGTTCTGGGGGCGGCACTCTCCAGGTATCCCAGGGAGAGCTTCTATCTCGCCAGCAAGTTCCCCGGCTACGACCTGAGCAATATGCCGAAGGTCCGGGAGATTTTTGAAAAGCAGCTGGAAAAGTGCCGGGTGGACTACTTCGACTTCTACCTCTTCCACAACGTCTGCGAGATGAACATCGACGCCTACTTGGACGACGGGAAATACGGCATCTATTCGTATCTCATGGAGCAAAAGCGCCTTGGGCGCATCCGGCACCTGGGCTTTTCCTCCCACGGCAGCGTGGAGACCATCCGCCGCTTCCTGGAGGCCTACGGAAAGGACATGGAGTTTGGCCAGCTCCAGCTGAACTATGTGGACTGGAGCTTCCAGGCGGACAAGGAGAAGGTGGAGCTTCTCAAGGAGTGGAGCATTCCCGTCTGGGTCATGGAGCCCCTGCGGGGCGGGCGGCTGGCCTCCCTTCCGGCGGCGGACGAGGCGAAGCTGCGTGTCCTTCGGCCTGGAGAAACAGTCCCGGCCTGGGCCTTCCGCTTCCTTCAGAGCATCCCGGAGGTGACGGTCACCCTCTCCGGCATGTCCAACCTGGAGCAGCTCAGGGAGAACATCACCATCTGGGAGACGGACGCGCCCCTGAACGGGGAGGAACGGGAAACCCTCCTGGGCATTGCCGAGGGCATGATGACGGGTATCCTCCCCTGCACCGCCTGCCACTACTGCGTCAGCCACTGCCCCATGGGGCTGGACATTCCCCGGCTCCTGGAGCTCTACAACGAGCACAGCTTCACCGGCGGCGGCTTCATTGCCCCCATGGCCCTCCAGGCCATCCCTGCGGAGAAGCATCCCTCCGCCTGCGTGGGCTGCCGGAGCTGCGAGGCTGTCTGCCCCCAGGGGATCAAGATCAGCGAAGCCATGGCAGACTTTGCCCGGCGTTTGGGAAACTGACAGAACCTTAATACCATCGGGACGATTCATGCGAAGAAGGGTCACCGGCGAAGACCCCCCTTTCGCATCAACCGTCCCGATCTGCTCAAAGGGAGGAAAAGCGATGAGCGGAAGCATCCGATATTCCCCCAATGCGACTGCCTTCCGAGGCAGTCCGCCGGTTTCCCTGTTTGGCAGGGATCAGGCGAAGAAGGTCCGGGAATACCATCAAGGCATTCCCGCATACAGGCCTACCGCGCTCAGAAGCATGGCCGGTCTGGCCGGCTTTCTGGGGCTTGAAAAGCTTTATATCAAGGATGAAAGCTCCCGTTTTGGGCTGAACGCCTTCAAAGGGCTGGGGGGAAGCTACTGCATGGGCAGGATCCTGGCGGAGCACGCAGGGATTCCTGCGGAGGAGCTGACCTACGATCGTCTGCGTGAGGAGGATGTGAAAAGCATCTCCTCGGGCCTGACCTTCGTCACCGCGACGGACGGCAACCACGGCCGCGGGATCGCCTGGGCGGCGAAGCAGCTGGGAGCGTCCGCCGTAGTCTATCTGCCCAAGGGCAGCGCTGCGGAGCGCTTGGCGGATATTCGCGCTCTGGGCGCCCGGGCGGAGATCACCGGGCTGAATTATGACGACACGGTGCGTTTCGCCGCCCGCTGCGGGGAAGAGCGGGGGTGGATCCTGATCCAGGATACGGCCTGGGAGGGCTACGAGAAGATACCCGCCTGGATCATGCAGGGATATACGACGCTTGCCCTGGAAACGGTAGAGCAGCTGGGAGACGAGGCGCCTACCCACATCTTCCTTCAGGCGGGAGTCGGCTCCCTGGCCGGCGCGCTGTCCGCTTTTTATGCAGACCATTACCGGGAACGGAAGCCAAGGATCGTGATCGTGGAGCCGGAGAAAGCCGACTGCATCTACCGGACTGCCTCCGCAAACGACGGAACGCTGCACACCGTCGGCGGCGCTCTTGACACCATCATGGCAGGGCTGGCCTGCGGAGAGCCCTGCTCGATCGGCTGGGATATGCTGCGGCGATATGCGGACGGTTTTGTTTCCATGCCGGACGAGACGGCGGCGAAAGGGATGCGGGTGCTGGGAAACCCGCCCGGCCAGGACGAGCGCATCATCTCAGGCGAGAGCGGCGCCGCGACCGCGGGATTCCTGTTTGAGCTGATGACCCGGGAAAGCCTGAGCGAGCTGCGGAAACAGCTGGGGATCGGGAGGGATTCCAGGGTGCTCTGCATCTCCACAGAAGGCGCTACCGACCAGGAGAGCTACCGCAGGATCGTCTGGGGGTAAATCGGGAAGGAACCCAAAGGATCCTCCCTCCATCCTCTCTTTTCAACGGCACGGTTATGTGCTACGTTGTTCCCAAATGACAGGGTAAAGGAGATCATCCTATGATCCGTACTAGTTTTGTGGATCTGACGGTCATCCCCGCCGCCCACCGGCGGAAGCTTCCCTCCGGCGGCGCCGGGACCGTCATCCTGCGCAGCGGCGTGAAGCAGCCCGGCATCGCCTCCATCGGCAAGGCAATCTCCTGCGGCAATACCCCTGCGGAGAGTTATCACGCCGAGGCCTTCCGGGACCTGAACCAAGAGCTCCGGGCCAAGCTGAAGGCCGCGAGCAGAAGTAAGCCGGAATGAAAGAGATCAACGCCGGAGGCGGTCCCCTCCGGCTCGCAGGGGAAAGAGGGGACGGCGCGCCTCTCTTTCTCCTTATCGGCGGGGACGGCGAGGCGGAGC
This sequence comes from Oscillospiraceae bacterium, assembly GCA_017535635.1. Lineage (GTDB taxonomy): Bacteria > Bacillota > Clostridia > Oscillospirales > Oscillospiraceae > UBA1774. The sequence continues at coordinate 65,331 of JAFXTU010000022.1, forward strand.
AGGTCTGGCAGGAGGCGCGGGCCCTGACGGAGACCCCCTTTCGCCTGGCTTCTCTGCCGGTGGAGAACTGGAACGACGCCCTCTCCCCCTGGCCGGCGGAGCCGGTCTTCCGGGAGGGCGGGCCCTTCGGAGGCCGGGCGGAGGAGACGCTGGAACTGCTGTTGAAGCTCGTTCTCCCCGCCCTGCGGGAGGAATTGGATGCCCCCACGGCCCCCTGCTGCCTCCTGGGCTACTCCCTGGCTGGGCTCTTTGCCCTCTACGCCCTCTATCGGACGGCGGCCTTTTCCGGGGCGGTCTCCGCCTCCGGCTCCCTCTGGTTCCCCGGCTTTGCGGAATACGCCCTGGAGCAGCCCTTCGCCGGGAGGCCGGAGAAGCTCTGCTTCTCCCTGGGGGAGAAGGAAAAGAACACGAAAAACCCGCTCATGCGCCGGGTCCAGGACTGTACGGAGGCCGTTTTCCGGCACGTTCAGGCCCTGGGGATCCCCTGTACCTTCCGCCTGGACCCCGGGGGCCACTTCCGGGACGCGGAGCGGCGGCTGGGACTGGGGATCGCCTGGATGCTGGACGGCAGCCCGGAAGGATAAGAAGAGAGCCGCCCGGAAGGACGCTCTGTCCTCCTTGCATTCCGCTCTCCGTTCCGCTAAAATGGAGAAAAAGGATCGTAATTTCCTGGTTTCCGGAAAGGAAGGAGCCTTATGGCAGGAACCACCACCGTCCGCAGTCTCGGCGTCCACGGCATTCGCGGCTACAGCGTGACCGTGGAGTGCTTTGCCGCCCACGGGATCCACAGCGTATTTGAGATGGTGGGTCTGCCGGACGCCGCCGTGAAGGAGGCAAGGGACCGGGTGCGGGCCGCCGTACTGAGCCGGGGCTTCCGCTTTCCCCCCGGCCGTGTCACGGTGAATCTGGCCCCGGCGGACACCCGCAAGGGCGGCACCCATTACGATCTGCCCATTTTTCTCTCGGTGCTCACGGCCACGGGCCAGCTCCCTCCCCTGGAGGAGGACTGCGCCTTCTTCGGTGAGCTGAGCCTGGACGGCCGGCTTCGCCCCGTACCCGGCGCCGTCAGCATGGCCCTGGCCGCCCAGCGGGAGGGCATCCGCCGCCTTTTCGTCCCCACGGAGAACGCAGGCGAGGCCGCTTTTGCCGATGAGGTCTGCGTTTACGGCGTCCCGGACGTGGCGGCGCTGCTGGAGCACCTGTCCGGCGCAAAGGAGCTGCCCCGCACTCCGACGACCCTGCCGGAGGCCCTGGAGGGCGCTCCCCTGCCGGATTTTGCCGACGTGAAGGGGCAGGAGGACGTGAAGCGGGCCCTGGAGGTAGCGGTGGCCGGGGGACACAACGTTTTGCTTTCCGGTCCTCCGGGGGCGGGCAAGAGCATGCTGGCCTCCCGCCTGCCCTCCATTCTCCCCCGGATGTCCCGGCAGGAGGTGCTGGAGACCACGGAGATCTACTCCGTCTGCTCTCTCACCGGGTCCGACAAGCCCCTGATCGTGGATCGTCCCTTCCGGGCGCCCCACCACACCATTTCCTCCACCGGCCTGGCCGGAGGCGGCTCCAACCCCCACCCGGGTGAGATCAGTCTGGCCCACAACGGTGTCCTTTTCCTGGACGAACTGCCGGAATTCCCCCGGCAGACCCTGGAGGTCCTGCGGCAGCCCCTGGAGACCGGGGAGGTCACCATCTCCCGGGCCTCCGGCGCGGAGACCTTCCCCAGCCGCTTCATGCTGGTCTGCGCCATGAACCCCTGCAAGTGCGGCTGGTACGGCCACCCCTCGGGCCGCTGTACCTGCTCGGAAAGCGCCGTCCGGGCCTACCGGCAGCGCATTTCCGGCCCTCTGCTGGACCGGATGGACATCATGGTGAAGGTCCGTTCCCTGGAATACGACGAGCTGCGGGAGGACCCCAGGGGAGAATCCAGCGCCGTCATCCGCGAGCGGGTGGAAAACGCCAGGGTCCGGCAGCGGCAGCGCCTCCCGGGACGTAAGGAACGGGTGAATGCCCAGCTCAGCGGGCAAAAGCTCCGGGACGCCTGCAGACTGGACGGGCCCTCAGAGGAGATGCTCCGGGCCGCCTATGCCCGCCTGAACCTCACCGCCCGGAGCTATGACAAGGTCCTGCGGGTGGCAAGGACCATCGCGGACCTGGCCGGAAGCGAGGACATCCAGGCGGGACACCTGGCGGAAGCCCTTCAATACCGGCCCCAGCTGTGAGGCAATGCGCGTTCAAATCCGCCTGCCAAGCGCTTTCGACCCATTTGTGTTCAGTTCGGGCCATCCCGGCGTTTTTGCCGGGATGGCCCGATCCTGGTTTCTCAATAATCACTCTCTGATTTCTCCGGCTCGGCGCTTCCGAACGCAGCGGCTCCTGCTCCGGCGCATCATTCCGTGCGGTCTTTCTTCCCCAGCGTGAACATCTTCTGCGGGATGTGGCAGTAACCCTGCGGATTCTTTTCCAGATACTTCTGGTGATACTCCTCCGCGGGAAAGAAGTTCCTGATCGGCTCCAGCTCCACGGCCAGCTTTTGCCCGAGCTGCCGCTCCTTGGCCCGATAAACCGCTTCGATCTCCGGAAGCTGGTCTTCGCCGGTGTAATAGATCCCGGTGCGGTACTGGATGCCCTTGTCGCCTCCCTGCTGATTGACAGAGAGGGGGTCGATCACCAGGAAATAAAAGTCCAGAAGCTTTTTCAGGCCGATCCGGCACTCGTCATACACGATCTTCACGGTCTCGGCATGGCCGCTGCTGCGGCAGACCTCCTGATAGGAAGGGGCCTTCTCCGGGCCGTTGGCGTACCCGGTCTCCGTGTCCACGACGCCCTCAAACTGGTCAAAAAACTTCTGAACACCCCAGAAGCAGCCTCCCGCAAGGTAGATGGTTTTCATATCGTCCTCCTGTTCCCCGGTCTCCCCGGTCCCGGCGGAGCCCGCATCGCGCTTCCCACGGCTTCGATCTGCTCTGTCAAATCTAATCCATCCCGGGGCTTTTGTCAACCGGAAGCCCCGCGGCGGCATTTTACACCTGCGCCGTCAGTCTCTTTTTCAGATTGAAAAAAAACGCTGCATGGCGTATAATGAAGAGAATCGCAGACACCGTGACAAAACGGATGGTCCCACCCATCGCAATATTCTGTCATCAAGGATCCACTGGAGGTAGACCGGCCATGAAAAAGAAGCTCCCAGCCCTCCTTCTCGTCCTGGCTCTCCTCTTTGCTTTCGCTCCCGGAGCGCTCAGTGCGGATGCGGAGGTCACGCTTTCCACCCAGGGCCTCAAGGTAAATGGGGTCCCGATCCGCTGTGAAAAATACAACATCGACGGCTACAACTATTTCAAGCTGCGGGACCTGGCCTTTTTGCTGAACGGCACGGGGAGTCAGTTCAGCGTGGACTATGACCCGGTGGGTTCCCGCGTCCTGGTGACCCCCGGAAAAAGCTATGAGCCCGACGGCAGCGAGCTGCTGTATAACGGGGAAGATAAAAGCGCCTCCGCCTCGCTCAGCACCCAGTCGCTTCATGTGGACGGGCGCGAGGTCACGGATATCTCCGTGTACAACATCGGCGGCAACAATTACTTCCAGCTCCGGGACCTTCAGGAGCTCCTTAACTTTGAGCTGGAGTATGAAGCGAGCAGCCGGACGATCCTTGTGCGCTCTCTCCAGGCCAGAGCGCCCAGGGAGCTGACGCCGGAGGAGATCTACGCCACCTGCGCTCCGGCGGTGTTCTACATGGAGATCTTCGATGAATACGGCTGGTGCATTAAGACGGGCAGCGGCTTCTTCCTCAGCTCCGACGGGCTTGCCGTCACGAATTATCACGTGATCTCCGGGGCGGACAGCGCCGCCATCACCGTCTCAGACACAGGCAAAGTGTATGACGTGCTGGGCGTCTATGACTACAGCGCGGAGGAGGACTGGGCCGTGATCCAGATCGACGGCAGCGGCTTCCAGACCCTGGAGATCGGCTCTCCGGATTATGACGTGGGCGGGGCCACCGTCTATGCCATCGGCAGCCCTCTCGGCCTGCAGAACACCATCTCCCAGGGCATCATCTCCAACCCCAGGCGCTTGGACAGCGGCATGACCTACATCCAGATGAGCGCGGCCATCTCCCCCGGCAGCAGCGGCGGCGCGCTCCTGAACAAATACGGGCAGGTCATCGGCATCACCTCCGCCACCTATACCGAAGGGCAGAATCTGAACCTCTCCATCCCCATGACCTATCTGGACCAGATGGAAGTGGAGGTCTGCACGCCCCTGAGCGGCACGCGCAGCAGCCCCGCCGGCACCCTGACCCTCTCGGCCGGTTCGCTGGACCTGAGCATGGGCCAGGAGGGGACCGTTACGGCCACCGCCGTGGAGCAAAACTGCTCCGGCGTCTCGGTGCGTTACGTTCTCTCCCGGGAGGACATCGTATCCTGCTCCTGGGGAACATGGCACGGCGACAACGTTGACCTCACCATAACGCCTCTGGCCGTGGGATCCGCTGAAATCTCGGTCTACTTCGTCATCTCCGAAACGGATACGGTCCTGGATTCCAAGACCATCCAGGTGACGGTGACCGCTGAGCTGGATGCTGTTTCGTCGGAGTACTCCGCGGATCTCCAGGTCAGCGCCGCGGAGCTGAAGCTGAACCTTTTTGAAAGCGAGGAGATCTCCATATATGCCTACTGCCCGGAGAACAATGAGGATACGGTGGTGAACCGCTATATCTCCAATCCCTACGTGGCGGAGTGCAACTGGGGCAAATGGGAAGACGACTTCATCAAGCTCACGGTGAATCCTCTGAGCACCGGCAGCACGGACATCCGGATCGTCTATTCCATGAAGGACGGGACCCTGCTGGCGGAGGAGACCGTTCACGTTCAGGTGTTTTTCGGATTGGTCACCGCGGACACGGACCTCGTCACTCTGGAACCCGGAGGGGAAAAAACCGTCGTTTTCAGCTGTGTCGCCCAGGGCGGAGTCAGCTATTCCCTGCGGTATGACTTTGCGGAGGATGATATTGTCTCTGCCAAGTGGGGCAGCTGGTACGAAAACGGCACAGACTGCCCCCTGACCTTTACGGGATTGAAAGAAGGCGCCACGGAGGTGGTGATCTCCATGCTGGATTGGGACACCAAGCACTGCATGGCCACCCTCCGGCTCCCCATCCAGGTCTCCTGATACGACCCAGCAAGGAGGAAACGACATGAACATCGTGATCGCAGGCGGCGGCAAGGTGGGAGGCGAGCTGGTCCAGCAGCTGAGCCAGGAGGGCCACAACGTCACCGTCATCGACGTCAGCGACGAGCGCGTGGAGGAAATCAACGGGCAGTACGACGTGATGGGCATCGTGGGCAACTGCGCCACCCTGCAGGTCATGCAGGACGCCCAGGTGGAGAAGGCGGACCTGATGATCGCAACCACCGCCTCCGACGAGCAGAATCTGCTGGCCTGCCTCCTGGCCCGGAAGATGGGCGCAAAGCACACCATCGCCCGGGTCCGGGACCCGCAGTACGTGGGGCAGATGGAATTTCTGGCCGAAGAGCTGGGCCTCAGCATGTATGTGAACCCGGAGTACTCCGCCGCCACGGAGATCTTCCGGCTCCTGCGCTTCCCCTCGGCGCAGAAGATCGAGGTCTTCGCCGGAGGCCGGGTAGAGATCGTGGAGGTCACCGTGCCGGAGGGGAGCGGCATCACGGGTATCCCTCTTCGGGAGCTGCCCCACACCTTCGGCGCCAGGATCCTGATCTGCGCCGTACAGCGGGAGGAGCAGGTATTCATCCCCAAGGGCGACTTCGTCCTCAGGGACGGGGACCGGATCAGCATCACCGGTGAGCCCAATGAGGTGGCCCGGGCCTTCAAGAAATGGGGGCTCCTGCGGAAGAAGGTGGACGCCGTGATGCTGGTGGGCGGCGGGCTCATCAGCTATTACCTGGGCCGGATGCTCTGCGGCATCGGCGCCAACACCGTGATCATTGAGCGGGACGAAGGGCGCTGCCGGGAGCTCTGTGAGCTGCTGCCGGAGGCCACCATCATCCACGGCGACGGAACAGATCATGAGCTCCTGGGCGAGGTTGGCATCCTGAACATGGACGGGGTGGCCGCCCTCACCGGCTCCGACGAGGAGAACATCATCCTGGGCATGTACGCCGACTCCCTGGGGGAGGCCCGGAAGGTGGTGGTGAAGGTCAACAACGGGAACCTGGTCCGCCTGGGCGAGCGGGCGGGACTGGAAAGCGTTCTTAGCCCCAAGCACATCACCGCCAACATGATCCTGCGCTACGTCCGGGGCATGTCCAACTCCCAGGACAGCAACGTGGAAGCCCTGCACACCATCTGCTCCGGGCAGGTGGAGGCCCTGGAGTTCTCCGTGGGCAAGCAGGCCGAGGGGGTCGCCGGAGTTCCCCTGAAGGACCTCCGGCTCCGACGGGACCTGCTGCTGGCCTGCATCATCCGCGCCGGCCGGGCCGTGATCCCCGGCGGCGGCGACGTGATCCGCCGGGGGGACCATGTGCTGGTGGTCACCACCGCCGACGGGCTGGAGGATATCAAGGATATTCTGGAATGAGTATTTCGCCCACAGGCGCACGGGGATCGCGTGCCTGCGGGCATTTTTCGGAGGAACGATCATGGACAAGAATCTCTGCTGCCATCCCGGCGGCGAAGAGCTGACCCTGGAGGCCGCCAGGGCCTGCGCCTGGAAGGAGGGCGACCGCATCCTGGACGTGGGCTGCGGGGCCGGCGGTTCCATGCTGCTTTTGAAGGAAAAGCTGGGTGTGAAGCCCGTGGGCTGCGACCGGGACGAGGGGATGCTGGCCCGGGCCAGGGCCCTGGACCCCGGCTTCACCCTGCGCAAGACCGACGGGATGAGCCTGGACTTCCCCTCCCTCTACTTTGACGGCGCTCTTCTGGAGTGCTCCTTCAGCCTCATGAACCGGCACGACGAGCTGCTGAACGAGCTCTACTGTGTGCTGAAAAAGGGGGCGAAGCTGGCCATCAGCGACCTCTATTACATCAATCCCGACCCGGACCGGGCCGGGGAGGCCTATTACGAGGCAAAGCGCATCCTGAACACACCCCGGACGGAGCAGGACTGCGAGGACGCCGACAGCTACCCCTCCCCCTACCTGCTGGACGGGCTCTTCGTGGTGGACAACCTCCTCCACGCCATCCGGGATACGGGCTTCGAGATCACCCTCTTCCGGGACAAGACCCGGCAGCTGCAGAACTGGTACGCCCAGCTTCTCATGGACTACGGCTCTCTGGAGGCCTACTGGAAGGAGACTTTGCCGGAGGGGAGCGCCCCCTTCTGCCGGGCAGAGCCCACGAAGCACACGGGCTACTTCCTCCTGACGGCGGAAAAGCTGTGATCGGCGGGATCGTCCTGGCGGCGGGCTACTCCTCCCGCATGGGGGACTTCAAGCCCCTGCTGCCGGTGGGAGGCGCCACGGCCCTGGAGCGGTGCGCGGAAACGCTGCGAGCGGCAGGGGCCGACGTGGCAGTGGTCACCGGTCACCGGCGGGAGGAGCTGGCGGGGCCGATGAAAGCGCTGGGAGCGGCGGAGCTTTATAATCCCGACTACGATCAGGGCATGTTCACCTCCGTCCTCACGGGGCTGCGGCACTTCGCCGCCCTGGGAGCGGAGGGGGTCCTGCTCCTCCCCTGCGACTGCGCCGCCGTCCCCAGGGAGGCGGTACTCCAGCTCATCGCCTGCGCCGGGGACAAGGGGGAATACGCCCTTCCCACCTTCGAGGGGAAAAAAGGGCATCCCCTGTGGATCCCCGCCCAGTATTTCCAGGAGATTTTGAATTACACCGGCCCCGGCGGGCTGAAGGGGGCGCGGCTCCTCCATGAGGATACGCTTCTGCGCCTTCCTATGCCCTGGAAGGGCACGGTGCTGGACATGGACACGCCGGAAGACTACGCCGCTCTCTGCGCCTATGCCGCGGAGGACGGGCTCGCGGCGCTGGCGAAGGGACGGCGCTTTTACCTCCTGCGCCACGGGGATACGGAAAAGCACAGCGGCAAGATCATCATGGGCCGCTACGACGCCCACCTCTCCGACCTGGGGCGGGAGCAGATGCGCCGTGCCGGGGAAACCCTGGCGGGGTATTTTCTTCGGGCAGAAGCCCTGTATACGAGCCCTCTGCGCCGGGCCAGGGACAGCGCCGGGCTGGTGAACGCCGCCCTGGGCCTCCCGCTCCGGGAGGAGGAGGGCTTTTCAGAGATCAGCCTGGGGGCCTGGGACGGACGGCTCATTGAGGACGTGAAAAGGCAGTGGCCCGCCGAGTACGCCCGGCGGGGGGAGTATCTCACCAGCTACCGCTTCGACGAGGGGAGCGAGAGCTTCTACATGGTGCAGTACCGGGTCCGGCAGACTCTTCTGCGAATTCTGCGGGAGGACCCCAGCCCGGACCTCCTGATCCTCAGCCACGCGGGGGTCGTCAAATGCCTCTACGGGCTTCTCCGGGGGAAGGACATCGACTGGGCCTTTGACCGCTGCCGCCCGGAAAAGGGCGAGCTGACCATAGTGGAGACCTGAAAAAACAGCGCCGCGCAGATCCTTCAGTGTCAGGATCTGCGCGGCGTTTTTCTTTTTTTCGTTACGCCTGGGCCCGCTGATCCTTGATGCTCTTCAGGGCCTTGGCCAGCTGATCCGGGCAGGAGGTGGGCTTGGCGCCGCAGCGGATGCCGTCCACGATCCCGATGACCTCGTCGATGTTCCGCCCCTCGCTGAGGCGGGCGACGCCGATGGTGTTGCCGGGGCAGCCGCCCACGAACTCCACCTTCCGCACGGTGTCCCCGTCCATGTCGATGATGATATTCTGGGAGCAGACGCCCCTGGTCTTATAGCTGTACTGCATGATCCTGTCTCCTTTGCTTTGGTTTTGTTCTATCTACTTTGATCATAGCACAAAAACTCCCGTTCTTGCAAGCCCCGGACAGGCATATACTCCCAAAAAGGGGAGGTGATGCCGTGAAGCGGCTGCGGCGGGACCTTTTGTTTTTGCTGCTGGCGGTGCTGCCGGTGGTGGTACTGGACGCGCTGGGCGCCTTCCGGGTCCTGGCGGCCCGGCTGGAGGCCGGACTGGCGGCGGAGGCACCCCTGACCATGGCGGAGAGCGCCCCCTGGCGGCCGCCGGCGTCGAGCGCGCCCGAAGCCTCCGCCCCCGCGGAGGACGAAGCGATCGCCGGGGGACCGGTCCCGACGGAGGAGCCTTCCCCGCTGCCGGAGCCTCTCCCGCCGGAGGAGGGCCATTCCGAAGCGGCGCTCCCGGCGGTCCGCATAGGGGGAAAGCAGACGCCGGATCTGCGGGGACTCCTCCGGGAGGGCTGGTCCTATACCCTGGGAGACGAGGGGTCCCAGATCCTCATCCTCCACTCCCACACCTGCGAGGCCTTCACCCCCGAGGGGGAGGACCGCTATACCCCCTCCGGGGACTGGCGGACCCTGGAGGAGGGACAGAGCGTAGTAGCCCTGGGGGACCTGCTCACGGAGATCCTGGAGGGAAAGGGCTTCCGGGTCCTCCACGACCGGGAGAAATACGACTGGCCCGCCTACAACGGGGCCTACGACCGCTCCGGGGAGGCGGTGCGCTCCATTCTGGAGGAGAACCCCACGATCCGGGTGGTCATCGACCTGCACCGGGATTCCCTGGGAGGACGGAAGACCCACTACACCGCCCCGGACGGGGCGGACTCTGCCCAGGTGATGCTGCTGCTCACCACCGGGGAAAACGGGCTCTACCACCCCAACTGGCGGGAAAACCTGAAGCTGGGCCTGGAGATACAGCGGCAGATGGAGAAGGACTATCCGGGCCTCGCCCGGGACCTGGACCTCTCCCCCGCCCGCTACAACCAGCACCTCTGCCCCGGTTCCTTCCTCCTGGAGGTGGGGACCGAGGCCAACACCCTGCAGGAAGTGAAAAACGCCGTCCGCCTCTTTGCCGACTGCCTTGCGGCGGTGCTGGAGACCCACCGGGAGGTCGGGTAAGCGCCGCTGCCCCAACGGTCCTGCGTTTATCGTTTCAGGCTGTTTAAATAGGTCTCCAGGATCAAGGTGGCCGCCACGGCGTCGATGCGCTGCTTCCGGCCCTTGCCGTGTCTGCCTGTCTCCGTGAGGATGCCGTGGGCCTCCACGGTGGTGCGCCGCTCGTCCACCAGGACCACCCTCCAGCCCCGCTCCTCCAGCTCGGCGGCAAAGGCGCGGCTCTTTTCCGCCCGGGGACCCTCGCTGCCGTCCATGTTCCGGGGAAGGCCCAGCACCACGGTGTCCACGCCCCGGCTCTCGGCCAGGGCCGTCACCTCCTCCAATAGTCTCTCATGGTTCCAGGAGGAGAGCACCGCCGTCTCCCCCGCCAGGAGGCCCAGCGGATCAGAAAAGGCGACGCCGGTCCGGGCGTCCCCGTAATCCAGTGCCATCACTTTCATCTTATCACCCGGAGGCAGTATAGCACAGTTTTTCCCTTTGGAAAATGGGAAAACCGTGGTATACTGCTTTTATGTATTATGTCTATCTTCTCCGCTGCGCCGGCGACAGCCTCTACGCCGGGATCACCACGGACCTGGGCCGCCGGTTCCGGGAGCACCTGGGCCAAGGGGTCCGGGGCGCCCGCTATACCAGGGCGCATCCGCCCCTGGGCTACGCCGGGGCCTGGACTGCGCCGGACCGGGCCAGCGCCTCGAGTCTGGAAGTAAAGCTGAAAAAGCTGGGCCACAGAGAAAAGGAGGCCCTGCTGGGCCGGGACCTGCCTGGGCATCCGGCGGTGGAGAAAACAGCGCTGCGGGAGGCGGAAGGATGAAGATTTTGGTCAGCGCCTGTCTTTTGGGGCGGCCATGCCGCTACGACGGGAGATCGGTCCCCCACGGGGAGGTCATTGCCCTGGGGGAGAAACACACCCTTGTCCCCTTTTGCCCGGAGCAGGCGGGGGGTCTTCCCACGCCCCGGCCTCCCGCCGAATTGCAGGGGGAGCGCATCGTCAATACCCTGGGCCGGGATGTGACGGAAGAATACCGCCGGGGGGCTCTGGCGGCGGTAGACCTGGCAAAGGAGCAGGGCTGCCGCTGGGCGGTCCTGAAGGAGCGCAGCCCCTCCTGCGGCCCTCGGGAGATCTACGACGGCAGCTTTTCCCGCACCCTCGTCCCCGGAAAGGGCCTCACCGCCCTGCTCCTGGAGGAAGCCGGGGTTCGGGTCCTGGGAGAGAGCGAAGCGGGGAGTCTGCCCCGGAAATGAAGGACGCCTCCAGGCGAAAAAGCTTGGAAGCGTCCCAGTTTTGCCGGCAAAACGGAAATCGGTATTATACGTCCCGCTCCTCTTCCCGGTTACGGAAGAGCATGGAGATGCACCAGACGCCCGCCAGTCCCACCAGCGTGAAGATCACACGGCTCAGGGTGGAGGTCTGTCCGCCGCAGAGCCAGGCCACGACATCGAATTTGAAAATGCCGATGCAGCCCCAGTTCAGGGCGCCGATGATGGCCAGCGTCAGCATGATCTTATCCATGACCATGATACTACCCTCCGATCATTCGATCATTCGATTCGGCGTCAGTATGCCCGCAACCGAAGGGATTATGCGCCGCGATTATCCGAGTTTCCTATTTTTTCCGTTTCTTTCAAAAGCGCCTGAAACTCCTCGTCGTCCCCGAAAAAAGCCTTGTATTTCTCAAAAACCGGCGCGAAGAGGAACTCCGGCGCCCATTCCTCCAGGGCCTGGGGGTCCTCCCGGAGCCCGGAGAAGAACAGCGGGTCCCGGTCCGCGATATGATGGCTCCCGGCTCCGGCGGCGGAGCGGATCAGCTCGTCGGCGGACAGGACCCGGCGCAGATCTTCCAGGCAGCCCGCCCGGTCCCCCAGGTCCATGCGCAGGGAGGCGCATCTCTCCGCCGCCATCAGCTTCCGAAAGGCGAAGAAATCCGGACAGCCCCCGTCGAACAGGGACAGCATGCTCTCCCCTGCCTGGGCGAAGGCCAAGGCGCGCTCCTTCTCCCCCTTCGCGGACAAAGACTCGCTCAGGTTGGACAGCATCCGGTACAGGGTCCCCCAAAGGCTCAGGATTTCCCGCGCTCCGTAGCGTTCCAGGGCGGCATGGTCCCCCCGCCGCCGCAGGATCTCCGCCGTTCCTCCCACGAGCATCCCGTAGGCTTCCCCGCTGAGCTTTTCCAGGCACGCCTGGGCCCGGTCGTATTCCCCGCTCTCCCGGTACACCCGGCTCATGATCTCCAGGGCAGCGTCCACCTGCACCCGGTCTCCGCAGCTGCGCTCCACCTCCCGGCAGAGGCGCAGGCATTTTTCCCTGGCTTCCTCCTTCTCCACTCCCCCCAGGCCCATGCGCCAGGCGGAGAGGTAGGACATGGCCAGGTCCGTCTTCAGCTCCGGGCTGTTGGGATATTTTTCCAGGCTGGACAGAAGGAAGGCGATGTTCTCCTCCAGGCTGTCAAATCCGTCGGCTTTGACGCGGATGGCCTGGATCTCCTCCTCGGCGCCCAGGCGGAAGCCGAAGAGCCGGTCGATGGAGACGCCGAATAGCTCCGCCAGGCAGGGGAAGAGGCTCACGTCCGGGGCGCAGACGTCGTTCTCCCACTTGGACACCGCCTGGACGGACACCCCCAGCTTTTCCGCTAAGGTAAGCTGGGTATAGCCCTTTTCCTGCCGCAGCGCATAGATATTCCTTCCAATGCTCACAGGGTTTTCCTCCTTTTTGTTTTGCGGCCGCTGGAGACAGGATATCCGCCGGAATTGGAATCCCGCGGTTGGAGAGGAGATCTCCGGTGGTTTTAACCTATGGTTGATTCTCCTGCTGTACAGCACTTCGTCATAAATCCAATTGATAGAGATCTATATTCAATATGGGCAAAAATCCGCAGGCAAGTGCCAGTTTCAAGGCCATTTCGTTCTCGCCGTCATACTCGTACATCACCGTCTCATCTGGGAACAGACCCAGCGCATAATTCATGACTGCTTTTCCGAATCCTTTCCCTCTCTGATCCGGTCTGGTAAATGGATTGATCAGCTTGTTCTGCCTGAAATCGATGGAGGCATAGTATGTTGTCGAAGCCTGAATAGCGGATAGCAGACAGCCATCGGAGATCAGACCGTATACTGCGCTCTTCATTTCCTCATTATCCGCCGCCTGTATGATGTTTTCATAGGCAGAATGATACACATCCCGCTGATACTGCGTGGTGTCAGGATGGTCAAACAGTCCGTCCAGCAGAGAAAGGTGCCGCTCCTCAAGCCTGGTGATTTTGGGGTCCGGTGAAGAATCCGTTACTCCTTCCCGAAGGAAGATGGCGCACCTTTCCGCTTTTTCCAGATGGATTCTCTCCGAGGGCAGTCCAAGAATGGGTATACCTTCCAAGGTAAAGACCCAAGCCCGCGTTTCTGCTTCGGCCATCTGCCGGATGAGGGAGACATCCAGCGGTTCCGGAGACGCCCAGGAAAACCATGCACCGGACCCTGCCGGACGACCGATAATTTCCCGGAACAGGGTGGAATTTCGATTGGGATGTATCGCTCGAACAATTTCTACATTCAGCTTTTTGGATAATTCTTCATTTCGGAAAGAACCGCAAAAAGCCATATAGACGTCTTCTCGTCTGTACTTCATTTTCCTCCTCCTTTACCGTTACAGCATGGACCCGCCCATTGGTTCCAAACCATAGGATACCCCTCCGGGGCTGGAATTGGAATCCCGCGGTTGGAGAGGGATTCTACCGGGAAGTCAACCTGGGGTTGATAACGCCGCGCCGCGAAGCTGTTTCGCGGCGCGGCGAAAGGTATTCAGGCTCCCTCAGAGAGGGAGGCTTTTTTATCTTCCCAGATCTCTTGCCGCGATCCAGGCGGCCCGGTTGGCGGACATGATGTTTTTGGGGGAAATGCAGTCCCCCAGGAAGGCGAAGGTCCCCGCGGCCTCCGAAAGAGCGGCGGCCTCCTCGAAGCTCGGCTTCCGCCCGGTGGCGTAGACCACCGTGTCCGCCGGGAAGAACCCGCCTCCGGCAGTATACACGCCCTCGGGCGTGATCTTCTCGGCTGCGGTGTTCAGGTGCACGGGGATGGCCCGGTTCTGCAGCTCCAGGCGCACCGCCGTGAGGTGCATGCTGCTCCCCTCGGCCCGGAGAGCTCCCATGAGCTCCAGGATGACCGGCTCCTTCCCCAGGCTGTGGAGGTAGATGGCAAGCTCCGTGCCCACCAGGCCGCCGCCCAGGACGACCACCCTCTGCCCGCACTTTTCCGGGCTGCGGTAAGCCGTCTCCGCGTCCAGGACGCCGGGGCCGTCGATGCCCTCGATCTTCGGCTTGACCGCCTTCGAGCCCAGGGCGGCGAAGACCGCGTCGTAGCCCCCCCGGCGCACGTAGTCGGGGGTGACCTCCGTATTCTTCAGGATCCGGACGCCCGCCTTCTCCAGGGCCTTTTCCTGCTGCATCAGATAAGCCTTCAGCCCCGCCTTGAAGGGGACCTCCTCCTCGCAGGTGATGGCCCCGCCCAGGTGGTCCGACTTCTCGCAGAGGGTGACCTCGTGCCCCTCCTTCGCCGCAGTGAGGGCCGCCTGCATTCCGGCGACGCCGCCCCCGGCCACCAGGAGCTTCCGGGGTTCGGCAGGCTTTGCCTGCGCCACCTCCCGCTCGTGCCCGGTCTCCGGGTTCAGGGCGCAGAAGATGCGCCCCGCGGGGAAGATGTTGGAGAAGCAGCCGAAGCAGCGGACGCAGTGCCGGATCTCCTCCTCCCGCCCGGAACGGGCCTTGTTGGGCAGGTCCGGGTCGCAGATCAGGCCCCGGGCGATGGCCACCACGTCGGCCTTGCCGGTAGCGACGATCTCCTCCATATACTCCGGGGTGCTGAGCGCGCCCACCGTGGCCACCAGGGACTGGGAGATATGCTTCTTGATCTCGGCGGCGTAGCGGACGTTCTTCCCCTCCTGCTCGAACATGGTGGGGTAGGACTTGATCCAGTTCAGGCCGCTCAGGTCCCCGTGGAGGCCCACGGAGACGTGGATGATGTCCGCGTGGCCGTCCAGGGCCTGGGCGTACTGGATGCCCTCGTCGATGGCGTAGCCCTCGTCGAACTCCGTGCCGGAGATGCGGAACTCAATGGGAAAGTCCCGGCCGCAGCGCTTGTGGATCTCATCGCACACCGCCACGGCGAAGCGAGCCCGGTTCTCCACGCTGCCGCCCCACTGGTCGGTCCGCTGGTTCGTCCAGCGGGCGAAGAACTGCTCCGGCAGCCAGCCGTGGCCCCCGTGGACGGTGACCATGTTGAAGCCCGCCATCTTGCAGAGGGCGGCGGCGGAGCCGTAGGCCCGGATGGCGGCCAGGACCTGCTCCTCCGTCATGCCGAAGCAGGGCTTCCCGTGCACGTCCCCGTCGGAGGGACCCAGGGACTTTGTGCCGTAGCGCCCGTGATGCACCAGCTCCGGGGAGGCCACGGCCCCATGCCCGGTGATGGCGGAGGCGAGGCGGCAGAGGCCGCCCACGATGCTGAAGCTGCTCAGGTCGATGCAGGGGCCGGGTGCGCGGCCGCCGTTCACCGGGTCCACGTCGCACTCCCCGATGGCCACGGCGGCGGCGCCCCCCTGGGCCTTGCGCTCGAAGTAGGCCACTGCGGCGTCGGAAAAGGCCCCATCGAAGCTGTAATCGGTGATGCCCGTGGCGGAGGCGAAGATCCGGTTGCGGAAGACCGTCCCTCCGATGCGGAAGGGTTCGAAGAGCTTGGGATAGTTCATACTCTGTTCTCCTTTGCAGCGGCCCCCGCCGCCGATCCCTTCGGCGGCGGGGGCGCATATTTTACTTTGTGGTGATGAACCAGTCGGTCTCAAAGCGCTGCGTCCAGGGCTTTGCCCCCTCATAGAGGCTGCTTCCGGCAATGACCCGGAGGATGCGGCTGGCGCAGAGGCGGAGGGAGGCGATGCTCAGAGGATGGTCCGTCTTCCCCGCCAGGGAGTCCAGAATGTCCTGCACGTCGTTCATGTTCCCCGGCTCCAGCAGGTCGTTCCCGGCGGCGATGCAGCAGGCGGGGATGCTGTCCTCCCCGGCCTTCTCCATCAGGTTGCCGCCCCCGGTGGTGCCCCAGTCGGTCATCACCAGGCCGCCGAAGCCCCACTCGTTCCTCAAAGCATAGGTGAGGGTGTCCCGGTTCATGGCGGCGTGGATGCCGTTGATGAAGTTGTAGGAGGTCATGATATACATGGGCTGTGCGCTGCGGATGCAGATCTCGAAGCCCCGGAGGTAGATCTCCCGCAGGGCCTGCTCGGAGACCATACTGTCGGAGTAATTCCGGTTGTCCTCCTGATTGTTGCAGGCAAAGTGCTTGGGGGTGGTGCCCACGCCGGGGGTCTCCTGGACGCCCAGGGTCTCGGCGGCGGCCATCATGCCGCAGAGCAGCGGGTCCTCGGAGAAGTACTCGAAGTTCCGGCCGCAGAGGGGATTCCGGTGGATGTTCATGCCGGGGGCCAGCCAGCTGTGGACCCCGTATTCCAGCATCTCCCGGCCCACGATGCGTCCCAGGCTCCGGGCAAGCTCCACATCCCAGCTCTGGGCGATCAGGGTGGCGATGGGGATGGCGGTGCAGAACTGGTAGTAGTCCACCGCGTCTGCCGGAAGCTCTTCCTTCTCCTCGCCCCCGCCGAAGGCGGCGAAGAAGCCGCCGGAGGAGAGGAGCTTCCCCTCCCCGTCGGTCTGGAAGTGCCTGGTGATGCGGATGCCGGCGGGGCCGTCGGCCAGGACCAGGCTCCCCACGCCTCGGCTCTCATATAGACCGTGGATGGTCTGCCCCGCAGCGCCGGGCACGTCCTGCCCGGCGGAGCCGATCATGCTCTGGTCGCCGAATTCCCCCACGCAGAGCCTCGCCAGCTCCCCCGGCGTGAGCTGGGCCGCCAGCTCCTCCGGGGTATGCTTGCCGGAAAGGATGTCCGCCATGGTGACAAAGTCCGCCGGGGCGGGGGTGTCGAACACGTCCTCGTCGGTGTAAACGTGCCTCTCCGTCTCCACCGCGTCGCAGGGGAGCTTCAGAATCGGAAGACCCTCCGGGACGGCCTCCGGGGCCGCGTCCGCCGGGGCGGGCGAAGCGCCGAGGTCCGCGCTGAGCTTTGTCTTGTTTTTGAAATTCCGCAGCTGTTCCAGGATCGTGAGCTTTTCCACCTCCACGGCGGCGCAAAGCTCATAGTCCCGGGAATTGCGGCCTACCTGAACATAGTACTTCCCCGGCTCCAGCACCCAGGCCGCCAGTTCTTCCGAATAGGAGGCCATGTTTTTCAGGGGGAAGGAGATGTCGATGACCTGGCTCTCCCCCGGCTCCAGCAGCCTCGTCTTAGCAAAGGCAGCCAGCTGGTGGGAGGGCTTGCGCACCCGCCCCGCCGGGGCGGCAGTGTAGACCTGGATCACCTCCCGGCCCGGACGGGCGCCGGTGTTCGTCACCTTCACCTTGCCGCTGACGCCGTACTGGTCCGCCTCGTCGAAGCAGGGGGCCATATCGAAGGTGGTGTAGCCCAGGCCGTAGCCGAAGGGATAGGCCACCGGCTTTTTCCCGGTGTCGAACCAGCGGTAGCCCACGAAGATGCCCTCGGAATAGGGCTCATGGGCCGTATCGCCGTCGTTTTTGCCGAAGGTGTCGGAGCCGGGATAGTCCCGGTACTCCAGGGCCCAGGTGTCCGACAGGCGGCCGGAGGGGGGCGTGATCCCCAGCAGAGCATCGGCCACCGCGTCCCCGGTGACGGCCCCGGCCTGGCTGACGAGGAGCAGGGCCCCCAGCCTGGGCAGGGCCTTGAAGAATTGCGTGTCGATGACGCCCCCCACGTTCAGAAGGACGACCAGCTTTTCATACTGTTCCGACAGGAGCTTAAGGTCCGCCTTTTCCCGCTCCGAGAGCTCATAGTCCCCGGGCGCGGCGTCCCGGTCCTTCCCCTCGCCGGAGTTCCGGGAAATGACGTACAGCGCGAGGGGCGCCGCCGCCTCCGGGCGGATGGGGGGACCCTCCGGCTCCCGGAAGGGGGTGGTGAAGTAGACCATGATGGGGTTCTCCCCGGCGTCGATCCGCTCCTTCATTTGGGCGAAGTGGGCCTTCTGGGCTTCGTCGAAGATCCGGTCGTACTCGTCCAGCCAAGGGCCGTTGACGACCTGGAAGCCCGCGTTCTTAAGACCCTGCTCGATGTTCACCACGTCCCGGGAGTTCACCTCCCCGGAACCGGTGCCGCCCTTCACGGTACGCCGCGCCCCGGCTCCGTAGAGGGCGACCGGGCCGGGAGAAGCCAGGGGCAGGACCCCGTCATTTTCCAGCAGCACCATGCACTGGGGGGCAAGGGAGCGCACCAGGCGAAGGTGCTCCCGCTCCCGCTCGCTCACTGCATCGGTCTTCGCGGCCTTGTAAGCTTTCATACTCTCCGTCTCCTTCCAAAAAAGGGGCGGACCCAAGCCCGCCCCGTAAAATCAGTGTTTCTTTTCGATCATTTTTGCTTTGTCGGTGACGCCCTTATTGCGCCAGTTGCCCCAGATGTAATAGGGCAGGGTCACGATGAGGCCCGCGATCATGCCGAAGGCAAAGGTCTGGAACAGACCGAAATAGTGCCCGTTGCCCACCCCGGCCTTCTCCGCCAGCTCCCGGGTGGCGTAGAGCCCGGCCTCCACGGCGGCCTGGCAGTCCCGGTTCAGGGGGACGATGGCCAGGAGGTAGCCCAAGGGGAGGCGGATGGCGGTGTTGATGATGCCCATCAGGGCGGAGGCAGCCGAGGCCCCCGCGCCGCGGAGCGCGCCGCCCAGCACGCTCTGCACGGCCATGAAGATATAGAAGAAGCAGAGGAACCGGAGGCCCCGCACCCCCATCTCCAGGGCCACCGTGTCCACGTTGAAGGCGGCCATGAGGTACTTGCCCAGGAAGTAGAGGATGAAGCCCAGGATGACGGAGAAGCCCATGGCCATAAAGACGGTGGAGTGAATGCCCTGGTTGGTGCGCTTCACGTCCCCCGCGCCGATGTTCTGGCCCACGTAGGTGGTGATGGCCGCCTGGAGGCCCATCATGGGCATCATGGCGAAGCCGTCCACCTTCATGATGATGGCGTTGGCGGCGATGAAGTTCGTACCGAAGCGGTTGGCAAAGCCCTGGGTCACCAGCATGCCGGAGGCAAAGGCGGCGTTCTGCACGGCGGCAGGCAGGCCCAGCCGCACAATGAGGCCGGAGATGCGCTTATCCGGCTTCAGATTGCGGAAGTTGATCTTCGCGCCGTAGGTGCCCTTGCTCTGCCACCACAGCAAGAGGAGGCCGGAGGCGAAGTGGGAGATGATGGTGGCCCAGGCCACGCCCGCCACGTCCCAGTGGAAGACGATGACGAAGATCATATCCAGGATGATGTTCATGATGGCGGCGATGATCAGGGCATACATGGGCTTCTTGGCGTCCCCCAGGCCCCGAATCAGGCCGTTCATGCCGTTGTAGACGATGTTTCCGCAGGTGCCGATGAACACGATGCGCAGATAAGTGGCGCTCATGTCCATAATCTCCTCCGGCGTGCCCAGCAGCTCCAGGATGGGCCGGGTGAAGAGGAGGCCCAGGAGGGTGATGACGATGCCGGTGAGCATGCTCAGGGTGAAGGTGGTGGTCATGGCCTTTTCCAGGTTCTCATGGTCCTTCGCCCCCTTGTACTGGGAGACGATGATGTTCGCGCCCATGCTCACGCCCATGAAAAGAGAGCTGAAGAACATCATCACGGGGAAGCTGGCGTTCACCGCCGCGAGGCAGGCCGTCCCGTTTTGGGCGTAGTTCCCCACGATGAGGGAGTCCACCACGTTGTAGAGCTGCTGGAAGAGGTTGCCCGCCACGGTGGGCAGGGCAAAGAGAAGAATCTTTTTGGTGATGGGCCCCCGGGTCAGGTCGTGGTTTTCCTGCTCCCGCAGGGCCTTTTCTGCTTTTGTCATTGTATCACGCTTTCCGCTTGGATTTTCATGTACCTTAAAACCATGCTATTATATAGGATGCGACCCCCCGGAGTCAACATCTTATTTCTGTAATAATTTCCGAAAAAGGCGGCGGGGAGGGTTCAGCCCTCCGTAAGTTCCAACAGACGGTCGTAGGTCTCGAAGTCCGCGATCCCTTCCTGCAGGGCCGCGGCGGCGGCGGTCTCCAGGTCCGTGAGCCAGTGGAGGCGCACATCCGCCCTGTCCAGCGCATCCCTTGCGGAGACCATTCCGTAATTGAAGAGCGCTGCCGCGGCCACATTCTTCCCCTCCGCCCGGAGAGCAGCGGCAAGGGCGAAGAGGTCCTCTCCCTCCGCCACGGTCTCCTCCGCCAGCAGGAGCCGTTCCGGCAGCTCCTTCGGGTTCAGGGGCAGGCACAGCCGCTCCGCCAGGAGGGCAGCCCAGGTTCCGCCCAGGACCGCCTCCGCCGCGGCGTAGTGGTCCCGCGCCAGCTCCTCCAGGGCATCCAGCAGCAGGGTCCGCACCTGGGGGTTTTCCAGGGCCGCGGCGGAATTCCAGCGCAGCGGGACTTCCCCCTCCGCCAACTCCAGCACCCCCGCCTCCCAGAGAGCGCGGGACAGGATCTCCCGATCGGTCATACGAAACGCCTCCTTTCCGTTTTCATTTATTCTAATACGCGCCTCCCGGGAATGCAAGGCATGGGACGAGACCGGAACGACGAAACCTGAATTTACAAATTCTTCACAGGCGGTTCAAGCATTGTTCAAGGGGGAGTGCTAGTTTAAATGCGTGATAGAAAACGAGCGAAGGATCGGTCTCTCCCCTTTCCGGGGAGGACCGCAAGGGAAGGAGTTCTTCGACATGAATAAAACGATACGAACCGTGATCGCCATCTGTCTCGCGTCAGTGCTGCTCTGCTCCGGCATCTGCCTGGGCACGGTCTCCTACATCCGGCATTCCGATACGAGCCTGTCCGCCCCTCCGGCGGAAATAGCCCCTCTCGACGCGGCAGCGGAGGGCTACGTCTCCACCGCTTTTGCCCCGGCCCCCGCGGCCTCTGCCGGGACAGAAGCCAGGCTCAGCGCTTCCGAGATCTATGACCTGGCCTGCAAGCAGGTGGTGGGCATCTCTACCACCGTCCAGGGCTACAACATGTTCGGCCAGCTCTCCTCCACCGCCGTCAGCGGCACCGGCTTCATTCTCTCCGAGGACGGCTACATCCTCACCAACAACCACCTGGTGGAGAAGGCCATGCGCAACGGCGGCACCGTCAAAGTCATCTTCCACGACGGCAGCGAGTACGAGGCGGAGATCATGGGCGCGGAAGGCACCCAGACCGACATCGCCCTCCTGAAGATCGACGCCAAAGGCCTCACCCCCGTGGTTCTGGGGGACAGCGACGAGATGAAGGTGGGCGAGCAGGCCTATGTGGTGGGCAATCCCCTGGGAGAACTCACCTATACCCTCACCTCCGGCATCATCTCTGCCCTGGACCGGGAGATCGCCACGGAGCGGAACGTCCGGGTCCATATGTTCCAGCTGGACGCAGCCATCAACAACGGCAACTCCGGCGGCCCCGTCTACAACGACCGGGGCGAGGTGATCGGGGTGGTCACCGCCAAGTATAAGTCCGCGGGCATCGAGGGTCTGGGCTTCGCCATCCCTGTGAACACGGCCAGGGCCATCGCCGAATCCATCCGGGACAAGGGCTACGTCACCGGCAAGCCCTACTTCGGCATCATCGTCACCAACCAGACCTACGAGGATGTGGAGGCCGCCGACGGCGTCAGGGGCGTGATGGTCTACTCCGTTGACGAGGGCTCCTGCGCCGAGAAGGCCGGGATGCAGGCGGGCGACCTGATCGTGGCGATGGGCGGTACTGACGTGGAGACCATGGATGACATCACCAGGGTCAAGCTGGACTACCGTGCCGGGGATGAATGCCAGGTGAAGATCTGGCGGGAGGGCGAGTATATGACCCTCACGGTGGTTTTCGACGAGGAGCCTCCCGAGAGTGAAAAGACTCCGCTTCCCCAGATAGAGGAAACGCCCCGGAGCAGCGCCCCCGAGTCGGGCAGCGATGCGGAGGAGCCTCAGACGGAGGAGCCCCAGGACGAGGACCCCTACTATGACAGCTTTGACGACTGGATGGATGACTTCTTCGGCCGCTTCTTCGACTACTTCGGCGACGAAGGCCAGGAGGAAGAAGGCAGCGGCGACACGCCCCGGAGCGGCAGCAGCTCCAAGGGCTTCCGGCACTTCGGCTGATTCCTGATTCAGATCATTTCTTACCCCCTTTTTCTTCGGATCCGTTCCGGCCGACAGGGCCGGGAAGCCCTGCGCTTCCCGGCCCTGCGTTTTTTCTCCGCCCTTGCCGAAAGAGGCGGAAGCGGTTATACTGAAAAAAACCTATGCCAGGAGGCGCGCCATGCCGCTGTATCTCACCCATCAGGACATCACCACGATGAAAACTGACGCCATCGTAAACGCCGCGAACGAATCCCTCCTGGGGGGCGGCGGCGTGGACGGGGCCATCCACTGCGCCGCCGGGCCGGAGCTTTTGGAGGCGTGCCGCCCCCTGGGGGGCTGCCGCCCGGGGGAGGCCAAGCGCACCCTGGGCTACCGGCTCCCGGCAAAGTATATCATCCACACCGTGGGCCCCCGCTGGCGGGGGGGACGGGAGGGGGAGGAAGAGACCCTGCGGGCCTGTTACCGGAATTCCCTTCTTCTGGCGCAGGAGTCCGGCTGTGAGAGCGTCGCCTTCCCCCTGATCTCCTCCGGGATCTTCGGCTATCCCAAGGAGGAGGCCCTGGACATCGCCCAGGAGGAGATCCGCCGCTTTCTTCAGACGGAGGACATGACCGTCTACCTCATTCTCTTCGGCCGGGAACCTCTGGACCGGTACCGCTTCCCGGAACTCAGACGGCAGCTGGAGGCCCTGGAGGCGGAAAAAGAGAGCGCCGTCGCTCCGGACTTCCTGGCATCCATGGTGGGGAACGCTCCGATGGCTCCGGGCTCCTCGGCCTCTATTGTCGAGGAACGGGAGGAACTCCTTCCACAGCTCCGTCCCGCTCCTCTGCCCTCCCCCGCCGCGACCCGCCCCGCGAAGGAGAAAAAAACCCTCATTTCTCCCCGGCGGAAAAGGGAGTCCCTTCCCCAGGCGGAGAAGGCGGCAGCCCAGGCGCCCCAGAGCCTGGAGGAAGCCCTCAGATACCTGGACGAGAGCTTTTCCCAGATGCTGCTGCGAAAGATCACCGAAAAGGGGATGACCGACGCGGAATGCTATAAGAAGGCCAACATCGACCGGAAGCTCTTCAGCAAGATCCGCTCCGACGCCCACTACCGGCCAAGTAAGCCCACGGCCCTGGCCTTTGCCGCGGCCCTGGAGCTGCCCCTGCCGGAGGTGCGGGAGCTGCTGGGGAAGGCGGGCTTCGCCCTCTCCCGCTCCAGCGCCTTCGACGTGATCGTGGAGTACTTCTTCTCCCGGGGAGAGTACGACATCTTCCGCATCAACGAGGCTCTCTTCGCCTTCGACCAGGCTTTGCTGGGTAATTAAAATATCACCTCTACGTTCCCCAAATCGGAGCCCAACGGAGTGGGTCCGATTTGGAGAGGAGGAGTCGGGGGAATCTTGCAGGTATTCGCGCCTGCGCGGATACCTGCCATTCCCCCGAACGACGACGAAATGTCGCTTCACAGGCGACCAAAGCCCTCCTGAAATGGGGTATCCTGTGTCCAGAAAACACAAAACGCCACATTACAGGAGGGCAAAAACATGAAAAAGAACTGCACTGAGCTGGTATTCATCCTGGACCGCAGCGGCTCCATGGCGGGGCTGGAGCCGGACACCATCGGCGGCTTCAACGCCATGATTGAAAAGCAGAAGAAGGAAGCGGGAGAGTGCCACGTGAGCACGATCCTATTTGGAAGCGACAGCCAGGTCGTCCACGACCGGCTCCCCCTGGCCGAGGTCCCGCCCATGACGGACAAGGAGTACTTCGTGGGGGGCTGCACCGCCCTGCTGGACGCCATCGGCGGCGCGGTGAAGCACATCGAGACCATCCATAAGTACGCCCGGGAGGAGGACGTGCCGAAGCACACCCTCTTCGTCATCACCACCGACGGCATGGAAAACGCCTCCAGGAAGTTCAGCTCGGACGAGGTGAAGAAGCTCATCCGGCGGAAGCAGGAGGAGGGCTGGGAGTTCCTCTTCCTGGCGGCCAACATCGACGCCGTGGAGACCGCAAGGAGCTTCGGCATCGGCGAGGACCGGGCCGTAAACTACACCCCCGACGCCGCGGGGACCCAGCTGAACTACGAGGTGGTGGGCGAGGCGGTGGCCTCCTTCCGGGCCAGCCGTCCGCTGGCAAAGAGCTGGAAGGCACGCATCGAGGAAGACCACCGGAGCAGAGGCAAAAAGTAAACAGCCGCGGGAAAAACTGGGGGGGGCAGCCGAATGGCTGCCCCGGTTTTTTTCGGCGTCAGCGACGCCATGGCCCGGCAGCCCTTTTGGAGCTTTACTTCCGTCTGTCCTCCCGCCATAATATTGACGGGATTCCCCGCCACGCCGTGCAATATTGCCCGAAATAACGGTACATAAGAAGTAGAGACGGACCCAAGAACACACAGGAAGGAGGCGGAAGCGTGGAGGACAGCGCCATCATCGAGCTCTACTGGCAGCGCAGTGAGCAGGCCATCGCCGAGACCCAGACGAAATACGGGGCCTTCTGCTATTCTGTCGCCCTGAACCTGCTGCGCATCCCCGAGGACGCGGAGGAGTGCGTCAGCGACACCTACCACGCCGCCTGGAATGCCATGCCGCCCCAAAGGCCGGAAAAGCTCCGGGCCTGGCTGGGGCGGGTGACCCGGAACCTCTCCCTGAGCCTATGGAACCGGAACCACCGGGCGAAGCGCTCCGGGGGCATCCCGGAGCTGCTGGACGAGCTGGAGGACTGCCTCCCCGCCCCGGAGACGGCAGAGACCGCCCTGGAGGCCAGGGAGCTGGCCCGGGCCATCGACGCCTGGCTATCCTCCCTCCGGCGGGAGGACCGGGTCCTCTTCCTGGGCCGCTACTGGAATGGGCTGAGCATTCAGGAACTTGCCTTTCGCCGGGGAATGAAGCCGGAAAAGCTGTCTCTCCGGCTGTTCCGGCTACGGCAAAGCCTCCGTGGTTTTCTGGAGAAGGAGGGATACGTACTGTGAAGCGAGAAAAAGCAAAGCTTCTCTTTGAGGCCATCGGCCTCATCCGGGAGGAGACCATAGAGGAGACTCAGGCGGCCCTGCAAAGACGGCGGCGGCCCGGGCTGCGGAGGGCCGCGGTCCTGGCGGCCTGCTTCTGCCTGGCGCTGGCCGCCGGCGGGATCATCCGGAATCTGGGGCTGGTGGGATTTCCCTTCCTCTTCCCCGGCGGCAGGACCGGGGGCGGCGGCGGACAGACCGGGACGAGCTATATGTCCTACATGGGGCCTGTATTCCCCCTGAGCGCCCGGGATGGAGGCGAAGGGCTTACCGTCACCCGCAGCACGGACTTCGGCTTCTCCAATCCCCGGGACCGGCAGCTTCAGTGCCAAATCACCGAAGAATACGTTTTGACGAATCCGGGAGAGGCAGCGGAGACCGTCACCCTCCTCTATCCCTTCGCGGCGGCCCTCTCCGACGAAGCAAAATACTTCCCCGCCCTGTGCGCCGATGGAGAGGCCCTGGAAGCGGAGCTTTTGATGGGCCCCGTCACCGACGGCGTGACGACGGACCCGGTGCGCTCCTGGGAGGACTACCGGGGGTTTCTGGAAGGAGAGCTGCCGCTGACAGCCCTCCGGGACCCAGGCCTCATGGACCTGCCGGTGACGGTCTATGAGATCGGCGGTATGTACGACGACAGCGGGGAAAAGCGGCCCACTTCCGTCCTGAACCTGGAATTCACCGCAGACTTCTCCCGGACCGCCATTCTCACCTTCCGCTTCAACGGCGGAAGCAATGACCTGGAGACCGGCCGCTGTGACCGGCACACCGACATCCGGGAGCACACGAACCCGGAATGGGGGGAGAGTGCCTTCCTCCTGGTGCTGGGGGAGGATATCGAAGGCTGTGAAATGAAAGCCTGGACAAATGCCGCTCTGGAAACACCGGCGGAGCGGGCGGGCGGGACCCTGCGGCGCTATACCTCCACCCTGGAGGAGATGCTCGCCAGGGCCCTGGAAGCGGAGCTGCGCCTCTTTATGAGCCAGAACGCGGATGGAAACCTCAACCTCTCCCATGAACGGCTCCTGGAGCTGACCCTGGCCCGGATGGAGGAGCTGGGGCTGACCGGCGAGGGCCCAGGGAGCTTTACCTATCGCAGTGAGGGCTTCCTGGAGGATATTTTTACGGTCGTCCTTCGGCACCGGCGGCTGATGTACGCCCGCTTCACCCTCACCATCCCCGCCGGGGAAAGCATTACGGTCACGGCAGAGTATATGAAGCAGCCCAGCATCGACTTCGGCGGGCGGGAAGCTTACCGGAACGGCTACGACCTGGTGACGAAGCTGGGGAGCGAGCTTAGCTTCACAACGCAGGAGGCCAGTCTCAGCGGCGGGGAGAAGGTTGAGATCGTGGACCAGAACTTCGGTTTCGACCCTGCGAAGGGGATCACCCGGGTCACCCTGGACCCGGAAAAAGAGCACTACTACCTGGACGTGCGGCTGAGGGGCTGAGCGGCAGACGCAGATCGCCCCGGGCGGGATGCTTCCCGCCCGGGGCGATGGCATTTGCCTTTCTTACTTTTTCTTCTTCCCGAACACCGCCAGGAGGATCCCTGCGACGACGACCACCGCCGCCACCAGCACCACCGGGAGCCAGGGGAAGCCGCTGCCCTGCTGCGCCGGGGCGGGCGTCGGGGCGGGGGCGGCGGGCGAACCCCCCGCTGCCGGGGAAGTCGTCTCCGCAGACGCGGGAGCCTCCGTGGACGCTGTTGTTTCGGTAGGCGCTTCCGTGGGTGCAGGAGCCTCCGTGGGCTCGGGCTCCCCGGTCGGCGCGGGCGCTTCCGTGGGAGCCGGGGTCTCCGCCGGACTCGGGACCTCTGTGGGGACGGTGCCGCTCAGGTCCTCGCTCTCCGGATCGTCCAGACAGACCCAAACGTTCCGATAGCCGTAGTAATAGCCCAGGTTCCCCCAGGTCCGCCCCTTGGGGTCCTCATAGAGGGTATTGAACCACAGGGGAGGCTCTCCGCTGTCGCTGTACACGGAAAACACGCTGTGGTCCACCGCGCCGGGATAGGTCCAGAGCACCAGCTGCTCCAGCCCCTCCAGGGGCAGAAGTACCTCTTCCTCCGAGTAGATAAACTCCGACCCGTGCTCCTGGGCAAAGGAAACGGCGTCGTACTTCACCGTCAGGTCCCCCAGCTGGACCCAGGCCTCCTTCCAGCCGTCGTCGTCCCGATAGCGGAAGAAGCCCCAGCCGCCTTCCCGGTCCCAGATCCACTCGATCCAGAGCTCCTCCCCGTTGGGGTATTCCGCCGTCAGCTTCCCCAGGGGCACGTCGAAGGCGTACACGACGCCCTCTTCCCCGCTGGTGACGTAGGTCCGGTTCTCGGGATAGCACTCGTCAAAGTGGGTCTCGTAGAAATCGCTTTCCGGCTCCCAGATCACGTCCGCCAGGGCCGGGGCGGCAAGGGCCAGGCACAGAACCAGGGCCAGCAGCAGAGTCATTGCGCGTTTCATAGAGATTACCTCCTTCGGGCGGCTACTTCGCCGCCTTTTTCTTTCGGAACAGGAGCAAAAGGATCAAGGCCAGGACCACTGCTCCCAGGGTGAGGCCCAGGGCCAGCCAGGGGAAACCGGAGGCGCTGTCCTCGGTGAAGCTGATCTGCGGTATGCCTTCCGCCGGGGGGATCAGGTCTTCCCCGGCCCTCTTCGCCGCCGCCTTCTCGTCCACCCAGGCGGCTTCCGTCTCCTCGATAGCGTCCAGACAGACCCAGAGGCCGCCGTAGAATTTGGAATCCTCGATCCGCCCCCATTTCCGGCCCAGGGGGTCGGTATACAGGAGATAGAAGGAGGCTTCCCCGTCCCGCAGGAACCAGGCGTAGCTTTCCAGCTCGCCGGGGACCACCACCGTGTCGGGGACCTCCGCGCCGGGGTAGGCCCAGATCGCCGCGGCTGCGTGGGACGTGAGAAGCACCCGCAGCGGCTCCTCCGGCTCTTCCAGCTCGGAGGCGCGGTCCCGGACGAAGCTCACGGTATCGTACTGCTCCGCCATCTGCGCCATGGGGACCCAGCCGGAGACGAACTCCCCGTTTTCTTTTTGGAGCTCCATCACGCCCCAGGTCCCCTTCCACTGGATCAGGAACTGGATGAAGTATGCTTCTCCGTTGGCCAGGGTCGCTATGCGCTTCCCCTCCGGCTCCCGGTACAGGGTCACGAACCCCTGGGGACCGTTGGTGTAGTAATAGCGGTGCTCCGCCTTCACCTCCTCCCGATGGGCGCGGTAGAAGTCATCCCCCCAGGGCTCGGCGATGGCGTCCGCCAGGGCCGGGACGGCCAGAGCAAACAGGAGCAAAACGGCGAGGAGCAGCGTCATTTTTCGTTTCATAGGGCACCTCCTTAGATCAGGGCATTGAACACCAGCCCCAGGCCGTAGCTGAAGGCGTTGGCGCAGAGGGAAAAGAGGAAGGGTCGGCGCACCCGCTCCCCGTTTCTGCGGTAGAAAAGTCCTTCGACCAGCACTGCCCCCGCTTCCAGCAGGGGCACCGGGAGCCATTCCGGCCCCGGAGCGTAAGCGCGCCACAGGAGGGCGCAGAGGACCACCGGGGGATTGGTGAGGACGTTCACCAGGATGCAGAGGATGAGGTCCCGGCCCCGGAGGCCCCAGAGGAAGGCGAAAAGCAGCTCAAGGACCAGGGTCAGGGCCAGGGAGACGCCCAGGGACGCCAGCAGCCAGCTCATTTTTCTTTCCTCAGCCCCGGCAGCAGGACGCCCAGGGACACCGCCGCGCCCAAACTAAGGAACCAGCCCGTCCCCGGAGCGGGGATCCCCAGCCAGGTGGGAAGGAAGCCCAAAAAGAGGGCGAAGGTCAGAAGGCCGAAAGAAAATCCCGGCATCCCCGGCAGGGCGTCCGCCGCCGCCCGGAGGGTGATGGGCATAGACATGTTGAAGAGGAAGATGGCCAGCGTCCCGCAGACGGGATCCCCGGAGAGAAGGAAGAGCACCGCCGCCAGACCCAGGGAGGCGACGGAGGCCCATTTCGCCCCGATGAGATCGGAGACATAGCCTCCCGCCGTTTTCCCCAGCACCACGCCGCAGACGGCGAGGGTCGCCCAGGTCCCGGTCTTCCAGGGGAAGGTGAAGAGGAAGCCCAGGCAGGAGCGGAGGCAGACCACCAGGAAGAGGCAGAGGATGGCCGCCGTCCCTGCGCCCCGGGCGTCCACATCCAGCGCAGGGGCCTCCTCCCCCCTGCAGAGGCCCAGGATCCCGATGGCGCAGAGGGCGGCTGCCGCCAAGGCCGGGTAGAGGATCAGGGAGGCGTTATTGCCCCCTATGGTCCCGAAGAAGATGCCGAAGGCGCCGGGAGAGACGAAAAGGCCCAGGGGCCCCGCCCGCCTTGGATAGGCGTGGAGGACAGCCACACCGCCGCCCACGTGGTAGAGGGCATTTCCCAGGCCCGCAACCACGGCAAAGACTGGCGGCAGCTCCCGCAGGAGGACGCAGGCGCCCAGGGTGAGGGCGCAGCCCAGGACGGCGAAACTGCGCTCCGCGCCCAGCCGGTCCGCCACCAGGCCCAGGGGCATCTGCAGGGCAAAGGCGCAGAAGTTGTAGACCAGCACAGCGGTGAGCCAGCCCTGCCAGGGGCGGCAGAAGCAGAACATGCCGTAGGCGCAGAGGAAGTCGATGAGAAAATGCCCCAGGGCATAGATAATGGTCCGTCTGGCTTTTTCCATGAGCACTTCCCCCTCCCGAAGCGGTTTCATCTGATAAGACGCTGTTTTTCTCAGATTGTTTCCGCTTCCGCGTTGATTTTCGCCTCGTTTTCCGCCATGGCGGCCAGGGTGTCCCCCAGGAGCTTATCCAGCTCCCAGCCCAGGCGCTGGGCTCCGGCGCGGATGATGTCTCTCGAGCAGCCGGCGGCGAACTTCTTATCCTTGAATTTCTTTTTGAGGCTACTAAGCTCCATGTCCGTGCAGCTTTTGCTGGGGCGCATCAGGGCCGCGGACCAGATGAGGCCGGTGAGCTCATCGGCGGCAAAGAGGACCTTTTCCATCTCCAGGGTGGGCTCCACGTCGCAGCAGATGCCGTAGCCGTGGCTGCACACGGCCTTGACGCACTCCTCCGTGCAGCCCCCGGCGCGCAGGAGCTCCGGGGCCTTCTGGCAGTGCTCCTCCGGCCAAAGCTCAAAATCAATGTCGTGGAGGAGGCCCACCAGGGACCAGAACTCCCGGTTTTCCGGGTCGATCCTTTGGGCGAACCAGTCCATCACCGCCTCCACCGTCAGGGCGTGGCGCAGGTGGAAGGGCTCCTTGTTGTAGGCTTTCAGCAGCTTTACCGCTTCTTCTCTCGTAATGCCGATTTCCATGAAGAATACCTCCCGGGTGGGTTTTTCCCAAGGATACCACACTTTTTTCGGCAAGAAAAGCGTCTGTCCGTTTTATTGCCCATGGAAATCTGATATACTGGAAAAAAGCGCGGAAAGGAGGGGTTCGATATGCTGGAGAAGCTGCTGGGGGACCTGAACGAAGCCCAGAGGGAGGCCGTCACCGCCACGGAGGGCTACGTCCGGGTGGTGGCCGGGGCGGGCACGGGCAAGACCAAGACCCTCTCCCGCCGCTTCGTCTATCTGGCGGAGGGGCTGGGCATCTCCCCTGCGTCGATCCTCTGCGTCACCTTCACCAACCAGGCCGCCGCGGAGATGAAGCGGCGCATCCGCGCCCTGCTGCCCGGGCGGGACCTGGGCTACATCTGCACCTTCCACAGCTTTGCCGTGACCCTGCTGCGGGAGGACTGCCACGTGGTGCAGTACCCGGAGACCTTCACCGTCCTGGACAACGCCGACAAGGAGGATATCCTGAAGGAGATCTTTTCCGACCTGGGGATCACCAGCCGGGAGCTGACGGTGCGGGACGCTTCGGACTACATCGGCGCCTGGAAGGGAGGGCACGACTACGTTCCCACACTTATTGACCCGGACCTGACTAAGCTTACAAACGCGGTGGAGGCAGCGCAGGAGGTGCGGCAAAGGGTCCTCTGGCGCTACCTCTACGAGACGCGGAAAACCTTCGGCCTGGATTTCGACGACCTCATCTACTTCGCCCTCCACATCCTGCGGCGGGACAAGGAGAGCCGGGAGAAGTGGCAGGGCAGGCTGGAATACATCCTGGTGGACGAATACCAGGACATCGACAAGGACGAATACGCCCTCTCGGAGCTGCTGGCCGGGGAGCATCACAACCTCTTCGTGGTGGGAGACCCGGACCAGACCATCTACACCTTCCGGGGGGCGGACGTGCGCTTCATCCTGGATTTTCAGACCGTCCACCCGGAGGGGCAGACCGTCTTTCTCCGGGAGAATTACCGGAGCCGGGCCCCCATTCTGACGGCGGCCAACGCTCTCATCGCCCACAACACCCAGCGGCTGGAAAAGGAGCTGATCCCCACCCTGGCGGGGGGACAAAAGCCCCTCTATTACCACGCCCCTATCCCGGAGGCGGAGGCGGGCTGGGTCGTGGAGAAGATCCGGGATCGGCTGGACGCGGGGGACGACCCGGGCAGCATCGCCATCCTCTACCGGGCGCACCACCAGTCCCGCAGCTTCGAGGAGGCGCTGATGCGCTCGAAGATCCCGTATACTCTCTACAACGGCGTGGAATTCTACCGCCGGAAGGAGATCAAGGACGTGCTGGGCTACCTGCGCATGATCTTCGCCGGGGACGACCTGAGCTTCCTGCGGACGGTGAACGAGCCCCGGCGGAGCATGGGGAAAAAGCGGATCTCCTTCCTCCGGGAGCAGGCGGTCCACTCCGGAAAGAGCCTCTACGACACTTTGAAGAGCAGTCTGGGCCTCCCCCTCTTCCAGGGGACGAGGGCCAGGGATTACGTTTCCCTGATCGAAGAGCTCCGGGCCGCCTGGAAGGGGATGAAGCTCACGGACCTGCTCTCCCGGCTTCTCGCCGAGAGCGGGTATGAGGAATACCTGCGCCTCTGCGGGGCTCAGGATCGGCTGGACAACCTCTCGGAGCTGAAGCAGAGCATTTTCGACTATGAGGCCAGCGCCGGAGAGGATGTCACCCTGGGGGAATACCTGGACCTGGCGGCCCTCTTCACGGACCTGGACCGGAAGGAGAAGACCCGCTCTGTCCGTCTCATGACCGTCCACGCCGCCAAGGGGCTGGAGTTCCCCACCGTCTTTCTGGCAGGCTTCAACGAGGGGAGCTTCCCCTCCCGGAAGGTGCTGACTCCGGAGGGGCTGGAGGAGGAGCGTCGGCTCTGCTATGTGGCCTACACCCGGGCCGGGGAACGGCTCTACCTCTCCGACACGGAGGGACCCCTGGGGGCCGGGAGCCTGCGGCTTCCCAGCCGCTTTCTCTTCGACACCGGGGAGGAAAACCTGGACTTTGTGGAGCCCTTGGACCCCAGCCTCCGTCTGCCGGACGCCCTGCCTCTGCCGCCCTTGGTGGGGAACTTCGCCTTCCGGCCCGGGGACCGGGTGAAGCACCCCATCCTGGGTTCCGGCACCGTGGAGGCCCTGGACGAGGAGAAGAAGGCCTACCGCATCCGATTTGACCAGCTGACTACCCCCCGGAGCATCGCCGCCGGGATGAAGCTGGAAAAGCTCTGAGCACACGAAGGAGAACTGCCGGTAATGACAAAAAGGAAACGCCTGTATTTGATCCTGGGGGCGGTCGTCCTGCTCCTTGCCCTGGCGGCGGTGCTGGTCCCGGACGCCGTGGTACGGGGAAGCACGAGGCGTGACATTCTATCCCCGGAGGCCGCGGCGGACTGGGGAGCGGACTGCATCCTGGTCCTGGGGGCAGGACTCCTGCCCGACGGGAGCCCGAATCTCATGCTCTCGGAGCGGATCGACACCGGGGTGGCGCTCTACGAGCTGGGGGCGGCCCCCAAGCTTCTCATGAGCGGGGACCACGCCCGGCCCGAGTACGATGAAGTGAACCCCATGAAGGAGGGGGCCTTGCGTCAGGGTGTCCCCTCGGAGGACGTGTTCATGGACCACGCGGGCCTTTCCACCTACGAGAGTATTTACCGGGCCAGGGACATCTTCGGGGCCGGACGAGTGATCGTTGTCACCCAGGCCTACCACCTGCCCCGGTCGCTCTACATCGCGGAGGCTTTGGGGCTGGAGGCGGTGGGGGTGGCCTGCGACACGGCCCGGTATCGGGGGCAGTTTTTCCGGGACGTGCGGGAGGTGCTGGCCCGGGACAAGGATTTCGTGAAGTGCATCTTCCAGCCGGAGCCCACCTACCTGGGGGAGGCGATCTCCCTCCGGGGCAGCGGGGACGTGACGAACGACAGGCAGTGAAAAAGCTGTGGGCGAGGCCCATAGCTTTTTCACAGTGAGGAGTTAGGAGAGTGAAGAGTGGAGCTAAGGTGTCCCTTCGGGACGGTTTTGAATCGTTTGCTACAAAGGCTCAATCCGCCGAGGTGAGCCAAACGATCAGCCCGATCTGAAACTGCATCAGATACACAACGATCACAAGACTAACCACCAGCAGCGCGTGCCATAAAACCAGGCCCTTCCGGGGCAGGCGGCCCCGCACCGCCAGCGCCAGATTCCCCAGGCCGAGGAGGGCAGCGACCGTGAACGGGATCAGATAATACAGGGAAAAACCTCCCATGGCCAGGTGCATGACGATGTTCACCAGCGGAAGGATCGCGGAGGCCAGATAAAAGGCCCGCCTTCCCCATCCCAGGGTCTTCCAGGGCTTCACTTTCGCATCCCTCCGTTGCTGTTCCTGTCCATACCACGGTTCCATTCAATCTGTTTCCGATTCATTTTTCTCTCCGAGCAAGACAGAAGGACCGCCCCCTTCGTCCTAAGCGCTTCTCATTTATTCAGGATCAGCGTCCGGACTTTTTCATGTATCTCTGGGAAACGAGTCTTCCGGATTGAAGGCCCGATCCAGCAGATATAAAGAGATGACCAAAGAAAGCTGCTGACTCGCGGACAAGGTTCGCAAGCCGGATAGATATCTCTTCATCGTTCCGGGCTCCAGACCGGCATACGCTTCAACCGTTTCATCGCACAGGTCATTATCCCTCTGCAAGCGCACATAAAGGGAAGAGATCAGCAGATGCGGGTTTTCCGCATACAGGGGGATCAGCTCCGAGAGGATGACCAGCAGCTTCACCAGGCTCTCCTTCTTTTCCCGGACTCCGCCTTTCGTGCCAGCGCTGATGTTCATCAAGAGCTCGCCCAACTCCGGCTCCTTGATCCCCAGCGTTGTGAGAAGCTGGGGTACAGAGATCAGGTACTCTTCCTGGAGACGCATCAGGCTTGTCTGTATTTGCTGCCGCTGATCCAGGGGCTTCTCCGGGGGAGCGGGAGAAACGGACGTCTCTTTCAGGATCGCGTCGGTGGATACGCCCAAAGCCTGCGACAGAGGTACGATGATCTGAATATCGGGCAGTCCCGCGCCGGTTTCCCACTTGCTGACCGTTTTGTAGGATACGCCCAGAAGCTCCGCCAGCTCCCGCTGCGACAGTTTCCGCTGTTTCCGCAGGAAACGGATGTTTTCGGAAATCGTTTTCACTTCGCTCCCCTCCCCGTCGTCTATTCTGCCGTTCCATCATATACTTGGTATCTCCCGCTCCGCAACTGCCTCGGCGGAGAGTGACGGTCTTCGGAGCGTGGAGTTCTGTCCGTCCGCGGGAAGAAGGCGGTCTTTTCGATCAGAGCATGGTATTGCTCGTAGAGCTCTTTGAATTTCTCCCGCTCGGCTTCGTTTTCCAGCGCCGCGAGAAAGATTGCCGGCATCAGAACACCTTCTTCCGGCAGGCAGTGTATTCTCTTGGGGGTAAGTGCTTGAGGGAAGGACTCCCTCAGTCACCTTCGGTGACAGCTCCCTCAAAGAGGGAGCCTTTATATCGCCGCAGGCGACACCTCAACTCCTCACTCCACACTCCTCACTCCTCACTTTCCCTCAGTCCAGCCCGTAGCCGAAGTAGATGCGGAAGACGCAGTCCCCGGTCTCGATGTCGTAGTAGCTGGCCTTGTCCAGCTCCAGGATGCCCAGGAGGCCCTGGCAGACGGTCCAGGAATTTGTATTCTCGCCGTCCACGCTCTGCTGCCGGAACGTCTGCTCCAGGATGCTGCCGTCCCAGCGGACAAAGGCCGCGGAACCATCATGATCGAGATAGACCCCCACGATCCCCCGCTCCGCCTCCGGCGGATTCATCAGTCCCTCCAAGCTGTAAACGACCACGCCGCGGTACTTTCGATCCTCCGTCGGGGGCAGCAGCTCGGTCCCGTCCCGGAGGAAGACCCGGCCGTAGACCGGAAAGACCACCAGGTCCCCCAGGAGCTGGGCCTCGTCAAAGACCGCCGGGATCGGCAGCTCCAGCTGTTCCTCCCCCCGGGTGAAGAGGCTCCCGGCCTCCGTCTCCGTCACGGTCCACCGGGCTTCCGGCTGCCCGCTCCGCTCCTTTTCCTCCAGCTCCTGCTGGGAGAAGCTCTCGATGGTCCCCGTGTCCAGGCGGAAGCCCATCACCCTATAGTTGCTCTCGGTCCAGTCCTCCACCGAGAGGAAGAGGGCGTCCCCCGACACGTGGCCCTTGAAGCCCTCGAAACCGGCACCCTCCTCCAGGCGATAAGCGTCCAGCCCCGCTTCCTCGTAATTCCAGCTCTGCAGGACTTCCCCCTCCAGAGAGACCTGCAGCAGGGTCTCCTCCCCCGCCAGCAGGACGAAGTCCCGCCCGGGGTAGACCTGCCGCCATGCGCCGGGGAAAACCCAGCTCAGGTCCAGGGCCGCCAGGGTGCAGCGGTCCTCTCCCCAGGGGTTTTCCTCCGAGGGCACCCCCTGCCGCAGGACGTAGAGGGGCAGGAGCTTATCTTCCTCGGAAAACCAGCCGTACCAGGCAACTTGCTGAATGTCGTAGTACACCGGTGGCGTCACCGCCGTCCCGTCCCGGGTCATGAGGCCGAAGAGACAGCCGGACATGGTCATCCAGCTGTGATCCAGCCGCGCCCCGGCGTAGGGGACCAGGGTCTCCGGGTGTTCCAGAGGCGCGAGGCCGTTCCACTCCCCGCAGTAGGCCTTCCCCACCGGCTCCGGTTGTGTGAGTTCCCTGGAGGCTGGTTCCAGGTCCAGCACGGAGACGTAGCCCATTTCCGCCGCCAGGGCCTGCCCCTCCGGGGAGAGGACCCAGTCGTAGAGCCTCCTAGTGGGCGAATCCTCCTTTTTCGCGGCGGAGATCACCACGTAGTAGGGGTTCACCAAAGGGTAGGTCCCGGCCCGGATGGTCTCCGCCGTGGGCTCCACCCCCTCCACGCGCAGGAGCTTCAGGCCCCGGGCGGCCCGCATCTCCTCGGCGTAGTAGTAGACGCTGTAGCCGATGGCCCCTGCGGAGTTGTCATAGCTCTTTACTGCCTTCATGAGGCCGTCCATGCTGCCGGCGATGTACTCTGCGGGGGCCTCCATCATGGGCGTTCCCTGCATCACCAGCTTTTCCATCAGGGTTTGACTCCCGGCCTCGGGGTTCCGCTGGAAAGGGAGGATGGGGATGTTTTCGCCCCCCAGCTCGGCCCAGTTCGTGATCTCCCCGGTGTAGATCTTCCGGGCCTGGTCCACGGTGATGGAGTCCACCGGGTTTTGCTCGTTCACCACGAAGACGAAGGCGTCCGTGGCGAAGGGGGTCTTGAGCCATTCAAAGTGGGATTTTTCCCTCCACTCCTCCACCTGCTCATTGCACTCCGCCGCCAGGATCAGGTCCGCGCTCCCGTCCATCAGGGCGAAATAGGAGTTGGTGGTCCGGCTGAACTGGATCAGGTCCCCCACGTTCTCCGGGGCTTCCCCCAGGAGGCGGGCGCAGATGGCCTCCGCCAGAGGGGCCGTGGAGGTGGAGCCGTTGAGGCGGGGGAAGTTATTTCTTGTGAAGACAAAGGGCTTCTCCGTGGGTCCCGGCGTGGGTCCAGGCGTCGGCGTGACCTCCGGGGTCGGCTCCGGCATCAGCGCGGGGGCCTCCGTGGTCTCCGGTGTGGTATCGCTCGTCACTGTGGGCAAAGACGGTTCCGCCGCCCTCCGGCAGGCCGCCAGGGGAAGCAGGAACGCCAACATAAGCAAAATCAGGGCAGTACGACGCATGGCGGTTACCTCCAGATGATAGGTGAGAACTCCTTCCGTCTCCGGCTATCGCCGGAGAGCCTCCCTCTCTGAGGGGGGCTGCGCTGCTGCGGGATCAGGCTCCCTCTTTGAGGGAGCTGTCAGCGAAGCTGACTGAAGGAGTCCTCCGACGACAGAGTGCTCTCCTCAGCGCGATTTTCATCCTCTATGAATATAGACGCTCCGGAAGCCCAAAAACGGACAGCTTCCGACTAAAAAAAATGTATTTCTGCGATTTCACCAAAAAGCGAGTTCAAATCTATGCAAACTGACCATTCTTTCCGTTCAGTCCGCATACCTCATCAGGACCTGCGCCAGCTTTCCGATGCGCTCGTAGTTGAGGCTGCGGCAGAGCCAGTCGGTGAAGCGGCCGTATTTCCGGTACAGCAGATTGAAGAGCCAATAGCCCATGCGCTGCTCCTTCGCCCGGGGTCTGCGGCGGAGGATGTTTTTCAGGCTGTAGACCTGCCGGTACATCCATAGGTAGCCGTCGTACAGCTCCTCCGGCGTCATACCCTTAGGCTGAAAAACCACGTGGGCCGTGTTGTACAAACTGAGATCGCCGGTCAGGATCCTCCCCTCCTCTTTCATCCGCTCATAGAGGACCGTGCCGGGATAGGGGGTGAGGATGTGGGAGGTGACCGTCTCGATCCGGTTTTTCACGATCCACTCCAGGGTGGCGGGGAAGGTCTCCGGGGTGTCCCCGTCCAGCCCGAAGACAAAACTGGCGTTGACCATGATCCCCCGCCGGTGGATCTCCCGGACCGCCTTCTCATAGTCTTCGATCCGGTTCTGCCCCTTGTGGACGCTGCGGATGGACTGAGGCCGGATGCTCTCAAAGCCGATGAAGAGGCTCCGGCAGCCGCTGTCCCGCATGAGGTCCAGCAGTTCCCCATCCTCTGCCGCGTCCAGGGACACCGCCGCGTTCCACTTCAGCTTCATGGGCCGGATGGTATACAGGAATTCCCTCGTCCAGGCGCGGCTGCCCGCGAAGTTGTCGTCGATGAAGAGGATGTGCTTCTGCCCGATGGCCCGGATATCCGCCAGAACGTCCTCCATGCGCCGGTTGACGTACCGGTGCTCCCGCCCGCTGTTGTAGCAGAAGTCGCAGCGGAAGGGACATCCCCGGCTGGTATGCACCACGTTGCAGTAGAGATAGGGCTGCGTCCGGATCAGGTCGTAGGCCGGGGAAACGATGTCCTCGGAGCGCAGCGGGCCCTTACAGCGGTATTGTTTCTGCAGCTTCCCCTTCTCCAGGTCCCGCATAATTTCCGGCCAGGTCCCCTCCGCCGCGCCGATACAGAGCGCGTCGAAGGCGTCCTCCGGGATAGTGTCCGCCGCCGTGGTGACGTGGACGCCACCGGCCACCACCGGGATTCCCCGGCTTCGATAGCCCCGGGCGATCTCGATGGCCCGGGGCAGCACGTCCACCGTCACGGAGAGGCCCACGAGATCCGGGCTGTCGCTCAGGTCCACGGAGCCGATGTTCTCATTCTCCACCGTGACCTGATGCTCGCCCCGGATCACGGCGGCCACCGTCAACAGCCCCAGGGGTGGCGCCATGTGCAGCTTCAGGCCCGTATCCATGGGCCGCATGCGCATCCGGGGCTGGATCAGCTTGACGGTCATGGCTCCGTTTTCCGATACTCCAGCAGGTCCCCCGGCTGGCAGTCCAGCACCTGGCAGAGCCGGAGCAGGGTGGAGACCCGGATGGCCTTCGCCTTGCCGGTTTTCAGGATGGACATATTGGTGGGGGTGATCCCCACCTTCTCCGCCAGCTCCGTGAGGCTCATTTTCCGCCGGGCCAGCATCACGTCGATGTTGAAAACGATCTCGCCGTTCATCCCGCTCCCCCCTTCATATCGTCAGGTCGCTCTCTTCCTGGAGAAGCGCGGCCTTTTGCACCAGGTGGGAGAGGGCGGCGGAGGCCACCGCGATGGCGGCCCCGGCAAAGACCACCAGCAGGGATAGAAGCGTCACCCCCGGATGGCTCAGGTTCAGAAACAGGAGGACCAGATTCCCCAGGAAGAAAAAGACGGCGTCGAAGCCCGCCAGCCAGGAGATCCACTTGAGATATCGGGCGTTTCTCAGGGAAAAGGAGGCGTCACGCCCGATGTTCCCGGCGATGCGCCAGCCCAGGACCAGCACCGCCCAGCAGGGCAGCCCCGAAGCCCAGAGGAAGCCCAGCCAGGGCCAGAAGCGGTTGGAAAACTCCGGATACTGGCTCCGGAGGGAAAGCCCGTAGCCGGGGACCAGGAGAAAATATACGGCCAGGCCGCAAAGGCCCAGGAGGACCACCACCAGCCGCAGCCACTTTGCCAGCGCTTTTTGTTCCATAACGCACCTCCCGCGCATTTCTGAGGGCAGTATAGCAGGAGCATCCCCGCCTGTCAACGATAATTTATCGTAATTCGATAATATTTCGTTGACAAGCGGGGGTTTAGCAACGCCGGGGCGGAATGGGAACCCTATTCAAAGCTGTTCTCGTAGATGTCGAAAAAGCCGCGGATGAAGGCGAGCTCCCCTCTCTCCTCCTCCGTGACCGCCCAGGGGTTCGAGCGGGTGGAAGCCTCATAATACCGTCTGTAGTTCCCATAGCCCAGGGGCGGCAGAAGGTTCTGGCGCCGGAGCTTCCCCAGGGTGGAGCCGTACTCCCTGGAGAGCGCTCTCAGGGCCTTGTAGGGGTCCTTGAACACGGCCCGGCCGTCTTTGTCGGCCCCGATGGCCAGATCCTCGCTGACGGCCAGGTATTTCGCCGTATCCACCGCTCCCCGGATGTTCCCCTGTCCGGGAACGTACTCCTGCACCCAGGGATGCCGGATCGTAATGGGGTTCGCGGCGCAGATCACCGTCACGAGGATCACCAGGAGCAGGGCCGCCAGGGTGATCCAGGTGCGAGGCTTTTTCCAGCGGAGGGCGTTCCAGATGCGCTCTTTTACGCCCGTCTCCCCGAAGGCCAGCGGGCCCAGGGGAAAGCGCCGGGGCGCGGCGAAGGAGAGGAGAGAGCGGCTGTACTCCCCGGCGCTGCTTCCCTCCTCCGCCAGGACCCTTTCGTCGCAGCTCATCTCCATGTCCCTGCTCAGGAGGAAGAAGGCCAGCCACACCAGGGGGTTGAACCAGTGGACCGTCAGAAGGAGGAAGGCCAGGAGCTTTATCCACTGGTCTCGCCGCCGGAGGTGGACCCATTCGTGGGCGAGAACGTAGCGCAGCCGCTCCCCGCTGAGCCCGGCGGGGATATATATTCTGGGACGCCACAGGCCCAGGAGGAAGGGAGCTTCGATCCGGTCCGTCTCATAGACCCCTTTTTCCAGGCACACCGCGTCGGCCAGCCGCTTTTTCAGCCGCCATAAGGACACGAAGGCGTAGA
The DNA here is from genome assembly GCA_017535635.1 of Oscillospiraceae bacterium. GTDB lineage: Bacteria > Bacillota > Clostridia > Oscillospirales > Oscillospiraceae > UBA1774. The sequence goes on from JAFXTU010000022.1 coordinate 105,872, forward strand.
CAAGCAGCGCCGCAGCCCCCAGGCACCAGAAGACGACGGCGAGGGTCAGGAGTCCTCCGGCCTCTCCCGTACCGCTCTGGGCCGCCGTCCCCGCAGTCGGAAGGGCGGCAAAGCGGGGCAGGTACGTGAGCTCCGGCCTGCTCCCGCTTCCCCCCGCCGGGGGCCGGAGCTGGAAGAGGCTGAAGGAGGCCCGGAAGCTCACGGGGCAGAGCAGGCGAAAGGCCGGGGCGGCCCACAGAAGGCAGGACCACTTTCTGGGCGCCCTCCGCAGCGCAAGCCGCGCCAGGAGCACCGCTGCGATCACCACCGAAGCGGAAAGGCTCATATTGATGATTTGCAGGAAGATAGTTTCCATCACGACTCACTCCTCCCCCAGCACCCGGATCACCTGCTCCGGCTGTCCGATACCGTACTGTCCGATGACCGTCACCCCGTCCTCCAGGTAGACCGGAATGGCGTAGACGTAGTCTCTCCCCTCCGCCTGGGCCTCCCGGGCCAGAGACAGCACCTCTTCGTTATACCGGAGGGCGTCCTCCGCCGAAGCAGGGGGCCGGAGGCCCATATAGGGATCGTTTTCCGATTCCCGGATATAGCCCACGGTGTCCGGGTCGCGGCTGCCGTCCGGCAGGAGGATGGCGGTCCCGTCCACCCGGCTCAGGTCCGGGAACATCAGCTCGCCCCCTCTGCCCTCCAGGATGTTGCCGTAGGTCTCCCCGGCTTCGTTCCAGGGCCAGGGGGAGGCCAGGGTCAGGCTTCGGGCAAGGGCGTCCAGTTCTTCTTCGCTGAGAGCGCCCGTTTCCACCTCCAGGGCCGCGAAGCAGCCCAAATCCCGATCGTAGCGGAGGATTCCCTCGTTCTGCTTTTCCTCCGCGTTTTCCACAAAGGCGCGCTGGAACGCTGCGGAGCAGTACACCTCCGTCCGGGCGGTCTCGCCCCATCCGGCGGCGTTCATCACGTCATACTTTTCCCGGACGTCGAAGCGCCAGACGTTCCCCAGGGCGATCTGGCTATAGATGGCCCGGGGATCCTCCTCCGCTCCCTCGACTTCCGCATAGGCGCCGCAGCCCAGGGCCCCCACGCAGACGCCCCTTTCGTCAAAGAGGTACAAGGGGTCCTCCGGGCCATTGTAAAGGTAGAGGATGCTCCTCTCCCGGACCGATTCCCGGGAAAGGGAAAGGAGCTGCCAGCCCTCCGGCAGGAGCAGACGGACTTCCAGGGTCTCCCGCGCCTCCGTCTCCGGGAAGAGGACGGTCCGCTCCCGGAAGCTGCGGGAGGTCAGCTCCGGAAGATCGCCGTTCAGCTCCTCCCTCTCCAAGAAGCTGTCCCAGCTCAGGAAGCGGGAAGTAAGCCAGTCGCCCGCGTCATATACGGCGAGATAGCGGTCAAGCTCGAAGTTCACCACCCGCTCTTTTCCGTCCAGCTCCATGCCCCCGGCCCAGGCGATCCGGCGGGGATCCTCCACCGTGAAGGCCACGTCCCAGGCATAGACGTCGAAGAGCCTCCCGCCTTCCACATAGCGGTAGTCCGTCTTCTCCAGGCGGGTGATCTCATAGCCGGTGAAGCGGCTCAGTTCCTCCGGGTAGGGGGCGTAGTTCTCCACATCCGCCTGGGCCCGCCATTCCAGAAGGTAGCCGTATTTCTCCCAGGCGTCAGGGTCGATGCTCCCCTCCCAGCGGCGGGGATCCCGCAGGAGGCGGTAGAGCCCTTCATCCTCCAGCCAGACTTCCCGGAGCTCCCCTTCTCCGTCCTGCCAGCGGATGCGGAGCAGGTTCTCCGTCAGGCCCGCCTGAAGCCAGAGCTGCTCGTCCCTGGAGCTGAAGCTTTCCGGACTGCCGGACAGGAATACGTCTGCCGACCAGACGAGGTACAGGTCGTCCGGCTCCGGCATCCGTTCCCGGACGCTGCCCGAAGCCCTGTTCAGGGCCGGGGCCAGGGTCTCCGGCGTCAGGACCTGAGCGCCGGTGGCGAAGATATTATGAATGTCCTCCGGTTTCAGCGCGGCCAGGAGGGACAAAAGCTCACTGTTGTCCTCCGCCGCCGGACCGTTGGGGATCAGTGCGGAAAAGCCGGGCAGCTCGGGCCTCTCCTCCCCCGGGGAGCCGGGGTCCTCTCCGGCGGACATATCCACCAGCACCGCCTCCTCCGGGGAGAAATAGTCCTCTGTATTGCTGCTGAAGCCCGCGGCTTTCCAGGCCTGCTCAAAGGTGATGGGACGGTTGGAGAGATAGACGAAGGTGGAATCTGCGGCGGCATTGGGCATCCGCCCGCGAATCTCCAGCCGGTGGGCATAGGAATGGCCCTCCCAGCTCCAACTCCCGTCGCTCATTTTGTTGTAGGTCTTCATGCTCCCCTGGATCGTTTCCTCTACTGTGGCCTCCTTCGGGGGATCCGCGGCGCAGGCCGCCGTCACGACGATTACCAGGAGAAGGGCCGCCAGGGTGACCCAGGTCCGGGGCTTTTTCCAGCGGAGGGCATTCCGAATGCGCTCTTTTACGCCCGTCTCCCCGAAAGCCAAGGGTCCCAGGGGAAAGCGCCGGGGCGCGGCGAAGGAGAGAAGAGAGCGGCTGTACTCCCCTACGCTGCTTCCCTCCTCCGCCAGGACCTTTTCGTCGCAGCTCATCTCCATGTCCCGGCTCAGGAGGAAGAAGGCCAGCCACACCAGGGGATTGAACCAGTGGACCGTCAGAAGAAGGAAGGCCAGGAGCTTGATCCAATGGTCCCGCCGCCGGAGGTGGATCCGTTCATGACTGAGGACATAGCGCAGCCGCTCCCCGCTGAGCCCGGCGGGAAGGTAAATGCGGGGACGCCATAGGCCCAAAAGAAAGGGCGCGTCGATCCGGTCCGTCTCATAGACGTTCCCTTCCAGGAGGACCGCGTCGGCCAGCCGCTCTTTCATCCGCAGCGAGGACACGAAGGCATAGATCACCAGCGCCGCAGCCCCCAGGCACCAGAGGACGATGGCAATATTGATCAGAGAGACCCCGGTGCTTTGGGCGGCAGCGGCGGGGACCGCCGGCGCTACCGCGGAGGGGAGAGGCGCCGTCCCGGAACTCTGCACGACGAAGGGCGCGGCGGCGGGCCGGGGGACGTAGGTGAGCTCGGCGGCGCTTTCGCTCCCCCTCGCGGGAGGCCGCAGCCGGAAGACGCTGAAAAACGCCCGGAAGCTCACGGGGCAGAGCAGCCGAAAGGCCGGGGCGGCCCAAAGGAGATAGGACCATTTCTTCGGAGCCCGCCGGAGACACAGCCGCGCCAAGATCACCAGGATAATCACCACGGCGGCGGAAAGGCTCATATTCAGGAGCCGGAGAAAGACCGCTTCCATCCTAGTTCTCCCGATGCTCGTCGATGAGCCTTTTCAGTTCCTCCGCCTCTTCCTCCGTCAGCTTCCGCCCGCCCCCCAGGAAAGAGGCCAGAAAGATGGGCAGGGATCCGCCGAAGGTTTCGTTCACCACCCAGGCGCTTTCGAAGGCCCTGGCCTCTTCCCGGGACAGCAGGGCAGTCACCACAGAGTTTTCATTTTTCACATAGCCCTTCTCCTCCAGCAGCCGGAGACGGGTATAGGTAGTGGATTTCTTCCAGCCCAGCTTTTCCAGGCATAGCTCCACCAGCTTCCCCGAGGGGACCGGCTCCGAATCCCAGATGATGTCCAGAAAGCGGGTCTCTCCGTAGCTCAGTCGTTTCGGCTCCATAAGCGCAGCTCCCTTGGTCTAATTGATTAAACTTATCGCTAGTTTAATTCATTAGACCAGATTTGTCAAGTCTTTTTGCCCGCTGCTTGATTCCTTTTTTCACAATGCCGACCCGGGATCGGTTCTGTCAAGCACTTGTCCGTTGCGTTCGTCCCACCGGCTTCAAAGGTTGCAATCCGGAGGCCAAGATGTTACTATAATTGGTATCATCAGGTTATTATGTAGAGGAGGTCCCCCCATGAAAAAGCGGCAGGTCATCGCCATTCTTTTATGCCTCTTCCTCTGCTTCGGTCTCCTTCCGGGAAGGGGGCTGACGGCGCGGGATGTCTCCACAGAAGAAAAGCTGGCGGGAGAGCTGAAGGCGCTGGGACTTTTTCGCGGGGTCTCTGACACCGATTTCGACCTGGAGCGGGCGCCCACACGGCTGGAAGCTCTGGTTATGCTGATCCGCATCCTGGGGAAGGAGCAGGAAGCTCTCTCCGGGAATTGGAGTCACCCTTTTACCGATGTGCCGAAGTGGGCGGATCTCTATGTAGGTTACGCGTATTCCAGCGGTCTGACCAACGGCATTTCCAAAACGGAATTCGGTTTGAGCGCCGCCGGGGCCGCCACCTACCTGACCTTTGTGCTGCGGGCCCTGGGGTATTCGGACGCGAAGGGCGGGGACTTCATCTGGGACCAGCCCTTTTCCCTGGCCAAAAGCGTGGGGATCCTGCCGGACCGGGTGGATACAACGGAGTTCTGGAGGGCGGATGTGGTATCCATCTCCTATGCCGCCCTGAACGCCCTTCTGAAGGGCAGTTCTCAGACCTTGGCGCAGAAGCTGACGGACGCCGGTGTCTTTTCTGACCAGGCATTCCGGCAGCACTATGACCCATCCGCCCTCAGCGCCGCTCCGGCTTCCGGCAAAGAATTGACCGCGCAGGAGATTTTTGAGCTCTGCTCCCCCGCCGTATTCTATATCGTCACCTATGACGCGGACGGTTTTCTGTATGCCGGCGGCAGCGGCTTTTTTATTGAGGAAAGCGGCTACGCCGTCACGAACTGTCACGTCCTTGAGAACGCCCTGAGCGCCAGGGTCATCCTCGCGGACGGGCGGGAATGTGAGGTCGCCGGGCTCCTGTACTTCGACGTGGAGGCTGACTTTGCCATCCTCAAGGTCCAGGGTTCCGATTTTCCCGTTCTGAAGCTCGGGGACTCCTCCGCCGCTGCCGCGGGAGAGCGGGCCTATGCCATCGGAAATCCCCAGGGCCTGACCAATACCATCTCCGACGGGATCATCTCCAATCCCGGAAGGGAGGAACTGGGCGGCATGATACAGGTCACGACGCCCATTTCTCACGGCAGCAGCGGCGGCGCCCTGATCAATTCCAGGGGCGAGGCCATCGGCATCACCACTCTGGGGCTCGCTTCCGGCCAAAGCCTGAATTTTGCGGTGCCCGCCAGCCGCCTTCCGGAGGTGTCCAAGCTCCGCCCCGCGGAGGAAGAGATCGGCTTGTTCTCCATGGAGGAATATGCCGATTACCTTGCAAACCGGGACTTTCTGAGCAGCCCCGGCATGTTTCTGTCCAGAGAGTCTGAATCCGAACCAAACGATACCCCTAATGACGCTCAGGAACTGTACAACGGCGTCACCATGAGCGGTGACATCGTCGGCGGAGATGTGGATGTGTTTCTTGCGTACTGCAATACGCCCGGGCTCCTGGAGATCTTCCTGTATTCCGAATCCTCCATTGCGCAGGTCAAGGATCTGTGCCTGAACGCTTATCACACAGACGGCAGCAGCGAAGAGCTCATCCATTCTGACTGCTATGAATCCGTCTACGGATCGGCAATGCGGTATCTGAGCGTTCCGCTGGACAGGGCGGGAGTCTACGAAATCTATCTTTTCTCCGATTCTCTCTACCTTTCAAGCTCCCTCCTGACGGACTATGAGTTTTACTATACCTTTACACCCGGAGCTGCAGAAGGGGAAACCACCACAGGCGCGGAGTACCTTTCCGATTTCCAGCGGGATGCCTTTGACGAGCTGAAGGACTGGCTCTTCCAAAACTATATAAAACCCCAGGTCGGTTACAAAGAATACTACGAGAGCAGCTCTCTTCCGGATGGCACTTCGGAGATAAAAGGTATATACTACGATGAAGAATACGAAGAATTGTTGGTGTTTCTCATTGAAGAGAACGACGGTTTTTCCACTTATACCTACCTGTTTCTGAATCCAGACAATCAGGAGTTCTATGTAGATTATTATTATGACGAAGAAGAAGTTGAGGTATTTTCTGGCTTCGGATACATCTGCGCCCCTGAGTATGAACCACAGTCCCCATTCCATTTTTCCGGCACGGAAGGTTCGGCGGACCGTTCTCTGATGGAGGATATGGCCCGGGAGGCGATCAGTTCGATCATTGAATATGCCGATGATCTGCTCCTGGAGGTTTCTCTAAATATTTACAGTATGGTGGATTTCGGATTTCTGTACTTGCTTTCCTGAGAGAGGAGGCGCGGCCTTGGCCGGAAAAGCAAAAAAAGAAAAGCCCCTGGGGCTCTATCTGCATCTCCCCTTCTGCGCCAGCCGCTGCGCCTACTGCGACTTCTGCTCCACGGCGGACCGGCGGGACCTGATTCCCCGCTACCAGAGGGCCCTGAAAAAGCACCTGCGGGAGGCTGCGCCCCGCTTTGAGACCAGAGACTTGGACACGGTGTACTTCGGCGGCGGCACACCCAGCTGGTACGGGGCCGGAAATCTCTGCGAGCTGATGGGTGAGATCCGCAAAAACTGGCGTCTGGCGGAAGACGCCGAGATCACCCTGGAGGCGAACCCGGACAGCGTCACCGCCCCGGCCATCCGTCGGCTGCGGCGGGCGGGCTTCAACCGCGTCTCCATCGGCGCCCAGAGCGCCAACGACGCCATTCTCCGCTTTCTGGGCCGCCGCCACACCTGGGCCCAGGTGGAGGGGGCGGTGAAGCATGCCCGGGAGGCAGGCTTTGAGAACATCAGCCTGGACCTCATCTACGGCCTCCCCGCCCAGAGCCGGGAGGACTGGACGGAGACCCTGAGGCGGGCCGTCGACCTGGGGCCGACGCACCTGAGCTGCTACGGCCTGAAGATCGAGGAGGGGACCCCCCTCTGGCAGTACCGGGCTTCTCCGGACATCCCGGACGACGACCTCCAGGCGGACATGTACCTCTACGCCGTGGAATTCCTGGCCGGGGCGGGGCTGAGGCAGTACGAGATCTCCAACTTTGCCCGGCGTGGCTATGCTTCCCGGCACAACCTGAAATACTGGCTGCTGGAGGACTATCTGGGCGTGGGGGCCTCCGCCGCCTCCGGCATCGGCTCCCAGCGCTTCACCTGCCTTCCGGACCCGGAGGGCTACATCCGGGCTGTGGAGGAAGGCGGCGGCCTTCTCAGCGAGCAGGAGGACATCTCCCTCCAGGAGCGGGCGGCGGAGTATCTCATGCTTGGGCTGCGGACGGTCCGGGGCATCTCCGCCGGGGAGTACGAGCGGCGCTACCGGGCCCCCTTCGCGCCCCTGGAAGCCCTGCTGCAGGGCTACTTCAAGCTGGGACTGGCGAGGGAAGTCGGCAGCCGCTGGCGCTTCACCCCCAAGGGCTTCCTTCTCTCCAACCAGCTCATCGGCGAGCTGCTGGACGCCCAGGCCGAGCAGAGATATCGTCGGAGCTCGGGTGAATAGGCAGTATCCGCGCAAGCGCGTATACCGCCATGATTCCCCCGGCTCCTCCTCTCCAAATCGGACCCGCTTTGCTGGGCTCCGATTTTGGTTACGAGGGTTTGTCGCTCGGGTGAATAGGGCAAAAAATCTCCCCCTCCGGGCTGCGCCCGGAGGGGGATAACGATATGCTCTGATTTCTAGTTCAGTTTTCGGATGATCCCTTCCGCCGTCTGGACTTTAAGCTCGTGCTGCTCGGCCATCCAGGCGTTGGATTCGTCGATCTGCTCCTGGGTGTAGCCATAGCCCCCGTACTCCTCGATGGTGAAGGGCGTCACGTCGGCGCTGTGGACACAGGCAATCAGCCCGCCCTCCATGGGGACGGAAACCGGGAAGTACCCCAGGGAGTCATACAAAGCGAAGCTCTCCCCGTCCAGGACGTAGATGATGTTTTCCGAGTCCAGCAGCAGACCCAGGATGTCACGCCGCCCGGGATCCCCCACGTCGCAGCTCTCCAGGACCCGGACCTGCACTCTCCCGTTCCCGCTCTCGTCGGTGCACAGGGCGGTGAACTGCTTTTTCAGGGCGCTGACGGCGGCGGGGTCGGAAGCCCCGGCGTGGACGTAGCGCACCGTCCAGTCCCAGTTTACCCGGGTAAGCAGGGAAACAACAGAGGCGATGACAAAGACCGCCAGAAAGACGGCGGCGAAGTAGTACCACTTATAGTGATACCAGAAGACGTTTTCCAGCCAGTGCAGCTTTTCCCCCCAGCGGCCCTCCGGCGCGGTGTTTTCCTCCACGGTCTCCCGCCTCCTTCCTCAGTTCCAAAGCGCTCAGCGCAGTTCCTGGTACATGGCGGCGGCCTCGCCCTTCCCGGCGTTCTCCTTCACTGCCGCCACCCTCACCTTCAGGAGCTTTTCCCCGAAGCGGATCTCGATGATATCCCCTACCTTGACCTCGTAGGAGGCCCGGGCGGGCCTTCCGTTGACGGAGACACGCTCCGCGTCGCAGGCCTCGTTGGCCACGGTCCGCCGCTTGATAAGGCGGGAGACCTTCAGATACTTATCCAGTCGCATACTTTCCTCTTTCGCAAAAACAGACGGTCAGCGGACGCGCAGGAGCCTGCCCAGCTTGTCCCCCTTGGGAACCAGCTCCAGCTCCTCCTTTGTAATGGCCCGCAGCACCACCACAAAGACCAGGTAGAGGACCACGCCCACGGCGATGGCCACCGCCGCCGGGGCCAGGAACTCCAGCCGCCCGGACTGGAAGAGCCCCAGGCGGGCAAAGGCGATGCGCAGCAGGGCGTGGACGCCCCAGGCGCAGCCCCCCATAAGGGCCGAGGCCAGGAGAGGCCGGATGAACAGGGGCAGGAGAGGCGGGCAGTCGGGGGCCTTCCGGCGGATGAAGATGAGGTTCAGGACGCAGATCACGCCGTAGCAGGCGAGATTGCCCAGAGGCGCCCCCAGGATGCCCACGGCGGGAATTCCCAGGAGGACGTAGCTCACCGCCACCTTGCAGACGCCGCCCACGGCGATGCTGATAATGGGCAGCCGCTCGTGGCCGTAGGCCTGGAGGATGGCGTTGGTGACCATCATGATGCAGACGCCCCAGCCCGCCGCGCTGAGGATGGAGAGGATGGAGCCCGCCGCCGGGTCCGTATCCCCGTAGAGGCCGCCCATGATGGGCGCCGCCAGGACCCCCATCCCCACGGCCATGGGCATGGCCAGCAGATTCATGAGCTTCAGGGAGGCCCCCAGGACCTGGGCAGCGTCCCGGTTTTTCCTTTGCGCCACATAGGCCGCGATGGCGGGGATGGCGCTGGTCACCATGGGCACCGCGAAGGCGGAGGGGAGATTATAGAGGGTCTGGGTGTTGAAATAGGTGCCGTAGAGGGCCTTCGCCGTCTCGTAGGAATAGCCCAGGGCATTCTGCAGACGGCCGTAGATCATCTTGGTGTCCACCAGGGCCACCAGGTTCAGCACACAGGAGCCGATGATGATGGGGATGCCGATGGTGATGAGGCTTTTCAGCGTCCTCCCCACGCTCTCCGGCACGTCCGGCTGCCCCGTGGGGGCATTTGCCCGCCGGTCCAGCCGCTTGGAGGCGAAGAAGATATACACAAGGCCCAGCACCGTGCCCACGGTGACGCCGAAGATGCCCCCGGCGGCCCCGGCGCTGCCCCCCCGGCCCGCCCGAATGAGGAGCCAGGCGGCAGAGAGGCCGAAGAGGACCTTGCACAGGGTCTCGATGATCTGGGAGACGCTGGTGGGGACCATGTTCCCCAGGCCCTGGGTATAGCCCCGGTAGGCGGACATGAGGCAGACGCAGAGGAGACTGGGCGCCAGCACCGCGATGGCGGGGGCCGCCTCGGGGGAGCCCATGAACTCCGCCAGCTGCCGGTGGAAGAGGAGCATGAAAAGAGTGCTGAGGAGCCCCATGACGAAGAAGGCGCCCCAGGCGACCCGGAAGGTGCGCTTCACCTGGTTCCGATGCCCCAGCACGTCCGAGGCGGAGACCATCCGGCTCAGGGCCACGGGCAGGCCCGCGGTGGAGATGGTCAGCAGCAGGGCGTAGATGTTGTAGGCGATGCCGAAGTCCCCCATGGCGGAGACGCCGATGATGTTCGACAGGGGGATCTTGAAGACCGCGCCCAGGATCTTGATGATGATCGTGCTGGCCGTCAGCACCGCCGCGCCGGTCACGAAGCTCTCTTTTTTCCGTTCCGCCAAGTTCGTTCCCCTTTCAGCGCCTTCGGAAAGGCGCAGCGTTACTTCCCTATATCTTTATTCCGCGGAAATGAGGTAATAGTACACCGGCTGGCCGCCGGAGACGAGAGAGAGCTCCGCGTCGGGCATGCTCTTCCCGATGGCCTGGGAGAACTCCTCCGCCTCTTCTTCGGACACGTCCTCGCCGTAGAAGATGCTGACGAACTCCGCCCCGGTCTCCGCCAGGGCTTTGGAGAGGGTTTCGATGAGAGAAGCCTTGTCCGGGACGTTTCCCAGCAGCTTTCCGTCCTGGAGGGCCAAATACTCCCCCTCGTGGATCTCCCGGCCGTCGAAGCTGGAATCCCGGGCGGCGTAGGTGACGGAAAAGCTCTTTACGTTCCCTGTCGCAGCGTTCATGGCCTGCTCGATCTCCTCCGGCTCGGCCTCCGGGTCCAGGGCCAGCATGGCAGAGACCCCCTGGGGCACCGTAGTCGTAGGGATGACGATGACCTTTTGCTCCGTGAGGCCCACGCTCTGCTGGGCAGCCAGGATGATGTTCTTGTTGTTGGGAAGGACCAGCACCGTTTCCCCGCCGGTGGCCTCCACCGCCTCCAGGATGTCCTCGGTGGAGGGGTTCATAGTCTGGCCGCCGGAGACGATCTCATCCGCCCCCAGCTCCCGGAAAAGGTCCGCCAGCCCGTCCCCGGCGTAGATGGAGACGATGCCCAGCTTCTTGCTGGGAGCCTTGGGCTCCGGCTTCGGGGCGGGAGGCGGGGCCGCGTGGGTTTTCCCCTCCGGCTGGGCCTCCTCCAGCTTGGCGGAGTGCTGCAGACGCATGTTCTCCACCTTCACCGTCTGGAGGGAACCATAGGTCAGGGCCTCGGTGAGGACTTCGCCGGGCCGGTCGGAGTGGACGTGGACCTTGATGAGCTCCTCGTCGTCCAGCACCACGGCGCTGTCGCCGATGGACGCCAGGTAGCTGCGCAGCAGCTCCACGGACTTGTCGTTCTCCTTGGCCACGATGAACTCCGTGCAGTAGGGGAAGCGGATGTCCGCCTCGGTATCGAACTGGGCAAAAACGGAGGAGACGCCCTCGCCCGCTTCCTGGGAGACCTGGGCGCGGACCGGCTCGTTTGCCTCGCCCCGGAGGACCCGAAGGAAGGAACGGAGGATCTCCATATAGCCCACGCCCCCGGCATCCACCACTCCGGCCTTTTTCAGCACGGGGTTCAGCTCCTGGGTGTTCTCCAGAGCTTCCTGGCCGGCCAGCTCTGCCCTCATCAGGACGGCCTCCAGGTCCTTCTCCTTCCTGGCCGCCTCCACTGCGGCGGCAGAGGCCAGGCGGGACACGGTGAGGATCGTGCCCTCGGTAGGCTTCATCACCGCCTTGTAGGCGGAGCTGACGCCCTCGTTCATGGCGGCGGCAAACTCCGCCGCCGTGGCCTCCCGCTTCTCCTTCAGGGTGCGGGAGATGCCCCGGAAAAGGAGGCTGGTGATGACCCCGGAATTGCCTCTGGCCCCCCGCAGCATAGCGGAGGCGGTGCGCTCGGCCGCCTCTCCCAGGCTTTTCGACTCCTTCCGGTCCAGCTCCTGGGCGGCGGCGTTCAGGGTCATGCTCATATTGGTGCCGGTATCCCCGTCGGGGACCGGAAACACGTTCAGCTCGTTGATATCCTGCTTCCGGGCGTCCACGGAGGCGGCCGCGTGGACCACCATGTCCCGGAAGAGCTGCGCGGTGATTCTCTCTGTCATTTCTCGCCCCTCCGTCTCATTCCGGCATCACGGAATCCACATAGACGTTCACGCCCAGGACCTTCACGCCGGTGGCCTGGGTGACCTTATAGCGGACTGCCGAGCCGATGGCGTCGCAGATGGCGGGGATGTTCACGCCGGTGTTGACGATGATGTGCAGCTCGATGGAGATGGCGCTCTCCTCCTCGTGAAAGCTCACGCGGACGCCCTTCCCCATGGCCTCCCGTTTCAGCAGGTGCACCAGGCCGTCGCTGGCGGATCTTTTCGCCATGCCCCGGACCCCGAAGCAGCTGGTGGCCGCCGCTCCGGCCAGCGTGGTAAACACCTCGCCGGAAATGCGGATGGCGCCCTCCTCGGTGTTGATCTTCACCATATGAAATACTCCTTTCTGCGGAAAGGGTTCATTCTCCTGTTCAGAAACAGAATCCCTGAGCAAACAGTTTACCATAGCGGAAGGGAAACTACAAGGATTATTTCTGCGGCCGGGTCGCAAAAGGCGGTTTACAAATCTTCTCATCTCCGGTATACTACCCATTGTAATCACTTTACAGACAAGGAGGATCGCGGCATGGCGGAGACCTTTCCCCAGATCCTGTGCCGGCTCCGGAAGGAGCGGCGGCTGAACCAGCGTACCGCTGCCTCGGCGCTTCACATCTCCCAGGCCCTGCTGAGCCACTACGAAAACGGACTGCGGGAGCCGGGCCTCTCCTTCGTGGACGCGGCCTGCCGTTACTACGGCGTCTCGGCGGACTATCTGCTGGGGCGAAGCCCCGTCCGCGCCTCCTTCGCCGCCGAAGCCTCCTCCCCCGCTCTGGAGCGGCTGACGGAAAAGGGGGCCGCCGCCCTGCTGGCTCTGATCGAAGGGCTGCGGAATGCCGGGGACGATCGGGCCGGGGACTGGGAGGAAGTGGTGAGCGTCCTCAGCTATGCCCTCCTGCGGCCCTTTGACGGGGAGAGCGAATTCCAGCTCCCGGCGGAGCTCACCCAGCCCCTCTCCTCGGCGGCCCTGGGGCTTCGCCTGAGCCGTGCCCTCACCGAGGAGCGGGAGGCGGGAATATCCTTCGCCGTCCCGGAGGCGGTGCGGAAGCAGGCGGAAGAGCTGCTGCTCTCTCTCCGGGAGGAATGGTAGCAGCGCGCATTTGAGAAAGGAACCATAGGAAGATGTTCGACCAGTCCAAAATACGAAACTTCTCCATCATCGCCCACATCGACCACGGCAAGAGCACCCTGGCCGACCGGCTTTTGGAAGCCTGCCACGCGGTGAGTCCCCGGGACATGGAGGCCCAGATCCTGGACAACATGGACCTGGAGAAGGAGCGGGGCATCACCATCAAGGCCAGGGCCGTGAGCCTGGATTACACGGACGAAGACGGGGAAAAGTACCGGCTGAACCTCATCGACACCCCGGGCCACGTGGACTTCAATTACGAGGTGAGCCGGAGCCTGGCCGCCTGCGAAGGGGCCCTGCTGGTGGTGGACGCACGACAGGGCATCGAGGCCCAGACCCTGGGGAACGCCTACCTGGCCCTGGACAACGATCTGGAGATCCTCCCGGTGCTGAACAAGATCGACCTTCCCGGCGCGGACCCGCAGAAGGTGAAGGCAGACATCGAGGATGTGATCGGCATCCCAGCCATGGACGCCCCGGAGATCTCCGCGAGGCTGGGGCTGAACATCGAAGGGGTCTTCCGGGAGATCATCCGGGGGGTCCCCGCGCCCGAGGGGGACCCGAAGGCGCCCCTGAAGGCCCTGGTCTTCGACAGCCAGTACGATCCCTTTGTGGGGGTCATCGTCTACATGCGCATCCGGGAGGGGACCATCCGGCCCGGGATGGACGTGCGTCTCATGGCCTCCGGGGCGGAGTACCGGGTGGTGGAGGTGGGCCACATGGGGGCCCTGAGCCTCCAGCCCTGCGAGGAACTCTGCGCCGGGGACGTAGGCTACTTCACCGCCAGCATCAAGAACGTGGCGGACACCCAGCCCGGCGACACCATCACCGGGGTGGAGAATCCCACCGCCGAGCCCCTCCCCGGCTACCGCCCGGCCCAGCCCATGGTCTACTCCGGCATCTATCCCGCCGACGGGGCCCGGTATCCGGACCTGCGGGACGCCCTGGACAAATTAAAGCTGAACGACGCAGCCCTGAGTTTTGAGCCGGAGTCCTCCGCCGCCCTGGGCTTCGGCTTCCGCTGCGGCTTTTTGGGCCTATTACACATGGAGGTCATCACCGAGCGGCTGGAGCGGGAGTACAACCTGGACCTGATCACCACGGCTCCCAGCGTCATCATCAAGGTGAAGCGGACGGACGGGACGGTGGAGACCATCGACAACCCCCTGAACTACCCGGACCCCAGCCTCATCGAGTACGCCGAGGAGCCCTACGTGGCCGCCGCCATCATGACTCCCCAGGAATACGTGGGAAACATCATGGACCTGTGCCAGGACCGGCGTGGGGAGTACAAGGACCTGGTCTACCAGGGGAAGGACCGGGTGGAGCTCCATTACCACCTGCCCCTGAACGAGATCATCTACGATTTCTTCGACGCCCTGAAATCCCGAACCAAGGGCTACGCCTCCCTGGACTATGAACTGGAGAGCTACCGGCAGAGCGAGCTGGTGAAGCTGGACATTCTTCTGAACGGCGAGGTGGTGGACGCCCTGAGCTTTATCGTCCACAAGGACAAGGCCTACCCAAGGGCCCGGCGCATCTGCGAGAAGCTGAAGGACAACATCCCCCGGCAGCTCTTTGAGGTGCCGGTGCAGGCCGCCATCGGCGGCAAGATCATCGCCCGGGAGACCATCAAGGCCCTGCGGAAGGACGTGCTGGCCAAGTGCTACGGCGGCGATATCACCCGGAAGAAGAAGCTGCTGGAAAAGCAGAAGGAGGGCAAGAAGAAGATGCGCTCCCTGGGCTCCGTCACCGTCCCCCAGGAGGCCTTCATGGCGGTGCTGAAGCTGGACGAGTAATCCACCGGAAGCCGCTTTGCTGCCCCGTGCGCCGATTGGCGCGCGGGGCTGTTTTTTCGCCCGCTTTTCCCTCCCTTCTACAAATATAATTCTATTTTCTAGTTCATATTGTGCAGAAGCTCTATTGACTTAATTCTTACGCTGATTTATAATAATCTTTAAGATTAGGTTGGAGGCAAAGCGCCACCACCGATCGGATCACAGGCGCACACCGGTGCGCTTCATATCATCGGGAGGTATCATCATGGTATTTCAGGCGATCGCGGAACTCATCGCGGACCGGAACGAGATCGAAGTGGAGAGCATCACCCCGGAGACCAGCTTTGCGGAATTGGGCATCGATTCCCTGGACACGGTGGAAATGCTCATGGATCTGGAGGACCGGATCGGCGCGGAGATCGAGCTGGACGAAAAGGTGGAGACCGTGGGTGAGCTGACCGCTTTCATCGAGCGGAAACTGGAGGAGCAGGGGAAATGATCCGCTCCCCCCTCTGTGAGCTGCTGGGGATCCAGTACCCGGTCTTCCAGGGCGGAATGGCCTGGATCGCGGACGGGGTCCTGGCGGCAGCCGTCTCCGAAGGGGGCGGCCTGGGCATCGTGGCCGCCGGGAACGCCTCGGCGGAGCGGGTGCGGAAGGAGCTGCAGATCGCCCGCAGCCGGACGGAGAAGCCCTTCGGTCTGAACATCATGCTCATGAGTCCCCACGCCGCCGAGGTGGCCCAGCTGGCGGCGGAGGAAAAGGTGGCCGTGGTGACCACCGGGGCGGGGAATCCCTCCCCTTACATGGCCATGTGGAAGGAGGCAGGGGTCCGGGTGATCCCCGTGGTCCCCTCCGTTTCCATGGCCAAGCTCATGACCCGGCTGGGGGCCTCGGCTCTCATCGCCGAGGGAGGCGAGAGCGGCGGCCACGTGGGCGAGCTCACCACCATGGTGCTGACGCCCCTGGTGCGGGACGCCACCACCCTCCCGGTCATCGCCGCCGGGGGCATCGCCGACGGACGGGGCGTGGCGGCGGCCTTCATGCTGGGGGCCTGCGGGGTGCAGATGGGCACCCGCTTTCTCAGTGCGGAGGAATGCACCATCCATCCCGCCTATCGGGAAAAGATCCTGAAAGCTGGGGACCTCAGCACCATGGTCACCGGAAAGCGGCTGGGACACCCGGTCCGCAGCCTGCGCACTCCCTTCTCCCGGGAGTACGCCAAGCTGGAATTCAGCGGCATCACCGACGAGGAGCTGGCCGGGCAGGCCGCGGACGCCTACCGCCGGGCAGTGCAGGAGGGAGACGGGCAGCGGGGCTGTTTCCTGGCCGGACAGGCGGCTGCCATGGTAAAGAAGGTGCAGCCTGCCGCCGAGATCATCCGGGAAGTGATGGCGGAGGCGGAGCCGCTGCTGCGGGAGGCGGGGCAATGGGTAAAATAGCCTTTGTTTTCGCCGGACAGGGGGCCCAGGCCCCCGGCATGGGCCGCTCTCTCTATGAGGTCTCCCCCGCCGCCCGGGACATCTTCTGCCGGGCGGACGCAGTGCGTCCCGGCACGAGCCGGCAGTGCTTCGAGGGCACGGAAGAAGAGCTGAAGGAGACGAAGAACACCCAGCCCTGCCTCTACACGGTGGAGCTGGCCGCTGCCGCCGCCCTCACGGAAGCGGGGCTGCGGGGGGACATGGCTGCGGGCTTCTCCCTGGGGGAGCTCTCCGCCCTCTGTTATTCCGGCGCGGCGGGCTTTGAAGCCGGCCTTCGGCTGGTCATGCGCCGGGGCGAGCTGATGCAGGCTGCCTCGGAAGCGAGAAAGACCTCCATGGCCGCCGTCCTGCGGCTGGATAAGGAGGCGGTGGAGGCCCTCTGCGCCAAGTATCGGGAGGTCTATCCCGTAAACTACAACTGTCCGGGGCAGATCGCGGTCTCCGGGGCCGCGGAGGAGATGGAGGACTTTCTGAAGGCGGTAAAGGCCGCCGGAGGGCGAGGAGTGCCCCTGAAGGTCAGCGGCGCCTTCCACAGCCCCTTTATGGGCGAAGCCGCAGCTGCCTTCCGGGAGGAGCTGGAGCGCTGCCCCCTGGAAGCGCCCGCCATCCCCCTCTACGCAAACCCCACCGGCGCACCCTACGGCCCGGACCTGAAGGGGACCTTGGGGCTGCAGATGGACCATCCGGTGCTCTGGGAAACCACCGTTCGGAACATGGCCGCCGCCGGGGCGGACACCTTCGTGGAGCTGGGGCCGGGAAGGACCCTTTGCTCTCTCATTCAGAAAACGGACCCGGCCCTTCGCTGCTTCGGCGCCGCCGCGGCGGAGGACCTGGAAACACTGCTCAAGGAGGTACTGCCATGCTGAACGGAAAGACCGCCATCATCACCGGGGCCTCCCGGGGCATCGGCGCCGCCGTGGCCCGGAAGCTCAGTTCCCTGGGGGCGGACACGGCCCTGGTCTGCGCCGGGAAGATAGATCTGGCAGAGGCGGTGAGCGCGGAGTGCCGCTCCCTGGGAGTGCGCTCCAAAAGCTATCTCTGCGACGTGGCTGACTTCCAGGCGGCAAAGGAGCTGGTGGGTCAGGTGAAGAAGGACTTCGGAGGGGTGGACCTGCTGGTGAACAACGCCGGGATCACCCGGGACGGGCTGATCCTCACCATGTCGGAGGCGGACTTCGACGCGGTGCTGGACGTGAACCTCAAGGGGGCCTTCCACATGATCCGCCACTGCGCGCCCCTCTTCCTGCGGCAGAAGCGGGGGGCCATCGTGAACCTCAGCTCCGTGGCAGGGCTCATGGGGAATCCAGGCCAGGGGAACTACGCCGCCTCCAAGGCGGGGCTCATCGGTCTCACCAAGACGGTGGCCAGAGAGCTGGCCTCCCGAGGGATCACCTGCAACGCCGTGGCCCCCGGCTTCATCGACACGGACATGACCCGGGCCCTGCCCCTCGACCGGGAGGAGCTCTTGAAAACGATCCCCCTGGGCCGTGTGGGAACGCCGGAGGAGGTCGCCCAGGCGGTGGTCTTCCTGCTGGAGGCAGGGTACATCACCGGCGAGGTGCTCCGGGTGGACGGCGGCATCGCCATGTAAGGAGGTAGGAAGACTGTGAACGAAGAGAACATTCGCAGATACGCCCAGCTCATGCGTGAGATGGACCTGACGGGGCTGGAGATCACCGAGGGGGACCGGGTGGTCCGCCTGGAGAGGGAGCACAGCGCCGCCCCGTCGAAGCCCGCGGAAGCGCCCGTCCCGGCGGAGGAAGCGCCCGTGCTTCCCCCGGAGGGGGCGGTCACCTCCCCCATGGTGGGGGTCTTCTACGCCGCCCCGGCGGAGAACGCCGACCCCTACGTAACCGTGGGAAGCCAGGTGAAGAAGGGGGACACCCTCTGCATCATCGAGGCCATGAAGCTGATGAACGAGATCACCGCGGAGGAGGACGGGGTCATCACCCGGGTCTGTGCCCAGAACGGCCAGGTGGTGGAGTACGGCTCCCCCCTCTTCCAGCTGAGGGCCGGGGCATGAAGAGGGAAGAGCTCATGCGTATCCTCCCCCACCGGGAGGGCATGCTCCTCCTGGATGAGGCGGAGCGGGAGGGCGAGGAAGCCAGAGGGAAACTGACCATCCGGGGGGACGAGTGGTTCCTTCAGGGCCACTTTCCCGGCGTGCCGGTGGTGCCCGGGGTCATCCTCTGCGAGATCCTTGCCCAGAGCGTCTGCGTCCTTCTGGAAGGGGAGCTGCCGGAGGGCAGCCTACCCATGTACACGGGGCTGAACAACGTGCGCTTCAAAAGCCCCGTCCGCCCGGGGGACAGCTTCGAGACCAGGTGCCGCGTCACCCGGCGGAAGGGCCCCTTCTTCTTCGCCCAGGGCGAAGGCTATGTGGGGGAAACGCTCTGCGTGAAGGCGGAGTTCTCCTTCGCCGTCACGGAAAACAAACTGTAGCGGGAGATCAGGCTATGTTCTCAAAGATCCTCATCGCCAACCGGGGGGAGATCGCCGTGCGCGTCATCCGGGCCTGCAAGGAGATGGGCATCGCCACCGTGGCGGTGTACTCCCAGGCGGACCGGGACGCCCTCCACGTCCAACTGGCGGACGAGAGCGTCTGCGTCGGACCCGCCGCTCCCTCGGAGAGCTATCTTGCCCAGGAGCGGGTCCTCAGCGCGGCCCTGATCACCGGAGCCCAGGCCATCCACCCCGGCTACGGCTTTCTCTCGGAGAACGCCGGCTTTGCCCGGCTATGCCGGAAAAACGGGGTGGTCTTCATCGGCCCGGAGGCCGACTGCATGGAAAGGCTGGAGGACAAGGCGGGCCTGAAGGCCCTGCTCCGCAGCACCCCCCTCCGTCCCATCCCCGGCACGGAGGCCCTCTCTTCCCTGGAGGAAGCCCTGACTTCGGCAGAGGCGATCGGCTACCCCGTGATGCTGAAGGCCTGCTGCGGCGGCGGCGGCCGGGGCATCCGCGTCGTCCCTTCCCCGGAGGAGCTGCGGCGGGAATACCCCCTGGCGGTGGCGGAGAGCGAGGCGGCCTTCGGGGACGGGCGGCTCTATCTGGAAAAGTGCATCCTCTCCGCCCGGCACATTGAGGTCCAGGTCCTGGCGGATGAGAGCGGAAACGTGGTCTGTCTGGGGGAGCGGGACTGCTCCGTTCAGCGGCGGCACCAGAAGCTCATTGAGGAATCCCCCTCCCCTGCCGTGGGCAGTGCGCAGCGGGCCGCGCTGCTCCGGGACACGGCGGAGGCCGTGCGCGCCCTGGGCTATGTGGGCGCGGGCACCCTGGAATTTCTTCTGGACCGGGAGGGGCATTTCTGGTTCATGGAGATGAATGCCCGCATCCAGGTGGAGCATCCGGTGACGGAAATGCTCACCGGGGTGGACCTGGTGAAGTGGCAGATCCGGACGGCGGCGGGGGTCCCCCTCCGCTTCGGGCAGGAGGATCTTCGCTTCGAGGGCTGTGCCATGGAGTGCCGCATCTGCGCCCGGAGCACAGGGAAGCTCAGGAGCCTCCACGTCCCCGGCGGCCCCTTCGTCCGCTTTGATACCTACCTTCTGCCGGACACCCAGGTGAGCCCCTTCTACGATCCCCTGCTGGGAAAGCTCATCGTCTATGCCCGCAGCCGGGAGGAGGTGCTGCGGAAGATGCGCTCCGCCCTCTGCGAGCTTCTGATCGTGGGCATCGACACCAACATAGAGGAGCAGCTGCGGCTCCTGAACGATACCCGCTTTTTATCCGGCAATTACGACACTGCGCTCCTGGAGGTGACGCCGTGAGCATCCTGAACTTTCTGCTCCAGCCCAAAAACGAGCTGGAGGCCGGGGGGCGAAGCGCCCTCCCCGTCCAGGGAGACGAGGGGGAGCCGGAAAAGACCTGCCCCAACTGCCACCGCTCCCTGCCCCTGAGCCGCCTTTGGGCCCAGCAGAACACCTGCGACTGCGGCCACCACTACCGGATGACCGCCCGGCAGCGCCTGAGCTATCTGGCGGACCCCGGCTCCTGGCGGGAGCTGTTCACCGACGTGGCAAGCCTGGACCCCATCGGCTTCCCCGGCTACGGGGAGAAGCTCTCCTCCGCCCGGCTGAACAGCAAGGAGGCGGAAGCCGTCCTCTGCGGAACGGCCTCCGTCGGCGGGCAGGACTGCTGCCTCTACGTGATGGAGCCCTACTTCATGATGGGAAGCATGGGCACCGCCGTGGGGGAAAAGCTCACTCGCCTCTTTGAGTACGCCCTGGAGCATCGGAAAAGCGTGGTAGGCTTCGCCGCCTCCGGCGGGGCCAGGATGCAGGAGGGGCTTTACTCCCTGATGCAGATGGCCAAGACCAGCGGGGCGGTGAAGCGGCACTCCGACGCGGGCCTCTTCTTTCTCTCCGTCCTGACGGACCCCACCACCGGGGGTGTCACCGCCAGCTTTGCCTCGGAGGGAGACATCATCCTGGCGGAACCGGGGGCCACCGTCGGCTTTGCCGGGGCGCGGGTGGTGGAGCAGACCACCCGGAAAGCCCTGCCCAAGGGCTTTCAGACGGCGGAATTCATGCTGGAACACGGCTTTGTGGACGCCATCGCCCCCCGAAGGGGGCAGCGGGCCCTGATCGCAAAGCTCCTCCATCTGCACGAAGGGGGGAAACAGCCGTGAGCGGCGCCTATGAGATCGTGAAGACCGCCAGGAGCACCCGGCGGCCTACCTCCATGGATTTTATCTCCGGGATCTTCTCCGGCTTTATGGAGCTCCACGGGGACCGGCGGTTTGCCGATGACAGGGCCATCGTAGGCGGCCTCGCCCGGCTGGGCGAGAGGGCCGTCACCGTCATTGGCATCGAAAAGGGCCACTCCACCCGGGAGCGGATGCTCCGTTCCTTCGGCGCGCCCCAGCCCGAGGGCTACCGGAAGGCCCTAAGGCTCATGAAGCAGGCGGAGAAGTTCCGAAGGCCGGTGATCAGCTTCATCGACACCTCCGGGGCCTACTGCGGCATCGGGGCGGAGGAGCGGGGCCAGGGGCAGGCCATCGCGGAAAACCTGATGGAGATGATGACCCTTCGGACCCCTACGATCTCCATCGTCGTCGGCGAGGGGGGCTCCGGCGGAGCCCTGGCCCTGGGGGCGGCGGACCGGGTCTGGATGCTGGAAAACGCCATCTACTCCGTCATCTCCCCGGAGGGCTGCGCAAGCATCCTCTGGAAGGACGCCTCCAAGGCGGAGACGGCGGCTGAGGTGCTGAAGCTCACCGCCCGGGACTCCCTCCGGGGCGGCCTCATCGACGAGGTGATCTCCGAGGAAGGGCTGGGTGAGGAGCGTTTCTGGCACCGGCTGCGGGGAAAACTGACGGAAGCCCTCCGGGAATTGGAGGCCATGTCGCCGGAAACACTGACGGAGGCGCGCTATCGCCGCTTCCGGGCCATCGGCACGGATCGAAAGGAAGGATAAGCTATGAGCCAGAATGATATCTGCCTGCACCGGGTCCAGTACTACGAGACGGACCGGATGGGCATCGTCCACCACTCCAACTACATCCGCTGGATGGAAGAGGCGCGGACGGAAACTATGCGCCTCCGGGGCGTGGACTACGCCCGGATCGAGGCCACCGGCATCCTGATGCCGGTGGTAAGCGTAAGCTGCGACTACAAGCACCCGGCCCGCTTCGGGGACGTGGGGGAGATCGAAGTGAAGATCGAGCGCTTCACCGGGGTCCGGCTGGAATTCCGCTACCGCATCACGCTCCAGGGGACGGGACTGCTCCTGGCGGAGGGGAAGAGCGTCCACTGCTTCATCGACGAGCAGACCCGGAAGCCCCTGAACCTTAGTAAGCGTCTGCCCCTGGAGAGCAAGACCATGTTCCTCCTGGCGGAGGAGGCGAAGGGGGCGGAGGGATGAGGCGGGTCGTCATTACCGGTCTGGGCGTCGTGAGTCCCCTGGGAAACGATGTGGATACCTTCTGGAGCGCCGTCAAAAACGGGGTCTGCGGCATCGGCCCCATCACCCGTTTCGACACTGCCGACTACAAGGTGAAGCTCGCCGCCGAGGTGCGGGGCTTCGACCCCCGACAGTATATGGACAAGCTGGAGGTCCTCCACTCGGACCTCTACGCCCAGTTCGCCATGGCCGCGGCCTGCCAGGCCATGGAGGACAGCGGCATTCTTGGGACCGTGGCCCCGGAGCGGATGGGGACCTACATCGGCACCGGCATCGGCGGCATCGGCACCTTCATGGCGGAACACAAGAAGCTGATGGAGAAAGGCCCGAGAAAGGTCTCCCCCTACTTCATTCCCATGATGATCGCTGGGATGGCCTCCGCCCTGGTGGCGATCCGTTTCCAGCTCAAGGGACCGGCGCTTCCCGCCGTCACCGCCTGCGCCTCCGGCTCCAACGCCATCGGGGAGGCTATGCGCCTCATCCGCCACGGCTACGCCGACGCCATGGCGGCGGGCGGCGCGGAGGCCACGGTGAACGCTCTGGCGGCCGCCGGTTTCAGCACCATGCAGGCTCTGAGCTTTTCGGAGGACCCCACGGCGGC
Source organism: Oscillospiraceae bacterium (assembly GCA_017535635.1). Lineage (GTDB taxonomy): Bacteria > Bacillota > Clostridia > Oscillospirales > Oscillospiraceae > UBA1774. The sequence continues at coordinate 128,619 of JAFXTU010000022.1, forward strand.
CTCCCTGCCCTTTGACCTGCGGCGGGAGGGCTTCGTCATGGGCGAGGGTGCGGGCGTCCTGGTGCTGGAGGAATACGAGCACGCTATAGCTCGCGGAGCGAAGATCTACGCGGAGCTCAGCGGCTACGGCAGCACCTGCGACGCCTATCACATGACCGCGCCCCGACCCGACGCCGAAGGGGGCGCCAGGGCCATCGCCGACGCGTGGCGGGAGCTGGGCCTGGACACGGACAAGGTCTACTACAACGCCCACGGCACCGGGACGCCCATGAACGACAAGGCGGAGACCCTGGCCGTCAAGCTGGCCCTGGGGGAGGAGCGGGCAAGGAGGATCAGCATCAGCTCCACCAAGTCCATGACCGGGCACATGCTGGGGGCCGCCGGGGCGGCGGAGGCCATCGTCTCCGTCCTGGCCCTGGAGGAGGGCATCGCGCCCCCCACCATCGGACTCACCCAGCCCGACCCGGACTGCGACCTGGACTACACGCCCCTCACGGCCAAGGCGCGGGAATTCGACGCGGCCCTCTCCTCCTCCCTGGGCTTCGGCGGGCACAACGCCTGCCTGGCCTTCCGGAAGATCGGAGGCGGCAATGAATAATGAACTGCTCATTACCGGCCTGGGGGCCGTGACGCCCCTGGGCTGCGGCGCGGAGACCTATTGGCAAAATCTTCTTCGCGGGGACTGCGGCATTACCGAGCTGCCGGAGGCGGCGGAAGCAGCCCTTCCGATCCGCCGGGCCGGACAGGTCCGGGACTTCCAGCCCAGGGACTATATGCCCAAGCCCCTGATGCTGGACATGGCCCCCTTCTCCCGCTACGCCTATGCCGCAGCCGTTCAGGCGGCGGAAATGAGCGGTCTGGTCACCGCTTCTGACCGGGTGGGCGTCGTCATGGGCACCGCCCTCCACGGCATCGATTACCTGGCCCAGGTCCAGCGAAGCATGGACTGCGAGGGAAAGAGCGGCGACCCCAAGCTCATGACCAAGTACATGGGCAATCTGGCCGCCTCTCAATTTGCCATCCATCACGGCATTCAAGGACCCAGCCTGACGGTGGGGACCGCCTGCTCCTCCGGGGGCGACGCCGTGACCATGGCGGCCCTGCTGCTCCAGAGCGGCATGGCGGATGCTGTGATGGTCATGGCGGGAGAATCCGCCCTCTGCGCCGCCGGGCTCCAGAGCCTCAGCAAAATGGGAGCCCTCTCCCCCACCGGGGAGAGCCGACCCTTCAGCGAGGACCGAAACGGCTTCGTTCCCGGAGAGGGGGGCGGCGCCCTGGTTCTGGAAACGGCGGAGAGCGCAGAAATGCGGGGCGCGCCGGTACTGGGGCGTCTCCTGGGCTGGGCGAACAACACCGACGCCTATCACCCCGTCTCCCCCCAGCCGGAGGGAAAGCAGGCCGCCGCTTGTATGCTTGAAGCCCTGCGCCGGGCAGGGCTGAGGCCGGAGCAGATCGACTACGTAAACGCCCACGGCACCGCCACCCCCAAGGGAGACCTGGCGGAGGCAGCGGCTCTTCACACCGTATTCGGAGAAAAGGTCCCCCCGGTGAGCTCCACCAAGGGGGCCATGGGCCACATGATGGGGGCCGGGGGGATCACAGAGCTGATCGCCTGCGTGAAGGCTCTGGAAACGGGGCTTCTGCCCCCCAACCTGGGCCTCACGAGGCAGGATCCCGCCTGCCGCCTGGACCTGGTGGCCCCGGAGGCAAGAGAGGGCAGTTATCGCATCGCCATGTCCAACGCCTTTGGCTTCGGCGGGCAGAATTCCTGCCTCATCGTAGGCAGAGCGTGAGGAACAGGCCCATGTATACCTACGACGCCGAGCGCTTCAAGGCTGAATTTGAGCGGAGCTTCACCTGGCTGGAGGGCTTTCTCCGGAACGTCCGCCGGGACCCGGGGCACCCGGCGGCCTGGGACGCCATGAGTGGGAAGGAATGGAGCTACGGGGCGCTGAACGGAGAAGCGAACCGCCTGGCAGGCGCGCTGAAAAAGCACGGCCTGGGGGCGGGCGACCTGCTGCTCTACCAGCTCTACAACTCCCTCCCCTTCCTGCTCTGCTACATTGCGCCCCAGAAGCTGGGGGCGGTGAACAGCCCCGTGAGCTTCAACCTCTCCCCGGGGGAGACCGCCCGGCTCCTGGAGCGGGACAGGCCCAGGGTCTACGTCTACGACTGCGACGTGCTGGACATGGCGCGGAAGGCCCTCAGCCTGAGCCGCCACAAGCCGGAGCTGATCCTGGCAGTGGACTGCCGGAACGCCTCTCCCGCCCTGCCGGAGGGGCATCGCTTCTTCAGTGACTTTCTGGCCGAGGGCAGCACGGAGGAGCCGGAGCGGGACTTCATTCCGGACATGTACGCCGAGGTGACGCGCCTGGGCACCTCCGGTACCTCCGGGACGCCCAAGGGCGTCCCCCTGAACAACGTGAACGAAGTCCTCTCCGCCCACGACGCCATCATGCACTTCCCCCTCACCCGCCGGGACGTGACTCTGAACATGACCCCCTGGTTCCACCGGGGCGGTCTCCACTCCGGCGGCCCCACCCCCACCCTTTACGCGGGAGGGAGCCTGGTGATCCTGCGGATGTTTTCCGCCAAGGCCTGCTTCGACTGCGTGGAAAAGTACGGCGTCACCTTCCTCATCGGGGTCCCTTCCGCCCTGGGGAATCTGGCCGCGAGGCAGGAAAAGCACCCGGCGGACCTATCCCGTCTCCGGGGGATCGTCACCATGGGAAGTCCCCTGGAACGGGAGGACTGCATCCGCTTCCAAAGGCTGCTGACCCCCAACATTTTCAACGGCTACGGCACCACGGAGACCTTCTGGAACAGCTTCCTGCGGCCCTGGGACCTGCCGGAGCAGGCCGGGAGCGCGGGCATCCCCTGCACGGACGATGAGGTGCGGGTCGTCCGCCTCCGGGAGAACGGGCAGCCCAGCCCGGAAGACACGGTCCCCAAGGACGGGACGACCCAGGGGGAGATCATCATCCGGGCCGTGGGAAAGTCTCCCCTCTCCTACTTCGGGGACCCGACGCAGACCGAGGAGAAGTACCGGGACGGCTGGTTTTATACCAAAGACGTGGGGACCTGGGACGAGGAGGGCTGCCTCACCGTGGCCGGGCGGAAGGACGACATGATCGTCTGCATGGGGGAGAACATCTACCCCGCCCAGCTGGAGGAGGTCATCAACCGGCACCCCAAGGTCCGGGACTGCATGGTGACCGGGGTGGAGGACCCCTCCCGGGGCCAGGCCGTGGCCGCCTACGTGATCCCGTCGGACGAGAGTCTCACCATCCGGGAGCTGCACCTCTACTGCGCCGGGAGCGACGACATTTCCGGCTACAAGTGCCCCCGGTGGTACGCCTTTGTGGAGGAGCTGCCCTACAACGCCACGGGGAAAAAGCTGCACGTGGCTTTGAGGGAACAGGCGAAACGGGATCTGCGGGAGGGCAGGCTCCAGAGGCCGTGAACCAGAAGATGCCAGCTGTCCCGGAACAGCTTCGTTCCGGGACAGATCGGCATGCGCTGAAGAGTCTCGCCGCGTCCGCCGCCGCAGACAGAGCCCGGAGGACACGCATTGGAGGTCCGGCCCGGCAGCTGCCGGGGAAGCTCTTTCCCCGACAGCGGTCCCGTTCTGCGCCGTTTTTTCATCTCTTTGAAAACGGGCATTGATTTTCCAGCGCTTACCGTGTATAATAATATCGCTATTTCTTGGACAGGAGTGCAGAACAATGATCAACAGTGCTATCATCGGCTAAGTGAATAGGGGCGCAGAGTATTGCGAGGGGGTCTGCCCCTCTGATCAGGTGCGCCGTTTTTGGTAACTTCTGATCGTGGGAACCGCAGGATGCAGCCACAACGGGAGCTGCTTCGCTGCGGTATTTTTGCGCCCTGATTCAGGAGCCGATATCAAACAGGAACGAGTACATATCAAATCCAATACTCAGGGAGAAAAGGACGTTATGATCAAACTGTCAGCTGTAAACGAATATAACAGAGAAGCGGTCCTGGCCCTTTCCGTGCGGGAGGATCAGCCCTTTGTCGCAACGAATGAAGTATCTCTGCGGCAGGCGGCGGAAGCCAATGCCAAAGCGCCCGGCACGGCGCGTCCGTTTGCGATCTATGCGGACGACCGGCTGGTCGGCTTCTGCATGTTCTCCTTTGCCCCGGAGGCGAGAGATCCGGAGGATCGGTACTGGCTCTGGCGATTCATGATCGACAAAAACGAGCAGGGCAAGGGCTACGGCCAGGCAGCGCTTTCCGAAATCATCCGCTATTTCAGGGAAAACGGCGCGGATCGGCTTTACCTGTCCACGGAGCCGGAGAACGAGCGCGGCCTGCACATCTATCACAAGGCCGGCTTCCGGGAAACCGGCGTCATCAGCGAAGATGAGGCCGTTCTGATGCGGATGCTGAAGGGTCCGAACAAGACGATCAAAGAGTTTTACGGCATCAACGTGAACGAGCGCCTGCGGATCAAGGGCAAAACGGGTTACGGCGTGAGCATTGCCGTCTTCGACGGAGAGGGCCTGGACACCTACTGCGCCGGCAGCGGCCGCTGCGGACAGGACTTCCCTGTGAATCCGGATATGCTGTTCCAGGCGGGCTCTGTCAGCAAACCCTTGTTTGCGCTGACCCTTCTGCGGTACGCGGACAAGGGGCTGATCGACCTTGACGCGGACATCTCGGGCGTCGTGCCGGAATTCGTCAAAAAAGGGCCGATGACCTTCGCTGCCCTGCTCAGCCACACAGCGGGCTTCAACCTGCACGGCTTCCCCGGCTACCGGGCGGACCACGAGCTGCTTTCGCTTGAAGACGTGCTGAACGGTAAGGGCAATACGCCAAAGCTTAGAAGGATTCGCCCTTATGGAAAACAGCATATGTACTCCGGCGGCGGCGTCACGCTGGCCGAGCTGGCCTTCACGCGCCTCACGGGCGTGACCCTGCGCGAGGCCTTCCAAAAAGAGGTCGCCGAGCCTCTGGGGCTGAAGCGCACCGGCTATTTCCAGCCGCTGGACGAGGAGCTGATTTCCAACGCAGCGTTCGGAGGCAGACTTGCCGAGAAGGGAGATTCCGCCCACGGCTATCACTATTATCCGGAGCATGCGGCGGCGGGTCTTTGGACCACGCCGACGGATCTGGTCAAGATCGGCCGCGCCCTTTCCAAGAGCTGCCGCGAGGGCGGTCTGCTCCGAAAGGAGACCGCAAGGCGCATGCTGACGCCGGTCTTGGACAGCTACGGGCTTTGCATCTACAGTTTCAGAGGTGACATCGGCTACCACGACGGATGGAACGAGGGCTTTCTGACGACCTGGCTGTTCTCTCTGCGGGAAGATCTGTGCGTAGCCGTGATGTTCAACCGGAGCACGGACGAGCTGGATTGGAAACAATCCGATATCGCCATCGAGCTGTTCCAGACCGCAGAGGAGGACCTGGTCGGAACGCCGGGCCGACGGAGCTTAACGGCCCTGTGCGGCAAATACGAGCATCCCGACGGCGCTGAGCTCTGCGTAGAGGAGGTTTTCATGCAAGACGGAAAGCTGTACGCGAGGTTCCTCGACGAGGAACAAGGCGAATTCACCAGTCAGCTCTATCCCATCGGGAAGAAGACCTTCGGCCGCAAGGGAGGCTTTGCCAGGATCATCTTCGGCAAGGACTGCCTGACCGTCGGCGGGATCACCTGCAAAAAAACAGTAAGGAGGGATCATACGAATGGATAAGAATACCATGATGCTTCAATTAGCCCTGGAGTTGAAAGAAAAGGACGGCTTCAACGGGGCGTGGCTCTATGCGGAAAAGGGCGAGATCGTGTCCAAGGGAGCTCTCGGCTTCCGGGATCCCGAGGAAACGCTGCCGATCACGGAGGACACGATCTTCCAACTGGCTTCGGTGAGCAAAACCTTCACGTCGGCGGCGGTCATGCTGCTGGTGCGGCAGGGTCTTCTCAGCCCGGAGGACGAGATCACAAAGTTCTTCCCGGAGCTTCCGTATCCGGGCGCAACGGTCCGGCACCTTCTGAACCACACCAGCGGTATTCCCGATTACTTTGACGACGAGGACTGGTTCACCAGGATCTGGAAGGAAGAAAAACGGGTTCCCGGCAACGAGGAGATCCTCCGCTTTCTCCGGGAGACCAAGGCGAAGCCGTACTTTGCCCCGGGGGAAGGCCTGCATTACTCCAACACCGGCTACAACCTGCTGGCGCTGCTGGTGGAGCGGCTCTCCGGCGTTCCCTATGAAGCGTTCCTGCAGCAGAATATCTTTGAACCCGCAGGAATGAGCTCCACCCACTGCTGCCATATCCGCAGGGACGGCGTGAGCTTTGAAAATTATGCCCGGGCCACGGTGTTCGAGGACGGCAAATGCGTGGCCGACGTCGACTCCGCCGAGAACGGCGACGTGGTCGCCTTTGACGGCCTGAACGGCGACGACTATGTGTATACCACCATCTTCGATATGCTCCGCTGGGACCGGGCACTGCGCGAGGGCCGGGTGCTCACGCCGGAAGAGCAGGAGCTCATGTATACCCCCGGAAAACTCAATAACGGTGAGGACGCCGTTTACGATGAGGATGACGGGCTGGGCTACGGCTTCGGCTGGGGCGTCGGCAAGGACGAGAAGCTTGGGCTCATCGTCAGTCACAGCGGCGGCATGCCGGGCGTAGCCACCTGGTTCGAGCGCTTCATCGACGCGGACAGGGTCCTTGTGATCCTCAGCAACCGGGACTACAGGGACATCAGAGCGTATCTGGGTTATTGGGACGGCATGATGGCCATCGCAAGGGACAAGGAGCCGGAGCCCATCGTCTCCATCGAAGACATCACGGTCCAGGACCCGGACAAGTCAAAGTGGGAAAGCTTCTGCGGCAAATACGAGCATCCCGAGGACGCCGAGTTCATCATTGACGAGGTCTTTCTGAAGGACGGCGAGCTTTACGCAAGGGCGATCGACGAGGACGGGGATGAGCTGACCTTCCGGCTGTACCCCATCGGGGAGGATGAATTCGGAAGAAAAGGTGGCCTGCTCAAGCTGAACTTCGCCGACGGCTGCCTGAGGATGAACGATATCACCTGCAAAAAGCGGTGATCCACTTAAGGATCACCCGCGGGATCGAGCGCAAACAGGGACCCGGCCAGGCCTGGCCGGGTCCCTGCTGGTGCTTTATCATGATTATCGAACAGCGAAAACGATCGAAGTATTCGATGGTTTTCGCCACCAAATGGGCATAGCTCAGGCTTTCGCCATGGCCTCCCGGAGGTTCTTCTTGGTCTGCTCCCGCTCGGCCTGCTCGATGGCAGTGGGCTTGAAGATCAGGCTGAAAACAATGGTGCAGACGGCGGCCACCACCACGGCGGCGTAGGTCTCGCTGATGGCGAAGGAGCCGATGACGATGGGATACGCACCGGTGGCCAGCTTGATGGCCACCCAGCCCACGGCCACGATGGCGGTGAGGATCATAGCCCAGATGGCGCCCTTGCCGCTGGCCTTCTTCCAGTAGATGCCGAAGAGGACCACGATGAAGAGCGCGCCCCGGAGGGAGTAGGCCGCGTAGACCAGCTCCAGCACGGTGGAGGCCTTCCAGAGGAAGATGGCGCCCGCGCAGCAGATGACGCCGGAGATGGCGGTGGTGATGCGGCCCATCTTCAGGACCTGCTCGTCGGTGGCTTCGGGATGGAGGACCCGCTGGTACACGTCGCGGGTGACCATGGTGCCGGAGGCCAGGATGATGGGGCTGACGGTGCTGAGGACCGCAGCCAGGATGGCCGCCAGCACGAGACCGCCGGCGATGGGGTTCATGCCCCGCATCATCAGCTCAGGCAGAGCGCTCTTGCCCGCCGCGGCCACGTCCATGCCCTGCAGCAGGTCGCCGTTCTCATACATGACACGGGCGGCCATGCCCAGGGTAGCGGTGAAGAAGCCGAAGGGGGCGGCCACGAAGGCGGTGATGATGCAGGCCTTCCGGGCCTGCTTGGCGTTCTTGGAGCTCAGCACGGGCTGCAGACCGGCCTGGGCCGTGCAGGCGCCCAGCAGGGAAGCGATGATCCAGCTGGAGACCTTGCTGCCGCCGATGGTGAACATGTTCCAGAAGCTGCCGCCGTTGTCGGCCTGGAGGTTGGAGATGCCGGTCTTGAAGGCGTCCACGCCCCCGGCGCGGGTCACGGCGATGACCATGGCGATGATGACGCCCACGTACATGACGATGAGGTGCATCACGTTGGTACTCGCCACGGCGTTCATGCCGCCCGCCAGGGTATAGACGATGAAAATGACGGCGAAGGCGATGGCGCTGATCCAGAAGGGAATGCCCAGCAGGCTCTCGCCCAGCTTGCCGGCGGCGATCATCTGGCTCAGGCCCACCGCCAGCATGACGATGGTGAGGATGATGCAGCTCACGGTCCGGGCGCGGACGCCGAAGAACTTCTCGATGATGCCGGGGACCGTGCCGGTCTCCAGGGAGCGGAAGAGCTTGGCGAAGAGCAGGCCCAGGAACAGGACGCCGATGCCGTTGGCGATGGTGTACCACCAGCCGCTCAGGCCGTAGCGGAAACCGTACTCGCTGACGCCGGTGGTGGCCGTGCCGCCCAGCCATTCGCCGGTGGAGGCACAGACGATGGCGAAGGTGCTGAGGGCCACGCCGGTGAAGGCGGCGGCGCTCTTGGTCTTGCGCCCGGACAGGACGCCGATGACTACAGTCAGAATGAAGTAGACGATGATGATAATCAGTTGAACAGACATTTGGTTGAGTTTTCCCCCTCTTCCATTCGGGCCGTACCCCTCCCCTGCCCTTTCCGGGTCTTTGGGGATGGGGGCGGTCTTTTCAACCATTCCGCGGGCCGTGGGGAGAGGGCGGCCTGGGCCGCCCTCCGCTTCGGTCCGTTCATTTTACTCTGTCCTGCCGCTCCCGCAACGGGGACGCAGGACGCTGGCAGCGTGTGTTATGGATGATGGCCGCTGCGCGGTCCTTACTCCATGGACTTGATGACCTCGGGGATGATGATGTCGCAGTCGGTGATGGCCTTGATGCTCTCCACGGTCTCGCCGGGAGCCAGCTCCTCCAGGACCATGCCCTCCTTGGTGAAGTGGAACACGCACTTCTCGGTGACCACGTAGTCCACCACGCCCACGCCGGTGAGCGGGAGCTTGGTCTTGCGGACGATCTTACTCTTACCGGTCTTGTCGCAGTGCACGGTCATGACGATGGTGCACTTGGCGCCGGTGACCAGGTCCATGGCGCCGCCCATGCCGGCGGCGGCCTTGCCGGGGATCATCCAGTTGGCCAAATCGCCCTCCTGGTCCACCTCGTAGGCGCCCAGGACGGTGTAGTCCACGTGGCCGCCCCGGATATAGCCGAAGGAGGTGAAGGAGCTGAAGCAGCAGCTGCCGGGGCGCATCCCGCTGGGGGAACCGCCGGCGTCTACCACGTCCAGGTCGATGGGCTCGCCCTCCTTGGGGGTGCCGGTCATGCCGATGATGCCGTTCTCAGACTGGAACCACACGTCGATGTCGGGATCGATGTAGGCCATGCACATGGTGGGCATGCCGATGCCCAGGTTCACCAGATCGCCGTCCTTGAAGAACTTGGCGGTGCGCTTGGCAATGAATTGTTTCGCATCCATGTTCTCAGCCCTCCACTTTCCTGGCCTGCACGACCATATCCACCAGCGCGCCGGGGGTGTTGATCATGTCGGGCTCCAGCTCGCCGATCTCCACGATCTCCTCCGCCTCGCAGATGACCCAGTCCGCTGCGGTGGCAAAGGGCTCGTTGAAGTTCCGGGCGGTGTGGTGATACACCACGTTGCCCATCTTGTCCGCCTTCCAGGCGTGGATGAAGCAGACGTCACCGTGCAGGGGCAGCTCCAGGATGAAGCGCTTGCCCTTGACGGGGTCCTCGGGGGAGACGAACTTGTACTTGCCTTCCGCCTCGTCCCACTCCAGCAGCTGCTTGCCCTCCTGCATGGGGGTGCCCACGCCGGTGGGGGTCAGGATGCCGCCGATGCCGGCGCCGCCTGCCCGGGTCTTCTCGCAGAGGGAGCCCTGGGGCACGAAGGTGATGTTGATCTCGCCGGCCACCACCTTCTCCACGGTCTCGGTGTTGTTGCCGATGTGGGAGCAGGTGATGTGCTTGATCCGGTTGTCGTGGACCAGACGGCCGATGCCCTGCCCCTTGATGCTGGTGTTGTTGGAGATGATGTTGAGGTCCTTGACGCCCTTCTCCATCAGGCCCTCGATGAGGGTCTCGGAAACGCCGCAGTTGACGAAGCCGGGCAGCAGCACGGTCATGCCGTCGAAGCACTTTTCCATGGCCTGCTCAAGGGTTACGACTTTGCTCTTAGCCAATGTACCGAATCCTCTCTTCCTTTACTCGGTGTAGGTCACCGGATAGGTCTTTTCGTCCCGGAGGCAGTTGCGGGTGATGCCCATGATCTCCCGGGCCTCCTGGGCGGTGGCGATCTCGCGGCCGGCCAGCTCGCTGAGCTTCACGGCCCGCTCCACCAGACGCAGGTTGGTGGCGATATCCCGGCTGCCGTCGGGGTTCTTGCCGTACATCACGTTGTCCTCCAGGCCCACGCGCAGACCGTCGCAGCCCAGGGCCAGACCGGCCAGCATCATGGGCATATGGCACTTGCCGATGCCGGAGACGGACCAGGTAGCGCCCTTGGGAAGCTTGCCCACCAGGAAGGCCAGGTTCTCAGCGGTGCCGGGCATGGAGCCGCCGACGCCCATGATGAACTGGATGTGGGGGGGCTGGGGGATGTTCCACTTGTTGACGTAGTACATGACGGAGTCGATGTGACCGGTATCGAACACCTCGAACTCGGGCTTGATGTCCTGCTTCACAACTTCTTCGCCCAGCTTGTTCAGGAAGCGGGGGCTGTTCTCGAAGATATAGGAGTTGGCCCAGTTGATGGTGTTGGGGTCGAAGGAGCACATCTCGGGCTTCAGGGCGCCCAGGTGCTGCAGGCGCTTGTAGTCCTCGTACTCGCCACCGGAGGTGGTGAGGTTGATGATGATGTCCACGTTGGCCTTGGCGCAGGCTTCCCTGGTCATCTCCACCGCATCGGTGAAGGCCTTGAGGCTCATGGACTTGTAGCCGATCTGCATCTCGCCGTTCACCAGCTTGTCCTCGCGGACGTGGATGTGGGCGATGCTGGCGCCGGCCTTGGCGCAGTCCACGATCTGCTCGGCCAGCTCCTTGGCGGTGTAAGGCACGGTGGGGGCCTGGGCCTTCTTGGTGCCGGCGCCGCAGAGGCAGACCTGGATCATGATCTTGTTGGTTTTGGACATTTTCTTTGCTTCCTTTCCGTTCCCCGTCGCTCAGACCGGGTCATCCATGAATTTTTTCGCCAGACGGAATACCTCGAACAGCTGCTTGTCCCGCTTGGCCTTCAGAGCCTCGATGTCCACGCCGGTGTAATCGTAGAAGCCCTTGCCGGACTTGATGCCCAGGTTCCCGGCGTCCACCAGAGCCTCCAGGCTGCTGGGCATTTCGTCGCCGTGCTCGGGCATGGTGTAGCTGTGATTCCGGTAGTTGTTGGCCGTCATATCCAGGCCGCCGAAGTCAGCCCGCTTGAGAAGGCCCAGGACCACGGCCCGGGGAATGAAGCTGGCCTTGGCGGCCAGGTCGATGCCCTCGGCGTCGCAGTAGCCGTTGTCCAGAAGGTAGAAGACCTCCCGGTTCAGGCACTGCTGGAGGCGGTTGACGATATAGCCCTTGATGAACTTCAATCATACCGGTAGAGCGCAAGCAT
>JAFXTU010000023.1 GCA_017535635.1 Oscillospiraceae bacterium
CGCATCGCCATCGCCCGGGCCCTGGTGAACCGGCCCAAGGTCCTGCTCCTGGACGAACCCCTGGGGGCCCTGGACCTGCGGCTGCGGAAGGACATGCAGGTGGAGCTCAAGCGCATCCAACAGCAGCTGGGGATCACCTTCGTCTTCGTCACCCACGACCAGGAGGAGGCCCTCACCATGTCCGACACCATCGTGGTCATGGACCGGGGGGTCATCCAGCAGATCGGGCGGCCCGAGGACATCTATAACGAGCCGAAAAACGCCTATGTGGCGGACTTCATCGGCGAGAGCAACATTCTGGACGGCATCATGCGCGCCGACCGGGTGGTGGAATTCTTCGGCCGCCGCTTTGCCTGCGTGGACGAGGGCTTCGGGAAGGATGAGCCGGTGGATGTGGTCATCCGCCCCGAGGACGTGGACATCGTGCCCCCCGACGGCGGGCACCTCTGCGGCACCGTCACTACCGTTACCTTCAAGGGCGTGCACTACGACATCATCGTGGACTTCCACGGCTTCAAATGGCTCATTCAGACCACGGACTTCCACCCGGAGGGGGCGGTCATCGGCATCCGGCTGAACCCGGAGGACATCCACATCATGAAGAAGAGCGCCTACTCCGGCATGTTCGGGGATTACAGCTCCTACTCCTCCGAGTACGACGAGATCGGCGATGCGGCCCTGGCCGAAGAGCTGGAGGAAAAGGAGGAGGAGGAATGAAACGGCAGTTCCTCTCCGGCCCTTACCTGGTGTGGATGCTGGTCTTCACCATCATCCCCCTGGCCATCGTGGTTTACTACGCCTTCACGGACTCCATCACCGGCGCCTTCACCCTGGAGAACATGGGCGCCATGGGAACGTATTTTCCCATCTTTCTCCGCAGCATCTGGCTGGCGGTGGTCTCCGCCCTCATCTGCCTGGTGCTGGGCTACCCGGTGGCCTGGTGCATCGCCCAGGAGAAGCCCAGCGCCCAGCGCTTCCTCTACATGCTGGTGATGCTGCCCATGTGCATCAGCTTCCTCCTGCGGACCCTGGCCTGGGTCTCCCTGCTGGAGGACACGGGCATCATCAACCGCCTCCTGGGCGCCATCGGCATCGGCCCTCTGCCCCTGGTGCGCAACGACGGGGCCGTGATCCTGGGCATGGTCTACAACTACCTACCCTACATGATCATGCCTCTGTACACCGTCATCATGAAGATCGACCACCGGCTGGTGGAGGCGGCCCAGGACCTGGGCTGCGACAGCGGCCAGGTCTTCCTCCGGGTCACCCTTCCCCTCAGCGTGCCGGGCATCGTCTCCGGCATCACCATGGTCTTCGTGCCCGCCGTCAGCACCTTCTATATCTCCCAGAAGCTGGGCGGCACCACCAGCACCATGATCGGCGACGTGATCGAGAGCCAGTTCAAGACCGCCTACAACCCCAACCTGGGGGCTGCCCTCAGTCTGGTGCTCATGGTCCTGGTCCTGGCCTGCGTCGCCGTGATGAACCGCTTTACCGGCGAGGATGAAAGCGTGGCCACCATATGAGAGCCCTGTCCAAAACCGTCACCATCCTGGTGTTCGTATTTCTCTACATCCCCATGCTGGTGCTGATCGTGGCCTCCTTCAACACGGGGACCGACATGGTGGTGATCAAGGGCTACACCCTGGCGAACTACAACGCCCTCTTTCAGGACGGGGTCCTGCTTCCTCTGCTGCTCAACAGCATCATCATCTCCGTCATCGCCGCCCTGGTGTCCACGGTGCTGGGCACGGCGGCCACCCTGGGGATCCATCGGATGGGCAAGCGGATGCGCCGCTTCGCCATGTTCCTCACCAACATCCCTCTGACGAACCCGGAGATCGTCACCGGCGTCAGCCTGGCCCTGCTCTTTGCCTTCGCCGGGCAGCTCATGAAGATCAAGACCATCCTGGGCTTCGGGACCCTGCTCATCGCCCACATCACCTTCAACCTGCCCTATGTGATCCTCTCGGTGCAGCCCAAGCTCACCCAGATGGACCCGAACCTCACCGCGGCGGCTATGGACCTGGGCTGTACGCCCGTGCAGGCCTTCTTCAAGGTGGTGCTCCACGAGATCCTTCCCGGCGTCATCTCCGGTGCCCTCATGGCCTTCACCATGTCCCTGGACGATTTTGTCATCAGCTACTTCGTCTACGGGCCCGGCTTCGTGACTCTCCCCGTGGAGATCTACAACTACACGAAAAAGCCCCTGCACCCCAAGATCTACGCGCTGTTCACGCTGCTGTTCCTGGCGATCCTGCTGGTCATGCTGCTCATGAACATTCTCCAGGCCAGGGACACTGCGCGGCATCCCGGATCCCCGGCGGCAGCCCCCAAAAAACGCCGCAAACTGGATACAAGGAGGACTGAAAGTTGAAAAAGAAGCTCTGCCGCGTTTCCGCCCTGGCCCTCGTGCTGGTGCTGGCCCTCTCCCTGGCCTTTACGGGAACGGCTTCCGCCGCCAAGGAGGCCGTCACCATCAACGTCTATAACTGGGGCCAGTATATCTCCGACGGCACTGACGGGTATATCGACGTGAACAAGGCCTTCACCGAGGCCACCGGCATCGGGGTCAACTACATGACCTACGATTCCAACGAGACCATGTACACCAAGCTGAAGACCGGCGGCGCCACCTACGACGTCATCATCCCCTCGGACTACATGATCGCCCGCCTGATCCGGGAGGACATGCTGGCCGAGCTGAACTTCGACAACATCCCCAACTACGCTCTGGTGGGGGATGCCTACAAGAACACGGCATTTGACCCGGAGAACAAGTACAGCGTCCCCTACACCTGGGGCACCGTGGGCGTCATCTACAACACGAAGTACGTGGATGAGGCGGACACCGGCTCCTGGGACCTGCTGTGGAACGAGAAGTACAAGGGCAAGATCCTCATGTTCGACAATCCCCGGGACGCCTTCGGCATCGCGGAGGCCTACCTGGGCTACAGCGTGAACACCGAGTCCTCCGCCGAGCTGAACGCCGCGGCGGACCTGCTGCTGAAGCAGAAGCCCGTGGTCCAGGATTACGTCATGGACCAGATCTTCGACAAGATGGAGCACGAGGAGGCCTGGATCGCCCCCTACTACGCCGGGGACTATCTGCTGATGGCTGATGAGAACGAGGCTCTTGGCTTCTACTTCCCCAAGGAGGGCTTCAACTTCTTCATCGACTCTATGTGCATCCCCAAAAACAGCGAGCACCAGGCGGAGGCGGAGGCCTACATCAACTTCCTCTGCAGCCCGGAGATCTCCGGGGAGAACCTGGAGTACCTGGGCTACTCCACCCCCATCGAAGGTGCCAGGGATTATATGGACCCGGAGACGGCGGAGAGCGAGATCGCCTATCCCCCCGAAAGTGTCCTGGAAAAGGGCACTTCCTTCCTGGCTCTCTCCACCGAGGCCACCCAGGAAATGGACTCTCTCTGGCTGAAGGTGAAGACCACCGGCGGCAGCAAGGCCATTCTCATCGGCGTCATCGGCCTGGCTGTGGTGATCGTCGTAGCGGTGATCCTCCTTCTGCTCCGCAAGTCCAAGAAGGCCAAGCGCAAAAATCTCTACACGAAATAAACTGTACTGAGGGCGAGGAGCAGGCTGCTCCTCGCCCTTCCGGAAAACAGGAGGGAAAAGGAAATGTACACCATCCTGGATCTCTACGATCTGGAACACAGTCTGGCTGGGGACTATCTCCGGCAGTTCACCTACCCCTGGGAGGCCCTGAAGGGCATCAAGGACCTCATTCTTGCCCTGGGGCCCACGCTGGACAAGGCGGAGTACGAGGAGCGCTCGGAGCACGTCTGGGTCCATAAGACCGCCCAGGTCTTCCCCTCGGCCTATCTGGGCGCGCCCTGCATCATCGGACCGGAGACGGAGGTCCGTCACTGCGCCTTCCTCCGGGGCAGCGCCCTGGTGGGTGCCAACTGCGTGGTGGGCAACAGCGTGGAGCTGAAAAACGTGATCCTCTTCGACCACGTGCAGACCCCCCACTACAACTATGTGGGCGACAGCATTCTGGGCTATTACAGTCACATGGGCGCGGGCTCCATCACCTCCAATGTGAAGTCTGACAAGACGCCGGTGGTGGTCCACAACGGCACCGAGAACATCGAGACCGGCCTCAAGAAGTTCGGGGCCATGCTGGGGGACCATGTGGAGGTGGGCTGCAACAGCGTCCTGAATCCCGGCACGGTCATCGGCAGGAACTCCAACGTCTACCCCACCTCCTGCGTCCGGGGCGTGGTGCCGGAGAAGAGCATCTGGAAAAACAGCGGCGACGTGGTCGCCAAACACGAATAAAGGAGAAGCGGTATGAGAGTAGTGATCCAGGACAATTATGAGAAGATGAGCCTGTGGGCGGCAAACTACATCGCCGCCAGGATCCGGGCCCATAAGGAGGACCGGCCCTTCGTGCTGGGTCTCCCCACCGGTTCCTCCCCCATCGGGGTCTACAAGGAGCTGATCCGGAAGAACCGGGCGGGCGAGCTGTCCTTCGCCAATGTGATCACCTTCAACATGGACGAGTACCTGGGCCTCCCCCGGGAGCACGACCAGAGCTACTGGTACTTCATGCATGACAATTTCTTCGATCACCTGGCGGACATGAAGCCGGAGAACATCCACATCCTGGACGGCATGACCCGGGACCCGGAGGGGGAGTGCGCCCGGTATGAGGAGATGATCCGGGAGGCCGGCGGCATCGACCTCTTC
Source organism: Oscillospiraceae bacterium (assembly GCA_017535635.1). Lineage (GTDB taxonomy): Bacteria > Bacillota > Clostridia > Oscillospirales > Oscillospiraceae > UBA1774. The sequence goes on from JAFXTU010000023.1 coordinate 4,714, forward strand.
ATGGGCGGCATCGGGGTGGATGGCCACCTGGCCTTCAACGAGCCCTATACTTCCCTGTCTTCCCGCACCGGCGTGCGGGACCTGACCACCGACACGAGGATCGTCAACTCCCGCTTCTTCGGGGGCGACCCGGAAAAGGTCCCCGCCCAGGCCCTCAGTGTGGGCATCGGCACGGTGACGGACGCCAGGGAGATCCTTATCCTGATCAGCGGCCACAACAAGGCCCGGGCCCTGGCGAGAACGGTAGAGGGCGGCGTCAGCCAGAAGTGGACCTGCTCGGCCCTGCAGCTCCACAACGCGGCCATCATCGCCTGCGACGAGGAGGCCTGCGGCGAGCTCACCGTGGACACCTACAAGTATTTTCTGGACATTGAGAGAAGTCAGAGACTGTAAAGCACAGCGCGAGACCGTTATTTTGGAGGGCGCCGCGTTTTTCGCGGCGTCCTCCCTGTATTTGCCCGCGGAAACATATTGCGCGCAAGGAAAAAGGGTGCTATGATGTAAGATGGAAAAATAAAAGGAAACGGAGAAGCGCAGCATGGAAAAGACCTTTGTCTGCACCGAGGATTTCCCCATTGTCCAAACCAGGGCCGGGCTCCTGCGGGGCTACCAGGCCGGAGGCATTTTCTATTTCCTGGGCGTGGAGTACGCCAAGGCAAAACGCTTTCATATGCCCACCCCCGTTCCCGCCTGGGAGGGCGTAAAAGACGCCCACTTCGCCGGGCCCGTCTGTCCCCTGCTGGACGAGGAGAACCCCTGGGGCGACGTGCTGATCCCCCACCGCTTCTGGCCCAAGAGCGAAGACTGCCTCAGCCTCAACCTCTGGACCCGGAGCCTGGACCGGGCGGCCAAAAAGCCGGTGATGGTCTGGTTCCACGGGGGCGGCTATTCCACCGGCAGCGCCGTGGAGATGGTGGCCTACGACGGGGACAGGCTCAGTGAGTTCGGCGACGTGGTGGTGGTGACGGTGAACCACCGGCTGAACATCCTGGGCTACTTCGATCTCAGCGAGTACGGGGAAGAATACGCTAACAGCGGCAACGCCGGTCAGGCGGACCTGGTGGAGGCCCTGCGCTGGGTGCGGGACAACATAGAGGGCTTCGGGGGCGACCCCGGGAACGTCACCATCTTCGGCCAGTCCGGCGGCGGAGGCAAGGTGAACGCCCTGCTGAACACCCCCGCGGCGGAGGGGCTCTTCCACAAGGGCATCCTCATGAGCGGGGTGGGCGGGCGCAGGCCCCCCATGCCGAAACAGAGCCAAAAGCCCCTGGCGGAGGCGCTTTTAAAGGAACTGGGCGAGACGGAGATCACCGCCCTGGAGACCGTGCCCTTTGAAAAGCTCCGGGCGGCCTACCGGGCCGTGTCCCCCGCCCTGGAGCAGCAGGGAGTCATGGGCTGGTGGGCCCCCACGCCCAACGACTGGTACCTGGGGGACCCCTACGACACCGGCTTTTTGGACTGGGCCAAGGACATCCCCGTGATGGTGGGCAGCGTCATCGCCGAGTGGGGCTTCGGTCCCGCTCCCGCCGGAAAGAATACAATGAAAGAGGCGGAGAAGCGCGCCCTCATCGCCGCCCAGTTCGGGGAGGACTCTGCCGACGCCCTCATCGCCGCCTTCCGGGCGGCCTTCCCGGAAAAGAACGAAGTGGACCTGCTGGCCCTGTCCAACCGGCTGGGGACCATGGAATACTGCGCCTACCACGCCGAACACTGCCGGGCCGGGGTCTGGAACTACCTCTTCGCCCTCACCTTCCCCTACGACGGGGGAAAGCCCGCCTGGCACTGCTCGGACATCCCCTTTGCCTTCCACAACACCGACCGGGTGCCGGTGTGCTGGCTCCCCGGCGTCACGGAGAAGCTGGAAGCGGAGGTGGCCGGGGCCTACGTTGCCTTCGCCCGCCACGGAGATCCCAACGGAGCCGGACTCCCGTCGTGGCCCGCCTTCACGGCGGAGACGCCCGTCACCATGTTCTGGGACCGGGAAAGCGAAGCCTCCGGCAAGGATCTCCCGCTCCAGAAGCTCCATGAAAAGGTCGCCCCAAAAGGTCCGTTTTAAAGCGTTATCGTCCCGATCCATTGGTCCATTATTATTTCTGAACAGGTATCAATGAAAACTGAAAACAGAACAGGAGATGGAGAACATGAAGCGTATCCCCTTTGACCCCAAGGAGCTGATCCCCATCGGGGAGATCCCGTCCTTCTTCCCCGGCATGCCCCCGCGCCCCATCTACGACACCCCGGTCACCGCTAAGGAGAACTACCTGGCCCTGCTGAACGGGGACATCCCCCTGTGGATGCCCGGCATGGGCGACACCACCATGATGACCGTCAAGCTGGCGGAAAACATCTCCCGGGGCTTCGTCTTCGAGGCGGAAGGGATCGACAACAACACCCAGGCCGGCGGGCCGGACTTTTTCGGCGTGGAGTGGGAGTACGTCCCCAGCGTGGGCGGTTCCATGGTCCGGGGCGGCGACCCCAAGGTGCCGGACGTGAGCCACTGGGAGGACTACATCACCTTCCCCGATCTCGACAAGGTCATGGACTGGGAGGCCTGCGCCAAGCGGAACAGCGAGGGCTTCATCAAGCCGGGCAAGGTGCTGGACATCACCATCCTCACCGGGCTCTTTGAGCGGCTCATCTCCTTCATGGACTTTGAGAACGCCGCTTACGCCCTGGTGGACGAGGACCAGCAGGAGGGCGTCCACCGCCTCTTCGACAAGCTGGCGGACTTCTACGACGAGTACATCGACTACTATCACCGGTATCTGCACCCGGACATGATCACCTTCCACGACGACTGGGGCTCCCAGCGGGCGCCCTTCTTCTCCCTGGACACCGTCCGGGAGATGCTCCTCCCCTACCTGAAGCGGGTGGTGGAGAGCGTCCACAAGCGGGGCATGAAGTTCGAGCTCCATTCCTGCGGCAAGAACGAGATGCTGGTCCCCGCCATGATCGAGGCCGGGGTGGACACCTGGTCCGGCCAGCCCATGAACGACTTCGAGATGATGTATGAGAAGTACGGCGATCAGATCGTCCTGGGCATGCCCATCACCGGCCTGACGCCGGATATGGACGATTCCCAGCTCCGGGACACCATCCAGAGCTTCGTGGAAAAGCACCCCCACGCCCTGGGCAGCACCTTCTCCGCGCCGCCCAAGGCCACGGAATATCTCTATGAAATCTCCAGAAAGGTCTATTGCGGATCGTAAATGAAGAATCGAACCGGTAAGCTGCTGGTTCGGGTGGCGGCAGGCTGTCTGCTCCTTCTTGTCTCGCTGACAGCCTGCCTTTTGCTTGCCCGACACTTTGACTCTCGGGACCCCGCCCTGAACGGCGGGGGGACGACCCTTGCCTCCCCCTCCCCCGCTCCCACGCCGGAGCCCACGCCGGGACCCACGCCCACGCCGACCCCGGAACCCACTCCGGAGCCGACCCCGGAACCCACTCCGGAGCCCACTCCGGAACCCACACCCGAGCCGACCCCCGAGCCTACGCCTCCGCCCGGCCCGGTGGTGCCGACGGGAAAGGACTTCACGGCGGCGGGACTCAGCGAGGATTCCATCGTGGACCCCTATCAGATCTACTCCTATGAGCAGATGGTGACGGACATCGGCCTCCTCAGCGAAGCATACCCGGAGCTGATCACCGTCTACAGCATCGGGGAGAGCGTGGAGGGGCGGGATCTCACTGCCTTCGATTTCGGCCACGGGGAGCGGGAGGTGATCCTCTGTTCCACCATGCACGCCTGCGAGCACATGGCCACCAACGCCCTCATGTACATCGTGGACCAGTGCTGCCAGGGCTACCGGAACAACGAGAGCTACGACGGCATCGCTTACCGGGACATTCTGGACCAGGTGGTCTTCCACGTGGTCCCCATGCTGAACCCGGACGGGGTGACCCTGGCCCAGTTCGGCTATGAGGCGGTGTCCCCCGAATCCCAGCAGAAGCTTACCGACATGGGCTACGGCCCCTGGTACGGCTTCTCCAGCTGGAAGGCCAACATCAACGGCGTGGACCTGAACGGGAATTACCCTCACAAGTGGGGTATCCGGGACGAGGTCACCGCCCCCGCCGACGCGGGCTGGTGCGGCCCCGCGCCCCTGAGCGAGCCGGAGAACCGGGCCATGCAGGCCCTGCTGGACAATACGGATTACCACATGCTGGTCTCCCTGCACATCCGGGGCGAGGTGGTCTACTGGATCGACACCGACTCCACGGAGCTGTACAGCGAGCACTATCCCATCGCCCACCGGCTGGCCGACGCCTTCCGCTACGCCCTGCTGGGGGCGGAGGACGTGAGCGACCGGGGCGGCTATATGGTGAATACCGAGCGCATCCGCACCGGCAAATTCTGCTGCACCCTGGAGCTCTGTCCCGTGGGCTACGGGGATCCCTATCCCGTCTCCATGTTCCCCCGGGTGGTGGAAAAGATCTACCCCCTCTTCCTGGCCGTGGGGCAGGAGGTCCTGAACATGCCGGAGTACACCGGCTATCCGGTCCCTCGGGAGCTGGAAACGCCGGAGATCCCTGAGGCTGCGGAAGCGGAACCGGAGGAGGCGCCCGAAGAAGCTGAGGAAACCGGGACAGAGGAAACGCCGCCGGAAGAGACGGAGGAGCCTGCCGCCGCGGAAGAGACGGCAGAGTCCCCTGCAGAAGAGGCGCCGGGTGATCCGGAGGAAATGCCGGAGCTCCCTGCGGAAGAAGCCGAAGAGAAGCCACCGGAAGAACTCCCGGAGCCTCTTGCGGAAGAGAATCCGGAAGAGAATACAGAAACATCCCCGGAGGAAGACGGGCATGAGACCGAAGAGACCGAAGATGATGAAAACGGCTGAAGTGCGAAGGGCCCTCTGCCTGGGGCTGGTCCTGCTCCTGTGCCTGGGGGCCTCCGCCTGCGCAAAGCAGGGCGGGAGCACCCCCGTGCCCGCCACGGCGGCGCCCACGGCCCGGCCCGCGGAGACGCCCGCTCCCCCGCCGGAGCCCACCCCCACGCCCCGGGGCACGCCGGAGGACGCTCTGAGCATCGCCATCCCTCCCGCGTCCGGCGCCTGGGGCCCCTTTGACGCCGCCTCCTTCGGGGACAAGACCGTACAGCGCCTCACCCAGATGCCCCTCCTGGCCCGGGGGACAGACGGCAGCTTCCCGGAAAGCCCCGAGAGCGTGGGCGCAGCCGGCGTCCGGGTCACCCTCCGGGGAGACGGCAGCACCGTGCTGCGGCTCCACATGCGGGAGGACATCCGCTTCGCGGACGGGAGCTACGCGGACGCCCTAGACCTGCTTTTCACCCTCTACGTCCTTCTGGACCCCTCCTATGAGGGTCAGCTGCGGCTGCGGGACTGCGCCATCGCCGGGCTGACGGAATATCGCTGCCGCTGCTCCTCCGCCCTTTTGGAAACCTATTCCCAGCTCTACGACGAGCCCGGGGAGGAATACGTTTCCCTCAAGGAGGAGTGCCTGCGTCTGGCCTGGGACCGGGAGCTGCGGGCTCTGACGGCGCTGTGCCGGACGGAATACCTGGAGACCTACGCCCCCTTCGCCCTGGGGCTGGAGGCGGAGGAGGCACTTCTGGATGAGGGGAACCTTCGCGTCTTTGCCATGTGGTGCGCGGGTCTGGCGGAGAACGCAGACGACTACGGCTATGTCCGGGATCCCCTGGGCAGGAGCTGGAATCCCTCCGCGGGGCTCCTTCCCGACGAGGACGAGCTATATGAGGTCTTCTCCCTGAGCTACCCAGGCCCGGAGGCCTTCGACCGGGCTCTGGGCATGGAGGTGGACCCCCTGGCCAGGGAGGAATTCATCCGCCGCTGCGCCGCTCTCGACCCGGAGAACACCGACGCGCCCAAGACCGTCAGCGGCATCCGCCCGGTAGACGACTACACCGTGGAGCTCTCCCTGGAGCGCTTCTCCCGGGAGGACCTGGAACGGCTGGGGAGCCTCTATCTTGCCTCTCTCCATTCCTGCGGAGATGAGAGCCTCTTTCTGCCGGAGGAGGGACTTTTCGGCTTCCCCTACGGAGAGACTGATCTGCTCCCGACCCGGAGCGCCCCCGGCGCGGGAGCCTACGCTCTGGAGGAGCGCAAAGAAACGGGGCTTCGCCTGTCGGCAAACGAGAATTACTGTTTGGGCGCTCCGGCCATCGGGGAGCTCTGGCTCCTGGCCGCCCCGGAGGACGAGCTCTTCTCTTTGGTGAAGGAGGGTCAGGCGGACCTGGTGTGCCTGCCCGGCAGCGCCGCGCTGCCGGAGGAGGCCGGAAGTCTGCCGGAGATCACCCTTCGCTCCGTCGCGACGGACATCTACGGCTGGCTGGAATTTGCCCCTGCCGCCTTTGGGGAGGACGAGACCTGGAGCCTTATGCTGCGGGAGGCGGTGCTGCGCGTCGCGCTCGCCTGCTGCCGCGCTTCCGCGAAGGACTACTTCGGCGGCGCGGCCCTGGTCCTGGGGCCGGAAGAAAGCCCGGAGGAAGCGCTGGAGGCCGCGAAGGAGCTGCTTTCCGGCCTTCCGGAGGACCTGGCCCCGGAGCTGACGGCTCTCCTCTCCGCCGGGGGCAGCGGCGCCCACCCCTGCTGGGCAGGGCTGCTGGAGGCCGCCCGGCTGCTGGAGGAAGCGGGCGTCACGCTGACGGTGAAGGACGCGCTGGACGACGCCTCCTTCTGGGAGGCCGTGGACGGCGGTGAAGCGGACCTGTGGTGCGCCGCCTCCCATGAAGGAGAGCCTCCCGCCCAGGATGGGACCCTGACGGAAACGAGGCTGGCGATCTACCGGCGGCTGGATGCCCTGCTGGTGAACAACGAGCGGCTGGACATTCTCACCCTGCCGGTGGAGCTCACCTGGGCGAGGGACCACCTGAGTGTCATCGAAACTCTGGCGCTGCGGTAAAAAAGTCCCTCTTCGGCGAAAATATGACTTGCAATCCCCGGGGGGACTTGCTATAATTTATCGGCATTACGCACACGGGCCCTTATCTTCGCCCTGTTCCCGGTCTCCGGGCGGCGGGGACGGACCCCGTGGAGGTAATAAACAAATAAGGAGGAACACAGAACCATGGCAGTCGTATCCATGAAGCAGCTGCTGGAGGCCGGCGTCCACTTCGGACACCAGACCCGGCGGTGGAACCCCAAAATGGCGCCCTATATCTATATGGAGCGCAACGGCATCTATATCATCGACCTGCAGAAGACGGTGAAAAAGCTGGAGGAGGCCTACTCCTTCGTGCGCGACACCGCTTCTAACGGCGGCACCATCCTCTTCGTGGGCACCAAGAAGCAGGCCCAGGACGCGGTGAAGGAAGAGGCCGAGCGCGTGGGCATGTACTTCGTCAACGCCCGCTGGCTGGGCGGCATGCTCACCAACTTCAAGACCATGCGCACCCGCATCGACCGGCTGCAGCAGCTCCGGAAGATGCAGGAGGACGGCACCTTCGATATGCTTCCCAAGAAGGAAGTCATCAAGCTCACCGGCGAGATCGCCAAGCTGGAGAAGTACCTGGGCGGCGTGAAGGACATGCGCCGTCTGCCCAGCATCCTCTTCGTCATCGACCCCCGCAAGGAGCGCAACGCCATCGCGGAGGCCCGGAAGCTCCACATCCCCATCGTCGCCATCGTGGACACCAACTGCGATCCCGACGAGGTGGACTACCCCATCCCCGGCAATGACGACGCCATCCGCGCCATCCGCCTGATCAGCTCCACCATGGCCAACGCCGTGCAGGAGGGCCGTCAGGGCGCCGACGCCGAGGCCCCCGAGGCCTCTCCCGAGGCTCCCGTCGAAGCGAAAGAGGAGGAATAATCCATGGCTTTTACCGCTGCTGATGTTAAGAAGCTCCGTGAAATGACCGACTGCGGCATGATGGAGTGCAAGAAGGCCCTCACCGAGGCCGACGGCGACATGGACAAGGCCGTCGAGCTGCTCCGGGAGAAGGGTCTGGCCACCGCCGCCAAGAAGGCCGGCCGCGTGGCCGCCGAGGGCATCTGCGCCGCCTACGTGGCCGAGGCCGGCTGCCCCGCCGCCGTGGTGGAAGTGAACATCGAGACCGACTTCGCCGCCAACAATGAGGATTTCCGCGCCTTTGCCGCCGACGTGGCGAAGCTGGCCGCCGAGAAGGCCCCCGCCGACCTGGACGCCCTCATGGCTCTGGAGCTCGAGCCCGGCAAGACCGTGGAGGACGTGCGGAAGGAAAAGGTCGCCACCATCCGGGAGAACATCCAGGTCCGCCGCTTTGCCCGCTACGGCGCCGGCAAGACCGTCTCCTATATCCACATGGGCGGCAAGATCGGCGTCCTCCTGAACATGGAGGTCTCCGACGAGCTGAAGGACAATGCTCAGGTGGTGGAGCTGGGGAAGGACCTGGCCATGCAGGTGGCCGCCATGAATCCCCTCTTCCTGGACAAGAGCGACGTGGACGAGGCCACTATCGCCAAGGAGAAGGAGATCCTTCTCATCCAGGCCAAGCAGGACGAGAAGAACAAGGGCAAGCCCGACAACATCATCGAGAAGATGGTCATGGGCCGCATCGGCAAGTACTACAGCGAGAACTGCCTGATGCAGCAGGAGTTCGTCAAGTCCCTGGGCGACAAGGTCACCTGCGAGAAGCACGTGGCCGAGGTCGCCAAGAGCCTGGGCGGCAGCATCGCCATCAAGGGCTTCATCCGCTTCCTCACCGGCGAGGGCATCGAAAAGAAGGCCGACGACTTCGCCGCCGAAGTCGCCAGCATGGTGAAGTAAGGATTCCGTTTTATAAGTACTTCCCCGGCGCTCCTGAGAGCGCCGGGGAAGTTTTTTTCACAGCATCGCGCCGCGTTTTTCGATCAGCTCCAGCAGGAGCGCCAGGGTCCCGTCAAAGCCCAGGTAGTCCGTATTCAGGCAGAAGTCGTAGTTCTCCGGGTCGTCCCAGGTGAGGCCGGTGAAGGCCTCGTAGTAGTAGGCCCGGCGGCGGTTGGTTTCCTTCACCAGCTTTTCCGCCTCGGCGCGGGAGCGGAGAGAGTGCTTTTCCGTGACCCGCCCGATACAGGAATCCAGGCTGGCGCAGGTGAAGATGCGCAGGGCGTCCTTCCGCTCCCGGAGGATATAGCTGGAGCAGCGGCCGAAGAAGATGCCGTCCCCGGTCTGGGAAGCCTGGAGAACCGCCTTCGTCTGGGACTCCCGGAGGCTGTCGATGTCCTCCTTCCGCCGGACGGCGGGGATCCCCTCCCGGTTGCGGACCGAGGTGGTGTCCATGAACATGGCCAGGAGGCCGGAATGGTAGTTTTCCTTTTTCTCCTCTTCCTCCGCCCGGGCGATGGGCAGCACGTCCAGCTCCAGGGAGAGGACCGCGCCGGCGTAGGGGGTCTTCTCCGGCTGGCTGCCGTCCTCGTCGTAGAAGGCCAGAGTGGCCTCCCGGAGATCCACCCCGGAGTCCGCCACCGCCTTTTGGATCAGCTCCCCGTCGTGGACGCTCCAGCCCAGCTTTTTCGACAGGGCCCAGCCCAGCTCATTGCCGCCGGAGCCGTAGAGACCGTTGATAGAGATCAGCATAGGATATTCCTCCTTCCGGGATCAGAAACCGAAGAGATGGAACCAGTTGGGGAAGCCGAAGGCCACAATGACGATCATGATCAGCGTAGGCGCAAGACCGGCCTTGAACAGGTCCCCGGCGGAGTAGTAGCCCGCCCCGTGGGTGTAGAGGTAGATGGGCTCGGTGTACAGCAGGGTGATGGTGGCCCCCGCCCAGAACACCGGGATCATGGCCAGGGCCAGGGTGTACTCCTTGCCCACGATCTGGGCGATGCCGATCATGATGGGGACGAAGATGGCCGCCACGGAGGGGGCCGTGGGGATCAGCACACGGAGGTAGCAGACCACGAAGCCCACGATGAGCATGACAGCGAAAATCCCCATGCCGCTGAGGCCGGAGAAGAACTTGTCGGCGATCCAGGTCATGGCCCCGGTGGAGTTGACGCAGCCCATGGTCACGGCAACGGACCCCACCATCATGAGCAGGTTCCAGTCCGCCTCCCGGACGTAGGACTTCCAGTCCATCAGGTCGATGCCCGGCATGAACATGAGGAAGAAGGCGCAGCCGGCCACCACGGTGGTGTTCAGGGCGCTTACCCAGGTCCCGGCGAACCAGAGGAGGATGGTGGCGATGATGATGACGATGGCCTTCTTCTCCTTGCCCTCCATGGGTCCCAGCTTATCCTTCTCGGCAAAGACCGCCTGCTGGGCCTCCATGGGCATGGCCTCGGGCTTGAAGATCAGGATCAGGGACATGCTCACCAGGAAGCACATGATGAGGGCGAAGGGCAGGCACATGACGAACCACTGCAAAAAGCTCACGTCCACGCCCTGGGCCTGGAGAAGGCTCTGGGCGATCAGGTTGCCGGGGCTGCCGGCGGGAGAGATGAAGCCGCCGTTGCCGCAGGCGAAGGGCAGGCCGATCATGAGGCACTTCCCCAGCCGGCTCTCCCCCGGCTTCAGGCCCGCGGATTTCAGGAACATGAAGATGATGCCGTAGAACATGATCAGGGTCCCGAAATTGGAGAGGAAGCCGGACATGAGGGTGGCGATGAAGAGGAAGCCGAAGACCAGGGTCTTGGGGTTGCCCTTGGAGACCTTGGTGATCCAGGCGGAGATGCGCATGGGGATGGTGGTGTTCGAGAGGGCGCCGGTGACGCCGAAGCAGAAGAACACGAAGAAGAAGCTGGTGCCGCCGAAGTCCGCGAAGATCTGGCCAAGGGTGGTGATGTTGAAATAGGGCAGCAGCACCATGAGGGTGAGGCAGCTCACCGCCAGGGGGGCCACCTGGCAGACAAAGAGGACGATGGCCGCCAGGAACACGCCGATGGAGGCCATGCCCGGCTCGGTCAGGCCCTCAAAGGGCGGGATCAGGGTGAAGAGGGCGATGAGCGCCACGGCAACGAGAAAGCCGATGATGCGTTTGGGGGCAACCTTGGGGGCGGCGCCGGATCCCGATTTGTTTTGCTTCAAGGGGGATACACCTCCGTATATTTTTATCCGCGCAGACCTGCGCGGGCAGCCGGCTCCGCGCCCCCGGGCGGGGCAGCGGAGGGGTCACGTTTCCGCCACGGAGGGGCGGGTGCTTTGCTTTATCCCTTCACGTCCAGGGACTTGGGGAGAACGGCCACGCCGATCACCCAGGGGATGGCAAAGATGCCGAGAATGAGGAAATAGAGATCGTAGTTGCCACCGGCGATGGGGTGGGCCACATGGGCGGGCATCAGCACCGCGCCCAGCAGGTCCAGGGTGGAGATGAGGCCCCCGGCGGTGCCCGCCAGGGCGGGGCCTACGCCGGGCAGGCGTACGGAGAGGCTGAGGGTCTGGGCCATGCCGCTGCCGAAGGTGTAGCCGACGATCACCAGGCCCACATAGAGCCAGATGCCCGGCAGCCGCCAGGCAAAGCAGCAGCCCAGGGCGGCTACTATGCCGCAGATGGCCAGCACCAGGCGGAATTTGCCGGTCTTCAGGGAGATGGTGGGGGTGAGGAGGCTCCCCAGGAGGTTCCCCACCATGAGGAAGGCCCCCGCCAAGCCCGCGGCGTCGGCACTGAAGCCCCGGCTCTGCAGGGCCGTGGGGATGAAGGAGCCCATGCCGGTCATGCAGGCGTTGACGAAGAAGATGACGATGCCGGTGTTCCAGACGTAGCGGTTTTTCAGCACCGCCAGTACGCTCTGGCCCAGGGAGAGTTTTTCGCCCTGCACGTCCTCCTTCCGCGACGGCTTTAAGTTGGGCATCACCGCGACCCAGAGGACCAGCACCAGGGTGGCCAGGCAGGCCGCCAGCAAAAAGGCCCGATACCGGCCCATACCGGTGGTGAAGGCCATGCTCAGCACCATGCCCGTGGTAGTGATGGTGAGCACGATGCCCATGACCACGCTGATCCGCTCCGGATGGAAGAAGTTGGAGAGGATCTTGGCCCCGTTGGCGGAGATGAAGGCCGCCGAGAAGCCCATGAGGACCATGGAAGCAAACATCATGCCGTAGCCGGTGGAGAAAAAGCGGCCCCAGGCGCCGATGGCCGTCAGCGCGATGGCGACCGCCAGGATGGGCTTATAGCCGAAGCGGTCCACCATCATGCCGCTGATAAAGCCCAAAAAGATGGCCGGCAGCATGGGTGCGGTGAACAGGGATTGGAACTTTTCGTCGCTGAGGGCAAAGAGGGCTTTGATCTCCGGCCCCAGGGGCGAGACCTGATACTGGGCGAAATTGGGCGCCGCGTATGCCAGGGCAAAGACGATCACGCAGAGGATGCGCCGGGAATTGGATGGCTTGTCGTTCAGAGTGGTCAAGGCTTGCTTCCTCCTTACGAAATGCGGGGGAAAGAATCATACGGGGGCAGCGCCGTCTTTCAGCAGCGCCGCCCCCGTGGGGATGTTTACTCTTTCTCCAGGGCGATGTCGCCCAGGTTCACGCACTCCCTGGTGCGCAGGCCCTTGAAGACCTGGGTCTTGTAGCCCTTGGCCTCCACGTAGACGTCAAAGACGCCCACAGCCAGGTCCTTGAACCAGAAGTCGCCGTATTCATCGGTGTTCGTCATGTAGAGCTTGCCGCCGTTGATGGCCCGGACTCTCGCCCCGATGATGACCTCCTTCGCCTCCGGGTCGTACACCGTTCCGGCGATGAACTTACCGGGGATGTTGCGGTAATACACCCTGGGGTGAAGCCCGGTCTCGGGCTGGAGCACGGTCGCCCCCTCGATCAGGTCCTGCATCTCCGGGTCGTCCTCGTCGCCGAACTGGAGGGCGCCGGTGCCGCACATCTCCACGCAGCGGGGCAGCTTGTAGCCGTTATCCAGCAGGTGGGCGCAGCCGGTGCACTTCTGGGCCAGGTTCAGCTCCGCATTCCAGTACACCGCGCCGTAGGGGCAGGCCTCCGCCAGGTCCTTGCGGCCCCTGGCCTTCTCCGCGTCGATGATGATGAGGCCGTCCTCCCTGCGGTACACGTCCCCGTCCTTGGCGATGGCAAGCAGGGCGCACTTCTCGCAGTGGTTGCACATCTGGGGAACGTAGTGGATCGCCACCTTGGGGGCGCTGCCCTTCACGTACTCCTTGACCTTGACCCAGAACTGCCCGATGTCGGGCTGGGGGGCCGCGATGGGGGTGAAATCGTTGCCGCAGTGCTCATCCTTGCAGGCCAGCTGGCAGCAGTAGCAGCCGGAGCATTTGGCTATGTCGAATACAAAGGCTTTTCTGCCCATTTAGATGGCCTCCTTCTTCTCGTCGATCATCCAGCCCTCCAGGCACACGCCGCAGGCCTCGTCCACCTTGCGGGCAAACGCCTCGGGGTACTGCTTCTTCCAGCCCTCCATCTCCTCGTCGGTGACGGCGGCGACCTCCACCAGGAAGCCGGAGACCACCATGCCGGTGGCGGTCTTGGAGGTGATGGCGTGGGGGGTGATCAGGTTGATGGCGCCGCCCCGGTCCAGCTTTTCGGCGTCGATGGGGTCAAAGCGGGAACCGTGGTCCACATACACCACGCCGTCCACCAGACGGGGGGTGACGTAGGCCGCGCAGAGGACGGTGCCCCGCTCGTTGAAGATCTTCACGATGTCGCCGTGCTTGATGCCTCTCGCCTCGGCGGTCTTGGGGCTGAGCCAGGCGGGCTCGTACTGATACCCGTCCTTTGCCCGGATCTTCATGGTCTCCACTTCCCGGTTCCAGGTAATGTCGTCCAGGTTGGCGTGGAAGCGCCAGCGGCCGTGGTTGGACATGCACAGGAGGGGGTAATCCTTGGCCCGGGGGCTGGAAAGCCGCTCGTCGTGGAGCTCGCTGGCCTCCACCCACTTGGGATAGGGCGGGCGCTCCGGGTCGTCGAGGAAGTTTTCCTTGATGCCGGTGGAGGTGAACTCCAGCTTCCCGGTGGGGGTGGAGAGGGGATGCCCCTCCGGGTCCTCCGCGAAGGTGCGCAGGCCGGGAGGATGGAGCTTAAAGTCCTGGATGTTGGGGTCGCAGGGCAGGATGAACATGTCCGTCTTGTGGAACTCGTCGTCCACGTCCAGATCGTGGACGCTGCAGCCCTGCCAGAAGAGCTCGATGACCTTCTCCTTGGGCACGTCGTTGTTGGTATAGGCATTGAAGATCTCAGGGCTGATCTTCCGGGCCACCTCGGCCACGCAGTCGAAGTCGTCCAGGCTCTCGCCCACGGGAGGACAGGCGGGCCGCTCGCGGAAGACGGTGCACATGACGCCGCCGCCCTTATCGTCGGAGATGTCGTCCATCTCGAACTTGGTCTGCACCGGCAGCACGATGTCCGCCAGGAGGCAGTCGTTCTCCAGCCAGGGCTGCTGGGCCACGATGAACTCGATCTCCTCGCTGCGCACGGCCTTCACGAAGTTGAAGCCGTCGTTCCAGCAGGTGACCATGCAGGGGGCGTCGGTCCAGATGGCGTGGATGCGGGAGCAGCCCTCGTCGGGGAACTGGTGCTTCTCCCACTGCTCGGAGGCGGGCCCGCAGAAGGAATAGAGGCCGTACCACTCGATCTTGTCCTTCAGGATGGCGTCGTGCACCAGGCACTTGGGCACGCTCTGCATGGGGGGATTCTCGGTAGTCTTGCAGATCTCCGCCAGCTCCGCGATGGCGGCGGCGTTCTGGCTCAGACGGTAGCGGCCCTCCTCCTTGCCCTTGGCAAAGAAGGCGGCGGCGTTGGAGGCGGACTTCGGGTCCACCTTCCCGGCGATCAGGGCCTGCTGGCGCTCCAGGGCCTCCTGGCGCTCCTTCTCCTTCACCCTTCCCAGAAGGCCGGTGGCGTTCAGGTCCTTCTGGCTGCGGGCGGGACGCACGATCTCGCAGCGGTGGGGCAGGTCGATGGCCTTCTCGCCCTGGTGGGGCATGGGGAAGACGTCGGTATGCAGGTTCCACTCGATCCACTTGGCCTGGTGGCGGCCTGGCTTGCCCAGGCCCTGCATGCCGAGAGCAATGCTCTGGAGGCGGGCGGGCTCGGTGGAGAAGGCGCCGCGGATGCCGGGGCCGCCGTTGCCGATGGTGACGGAAGTCACCTTATGGGCCCAGTCCCGGGCAAGAGCCTTGATGGTCCACTCCGGGATGCCGGTCTTGGTGCTGGCCCAGGCGGGGGTCTTGGCTTCCCCGTCCTCCTTGCCCAGAACGTAATCGAAGAACTCCTCGTAGCCCACGGCGTGGGTCTCCACGTACTCCTTGTCGTAGAGCCCCTCGGTGAGCCAGACGTGCATGATGCCCAGGTAGAGGGCCGCGTCGGTGTTGGGCTGGATGGGGATCCACTTGTCGGCCAGGTAGCAGCCGGAGAAGTTCAACGCCGGGTCGATATGGACGAACTTGACGCCCAGGGAGTGGATCCACTGGCTCAGGCGGGAGGCCATGTAGCCGTCGAAGCCCACGGCGGTGACCTCCGGGTCGCCCGCCCAGAAGAGCAGCAGCTCGGCGTGCTTGGCGATGTCGGGCCAGAGGTTGGCGGAGGGCTGCATCTCGCCCACGGGCTCGCCGCCCCAGACGTTCTTGGAGCCCCAGGAGTAGCCCTCCCAGGAGTCCTGGTTGCGCATCTGCACGGTGTAGCCGCCCAGGAGGCTCAGGAGCCGGTTCATGCAGCCGTGGCTGGGGGCGATGTGCTTGCCCTCGCCGTGCATATCCGCCTCGGCCAGGACGGCGGACATGCCGTAGGTATCCCGGATGCGCAGGAGCTCGCTGGCGATCAGGTCGGTGGCCTCATCCCAGGAGATGCGGACGTAGCGGCTCTTGCCCCGGTTCTGGGGGTTCCGCTCGCCCTTGGGGTCCCAGTCCACCCTCTTCAGGGGGTAGCGGACCCGGTTGTTGGAGTAGACCCGCTTCTTGTAGGTGAGGTAGTAGCTGGCGGGCAGGCTGTGGCGGGGCGGCTCGAAGCTGGAGCCCCGGGCCTCGATCTTCCAGGGGTTTTTGCTCTCCCAGTCGTGGTTCTCGTCGTAGTAGAAGGGGCGGATCCGGGTGATCACGCCGTCCTTACCGGACTCCACCACGGTGGGCAGACCGGCGCTGGGACCCATGAGGCTGGCTGCCTTCAGGACCCGCTTGTCGGCCTTGATGTCCACTTTGGCGCTTGGCATGGCGATGTGTCCTCCTCTTTCTTCCTATTTCTTCCATTTTTGGTCTACGGCTTTATCCCCGGCGGGTGAGGCGCGGGGAGATACTTTATTTTACATGACGGACGGCGGAATTGCAACGAAAATCGGGGGAGTCTTTTCGTCTTTCCAACTGCCTTGAGATCACGATCCTTGTCATGGCGTCAAGTTATAAAAAAACGCGTCAGCTTACAAGCTGGCGCGCCTTTTACGGCTGTTCCTCTGAATCCAGACCCTGAAAGAATTCGTCGTAGCTGCAGTGATAAATCTTCCTCAAGGCTATGAGCACGCTGGCTCGGATGTTCAGTTCGCCGGATTCATACTTTTCGTAGGTCGAGCGGCCAATATCGCATCCCCGGCGCTGCAACTCGGCACAAAGCTTTTCCTGCGAGAGCTTTGCCCCCTTTCGCAGCCGCCGCAGATTATCCCCCATATTCCGATCCCGTCGTATTTTCTGCTCCACGCTTCTTCACCGCCAGTCTTGAACAATATTGGTTGCAAGCACTGACAGTTTATGCTAAAGTCAAGGAGAACATTGACCGTTATACTGGTCAGAAATAGGGTGTGGAGCAAAAATGGTTGTTTCCTTTTGCGGACACAGCGAGGTATATCCGCAAGATCGGATTGAAAAAGAGCTTCGTGTTGTGATCGGCCATTTGATAACCGAAGGTACGGAGCAATTCCTTCTGGGCGGATACGGGCAGTTCGATCTCTTGGCGGCAAAAGTTGTTGCCGAAGAAAAGAAAACTCACCCTGAAATCGAATCCATCTTGGTGGTCCCCTATCTTGATCGCAAATACGATCTTGCGTTGTATGATCGGACCCTGTATCCGGGATTGGAAAAAGCACCCCTGCGTTTTGCTGTACGGAAGAGAAATGAATATATGATGGATGCAGCCGATGTCGTTGTAGCCTATGTCACCCATTCCTGGGGCGGCGCTGCAAAAACGCTGGAATATGCGAAGCGCCGGAACAAGAAGATCATAATGCTGGGTTCGGGATTGCTTCAACTTCTTGAAATAAGCGGGAATAATTAGTCAAAGAATACTCTGTTTCTTAAAGGCCCTTGAGGGGGGCCTTTAAGAAACAGAGGCGCCGGGGACAAGCAGTCCCTCGCGCCTCTGTTGCAGCTATATGGCATTATTCACGGCTATCCAACCCTGTATTCTCCGCTCCAGGCACAATATAGGTTGAAATTCTCCTATGATCGTTTATACTGTTCCTGGAGGTGATTCGGAATGATGATCGATACCGGCGCGATCGTGAGCGCAACCGAAGCGAATCAGAATTTCTCCAAGGTTGCCAGATTGGCGGAGCAAAAAGGCCGCGTCGTCGTTTTCAAGAACAACCGGCCCAAGCTGCTGGTCATTGACCTGGACAGGGAGCCGCAGATCGAAATGACGGAGGATGAAAAACTGGATTTCGTCGCGTCCCGCATTCTCCGGGAGCACAAGGCCGCCTTTGAGGAGCTGGCGAAATGATCCAATTACGGCACTTTGTGGAGAGCGATGCGGCGGTCCTTCAGAAAAACCAGCCTTCGGCAGGCAATACGGAAAGCATAATGGAAATGATCGCTGCCTGGGAATCCAAATCATTTCATGGAAAATACTTTGAGATGTTCGCGATTACCTGGGAGCAAAGGATCGTCGGCAGCATCTCCCTGTACGAACACAGCAAAAATGTTGTGTCCATCGGTGTTGACGTGTTTCCCGAAGAAAGGCGGAAAGGTTTTTCTGCGGAAGGAATGCGCTTAATCATAGCGATCGCCAGGAATCAGGGATACAAGCTGATACAGGACCAGGTCTCTGTTGACAATCAACCCAGCATCGCCTTGCATGAAAAACTGGGATTTGAAACAGACGGTTATGTATATAAGAATTCCAGAGATCGAAAAGTTCTGCTCTATATGCTCTTTTTATAAAAACCAAAAGCCCATAACTACCATAGGAGGATACATATGCCGCGAAATCATTTTCCCCATATCTACCGGCCCATCCAGGTGGGCAGCATGACCATGAAAAACCGCATCCAGTTCTCCCCCATCGTCTCCAACCACGCCGGGGTGGAGGACGGCCGGGTGGGAAAGGAGCTGCTGGAATTCGTCAGCACCCAGGCCCAGACGGGCTGCGGCCTGGTGACCATCGGCTCCACCCCCGTGAACTTTCAGGAGGGGCGGGACTTCTACAGCTGCCTCTCCGCCACCAGCGACCAGGACGTGCCCGGCCTGGGGCTGCTGGCGGACGAGGTGCACCGCTATGACTGCAATCTCTCTGCCGAGCTGATCCACGCGGGCCAGTGGGCCGCCCTGAACGGCAAGGAGGCCTGGGTCCCCAGCATCGTGGAAAAGTACCACCAGGCCCCCCGGCGCTACCACGAGATCACCCGCAGCGAAATGCTGAAGGTCATCGAGGACTACATGGCCGCGGTACGGCGGTGCATGGAGGCGGGCTTCGACATGGTGATGGCCCACTTCGCCCACGGGAACCTGGTCTCCGCTTTCCTCTCCACCCTCTGGAACCAGAGGGGCGACGCCTACGGCGGCAGCCCCCGGAACCGCTGGCGCTTCCCCCTGGAGGTGCTGGAGGCCATGTACTCCGTGACGAAGGGGAAGATCCCCATCGAGATGCGGGTGGTGGGGGACGAGCGGATCCCCGGCGGGACGGACATCGCCGAGCGTATCGTATTTCTGAAGGAGGCCTCCCGCTGGGTAGACATGCTCTGCGTCTCCACAGGCACGTTGATGTACTCCGCCGGGGAGGGCTTCAGCTACAACATGCCCGGCTACTACACTGAGCCGGGACTGAACGTGGCCCACGCCGCCGCCTTTAAGGAGGCCCTGGGGGACAAGGTGGCGGTGTCCGTGGTGGGGGGCATCAGCACCCTGGAGCAGGCGGAGGAGATCCTGCGCTCCGGCAAGGCGGACATCGTGGCCATGGCCAAGGCACTCATGGCCGACGACCGGATGATCGTGAAGGGCGAGCGGGGGCAGGAGGAGGACATCACCCCCTGCATGCGCTGCATGTACTGCCTGCGGAACGTGGGTGGGGCCCACCTCCGGGGCTGCGCGGTGAACCCCAGGCTGGGCTGGGAGTACCGCTATCCCCGCTTTGTCCCCATGAAAAAAAAGAAAAAGGTCCTCATCGCCGGGGGCGGCCCCGGGGGCATGGAGGCTGCGCGCATCCTCTCCGAGCGAGGGCATCAGGTGCTCCTCTGCGAGAAGGGGGACGCCCTGGGCGGGCGTCTCAAAGAAGCAAGCTCCCTCTGGCTGAAGGACGGCTTCCGCCGCTACTTCGACTATGCCGTGCGGAAGACCCTGACCTGCGGGGCGGAGGTGCGGCTGAACACGCCGGTCACGCCGGAGCTGATCCGGGCCGAGAAGCCCGACGCGGTGATCCTGGCCCTGGGAGCCAGGGAGCTGCGGCCGAACCTCCCCGGCATCGACGGCCCGAGCGTCGTGAGCGTAGTGGACGTGGACCGGGGCAAGGTCCAGGTGGGCGATACCGTGGTGATCTGCGGCGGCGGCCTCTCCGGGGCCGAGTGCGCCATGGCCCTGGGCCGGGAGGGGAAGAAGGTCCTGGTGGTGGACCGGCTCTCTGAGGCGGAGCTTTACAGGAACATGAAGGACTTCACCCTGCCCATCTTTCTGAAACAGCTTCGGGACAACCGCGTGGAAACGCTCTATGAGACCGGCGTCCGGGAGATCGGCCCGGAGGGCGTGCTCCTGCGGGACGCGGAGGGCAGGGAATGGCTCGCCCCCTGCGACACGGTGGTGATCGCTCTGGGCCTCCGGGCGGATGCGGCGGAGCTGGAAGCCCTGAAGGACCTCGTGCCGGAGACCTACGTGATCGGCGACGCCCGGAAGGTGGGGGTCATCGGGGACGCCACGAACGACGCCTATAGGGTATGTATGGAGATCGATTCCTGAAGGAGCGGAAGGAAGCGGAATGTTCAAAAAGCTGAGATCGGATCCGAAATACGGATACGTCATTCTGGTCATGCTCTGCCTGGGCATCGCCCTACCGGACTTCGGCCAGTTCCAGGTCAGCTCCCTGGCGGACAAGCTGCGCGCCGCCATGGACCTGAGCCAGAGCGAATACTCCACCATCGCCACCGCCCCGCTGCTGGCGGGCATCCTCTTCGGCTTTCTGGCCGGAGTGCTGATGGACCGCTTCGGCATCCGGGTGGTCACCGCCTCCATCGTGCTGACCTCCGTGGGCCTGGTGATGCGGGTGCCTTTGGGGAGTTTTGCCGTTCTTTATATCTCCGGCATCCTCATCGGCACGGCCGCCACCTTCATCAACACCACCGCGCCCAAGATCATCGGGGCCTGGTTCCCCCGGGAGAAGACCACCCAGTTCATGGGGGTGGTGCTGGCGGTGGCCAACCTCTCCATGGCCCTGGGCACCGGCACCGCCGCCCTGTTCAGCGGCGTGTCCGCCGCCTTCCGCTTTTCCGCGGTGCTGGCGGCGGCGGTGCTGCTGATCTGGTGCCTCTTCATCACGGAGAAGCGGGGACAGGACGCCGGGGCATCGGAGGCGGTGCCGATCCCGGAGAGCATCCGGGCCGTGGGAAAGAACGGGGGCGTCTGGCTGGTGAGCCTCTTCTGCATCGGCAGCGTGGCCGCCATCGGCTCCGTCAGCGTCTTTATGCCCCAGGCCCTCATGTCCCGGGGCATGACGGACGTGCAGGCGGGCTGGTACAGCATGGCCGTCACCCTGGGCAACGCGGTGACGAACTTCGTCTCCCCCGCCATCATCCGCCGCTTCGGTACCAGCAAAAAGCGCCTCGGGTGCATGGTCTGCCTCTACAGCCTGGGAGAGGCGGTCTTCGTGGCCCTGGGCTGGCGGGCCTCCGGGCTCCTGCTGCCGCTGGCGCTCTTCCTCTCCGGCTTCTGCGCCATGGGCTTTCTGGCCTTCTACCAGACCATCCCCCTCTACCTCCGGGGCGTGGGCAGCCGCTATTCCGGCACCGCCACCGGCCTCATCATCACGGTGCAGCTGGCGGCCTCCGTGGTGCTGCCCAGCTACGTCATCGCCCCCATCGCCGGCGACGACTACCGGCTGATCTTCCTCCTGCTGGGGGCCATCCCCCTGATCCCCGTGGTCCTCTCCCCCTTCCTGCCGGTGAAGGATATGTTCCCGGAGAAGGCCCGGTAGCAAGCCTCCGGTTCGGGAGGCCCGGCGCACTGCCGGGCCTCCCTTTTGTATATTTTGTCCTGTCTTTTTAGCGTTTTTCGCGCCTTCTTTTGTGCGATTTGCCCGTTGACTTTTCTCCGGGAAAGGCGCATGATATCCGCGCAATGAGAAATCGTTCCTCCCGGAGCGGCCGCCACAAGCGAGTCGATGATCCGCGGGGAAGCCGGTAAAAGCAGAAGGAGCATGCGCTCCCGAAGTCTTTTACCTTTTTTTTCGCCCATTTGCAGGAAGAAACAAGAGAGGGGTTGGTTCTACGCAGGATCGGAATGTGGTCCTCCTGTCCGGTTACGCGAAGCTGCCGACGAACACCACGGCGGAGACCGTATACCAGCTGCTGGCGGTGGCGGTCCTGTTCGACAAGCGCAGCGGCATCATTCTGGAGGCGGAGGCCTCCATGGTCACCAGCATCGCAAGGCGGTTCATCTCCCAGCTGCTGGAGGGCTACAACCTCAACGACGGGCCGGAGCCCCTGATGGAGACCTTCGAGGAATACTACCACGGCAACGCCAAAAAGGCCCTGGAGACCGCCATGCGGATGGTCTTCGGAAAATACCAGGATTACATGGCGGAGCAGGAGAAAAAAGCAAACTGAACCCAGAAAAAACGCAGAAAAACACCGTTGTGGCTGAGGGCGTCCCGAAAGGACGCGGAAACCAGCCCACAAGCCGGTATATCGGAGCGGGACCCAGGTCCCCTTTCGGTATGCCGGCTTTTTCTTTTGCAGAAAACGGCGTCAGCCGGGAAAGGAAGAAGACAATGAAGATCAACAAGGATCGGCTGGTGCTCTCGGTGGAGAGCGAGCTCTGCGCCGGCGGCGACGCCGTGGCGGAGGCGGTGGCCAAAAAGCTGGGTCTGCGCTGCCGCACGAGGGAGATCCTCCCGGCGGCCTCCATTCTCAGCGGCATCTCCCTCAAGCTGCTCCGGCGCTACGAGGAAAGGCAGGTGCGCCACGCCTACGACCTCACGGCGGAGAGCGTGGAGGAGCTGCGGATCCCGCCCGCCCGGGAGTTCCTGGCGGCCCAGATCGCCGCCTGCCGCAGCCTGGCCGAGCAGGGCCCCTGCGTTCTGGCGGAGCACCACGCCAACGCGGCCCTGTCGGACCGGGAGGACCACGTCCGCATTTTCGTCCACGCCCCCCGGGAGGACCGGCTCCGGGAATTTGCCAGGCGCTGGGGCCTTCTCCCGGAGAAGGCGGCCCGGGCCTTTGCCCGGGAGGACCGGGCGCGGAGCCGCTACTTCCGGAACGTGGCGCCCCGCTGGGGCAAGAGCGGCAACTACGACCTGTCGGTGAACGCCGCGGCGGCCTCCCCGGAGGTCCTGGCGGACCACGTCGTGCGCTATCTGGAGTCGGTGAGCCGGGAGACGCTGGTCCACCCTACCCCGGCGCAAAAGCGCAGCGCCTAATAAAACGCGCTGAGATCGTATACCTGGACGCCTTCCGGCGCCGGGAGGAGAGCAAGACGCCGCCTCCCGCGGCTCCCGACGGGGACCGAACGCCGATCCCGCTGCCCCTGCGGCAGCGGAAATGAAGCCCGACGGAGCTCCGGGGAACGGGGCGGCGGAACGCCCCCCCGGCAGGAACGCAAAAGAGAGATCCATTTCAAATCACATCAAACATAAAACACATCTGAAAGAAAGGTCAGGAAAAGAAAATGAAGCTCAACAAGGATAACATGATCATCACGGCGGACACCGAGATCGGCGCGGACGGCGAGGCCATTGCCCGCGCCCTGGCGGAAATGCTGCACATCCCCTGCTACGGGGAAGAGATCCTGGACAAGGCCGCCGAGCTCAGCGGCATCCCCGCCAAGCAGCTGCACCGCTACGACGGCCGGACCGTCCGCGCCGCCTACGACCTGCTGGCCGACGACGACACCCCCCTGAAGCTGCGGCCCGCCGCGGACTTCGTGGCCGCCCAGATGGCCGCCTGCCGCAGCCTGGCCGAGCAGGGCCCCTGCATCCTGGTGGACCGGCACGCCTCCAAGGCGCTGGAGGGCCGGGAGGACCTGGTCCGCATCTACATCCACGCCGATTTTGAGGACCGGGCCGCCCGCCTGTCCAAGGAGAAGGGCGCCGATCTGGAGGAGACCCGCCGCAGCCTCCGCAGGGCCGACCGGGCCTGGCGCAGCTGCTACCGGGGCAGCCACAAGGGCTGGGGCGAGGCGGACAGCTACGATCTCAGCATCAACGCCTCCGACGCCGACGTGCCCACCCTGGCCGGCACCATCCTGGGCTTCCTGAACACCGTGACCGGCACCGAGACCGCCCGGCAGCAGGAGCGCAAGGCCGTCTGACCCCCAAGCCTCCCCCATTTCATGCAGAATCGAGATGTATTCACCATGAACCTCAGCACGCCTCAGCTCATCGGTTTCCTGGCAGGCATCCTGGGCATCGCCGTCCTGGCCGTCTGCTCCGGGGCCAAGCGCTCCTCCGGCGGCGGCAAAAACGGAAGCGTCGTCGTCGCGGGGATCATCATGGGCACGCTGGTGGGCGGCTCCGCCACGGTGGGCACCGCCCAGCTGTCCTACAGCTACGGGATGTCCGCCTGGTGGTTCACCCTGGGCGGGGGGCTGGCCTGCCTGGTCCTGGCCCTGGGCTTCGCCGGACCCTGGCGGCATTCGGGCAGCGCGACCCTGATCGGCATCATCTCCGGGGAATTCGGCCCCCGGGCAGGGCTCACCGCCTCCCTGCTGAGCTGCGTGGGCACCTTCATCAACATCCTCTCCCAGCTCATCGCAGGCACCGCCGTCATCGCCGTTGCGGCGCCCTCCCTGGGGCTGCTCCCCTCCCTGGCGGTCACGGCGGCCTTCATGGCCCTGTACGTGCTCTGCGGAGGCACCCGGGGCGCCGGGATCGTGGGGCTCCTCAAGCTGGGGCTGCTCTACCTCTCCATGATCGGCTGCGGCGTCATGGTCCTGGTCCTCACCGGGGGCCTGGAGGGCTTCCGGGACATGGTCTCCGGCATCGACAACCCCGCGGGGGTGCATTTCGGCAGCCTCTTCGCCAGAGGCGTGGGCAAGGACGGCGGTGCGGGGCTCTCCCTGATCCTGGGCGTCCTCACCACCCAGACCTATGCCCAGGCCGTGCTCTCCGGCCGCAGCGACGCCGCCGCCCGCCGGGGGACCCTGATCAGCGCCTTCCTCATCCCGCCCATCGGGGCGGGGGGCATCCTGGTGGGCCTGTTCATGCGCGCCCATCACCCGGAGATCGCCGCCAAGACCGCCCTCACCGCCTTCGCCACGGAATACCTTCCCCCGGTGCTCAGCGGGCTCCTCCTGGGGACCCTCTTCATCGCGGTGGTGGGCACCGGCGCGGGCCTGGCCATGGGCATCTCCACCATCATCCGGCGGGATATCCTCCAGCGCTTCTCCGACAAGGCCGGGGAGGCCGGCGTCGGCAAGCTTCTGGAAAAGTTGATCATCGTACTGATCCTGGCCGGGGGCGTCGCCCTCTCCTGCGGCTCCCTGGGGGACACCATCCTCAGCTTCGCCTTCATGTCCATGGGGCTCCGGGGCGCGGTGGTCTTCGTCCCCATGCTCTGCGCCCTTTGGCTGCCGGGGCGGGTCAACCGCCTCTGCGCTCTGGCGGGCGTCGTCGCCGGGCCGCTGGCCGTCCTCCTCTTCGGCACGGTCGTGACCCTTCCCTGGGGCATCGACCCGCTCTTCGCCGGCGTGGCCGCCTCGCTCCTCTGCTGCGCGGCCGGGCTGCTCGTGGGGACCAGGGTCCGCTCCATCCGGCTGGTCCACAAGCGGCCGGAGACCGTCGCCTCGCCCCTCATCACCGTGGACAGCGAGCTCTACGCCGGGGGCGCTTCCCTGGCCGGGGCCCTGGCGAAGGAGCTGGGCATCCCCTGCTACGACGAGGAGATCCTTCAGAAGGCCTCCCAGCTCAGCGGGATCCCCGTGAACCTCTTCCGCCGCTACGACGGCCGCAGCGTGGCGGCGGCCTACGACCTCAGCGCCGAAAGCGACGCGGAGCTGCGGCTGCCCAGCACCGGCGTCATGGTCTCCGCGCTGATGGCCGCCTGCCGGGAGCTGGCGGAGGCGGGCCCCTGCGTGCTGGTGGACCGCTTCGCCTCCCGGGCGCTGGCGGACCGGGGCTGCATCCGGCTCTTCGTCCACAGGGACCCGGAGCTGCGCGCCGCCTCTCTGGCCGAGGTCCGGGGGCTTGGCCCCGCCGCCGCCCGGCGGCAGCTCCGGCGGCTGGACCGGATCCGCAGCCGCTTCTACCGGACCGGCAACCGGGACTGGGGCTATGCCCGCTGGTATGCCGCCTCGGTCAACACCACCGACGCCGACCCGGAGCAGCTCAGCAGGGCGGTGATCCCCTGCCTGCTGCCGGAGCAGGAGGCCCGGAAAATGGCCTCCGCAGGCTGAAACCCGCTTCCCCTCTTCCCGGGCGGGACCCCCTTCCCGCCCGCATCAGTTGAACGGCAAAGGGGCTGTAGCAAAACGCAAGAAAAGCTACAGCCCCTCAATTCATGCCAAGACCCAGTCACCAAGCCTTAAAAACCCACTTGATGTGGAAAAACAGAGAACACTCCTTTTGACCCGATGAAAAACCAGCGGGTCGGA
>JAFXTU010000024.1 GCA_017535635.1 Oscillospiraceae bacterium
CAATACCATCAACCCCACCCTCTGCTACACCGTCGAGCATCAGCCCTGCCTGGTGCATGCCGGCCCCTTCGCCAACATCGCCATCGGCCAGAGCTCCATCATCGGCGACCGGCTCGCCCTCAAGCTCTTCGACTACCATGTCACCGAGTCCGGCTTCGCTGCCGACATCGGCTTTGAGAAGTTCTGGAACGTCAAGGCCCGCCTCAGCGGCCTGACCCCCAACGTCTCCGTCCTGGTCTGCACCATCCGCGCCCTCAAGATGCACGGCGGCGGCCCGGCCGTCGTGGCCGGCAAGCCCCTGCCCGAGGAGTACAAGACCGAGAATCTGGAGCTCCTGGAGAAGGGCTGCGAGAACCTGTTCCACCATGTGAACACCGTCAAGAAGTCCGGCATCAAGCCCGTCGTGTGCATCAACAAGTTCTACACCGACACCGACGCCGAGGTGGAGCTGATCAAGCGCCTCTGCAAGGAGCAGGGCGTGCGCTGCGCCGCTTCCGACCATTGGCGTTACGGCGGCGAAGGCGCCATCGAGCTGGCCGAGGCCGTTGTGGACGCCTGCAAGGAGCCTGTGGACCTGAAGTTCCTCTATCCTCTGGAGATGAAGCTGCGTGACCGCGTCGAGCTCATCGCAAAGGAAGTCTACGGCGCCGACGGCGTCGACTGGTCTCCTCTCGCCACCGAGAAGGCTGAGCGCTTCGAGAACGATCCTCACTACGACGATTTCTGCACCATGATGGTCAAGACTCATCTGTCCCTCAGCGACAAGCCCGAGGTCAAGGGCGTGCCCAAGGGCTGGCGGCTGCCCATCCGGGACATCCTGGTCTACGGCGGCGCCAAGTTCCTCTGCCCCATGGCCGGCACCATCAGCATGATGCCCGGTACCTCCTCCGACCCGGCCTATCGCCGCATCGACATCGACGTCAACACCGGCAAGGTCAGCGGCCTGTTCTGATCGATCAAACTTAGGAGAGGTAAACGATGAGTTTTCTGAACCAGGACATTCAGGCGTTTACCGACGTTCTCGCCTCCAAGGCCTCCGTGCCTGGGGGCGGGGGCGCCTCCGCTCTGGTGGGCGCTGTCGGTACCGCGCTGGGCTCCATGGTGGGCGCCCTCACCGTCGGCAAGAAAAAGTACGCCGACGTGGAGGCCGAGATCATCGAGCTTATGAAGAAGGCGGACGTGGTCCGCGCCGAGCTGCTGAAGCAGATCGACGAGGACGCCCGCGTGTTCGAGCCCCTGAGCAAGGCCTACGGCCTGCCCAAGGAGACCGAAGAGCAGAAGGCTGAGAAGGAAAAGATCATGGAGGCCTGCCTCCACGAGGCCTGCTCCGTTCCCATGCAGATCATGGTCAAGTGCTGCGAGGCCATCGAGCTCCAGAAGGAGTTCGCCGCCAAGGGTTCCAGCCTCGCCATCTCCGACGCCGGCGTCGGAGTCGCCTTCTGCAAGGCCGCCCTGCAGGGCGCCAGCCTCAATGTGTTCATCAACACCAAGAGCATGAAGGAGCGCGCTTACGCCGATGGGCTGAACAAGCAGGCTCTGGATATGCTGAATAAGTACGTTCCCATGGCCGACGAGATCTACGAAAGCGTTTTCGCTCGTCTGCGCCCCGCGGAATAAGGAGTAATTATGGCTGAAATTCTGAAGGGTAAAGAAGTCGTAGCTGCCATGAAGGAAAAGCTCACCGCGGACGTGGCGGAGCTTCAGGCCAAGGGCGTCAATCCCACCCTGGCCATCGTCCGCGTCGGTGAGCGTCCCGACGACATCAGCTATGAGAAGGGCGCCATGACCCGCTGCAAGGGCATCGGCGTCGCAGTGAAGAACTTCGTTCTCCCCGGCGACTGCACCCAGGACGACCTGCTGAAGGTCATCAAGGAAGTTAACGAGGCCAGCGAGATCCACGGCTGCCTGCTGTTCCGTCCTCTGCCCAAGACCATGGACGAGAACTTCATCCGCAACCAGCTGGATCCTGCCAAGGACGTGGACGGCATCACCGACCTGAGCATGGCCGGTACCTACGCCTGCACCGAGCTGGGCTTCCCGCCCTGCACCCCCACTGCCTGCATGGAGATCCTGGAGCACTTCGGTATCGACCTGAAGGGCAAGAAGGTCTGCGTGGTGGGCCGGAGCCTGGTGGTGGGCAAGCCTGCCGCCATCATGGCCATCCAGCGCAACGGCACCGTCACCGTCTGCCACACCAAGACGAAGGACATGGCCTCCGTCGCCCGTGACGCGGACGTGATCATCGCCGCCGCCGGCAAGGCCGGCGTGGTGGGCGAGGGCTTCTTCAAGGAAGGCCAGATCGTCATCGACGTGGGCATCAATTTCGACGAAGAGGGCAACATGAAGGGCGACGTGGATTTCGCCGCGGCCGAGCCCGTTGTGGCCGCCATCACCCCCGTCCCCGGCGGCGTCGGCACCGTGACCACCAGCGTCCTTGTGAAGCACGTGATCCAGGCCGCCCAGCGGACCCTGAAGTAAATAATCCCATTTTTTTCAAATTTGGTGTTGTTTCTTCGGGAAAGACCTGCTATAATGCTTTAGAAAGCTTGTGTAAAATCTTTTTTGAGAGGGTTTAATTCATGATTATCATTGCCGAAAAGATCAACGGCTCCATCCCCTCCGTTGCCAAGGCGATCGAAGCTCGGGACGAGGCTTTCCTCAAGGATCTGGCCATCCGTCAGTCCGAGCAGATCGGAGAGAACCCCGGTTTCATTGACGTCTGCTCCTCCGTCGCTCCCGAGGTGGAGTTTGAGACCATGCGCTGGATGCTGGACCTGGTGCAGGGCGTTACCGACGTTCCCATCAGCGTGGACAGCCCCAACGCCGAGTGCCTGGTGGAGCTGCTTCCCTACGTGAAGAAGCCCGGCCTGGTGAACTCCGTCTCCGGCGAAGGCAACAAGATCGACCTGATCTTCCCCATCCTGGCCAAGCCCGAGTATAAGAAGTGGGAAGTCATGGCCCTTCTGAGCGATGACACCGGCATCCCTAAGACCGCCGGCGACCGTCTGCGCGTGTTCGACAAGATCATGGAGAAGGCGAAGGAGTACGGCATCGCCCCCAACCGCATCCACATCGATCCCCTGGTGGAGATGCTCTGCACCTCCGAGGACGGCATCGCCATGGTGGAAGAGGTCATGGCCAAGATCCGCGAGCAGTATCCTTCCATCCACATCTCCGGCGCCGTCAGCAACATCAGCTTCAACCTGCCCGCCCGGAAGCTGGTCAACATGGGCTTCGTCTGCCTGGCCATCAAGGCCGGCATGGACTCCGCCGTGTTCGATCCTCTGGACAAGCAGCTCCTGGGCGTCATCTACGCCACCGAGGCTCTGCTGGGCATGGATGATTTCTGCATGGAGTATATCAGCGCGTTCCGTGACGAGCGTATCGCCGCCACCAACAAGAAAAAGGCCTGAGTCGGCGGGCCTTCCCTAACCTTGTGTGTCCAAAATTATCATATTTTTTCAGGAGGAATTAACCCATGAGTAAGCTCGAAGAAGTCGCGGCTGCCGTTGAAAAAGGCAAAGTCAAGATCGTTGCCGGTCTGACCCAGGAGGCCCTGGACGAGGGCTTCTCCGCTGCCGAGATCCTGAACACCGGTATGATCGGTGCCATGGCCGTTGTCGGCGAGAAGTTCAAGAACAACGAGATCTTTGTCCCTGAGATGCTGATCGCTGCCCGTGCCATGAAGAAGGGTGTCGAGGTCCTGACTCCCCTGCTGAAGGCTGCCGGCACCGAGTCCAAGGGCAAGCTGATCCTCGGCACCGTCGCCGGTGACCTGCATGACATCGGCAAGAACCTGGTGGGTATGATGATCGAAGGCGCCGGATTCGAGGTCCTGGATCTGGGCGTTGACGTCCCCGCCGAGAAGTTCATCGAGGCCATGAAGGAGAACCCGGACTGCAAGATCGTTGCTCTGTCCGCCCTTCTGACCACCACCATGCCCGCCATCAAGTCCACCATCGACGCGATCGTCGCCTCCGGTCTGCGCGACACCGTCAAGATCATGATTGGCGGCGCGCCGGTCACCCAGGCCTTCGCTGACGAAGTGGGCGCCGACGGTTACTCCGAGGACGCCGCTTCCGCTGCTGAGCTGGCCAACAAGCTGAAGGCGGAGTGGGACGCGGCCTGAGTTCGTGTCTGAAAAGCTGAATGCCCGTAGGGGCTGAAACAAAACCGACGGGGCTTATGTCCCGTCGGTTTTGCCCTTCTTAACAGGAAATGGCAAAATAATAATATATAAAAAGGAGAATGCAAAATGGCGGAAAAGAATTTCTTTGAGGTTTGGTCCAAGGAATCCCCCGCAACCATGAAGGGCTTCATGGATTTCACCGGCAATCTCATGAAGGAGAGCGGCCTGGATGAAAAGACCTTCCAGCTCATCTACATGGCCATTCAGGCCAGCCGCGGCGGCCTGGGCTCCGTGGCCGCCCACGCCGGCTTTGCCAAGCGCGCCGGCGCCACCCGGGACGAGGTGAAGGGCGCCATCCTGGTGACTCTGATGACCAACGGCATCAACGGTGTCTCCGACTGCCTGAGTCTGGCTATGGATTCCTACGACAACACCCCTGTGTAAGTGTCTTCAACACAAATCCCCCTGTGCGTTTTTGCGCACAGGGGAATCTGTGTTCTATGGTCTCAGCGCTTGTATTCCGTCAGGTAGGATGCCGTGTTTTCCACCATCTCGTCAAAAAGCTTTCTGGCGTCCGGCATGGAGATGGTGACCAGCGGGTCGGAGAGAAAGCCGCAGAAGGCCAGGTCCAGATCCCGCCGGAGGGCGGCTTCTGCCACGCACTCCTGGATGGCGCAGACACCCGCGATCTGGGGATAGATGGAGGCGGGGATTTCCCCGGCCATCACCGGCTCCAGCCTGCCGGAGGTAAAGTGGGCGTTGGTCTCCACTACGGCGTCCCTGGGCAGGTTGGGAATCTGTCCCCGGTTGGGGAGATTCACGTTGGTGACCATGTCGCCCAGCCCCAGCAGAGCGCGCATCTGGTCCACGCCCTCTTCACCGCTGTCTTTGAAGCGGAAGGGCTCTTTCCCGGTGAAATAGGCTTCGCTGAGAGCCAGCTTTTCCTTCCGGTCCTCCCGGCGGTAGCTCACCGGCGTCAGGGTGAAGCCCCAAGACTCCGCCGTTTCCGGGTCCCTGAGATACCAGGATCCCCGGCTGAATTCCGCCAGGTGCCGGTCTCCCGCGGCACCCATGCAGCCGTAGCGCAGGAAGGTATCGGATTTTACCCGGTCCTGAGAGGCAAAATAGCTGAATGTTTCGTCCCGGACGATGGGCTTTGCCGGCTCGCTGAGGAGCTTTTTGCTGAACTCCCGGTAGGCGGGGAAGAGGTCATACCCATGGCAGGAGGCGGCGGTGATCCAGGTGAAGTGGTTGAGGCCCAGCACATTGACCTTGACCTCCTGCCGCGGCGCGCTCTCGCAGCCAAAAGCCTCGCCGTAGACGCGTCCCAGCAGGGCCTGGGAACCGAAGACCTCGTGGCAGCAGCCGAAAGCCCGGATTCCGGGAAAGACCTTGTAAAGGGTCCTCACGCAGAGGGTCATGGGATTTGTATAGTTGATGACCCAGGCGTTGGGGCAGTTGTCCCGGATGGCCCGTCCGAAGGTCTCGAACATGGGCAGGGTGCGAAGGGCGCGGACGATGCCTCCCGGACCGGTGGTGTCGCCCACGGACTGCCAGATCCCGTACTTTTCCGGCGTATGGACGTCGGACTCCATCTCGTCGAAGGTGCCGGGCAGGATGGAGATGACCACGAAATCCGCCCCCTGCAGGGACCGGGCGAGATCGTCGCAGGCCTTGTAGCGGAAATTATGGGGAATGGAGTTGCCGATGACTTCATTCACATGGGCTGCCTCGGGGTCGATGTCGTAGAGGCGTACCGTACCGCTGAGGTCTTTCGCTCTGGCCAGATCGCTCATCAGGGTCCAGGCCCAGCTCCGGGAACCGCCGCCGATGTAGGTGATGACCAGGTCCTCCACCCGGTCGCCGTAGTGCTTCATTTCAT
Organism: Oscillospiraceae bacterium; assembly: GCA_017535635.1. Taxonomy (GTDB): domain Bacteria; phylum Bacillota; class Clostridia; order Oscillospirales; family Oscillospiraceae; genus UBA1774. The sequence goes on from JAFXTU010000024.1 coordinate 6,012, forward strand.
TTCCTCCATGTATTCAGTATGAAAGCTCCCGGACGCGAAGTCCGGGAGCGGTTATTCAGAAGATACGGTGCAGGTCGTAGGGCTCGAAGACCACCTTTTTGTAATCCTCCAGGTCCATGGATACGCCCGTCCAGTCGGAGTGGAAGTCTCCGTTCTGCTTGATGAGCACATCGTAGAGGATGTCCCAGGTCTTCCCCTCCGCGTCCGTCTCCGTGATGGTGCTGTAGGGGAGGGTCTTGTGATAGGAGACCACATGTCTTCCGTCCAGGAATTCATAATTGCAGCGGATGCGGCAGCCCTCCATCATCGTGGGGCGGAGGATGCACCGCAGCTCCTGCAGGATATCGTCGTCCCTCTCGTCGTAGAGGTTTTCCGGCGTGGTCTTGGTGTAATCCGCCCGGAACTGGATGGGGACGTTCCAGGGCTCAAAGCGGCGGACGAATTCCAGCATCCGCTCCGGAGAATGGTTGAGGAAGAGCACGCAGTTCACCCTGGCGGGGACCTCCAGACGGCCGAAGATCGAATCGTTGCCTTCCTCCACAAACTTGTGAAGGTGGCGGGACACGTTCATGCAGGTGATCTTCTCCCGGTTGGAATTCAGAAAATCCACCACTTCATCCTCTGTGTAGTCCTGCATCACCGGGAGCGTGGTGTTGATGAAGACCCGATGGGTAGAATCCACCGCATCCAACATTTTCTGCAGGGAGGGGAGATTCGCCATCGGCTCGCCGCCGGAGAAAACAAAATCGCAATAGGGAGTGAATTCTCCAATTCTTTGAATGCTGTCCAGGATCTTCTCCAGACTGAAACCGGAAGTGTCGGCGTATTCCTCTTTGTTGACGCAGAAGGGGCAGTTGTTGTTGCAGTCGTAGGGGGCGAAAACGGTGACGGTAGCGCCGCCGTTCCTGGTTTTGAACGGATTGCTCATGGATCTTCCTCTTTCAGTTTTTATACATCGCTCAAGTATATAGATTACCATTCACAGCCGGATTCGTCAAGAGCGGGAGCCGGATGAAGCCAAGAAAAATTGGCAGTGCTTGCCTGACCACCAAGACTATGATACAATACTCATGCAATCCAAACAGGATGGGCGGTTGGCCATGAAGCTTACTCATCTTCGCGTGGATCATCTGGGGGAACCCCTGGGTTTCCTAATGGAGCGGCCCGTGTTCTCTTGGGTCGTTTCCGATACGGTCTCGCAGAAACAGGAAAAGGCGCAGCTCACGGTTTACCGGGGGGAGCAGTGTGTCTATGACACCGGTCCCGCAGAAGCGCTGGACTCCCTGGGGACGGAATTGCCCGTCCGGCTGCTTCCCAGGACCCGATACGCCTGGCGCGTCCGGGTCTGGGGCGACGGGGGAGACCGGGGCGAGAGCGAGTGGTCTTTTTTCGAGACCGGAAAAAGGGACGAAGCCTGGCAGGGTCGCTGGATCCGGGGCGAGGGCACAGAGAACGGGATCCTGGAAAAGACTTTCGCCTTGTCGGAGGAACCGAGAAAAGCCCGCGTCTACCTCAGCGGCCTGGGGCTGTACCGCCTTTTTGTCAATGGCCGTCCGGCTTCGGACGAGGTTTTGACGCCGGGGCTCAACGCCTACGACCGTTGGGTCCAGGCCCAGACCTGTGACGTGGGCGCTCTGCTCCGGCCGGGGGAGAACCGGCTGGAGATCTGGCTGGGCGGCGGCATCTCCCGGGGCCGCTTCAGCTATACCCCTGCGGACGGCTATACTTACTGCCCTTACGACTGCGCCATCGCCGAGCTGCGGATCGAAACTTCGGCAGGGGAGCATGTCCTTGCCACCGACGAGAGCTGGACCTGGCGCTCTTCTCCCATCCTGGAGAGCAGCATCTACAACGGGGAAAAGTGGGATTGGGGCGCACCTGTCCGGCGGGGAAAGGCCCTCTTCTGCCAACCGCCTGTGGGCCCTCTGCGGGACCGGCTGAGCCCGCCGGTGCGGATCGCGGAAGAACGGAAGCCCCGGGAGCTCCTGCGTACCCCCAAGGGGGAATTGGTACTGGACATGGGCCAGAACATGACGGGCTGGCTCCGTTTCCCCGTCTCTTGCCCCAAGGGGACGGTGCTTAAGCTGCATTACGGCGAGCATCTGGAGGATGGCTGCTTTTCCCGGGAAAACCTGCGGACGGCGGAGGCCGCCTTTACCTGGGTCTGCGACGGAGAAGCGCGGATCGCGGAGCCCTATTTCACCTGGTACGGATTTCGCTACGTCCTACTGGAGGGCTTTCCGGAAGAGGTCCGGCCTGAGAATTTCACCGGCTGCGTGGTCTCCTCCGAGCTGGAGGAGAGCGGGCGGATCGAGACCGGTCACCCGGGCCTGAATCGGCTTTTGGAGAACATCCGCTGGAGCCAGCGGGGAAATTTCCTGGACGTGCCCACCGACTGTCCCCAGCGGGACGAGCGGGAGGGCTGGACCGGGGACGCCCAGGTCTTTGCCGATACCGCCTGCTTTCAAATGGATTGCGCGGCTTTTTATACAAAGTACATGGCGGATATGCTGGAGGAGCAGGAGAAGGCCGGGGGCTGCGTGCCCTTTGTGGTCCCCTTTGCCCGCCAAGGCTTCCAGGGCGGGGCTGTGGGCTGGGCCGATGCGGCCACGGTCATTCCCTGGACCCTGTGGCTCCACTACGGGGACAGGTCTCTCCTGCGGCGGATGCTGCCCAATATGACTGCCTGGGTGGAGTGGGTCGCCTCCCGGGAGGATTGGCCCTCAGCCTGCCGCCATTTTGGGGACTGGCTGGCCCTGGACCGGCCGGAGCAGCCCAAAGAGCGGGTGGGGAAGACGGATATCCCCTTCCTCTGCCTCTGCTACGCCTGCTATTCCGCGTCCCTGACCGGGAAGGCCGCCGCCGTCCTCGGAGAAAAGGAGACGGAGGAGCGCTGCCGTCGTCTGGCGGAAGAATATCGGAAAAAGCTGCAAAACGACTGGTTTTCCCCGGAGGGGGAGATCCTATGCAGGACCCAGACCGCCTGTGTGCTGGCCCTTCATCTGGGCCTTGCGCCGGATAAAGTGCGTCTGCGTCAGACCCTCGGCGAGCTGGTCCGCGCCTCCGGACACCTGACCACCGGCTTCCTGGGCACTCCCTGGCTCCTGGAGGAGCTGCCGGACGACCTGGCCCTGGCGCTGCTCCTGCGGGAGGAATACCCTTCCTGGCTCTATGAGGTGCGTCTGGGCGCCACCACCGTCTGGGAGCGGTGGAACTCCCTGACCCAGGACGGTCATTTTTCCGAGACGGGAATGAACTCCCTGAATCACTATGCCTACGGCTCCGTGGCAGCCTGGATCTACCGGAGGCTCTGCGGCATAGCGCCGGAGGAGTCTGCCCCCGGCTTCCGTGTGTTTTCCTGGTCTCCGCTGCCGGATCCCAGGATTGGCTATGCCCGCTGCCGTCTCAGGACTCCCCTGGGGGAGATCGTCTCCGAATGGGAGTATGCGGAAGAGGAGATCCGTTTGAAATTATCGGTTCCCTTCGGAAGCGAGGCTGCCGTTCTCCTGCCGGACGGGCGGCGGGAGAGACGGGGCGCCGGGGAATACCGATATTGCCTCCCCAGGACGGGGTTGTCCGACGAAACAGGAGGGGAAGAGGCGGAATGAAGCACATCTTCGTGGTCAATCCGGCGGCCGGCGGGGGCAGGGCTCCAGGCTATGTGCGGGAGCACTTCGGCGGCCGTGAGGATCTCGAGATCTATGAGACCAGGGCGCCGAGAGACGCCGTGGACTTCGTGCGCCGCCGCAGCGCCCAGTCCCGGGAGGAGCTCTGCTTTGTGGCCTGCGGCGGGGATGGGACCGTCAATGAGGTGGCCTCCGGTCTGGCAATGAATCCCAGGGACTGCATGACCATTCTCCCCTTAGGCAGCGGAAACGACTTTGTCAAGGCCTTCGGCGGCGCGGCGGGCTTCCTGGACGGGGAAGCCTTGCTGAGCTCCGTTCCCCGGCCCATCGACATTCTCAAGGTGGGGGACCGCTGGGCGCTGAATGCCTTTCACTTCGGCCTGGATGCCGCCGTGGCGAAGACCATGGCGGACGTGAAGCCGAAGCCAATCATCGGCGGCAGAAACGCCTATCCCACCGGCGTCGTCAAGGCGCTGATCTTCGATATGCGCACCTACTGCCGGATGACGGTGGACGGGGAGGAACTATGCGACGGGGACATCCTCCTCTGCACCGTAGCCAACGGGGAGTATGTGGGAGGCTCCTACCGCTGCGCCCCACGCAGCAGGCAGGACGACGGCCTGGCGGAGGTATGCCTGGTGACGCCGGTTTCCCGGCTGCGCTTCCTTACGCTCATGAATGCATACAAGGCCGGGACCCATTTGGAGGATCCGCGATTCGACCCCATGGTTCGCTACCGCCGGGGAAAGGTCATCGAGGTGAAGGGAAAGCCGGGCTTCATCGTATCCTTGGACGGAGAGATCGCCGAGGGGACCTCCTTCCGTGTGGAGGTCATTTCCGGCGGCCTGCGCTTTGCCGCCGCCGGAGCGAGGGAGACGGCGGGTGTATAGAACAGCTCGTCCCGGCGGTTTGTCTGTATTCCTGCGGAAGGGAGAGGGTAAGATGCTGGTCAGCATTTACGGCGATTCGATCCTGAAATCGGTGGTCTATGAAAACGGCGCCTACCATGCCCAGCGGGACCTGGTGCGGCAGTTTTCCGAACGGTATGACGTGGAGGTGGATAACCGCTCCTATTTCGGCTCCACCTCGGCAAAGGCCCTGGAGAGGCTGGAGCGGGACCTGAGCGCGAATAAGCCTTTGGGGAAATACTGCGTCATTGAATTCGGCGGCAACGACTGCGCCTACGATTGGGAGGCGGTCTCCGCAGAGCCTGGGGGAGAGCATCTGCCGGTCACCGTGCCGGAGGTGTTTCGGGAGAATCTGCGCAGGCTCCTGGAGCTGGTCCGCAGCCGCTGCGCCGTCCCGGTACTGACCAACCTGCCGCCCATCGACGCGAAAAAGTACTTTGCCTGGATCACCCGGCGTCTGCCTTCCCCGGATCCCATCCTGCAGTGGATCGGCAGGGTCGAGCGCTTCTACCAGCAGAACGAGTTTTATTCTCTCCTCTGCGCCCAAGTAGCCGCGGAATTCAGCGCGATCTTCGCGGACATTCGCAGTCCTTTCCTGCGGGAAAACGACCTGGACGAGCTGCTCTGCGAGGATGGGATGCACCCCAACCGGGAGGGGCATCGGCGGATCTTCCAGGTTTTGTGTCGTCTGTTTGAGGAAAAGGAGGGGAAATGCTGTGAAGCCTGAGGGGAGAGAAGTGGAGGCCCAGAGCTCCTGCCGGGAATTCCGCCACGGTCTCTGGTCGCTGGAGGAGGAACCCTCCGTCTGCGAAAACTGCGAATTCTACGAGAATGGCCGCTGCTTCCGGGAAACGGAAGCAGAGAACGAATAAAACACCTGCCCTCCCGTGGGAGAGCAGGCAAGGCGCGTTGACCGTCGAATGCGGGTTATACCACCTGGAATAAAAAGAATTTCAGATAATCCGTTTCCGGGACACCCCAGAGGATGGGGTGGTCCGGGGCCTGCTGCCGCTCTTCGATCTGCCGGAGGCTCACCCCGGCATCCAGGGCAGCCTCCCGCAGCATCTCCCGGAAGAGAGCTGCGGTCATGAAGTGGCTGCAGGAGCAGGTGGCCAGGTAGCCGCCCCGGGGCAGGAGCTGCATGGCCCGCCGGTTCAGCTCCCGATAGCCCCGATAGGCGCTGTCCACCGTGCGGCTGCTTTTGGTGAAGGCAGGCGGGTCCAGGATGATGTAGTCCCAGAGCTTCGGCCCTTTTGCCGCCTCCGTCAGGAGCTCAAAAACGTCGGCCTGCCGGAATTCCAGCTTTTCCTCCAGACCGTTGAGGCGCGCATTCTCATTTGCCTGCTTCAGCGCCTCGGCGGAAACGTCCACGGCGGTGACTTTTTCAGCGCCCGCTTTGGCGGCGTTCAGGGCAAACGCCCCGGTGTGGGTAAAGCAGTCCAGGACCCGTCGCCCCGCCGCCAGACGGGCCGCCGCCGCCCGGTTGTATTTCTGGTCCAGGAAAAAGCCGGTCTTCTGCCCCCGGATGTAATCCACGTCGAAGAGAAGGCCGTTTTCCCGGATCCGGGTATGCCCATCCAGATCGGTCTCCAGACCGGGCAGTTCGGCAAAGCCGGAGAAGGGCTCCAGCCCCTCCTTGGCCCGGAGAGAGGAGTCGCTCCGCTCATAGATGGCGCGGACCTCCGCACCCAGAGCGTTCAGCTCTTCCACGAGAAGCCGGTAGATCAGCTCTTTGCGGCGATCTATTCCCAGGGATAATACCTCTGTGACCAGGACGTCTCCGAAGCGGTCCACCGTCAGGCCGGGAAACTGGTCCGCCTCCCCGAAAATGAGGCGGCAGGCGGCAAAGTCCTCGCCCATGACGTCTTTTCGGTAACGGATCGCATAGGCCATCCGACGGCGGAAAAAGGCCTCGTCGAAGCGGTCGTTGGTGTTGCGGGAGATGATCCGGACCCGGATCTTGGAGTGCTCGTTGATGAAACCGGAACCCAGCCACCGCCCCTTGGCGCTGAAAACATCCACGATCTCCCCGTTTTCCCAGCTGCCCTCCGCGCCGGTGATCTCCTCCCCGTAGACCCAGGGGTGCCCCTGGCGCAGGGTCCTCTCCGCCTTGGGTGTCACTTTCAGTTTCGCAAAACCTCGTTCCATACGCTGCCTCCCGTTCTGACTACGGAAACGATAACACTTCCGGGGGGCGTTCGTCAAGAAAAGATAAAAACTGCGGTTGTATTTTCCATGCTATGTGGTACAATATTTTGTAGAATTCAATAAAATGGAGGTATAAATGTCGAAGTCGTATTTCAACGACCTGACCGGCTCGCTCCTCCGGCGCTGGCCGGAAAAAGGCGTCCGGGAAGAGCAGATCACCGGCGCTCTCAAGACTTCTCTGAACGCCGCTGAGCTCGTCAATGCTTTGGCGGAGGTTTTCCGCCTTTCTCCCGGCGAAGTGGAGACCGCACTCTCTGAGCTGGGCCTTGGAGACCTGATCGCCCGTCAAAAACTGCAGGATGGGGAGAAGAGCAGCGCTCTGGAGCGGCAGTCTCTCTGTAAAAATGCCCCGGTCAGTCCCTTCCCGGAGCTCTTCCGGCTTGCCATGTCCCCGGATCCCTGTGCTTCCGAGCTGCCCGACGGCCTGGCCGCCTCCCTGCGGGAGCTGTCGGAGAAGGTGGCGGCGGGAGCCTCGTCGGATCCCTTCCTCCAACTCTATCACGAGGGCGTGGAGGAATACTATGCCTCGTTTATGAAGGAGACTGCCCCGCTGATCCGTGAGGAGATCGAAAGACAGTTTCCGGGGGAAAGCCTCCGCTATCTGGTGACCACCGGCATCGGCGCCAACGAGCAGTTCTGCCACTACGCGGCCGCGCTGAACAACGCGGACCCGAAGCGGAGGCTTACCTGGCTGGTGATCCACTCTCCTCTTATGCTTCGGGATCTGCCGGAGGACGCCGCCCTGGAAAACACCCTGTTCATGGAGTTCAGCCGCTCCAGCGTCACGGAGGAGACCATCAAGCTCCACGAATATACCGACCGAAAGCTTCGGCGCATCGTCTTTTCCAACGGAGGCAATCTGAAAAAGCTGGCGGAGCGGGACGGGAACCTGGTCCTCCCCATGCCGGACCGGGTCTCCGGCCGCTTCGGGCGCAACAAGACCCCCATCCTTCTGGCCCCCATGCTGGTCTGCGGCATGGATACGGCCGCCTACTGGAAGAAGATCGGCGAGTCCGTCCGGGTCTTCGACCTGAGCGACGGCGATTCTCTGCCTTACGTGCTGGCCCGGTTTATCCTGGCCTTCCAGAAGGCCAGAGGGACGGATTTCATCTACCTGGGTTGCAACGACGACACCCTGGGACTGCTGGCGGATGAGTTCATCCAGTTCTGGAACGAGGGCGTCAACAAGAATGAAAACGATCTGCTTACTTCCCGTTTCTTCGGCCTTCCCAGGGACAGCCACATGAACCTGGAGGGCGTTTTGGGGAACAAGCAGACCAAGCTGGGCCTCTTCCTTCTCCGGGACGATCTGCGGGGCCAGGTCCGCCATCCGCTGGTGCACGAGGAGCTGGACCCGGCGGACGATAAGCACGCGGGCCTCTGCCTGGGGGACGAGGAGGCGATCCTCTCTCTGGCCAATTACCGCCGCTTTGCGGAGGTGATGCCGTCCCTGCTGCTCCAGGTGCGCGGAGCCCTTTCCATGGACCACTCCGCCGTGCTGGGTGAGCTGTTCAGCGATGTGACCTTCGTCTATTCCCGGCTCATGGGCATCGACCCCGGCTCCAATCCGGAGGTCAAGTTTGTGCGGGAGCGGTCCGGCGAGCTGCTGGGGCGCTTTGCGGAAGCCCTGCGGGCGGGAGGAAGGACGGCAGAGCTCTTTGGAGAGTACGCCCGTGGCTGAGGAACTTCGGATCACTCGGGAGAACGACCACGGGGCTTTTACGGCGCTGTACCGCGCCGCCGGACTTGAGATCGAGGAGGGATGGGAGAAGCTCTGTCATCCGGTTTGTTCGGTATCCGCCCGCCGGGAGGGCCGGCTTTTGGGAGCGGCGACGGTTTCCCGCCGCTTTGAACGGCTGATTCTGGACTATATCGCGGTGGAGCCGGAGGCGCGGCTGATGGGCATCGGGAAAAAACTCACGGAGGCATGTAAGGCTTACGCCGCCGGGCAGGGCGCGGGGGAGCTCTGGCTGGCGGCGCGGAACCCGGGCTTCTTCCACGCCCTGCGGGCGGAGGAGACGGGGGGAGAGCTGCTTCTCTCCGAATGCCTGGGCTGCCCGGACTATCGGGCGGGCTGTGAACCGAAGGAAATGCGTTTTGTCATCGAACCAAGCGAGGGATCTTATGAAAAATGAATTTGTCAAGCTGAAGGCCGACCTGCTGTGCTACGGCGCCCGGGTCGAAAAGGAAACTGCGAAGCTCCTGGAGGCGGAGTACCCCCACTTCTTTGACAAGGGCTTCATCCACGCGGTGAATCTCCACATTCGGGACGCCAACATCAACATCAGCGTAGCGGAGGAATTCTCCACAGAGTCGCCCTATCTGCTGGAATACCGGGACGGGGCCTATCGGATCACGGGAAACGGCTGGAACGAGCCCATCACCTTCTTCCCCAAGCTGCCACATACCGGCACGGTCCTGGACGATATGGCCCGGCTCCACAGCATGACGTGCATCAACATCTGGCCCAGCACCACCTGCTGCTACGACAAGCCGGAGCTGAAATGCCAGTTCTGCTCCCTGAAGGCGGAGGACCACGCGCCCATGGACACGGGAGAGCTCGCCGACGCCCTGAAGGTGCCGCTTCCCCTGGTCCCCAAAGAGTACATCCTGAATTTCAGCGGCGGTACCTACCGGGACCCGGATTGGATGGTCCGCTACTGGATCGACCTGGCCCGGAAGATCCGGGCCTTCAGCGACGTGTCCATCACCGTGGAATTCGCCCCGCCCTCCGATCTGGGCCTCCTGCAGGAGATGAAGGACGCCGGGATCAATGTGGTCATCATGAACCTGGAGATCGCCAACGACGAACGCCGGAAACGCATCTGCCCGGGGAAGAGCCACATCAGCTACGAGCACTACTACGAGGCCTTCCGGGAGGGAGTCCGCATCTTCGGCTGGGGCAAGGTCTCCAGCGTCCTCATCGGCGGCATCCAGCCCAAGGAGGAGATCATGGAGGAGTGTGCGAAGATGGCCGCCATCGGGGTTTTCCCCACGGTCATGCCCTTCCGCCCCATGGACAACTGCGAGCTCTACGGCTTCGAGCGCTGCAAGCCCGAGGAACTGGTGGAGATGGCGGAGTGCCTGGGGAGCCTGCTCCACAAGTACGCCCTGGATTTCACCCAGCAGCCCGGCTGCACGGAGTGCGGCGGCTGCAGCCTGGAGAACGACTGCTATATGCGTCAGAAGAAGGAATAAGAAGATGAAATACAGAGTCGCAGAGTATTATCCTCAATTTGCCTGTAAGTGCGGCGAATGTCGGGCCAGCTGCTGTTCCGGCTGGCCGGTGACCATCCGTAAGGACGAGTATGACCGGATCATGGAGGCGCCCGCGAGCCCGGAATACCGGGAGGAGCTGAAGGCCGCCCTCCGGCTGAACTTTGCCCCGGAGGATGCTCGGTACGCCCACATCGTCCATGGAAAAAGCGGCCATTGCCTGCTTCAACGGGAGGATGGACTTTGCGGCCTGCAGCTTGCGCTGGGGGAGGCGGTGCTCCCCGACGTGTGCCGCCTCTACCCCAGGAACCGGCGGCTCGTGGGCGGGGGAGCGGAGTGTGCCCTGAGCATGAGCTGCGAGGGCGTGGTGGAGCTGCTGCTCTCCTCCCGGGAGCCCTTGCGTCTGATCGAGACGGAGCTCGGGGAAGAACCGCTGTTTTCCATCGACATGACGGAGGAGCAGAAGACCCGCTGCCGCCGCGCCCTGGAGCTCATTTCGGATCGCACAATGACCATCCCGGAGCGCTTTTCCCGGATGGGGGAGGAGCTCTTCGACTGCGTATCCGTCTGCGGGGAAACGGAGGGGCGTCTGGAAGGGGTGCGCATGCTCCACAAGCTGACCCAGGACCAGAGCGGAAAAAACAAGGTCGCCGGGGTCCTGTGCTCCCATGCCTTGGCCTGCTTCGGCCTGGAACGGAAGGATAAGCTCTCCCAAGTGGAGGCGGAGGAACTGCTGCGGCGGTATGACGAGGCCGGGGCCGCCGTCTGGGGCCGCTGGCCGGACTGGACCGCGTTCGCGGACCGCCTCCTGGCCAACCATATGTTCTATAACAGCTTCCCCCATGTGGGCGGCACCAGCGACGGAGCGCGGGCCTTTGAAGGGCTTTGCGCCGTCTATGCCTTCGTGAAGTTTGTGACGGTGGGGAACCTCCTGCACCGGGAAGGCCGGGAGCCGTTGGCGGACGTCCTGGGCGAGCTGGGACGGATGATCGAGCACTCCGATTTCAAATACCGAGCCGCCCAGGCCTACCGGCGGCAGAGCGAATACGCCCCCGGCTACTGGCGGCAGCTTACCGGCCTCTGAATCGCTTCGGAAAGAACAGCCCTGGTTTCCTTTGGGATCATTGACTTTTGTTCCCTCCGGTGCTATTCTTTTTTGGCAGGGTCAAGGGGAAGGAAAGCGGATCGGTTCGATTTCCTTCTCCGGCTTTTCCGGGCCGGCGTGGCGGAATTGGCAGACGCAGGGGACTTAAAATCCCCCGGTGGAAACACTGTGCGGGTTCGAGCCCCGCCGCCGGCATGATCGTCGGAGCGGACTGCACATCGTTCGCTCCGACCTTTTTCATAGGTCAGAGCTCGCTCGTTCCGTCGCTCCTCCTCCCAAAATGCGAGCACCCGCTTCGCTCCATAAGTTCGCGTTTCCAAATCAGAGATTTGGACGCTCACTTAACTCGCTGCGCTGGACTCGCATTTTGTTTTTGAAAGAGCGGAGGCGCTTTCTCCGATCCCGCAGGTAAAAACGGAATTCTGTTCAAATGGGGGAGAATTCAGCACAATGGGAGAAATACATCTTGACGGCAGGGAGTACTCTGTGGTAAAATTCCTTTTGTGATATTCAGCGGGGTGTGGCGAAGTTTGGTATCGCGCATGGTTCGGGACCATGAGGCCGCGGGTTCAAGTCCCGCCACTCCGACCAATCAACGAAAAAGCTCCGGCAGGGGAGTACCCTGTCGGAGCTTTTCATCATGGTAAAAACGCGGGTCGTTCAGCCGTTCTCCAGGCCCACCTGCTGGGCGACGATGCTGGCGCCGTTGTACTTTGCCCGCAGCTTGGGCTTCTCGATCTTCCCGGTGGGATTCCGGGGCACCTTGTCGAAAATGATCTCCCGGGGCCGCTTGTAGCGGGGCAGGTCCAGGCAGAAGTCCTCGATCTCCTTCTGGGTGCACTCCACCCCCGGCTTCAGTTCGATGACGGCGGCGGCGATCTCTCCCAGGCGCGGGTGGGGGCGGCCGATGACCGCCACGTCCTTGATCTTGTCGTTCTGCCGGAGGAAGTCTTCGATCTGCACCGGGTAGAGGTTTTCCCCGCCGGTGATGATCACGTCCTTGGCCCGGTCCACCAGCCAGATGAAGCCGTCTGCGTCCACCTCGGCCATGTCCCCGGTAAGAAGCCAGGGTCCGCGCTTCACGGCGGAGGTGGCCTCCGGATCCTTGTAATAGCACTCCATGACGCCGGGACCCTTGACTGCCAGCTCGCCCACCTGGCCCTGGGGAACCTCCTGGAAGTTCGGGTCCACCACCTTCACCTCCCAGCCGTAGCCGGGAATGCCGATGGCCCCCACTTTGTGGACGTTCTCCACCCCCAGGTGGACGCAGCCGGGGCCGATGGATTCACTGAGGCCATAGTTCGTGTCGTACTGGTGGTGGGGGAAGACCTTCAGCCAGCGCTGGATCAGCACCGGGGGTACCGGCTGGGCGCCGATGTGCATCAGCCGCCACTGGTCCAGCTTGTAGTCCTCCAGCTTCACGTCCCCCCGGTCGATGGCGTCCAGAATATCCTGGGCCCAGGGGACCAGCAGCCACACGATGGTGCACTGCTCCTTGTGGACGGTCTTCAGGATCCACTCCGGGCTGATGCCCCGGAGCAGCACCGCCCGGCTGCCGGAAATGAGGCTGCCGAACCAGTGCATTTTGGCCCCCGTGTGGTACAGAGGGGGCATACAGAGGAAGCAGTCCTTCCGGGTCTGGCCGTGGTGGGCCTGCTCCACCTGGCAGGACTGGGTGAGGCTCCGGTGCTTGTGCAGGATCGCCTTGGGGAAGCCGGTGGTGCCGCTGGAGAAGTAGATGGCGGCCTCGTCGTCGTCCGTGAGCTCCATGGGGGGCTTCCGGCTGGAGCAGTAGCTGATCATCTGGTAGTAGCTGTCAGCGAAGAGGGGAGTGTGGTTCCCCACGTAGTAGAACTTCCGAATCTTTGGGAGCTTGTCCAGCTTACTCTCCACCCGCTCGATGAACTCCATGCCGAAGACCAGCATACTGGCGTCCGACAGGTCCAGGCAGTATTCGATCTCGTCTGCGGTATAGCGGTAATTCAAGGGCACCGCCAGGCAGCCCGCCTTCAGGATGCCGAAATAGATGGGCAGCCACTCCAGGCAGTTCATCAGCAGGATGGCGATCTTGTCGCCCTTTTTGCAGCCTGCGGTGAGGAGCAGATGGGCGAAGCGGTTGGCCCGCCGGTCAAAATCCTCCCAGGTCAGCTCCCGGCGGTAGGCCGTCTCCGGGTCCGTCTCCACCAAATTGAATTCCGCCCAGTTGGAGGTCTTTCGCCCCTCCCGGTCGGGATTGACCTCCACCAGTGCCACGTCGTCGGGCCAGTTTTTCGCGTTGCGCTCCAGAAAATCCGTGATCGGCATCTCTTCTTACCTCGTTCTGTTGTATTCAATGGATTTCTCAGGAATTTAAATGGATGATAACATCATAGCACCCGGCTCCCCTCCTGTCAAGGGCGGAAGGGGAGCCTCCCGAAAAACGCGGCACGGTCCGGACCGTGCCGCATTCAGAGCTCGGAGAACTGCTTCTCCCCGGTGACCTTTTCTCCCAAGCGGTTGGCCCAGCCCTCGCAGTAGAGCCGGGAGTAGGGGATGCGCTTCTTCCTCCGCAGTCGCTGAAGGAAAGGGAGGTTGCACCAGAGCATGCTGGGGAGGCCGATCACCAGGCTCCACACCGGCCCCAGGATCAGGCTCTGGATCGTGTGGCCGTATTCGTGGATGAGCAGGTCGTGCTCGGAAGCGGGGGAGAGGGGCTCCGTGAGGAAAATGAAGCAGCCGAAGGTCCAGCCTCCGCTGAACCGTTTTCGCCGGACCCGGGTGACGAGGGCCCCGTGGTAGCGGCTCCGGGGCTTTCCCAGGGTCAGGAGCCAGTGGATGGCCCCGGCCAGGTTTTGAGGCAGGCCCCAGGTGAATTGCAGCAGGTAGTACCAAAAACCCATGAGAAAATGACCTCCTGCGCGGTTGCATTCCGCCGGAAAATATCGTATCATGAAAACAGAAAAAACTACACTGGAAAGGTGTGATGGGATGGATCAGATCCAGTTTCCGGATTTCATGTCGGAAGAGAATATGCGGAAGATGAGCCGACAGGAGTTGGTGAACCTCTATCTGATGATGGGCCAGGCCATGCTCCCCGGCGCGGCAGAAGCGCCGGACCCGCTGACGCTGCCCGTGGCGGGGGAGCGGATGGAGGTCCCCACCCGGGCGGGCAGGATCCGGGCCATCTTCTATAAGGCGAAAAAGCCTCATGCCCCGGTCTTTTTCGAGATGCACGGGGGCGGCTTCGTGGCGGGGAACTGCGAGGACGTGGATTTCTGGTGCGCCCTCCTGCGGGACCAGTTGGACATCAACGTGGTGAATCTGAATTACCGCAAGGCACCTCAGTTCCCCTGGCCCAGCGCCGCGGACGACGCCTTCGACACGGTGAAATGGTTCTATGAGCACGCGGCGGAGTACGATCTGGACACCGGGAAAATGGCCATCGGCGGCCACAGCGCCGGGGCCAACCTGGCGGCGGTCATCTGTCTGCGCACGCTCCGGGAGTCCGCTCCCTGGAGCTTCAAGCTCCAGGTGCTGGACTATCCGCCTCTGGATCTGCGGACCAGCGCCTTTGACAAATTCAGCCATCCCATGGCGATCCCGCCCCAGATCGCCGTCATGTTCGACGCCTGCTACATCGCCCCGGGGCAGGGAGACGATCCCCTGGTGAGTCCCGCCGTGGCGGAGCCGGAGGAGCTGAAGGGCCTTCCGGCAGCCTGCATCGTGACGGCGGAGTACGATTCCCTCCGGGACGAGGGTGAGCTTTACGGGCGTAAGCTCATCGCTGCCGGGGTGCCGGTGTGGAGCCGCCGTTTCCTGGGCTCCGCCCACGGCTTCACCATGACCCTGGGAGGGCGCGACCCCATGATGCCGGAGGACACCAACGCCAAGGCGGCCTGCGGCATGATGATGGACGCCCTCTGGTACGCGCTGTCATGAGCTATCGGTATGAGACGCATATGCACACCGCCGAAGGAAGCCGCTGCGCCCGGGCGACGGCCGAGGAACAGGTGCGCTATTACAAGGACATGGGCTTCGACGGGATCTGCGTTACGGATCACTTCCTGGGGGGCAACACTACCGTGCCGCCGGAGCTCACCTGGAAGCGAAAGATCGAAATGTTCTGCGCTCCCTACGAAAAGGCAGCGGAGGCGGGGGAGAAGCTCGGCCTCAAGGTCTTTTTCGGCTGGGAATACGCCGACAAGGGCACGGATTTCCTCACCTACGGCCTGGATAAAGAATGGCTGCTTCGGAACGAGGGCCTTCTTCTGATGAGCATTACGAATTATCTGGACTTTGTCCGGCGGGAGGGGGCCTTCGTGGCTCACGCCCATCCCTTCCGGGAGGATTTCTACATTCCCTGCATCCAGCTCATGCCCCGGCAGGTGGACGCGGTGGAGATCGTAAACGCCAACCGGAAGGACTTTGAGAACTACCGGGCGGCGGAGTACGCCCGGAACTACGGCCTCCCCGCCCTGGCCGGGAGCGACAACCACACCGCGGAGAAGCAGAAACGCCTCTGTGGCATCGAGACGGACGCCCCCATTCAGGATGCCTCCGACTTCCTCCGGGTCCTGCGCAGCGGGGAATACCGGATCTTCGATACGAAGGAGTGATCCGGGCCGGGAGAGATTCCCGCTTTCAGTTGGAAAACACCCGCTCCACGGCTTCCTGGATCCGGCGGCAGCGGTCCTGATCCAGGAGGATATGACTTTCCTCCGGGTCCTCCCGGATGGTCTGCTTTTCCGGGTCAAAGAAGTCCGAGGCGATGTTGGGGAGCCCCAGGGCCGTCTGGGAGCTGAGGAGCCGGTAGTGGGTGAGGGCGATCAGGTAGTCCCCATAGACGGAGGCGTGCTCTCCGTCCGCAAAGTAGAGGGGAAAGTCCGGCTCCTCGGCCAGCAGCGTCTGCCAAACCGTTCCCACCGGGGAGAGGAGGGCACCGGTCTCGTCGCAGAGGCGGCGGTGGAACCGGTCCATTTCCTCCTGGTGCTCCGGCGAGGCTTTTTCCGCCCAGGTTAGGGAGAAGACGGGAGCTGCCCCGCCCTTGCGGCTCAGCGCCGCCAGCCTTTTTCCGGCCTCGAACTCCTCGTCGGACCCGGCGAAGGGGTGGGCTTTCTGCTGGAACACGGCATAGTCGAAGCCGCCGTAGAGCAGGTTGTACCGCACCTCGAAGTACTCCTTCATGTGGTAGGTAAAGCCCATTCCCGGATGGCAGAGGAGAATGGGACGGATGTTCTCTCCCGTACCCGCCTGCCAGAGCCGGGCAAAGGTGTGTACCATGTCGTTGAAAAAGCTGTGGCTGTTGCCTACAAACAGGACGTTCATAGCGGCATGCCTCCCATAAAGGATCGTATTGGTCGGAAGCATTATATCAAATTTCGATCGGAGAGAAAAGACCGAAGAAAGCCGCTCCGGCGATCCCGGATCAGCAAAACAGAAGGATGGAGATTAGTATGAAATGTGAGGTCTGTTCCGCTCCCCTGGACCCGGAGACCCTGCGCTGCCCCGTCTGCGGAGCCAGGCACACTCTGGTCTGCATGGGCTGCGGCAGGGTGCCGGAGCCGGGGGAGAAGGTTTGCCGGGAGTGCGGCGAAGCACTGGTCCCGGGCCTGGACATGACCCGGGAGGAGATGGCCACCGTGGGGCAGAAGTGCTTCATGCCCTATTCCGGGGATCGGGTCTATAAGATCTACCTGGGTGGGAACCTGGACGGCGGCGGCCATGTGTTCCACAACCTGCCCGGCTATACCCGCACGCCGCCGGAGGAGCGGGTGGTGCTGCCCTCCCTGGTGGAGGGACATCCCATCTACGGCATCTGGAACGAGTATTTCTGCGTTGGGGATGAGTTCATGCCGGCGCTGCAGGAGGCCACCTATGCCAGGATGATGTCCATTCGGGAGATCGTGGTCTCCCGGGGCATCCAGGAGTGCTTCACCTATGCCTTTTTCGGCTGCGCGGGCCTGGAGGTCCTGGACCTGCCCCGGAGCCTCAAGCGCATGATGAACGACTTCTACGACCTCTTCATGGATGGGAAGGAAGTCATGGGGAACGGGGTGAAGAAGACCCCCATCACCATCCGCTACCATGGAACGGAAGAGGATTGGCAGAAGGTGGCCGTCACCAGCCGCCTCTGGGACTACGTGGACAAGGGTTGTATCCGAATGGAGTACCTGGGCCGGGACGAAGGGTAAAACAAATCAACGCAAACCCGCTTCGCTGGGCTTTGCGTTGAGAGAGATCGCGCTTCGCTCCCCGCACTCGCTTCGCTCGCACAGTCCGCTCCGCGAGAGGTATTTTTGGGCAGAAATGAATTCCGCCCAAAAATGATTCTGATTCTTTTCGCGCCTGCGGGCGCGAACTCTGCGAGGCTTTTCAAAATGAATCAGGGCGGGCACCGAAGTGCCCGCCCTGAATTGCGATTGAGTTGTGAGATCTCAGATCAAAACCTTAGGCGCCCATGAAAGCGTCGTAGGCTTCCTGATAAATCTCGGTGACGCGGTCGATGCCCATCTCGCCCAGCTGCTTCTGGAAGGAATCCCACTCGGAGAAGGACTTATCGCCCAGCAGGAAGAGGACGTAGTTCTCAGAGAAGAAGGTGTCCGCGTCGCTGCGCAGGTTGGCGATCTCAGCGCTGTCCTCGTCGTCCAGCTTGATGGCGGAGGGGTAGTTGTAAGCGCCGTCGTAGTAATCCAGGCACTCGTTCCACACGTCGAAGAACTTCAGGAGGCGGTCGCCGCCCTCGTAGTAGTAGTTACGGGTCCAGGAGTTGATACCGGAATCCATGGGGTTCTGCAGGTAAGCCATGGTGGCCCAGGCCACGCCCAGCTCGAAGCTGGTCATGATCTCGTTCCACTCGCGCTCGCCGGCCTCGTTGTAATCCCAGTACACGCCCTCGGGGCCCCAGTTCCGGTAGTCGGCGCCGAAGGGAGAATAGGCCCAGTCCAGCCAGGTGATGGCCAGGGGGATGTTCTCGCAGGTGCCGGCAACGGAGCTGCCGACGCCGCCGAACTCGTCAGGATCCAGGTGCCAGTGGATGATGTCGCCCTCATTGACGACCAGCTTCTTCATAACGTCGAAGCGGGCGCCGGGCTCCACGCAGCTGGTCTCGGTACCCAGGATCTCGCCGGGGTTGAAGAAAGCGCAGCCACAGTTGCCGTTGGTGACGTCGGCGGTGATCTCGTCAAGACCGGTCATGGACTGGAAGTAGGGGCTGATGATGCCCTCGTCGAACCAACCCTTCAGGTACTGCATCAGGGTAAGGTCGTCAGCGGAGGTGCCGTTCAGGTTCACGACGCCGTCGATGACGCGGAGGTACATGCAGCCGGCAGTGTAGGGGGTGGTGTGGAATCCGTTCCAGACATTGGCGTAGGCGTCGATGTTGGAGTAGACCTGCAGGGGGAATTCGCAGTAGCCGGCGACCTGGATGGCCTTCAGCTGGTCATACCAGTCGTCGTAGGTGTTGGCGTCGTAGGCGTTGAGGCCCAGGCGGTCCAGCCAGTCGCCGCGCATGAAGTAGCCGGTGGTCTGGCAGGGCTCGTCGTAGAAGTCGGTCATGCCGATCCACTTTTCCATGCCGGGGTTGTTGACGTTGCCCCACATGGCGTCGACCCACTGGAAGTCCTTGGCCCAGCGCAGATAGTTGGGCATATACTCCTTGTAGTCGTAATGGTTGACCACGATCTCCTCGTCGATGGCCTGGCTCAGGGAGCCGCCGGTGTGATAGGCCCAGAAGCCGGCGGTGATGTCGCACATCTCTTCGCTGGCCTCCATGACGGAGAGGGTCTCCGAGAAGGAGGCGGAGGCGATGACCTGGTATTCCATGTGAACGCCGGTCATCTCTTCCATGCCCATGTAGATGGGCAGGTCACCCATGCCGCCCTCCGGCAGGTACTGGGGAGTGAAGGAGAGGGTCATGTTGGTGAGGATCTCGTCGGTGGTGCTGATGGGAAGCTCGTACTCGTACTTCTCCAGGGGCCAGCCCTCCGCGTCGGTGTCATAGTTGCCCTTCGCGAACTTGTAGGGGCCGTCATTGGAGGGAGTTGTCTCACCGCCGGAGGGAGCGCTGCTGCCGCCGCCGGAGGGAGCGCTGCTGCCGCCGCCGGAGGGAGCAGTTTCGCCGCCGGAGGGAGCGCTGCTGCCGCCGCCGGAGGGAGCGCTGCTGCCGCCGCCGCTCGCTCCGCCGCTTTTGCCGGAGCAGCCGGCGAACAGAGCCAGAACGAAAACGACAGCCAGGATCAGTGCTAGTTTCCTTTTCATGGCAATTTCCCTTTCTTGAGATTTTCCGCAATATATTACGGAATTATTACTTCCGCATCATAGCATAGATCGAGCGTGAAATCAACCGTTTTGCGCAAAAAATGCGGATATCTTCCATCGGAAACTGTGGACCATCACAAAATAGCCGGTCCTTCCTCCTCCAAGACGGTCCCGCCGAAGAGGACGAAGCCCTCTTGGTCGTATCCCACGGCCAGCTGACCCGGTGCGGGCCGCCGGAGAGGCGCGTCGAAGTCTATGCGAAGGCCCTCCTCCGTGGGCGTGACCAGGGCAGAGAAGCGGGCCGGGCGGCTCCGGGGCTTAATTTCGCAGCGGAAGGGCTCTTCCGCCGGGGCCATGGCGCCCCAAACGACGTTCCCCACCGTGATGGAATCCGTCATCAGCTCTCCTTCCTGTCCCAGGACCACGGCGTTGTCCTCCCGCCGGAGGCGGAGGACGTAGAGCCTTCCCTCGGCGGAGACGCCCAGTCCCCGCCGCTGGCCTACGGTGTAGCGGTGCAGGCCCCGGTGCCTGCCCAGGACGCGGCCGGAAGCGTCCACAAAGCTCCCCTCCGGGAGACCCTGTCCCCGTGCTTCCAGCCAGGACCCGTAATCTCCGTCGGGGATAAAGCAAATGTCCTGGCTGTCCGGAGCGCCGGCGTTATGGAGCCCCGCCTCCTGGGCCAGGGCGCGGTTCTCCGGTTTGGTACGCCCACTGAGGGGGAGGAGGAGACGGCCCAGGATCTCCGGGCCCACCAGAGCCAGCATATAGCTCTGGTCCTTGTCGGTGCCGGAGCGCCGGAGGCAGGGCCTGCCAAGGCGCTCCTCCACGGCGGCGTAGTGGCCCGTGGCGATCTTCTCCGCGCCGATAGCCTCCGCCGCCCGGAGCAGGGAGGGGAGCTTCACCCCGGGATTGCATACCGCGCAGGGATTGGGGGTCCGCCCGGCGCGATAGATCTCCGCGAAGGGGGCGCGCACCAGCCTTTCGTGGGCCTCCGCAGCGTCGAAGACGGAAAATCCGATACCCAGCTGCGCCGCCGCTCCCCTGGCTTCCTCCGGGGAGCCGAAGCCCAGGTCCAGCCAGACGCCGTGGACCTCATAGCCCTGCCGCTTCAGGAGCAGGGCCGCGGCGGCGGAGTCCACCCCGCCGGAGAGGCCCAGGACCACCTTGGGGGCCATCACTTCCCCTCCTTTTCCAGCCAGACCATCAGGGCCGTCATGTCCGCGGGGCTGACTCCGGAGATCCGCCCCGCCTGCCCGAAGGAAGAGGGCCGGATGGCGTCCAGCTTCTGCCGTGCCTCCAGCCGGAGGGTGGGGATGGAGAGGTAGTCGACGTCCTCCGGCAGCCTACGGTGCTCCAGCCGCCGGAAGTCAGCAGCCTGCTTCTCCTGCCGCTGGATGTAACCCGCGTATTTGAGGCCGATCTCCGCCTCCTGCCATACGGCCTTGGGCAGGTCGGGCCTGGCCGGGTCGAAGGGGGCCAGAGAGGGATAGTCCACCTGGGGACGGCGTATCAGGTCCGCCAGGGAGATACCGGAAGCGGCCGGGACGGTGCCCCGGGCGGTGAGGAACTCGGAGAGAGCGGGAGTGGGGGGGAGGTAGGTCGCCTCCAGCCGGGCGGTCTCCGCGTCCACCAGGCGGTATTTTTCCCGGACCGCCTCCAGCCGCTCTCCGCTCACCAGCCCCAGCCGGAAGCCCTTTTCCGTGAGGCGGAGGTCGGCGTTGTCCTGCCGGTGCAGGAGGCGAAACTCCGTTCTCGAGGTCATCATCCGGTAGGGCTCGTTCGTGCCCTTGGTGACCAGGTCGTCGATGAGGACGCCGATATAGCCCTCGCTCCGGTCCAGGGTGAACGCTTCTTCTCCCCGAAGCTTCAATGCGGCGTTCACCCCCGCCATGAAGCCCTGGACGGCGGCCTCCTCGTAGCCGGAGGTGCCGCAGAACTGTCCCGCCCCGTAGAGGCCGGGGACCTTTTTCAGCTCCAGGGTCTGCCGCAGCTCCAGCGGGTCCACGCAGTCGTACTCGATGGCGTAGGCGGGGCGCATCATCTCCGCCTTCTCCAGGCCGATCACCGTATGGAGCATCCGCAGCTGCACCTCCTCCGGCATGGAGGAGGAGAAGCCCTGGACGTAGACTTCTTCCGTTTCCAGACCCATGGGCTCCAGGAAGAGCTGGTGCCGCTTCTTGTCGGCAAAGCGTACCACCTTGTCCTCAATGGAGGGACAGTAGCGGGGTCCGATCCCCTCGATGACCCCGGAGAAGAGGGGAGAGCGGTGCAGGTTCTCCCGGATGACCCGATGGGTCTCCTCTGTGGTGTAGGTGAGGTAGCAGACGGCACGGTTCGTGAGGGGCCGCTCGCAGGTGAAGGAAAAGGGCTCCGGCTCCGGATCCCCATACTGGGGCTCCAGCCTGGACCAGTCCACCGTGAGTCCGTTGATCCTGGGGGGCGTGCCGGTCTTGAAGCGCCGGAGGCTCAGCCCCATATCCTTCAGGGAATCGAAGAGGGGGCCGGAGGGATGCATCCCGTCCGGGCCGCTGTCCCGGAGGCAGTCCCCCACGATGGTCCTGCCCCGGAGGTAGGTGCCGGTGCAGACGACGGCGGCCCGGCAGCGGTAGGTGGCCCCGGTCTGGGTCCGCACAAAGGCCACGCGCCCGTCCTCCAGGCCGATCTCCGTGATCTCCGCCTGCTTCAGGCGGAGGGAGGGCTGCGCTTCCAGGGCGTGCTTCATCCGCTGCTGATAGGCCCTCCGGTCCGCCTGGGCCCGGAGGGAGCGCACGGCGGGTCCCTTTCCCAGGTTCAGCATCCGGTATTGGATGCATACCTCGTCGGCGGCCTTCCCCATCTCGCCCCCCAGGGCGTCCAGCTCCCGCACCAGCTGGCCCTTGCCGGTGCCGCCGATGGCGGGGTTGCAGGGCATGTTGCCGACGGCGTCCAGGTTGATGGTGAAGACGACGGTATCCATGCCCATCCTGGCGGCGGCCAGGGCGGCCTCGATCCCCGCGTGGCCCGCGCCGATAACGGCGATATCGCAGCTTCCCGCGTCAAAGTTCATCATGGATTCTTCCCTTCTCGAAGCAGGGTGATTTGGAATGGGGCTATTTTAGTCTGTTTTGCCGGGAATTGCAACGAAAAAGCCCCTCTTTTCGGCGCTTCCTTCGTTGACTTTGGGCGCTTTCCGTATATAATGGTATAATCTTACCAAAACTATAAACACCGACGGGGGTAGAGGAATGACCAACGAAGAGAAAACCATGGAGAAGATCGTCGCCCTTTGCAAGGGCCGCGGCTTTATTTACGCCGGCAGCGAGATCTACGGCGGCCTGGCCAACACCTGGGACTACGGCCCGCTGGGCACGGAATTCAAGAACAACGTCAAGCGCGCCTGGTGGAAGAAATTCGTGCAGGAGAGCCCCTACAATGTGGGCCTGGACGCGGACATCCTCATGAATCCCAGAGTCTGGGTGGCCTCCGGCCATGTGACCAACTTCAACGATCCTCTGATCGACTGCCGTGGCTGCAAGCGCCGCCACCGGGCCGACAAGCTCATTGAGGAGTGGGCCAAGGAAAATGGAGTCGAAGTGAATGTGGAGGCCATGAAGAATGAGGACATGGTGGCCTACATCCGGGAGCAGCAAATTCCCTGCCCCGGCTGCGGCAAGTCCGATTTCTCCGACATCAAGAAGTTCAACCTCATGTTCAAGACCCACCAGGGCGTCACCGAAGATTCCGGCTCCGACGTGTACCTCCGGCCAGAGACTGCCCAGGGCATCTTTGTGAACTTCAACAACGTGGTCCGCACCAGCCGGAAAAAGGTCCCCTTCGGCATCTGCCAGATCGGCAAGAGCTTCCGGAACGAGATCACCCCGGGCAACTTCACCTTCCGCACCTGCGAGTTCGAGCAGATGGAGCTGGAGTTCTTCTGCGAGCCGGGCACCGACCTGGAGTGGTTCGAGTACTGGCGGGGCTTCTGCCACCAGTGGCTGCTGGACCTGGGCATGAAGGACGAGTGCCTCCGCCTGCGGGATCACAGCCCCGAGGAGCTGAGCTTCTATTCCAAGGCCACCACGGACTTTGAGTATCTCTTCCCCTTCGGCTGGGGCGAGCTCTGGGGCGTGGCGGACCGGACGGACTATGACCTGAACCAGCATATGTCCGAGAGCCGGGTGGACATGACCTACTACGACCAGGAGAAGAACACCCGCTATGTGCCCTACGTCATCGAGCCCAGCCTGGGGGCGGACCGGGTGGCCCTGGCTTTCCTGGTGAACGCCTATGACGAGGAGGTCGTGGACCCGGAGAAGAACGACGTGCGTACCGTGCTCCGCCTCCATCCCTTCCTGGCCCCCTTCAAGTGCGCCGTTCTGCCCCTGAGCAAGAAGCTGGGCGAAGGCGCCCGGAAGGTCTACGAGGCCCTGGCAAAGAAGTTCATGTGCGACTACGACGAGGCGGGGAGCATCGGCAAGCGCTACCGCCGTCAGGACGAGGTGGGGACCCCCTTCTGCGTCACCTATGACTTCGACAGCGAAAACGACGGCTGCGTCACCGTCCGGGAGCGGGATTCCATGGAGCAGGTCCGCCTGCCCATCAGTGAGCTGGAAGCCTATATCGCCCAGCGGATCGAATTCTGAGGAGCGAGGAAATTGAACAAGACGATACGCTATAAGGAGCTTCGGGTCTTCGCGGAGGAGATCCGCGTGAAGACCCTGCAGACCTTCGCCCACATCGGTTTCGGCCACATCGGCGGCGCCATGAGCATCGTGGAGGCGGTGGCCCTGCTCTACGGGGAGTTCCTGCGCTGCGACCCGAAAAACCCCAACTGGCCGGAGCGGGACAAACTGGTCATCTCCAAGGGCCACGCGGGCCCCACGGTCTATGCCACCCTTGCCATGAAGGGCTTTTTCCCCGAGGCCATGCTCCGGGAGCTGAACCAGGGCGGCGGCCGCCTTCCCAGCCATACGGACCGGAACAAGACTCCCGGCATCGACATGACCACCGGCTCTCTGGGCCAGGGCCTCTCCGCCGGCTGCGGCATCGCCCTGGGGGACCGGATGGACGGGCGGGACGCGAATACCTTCGTCTTCCTGGGCGACGGGGAGCTGGACGAGGGCCAGAACTGGGAGGCCTTTCTCTTCGCCAACCAGCAGAAGCTCTCCAACCTGATCGCCATCGTGGACGTGAACGGCCAGCAGCTGGACGGCTACACCAAGGACGTGATGGACCTGGGGGACGTGGAGCAGAAGCTCGCCGCCTTCGGCTGGCATGTGGAATCCTGCGACGGACACGACATCCCCGCCCTGTATAAGGCCTTTTCCAATGCACTCGCCTGGACGGAGGGCCCCAGTGCCGTGGTGATGCACACGAAGAAGGGGCACGGCTGCTCCTTCGCCGAGGGCATCCTCTCCAACCACCACATTAACTTCAAGCCCGAGCAGATGGAAGAGGCTCTGGAAAAGGCGAACCGGGTCCTGGACGAAGCCCGGAACGCCCTGAGAAAGTGAGGAGGTGCTGAGATGTTCAAAGTGAATGCGGAGCTGAAGCCCTCCGAAACCCTCATGCGGGAAGCCTACTGCGGCGCGCTGATGGAGATGGCGAAAACGGACAAGCGCATCGTCGCTCTGGACGCGGACCTGGTGAGCTCCTCCGGCATGAAACCCTTCTTCCAGGCTTTTCCCGACCGGGCCATCCAGTGCGGCATCGCCGAGGCCAATATGATCGGCGTGGCTGCGGGCCTTTCCCTTACGGGGAAGGTACCCTTCTGTCACAGCTTCGGGCCCTTTGCCTCCCGCCGGGTCTGCGACCAGATTTTCATCTCCGCGGCCTACGCGAAGCTGAACGTGCGCATCGTGGGCTCCGACCCCGGCGTCACGGCGGCCTACAACGGCGGGACCCATATGCCCTTTGAGGATATGGCAGTGCTCCGGGGCATCCCGGAGATCACCCTCCTGGAGCCCTGTGATCCCGTGTGCATGGCGGACCTCACCAGGCAGCTGGCGGACGTCTACGGCGTGTACTACATCCGCATGGCGAGAAAAAACGCCGTCGCCGTCTACGAAGAGGGCAGCACCTTCCAGATCGGGAAGGGGAACGTGCTCCGGGCCGGAATGGATGTGACGCTCATCGCCAGCGGCATCCTGGTGGCGGAGGCCCTGAAGGCCGCCGAGCTGCTGGCGGCGGAGGGTGTCTCTGCCCGGGTGGTGGATATGTTCACCTGGAAGCCCATGGACACTGAGCTGGTGGCCAAGTGCGCCGAGGAGACCGGTGCTATCGTGACGGCGGAGAACCACAATGTCTACGGCGGCCTGGGAAGTGCCGTAGCGGAGGCTGCGGCAAAAACGGTCCCCGTGCCCATCGAAATGGTGGGGACCGACGATCGTTTCGGCCAGGTGGGGACGGAGGCTTTCCTTCGGGTGGAGTACCGCCTTACCGCGGAGCACATCGCCGAGGCGGCGAAAAAGGCCATCGAAAGAAAATAAACGTATCTATCGAGCAATGCTCTAAGCGGCAGGCGCTTTTTTGCGTCTGCCGCTCATTCTCTTTCGATGGAGATAAAAAAGTCAAAAGTCAGTTCCGCTCCGCCCATTCCTGATCGGAGCAGGCGTAGCGCAGCGACCGCAGTCCGCCGAAGCCCAGGGACCAGTGGTATTCCTCCAAGGGCAGCAGCAGCCGGTCCCGGGTCAGCAGGGTCATACAGCCCTCCGAAAGGGGGATCAGGTCGGCCCTTCGCAGCAAAGCGTCCTCCAGTGCGGCCAGAAGCTCCGTTTCCGAAGCAGGGTCCTTTGAGGCGGCCAGGCTCAGTAGCTGTTCCCCGCCCTCCGGGCCGGGAATGCTTACCTCCTCGCCCCGAAGCAGAGAAAACACCTCCGGCAGGGGCACGGTATGGGTCCGGCCATCCATGGAAATGGTCAGCAGCTCTTCGGAGTAATCCCAGGAGGGATCGCAGCGATACGCGTCCTCCAGATAGGCTTCCATCAACTCCGCGGGATTTGCCGGATCGGCGGCCCAACCAACGCCCAGGAGAAGATCGACCTGATTCTGCCGTAGGGCGGCCAAGGGGTCCTTTCCCGGGTCGTCAGCCAGGACCAGGGAGAGCTTTCCCTCCAGCGGAGTGCCCTGGAGCACCTGACTGAGCTGCCGGACCAGGAGATCGAAGCACCGCTGCGCGGAATTTGTTCCGCTGCCGGGAACTCCCACCGTGAGCTCCACCCGCTCCTCCTCTGTGAGCAGACCGGCCTCCAGCGCCGCGTCCCAGGCACGTGTGAAAAGGTATTTGGCAGCCTCCGGGGCATAGCCCGCGTTGTATTCCGCTTCGCCCCAAAGCTCCGAAAGGACCGCCTGTCCTTGCGCAGTGGACCGGTATAAGGGTCCTTCCGCGCCGGAGAGAACGAGAGGCGAAACAAGGCCAAGGGCGGGCTGCTGGGCAGGGAAGACCTCCCGGCAGAGGGCCTCCCGGTCCAGACTGAAGCGGAGGGCCTGTCGGAATTCCGGAACGGTGAGAATGGTCTTGTTGATCTGTTCCCCGGCCTCAGCCTGCCGAAGCGTGAGAGCATCCGGATCGGGATTCAGTGCCAGGAGGAGAACGGCGCCTCCGGGGATGCTCCGACCCTGGCAGCCCTGCGGGCTCTCCGCCCTGCCGGAAACCACGCAGGCGTCCAGATAACCCTGTTCCAGAAGCTCCAGGGCTTCCGCATCGTCGGAAACAAGGGTCGCTTCAATGCCCGTGGTCTGGTAGATGTCTTTGTCCTCCGACCATTCAAAATAGGCGGGGCTGCGCTCTAAAACGCAGCGTACCCCCGGCAGCCATTCTTTTAAATAGTAAGGCCCGAAGCTGGGACTGGTGTCCACACTGCTGCCGTAGGAATTCCGATAGCTTCCCTCCGTCCAGGCGGCGCAGGCGTCGTAGAGCTCCGGCTTTACCAGCCAGCGCTGCGTCAGGGCACGGCTCAACTCCTCCGCGTCCGCAGGACTCTCCAGCAGGAGGATCAGGGAGGCGTCGTCCTCGGCCATGATCCCAACGTCGGACCAGCGGACCGGGGGAGGGGGGCAGGAGTAGACAAAATAGAAGGGAAGGGTCGTCTCTGTGTCTCCCCAGGCGGGGTTTCCCATGGTGAGCGTGTGGAGCAGCGAATAGTTCTCCTGGGTCAGAGGGACCAGGCCATCCCGATCCATCTGCTCCAAAAGGGTCTCCCAGGGACTGAGGTCAAAGCACTTGTCTCCGTAAAGCTCTACATAAAAGCGGAGACGTTCCCCGTAGAGAAGCGTTTCCAAAGGCCAGTCCAGAGCGATGGAGACCGGGTAGCCCTCTGGGGTACAGTACACGCCCTCCTCGTTCAGAGTCAGGTCGGAAAGCGCATAGCTTCCGCGGCGGGCGTTTTCCGTCAGCACCGGGATCCTTTGGGACCAATAGTCCCTTGCGCCGGTCAGAGTCAGGGTCCCTTCGGTGAAGAGGGCCGCTCCGGGGCTGCGAACCTCCGGGTCCAGCAGACGCATGGCGGAGTCAACAAAGTCCTGAGCGGTCAGCGGAGAGGAGTCCTGCCAGCACAGACCGGGGCGAAGGCGGATGCGCCAGGCCCGACGGCTCTCTCCGGAGGGGACGCCCAGCCGGGAGACAAAAAGGGAGGTCACGTCCTCCGGCTCTCCCAGGGCCATCACCGGAAGCAGTCTGGGAGCGCCGCTTTCGTCATAAGTCTCCTCATACAGTCCGGCGGACAAACAGTCCCGCAGGATCGCGGCGATCCCCTCCTCCGAGCCCAGGGGGCTCCAGCTTTCCGGAAGGCCGGAGGCGGCAAGACGAAGGGTATAGCGGGGTTCCTCCGGTTCGTCCACAGGCACAGGGAGCGGAGGGGATGGCGTGGGGGAAGGAGAGGGCTCCAAAGATAGCTTCTCCTCAGGGAGAGGTTTCGGTTCTGCTCCGGCGGCGGCCGCTCCCAATACCGCGAGCAGGGCCAGCAACAGGGCGATCAGTGGTTTTGCCAGATTCTTCATGGTTCAGAGGGGTTCCTTTCCGGGGATTCATGCGCCGTGAGACGCGGCCCACTGGGCGTCATCCTGGGTATAGCGGAGGGAGCGAATGCCTCCGAAAGAGCTGAGGATGCTGTAGCTGCGGCTGCCCGGTTCCAGCTTATTGGACAGCCAAAGGGGCGTCATGCCCTGGGCTACCACGATGAAACGGCGCTCCTTGAGCAGCGCCTCCTCCAGCCCCGCCAGCACCTGGAGGCGCAGCTCGGGGTCAGCGGCGTACTCGCCGCCTTCCAGGATCGAACGGCACCACTCGGTGTAGCTCCGGGTGACGAGCTCCTCCTGAAAGAGGAGCGTCAGCAGCTTGCTGCTGGGATCAAAGCCCTTGCCCTCCTGGATGGTGTTGAAGGAAGGGTCGCAGTAGCATTGGATCAGGCCGAAGGGATCGAAGGGGGCGCCGCCCCAGGCACCGTACCCCATCTCGATTTCCCCGGCGGCCACTGCGGCGTAGCGGTCAGGAACGCAGACAAAGGCAATGCTGCATTTTCCCTGGAAATCCGTTCCCGCAGTGGCGGTATCCAGAAATTCCTGCATCAGTGCATTTTGCCGTTTCTGTCCCTCGCTGAGGCTCTCTCCCCCTACGGCGCAGCAGAGCTCGACGACCATGCCCTCATCCCATTCTCCGGCGGCGATCATCTGATCCGCGGCCGTCTGGAATAGCCGCCGGGCCTTGGCAGCGTCGAAGCCGGTGCAGCGCTCGGCAGCCAGGCGCAGCTCGGTACTGTCCTTGATGCCGCTCAGATTCACGCCATAGGAGGCACAGAGGGCATAGGTGCCCGGGACCGAGGAGCGGTATCGGCTGCTCAGATCTCCCGCCACGTTGCAGCGGTACAGGTCTCCGATGAGCCCCAGCGCGGGGCGGCAGCTGTCGTCCCCCGCTGCCGCCAGCCGGACACGGTCAATGGAATAGCTGAGGGCATCCCGGAAAGCGTCGTTGGCAAGGCAGGTCTTGTTGACCCGCTTGTTTCCGTCGGAGGCCTGTTCCTGCAGCGTGAAAAGTGTATTCCGGTCCGTGACCATGAAATAACGGTAAACGTAGGCATCGTCCTTCGAGAGCAGGATCGCGTCCGAGGGGGAAGCGTCCGCATCCTCCAAAACATCCAGCTTTCCCTGCCGGAACTGAGTCAGGGCCTCGGCACGATCCAGGAAGGAGAGCACGATACGGTCTGTCTCATAGAGCTCTTCCCCGATGCGCCCATAGCCGAACCAGCTCTCATTCCGTTCCAGGACCGCCTGGGTTTCGTCTAAGGAGACGATGCGGTAAGGCCCGCAGCTGATGCTGGTCTCCGGACTGGTGCCATAATCCGTAAAGAGCTTTCCGTCGTACTCAAAGCTGCCGCCCTCATACAGAGGCGGATAGACCAGCCAGGGCGTGGTAAGACCAAAGAGAAAATCAAACTCATCCACGCTGTTTGCACAGATGTAGAGGAGTGTGAACTCATCCTCCTTCAGCAGACCCACGGACTCCCAGGACGTGACGGGCCAGCTCTTGCGATAAGCCGTGTAATAGGCCAGGTCCTCCCAGGACTCTCGTCCCCACGCATCGCTGCCGGTAAAGGAATAAAGGAGCTGCAGGGAGTGGGAGTTCAGCGGAACGAAGCCCTCCGGGTCCGCCAGATCCTCCAGAGCGGAATAGATCTCCTCGGGAACATAGCCTGCGCGGTAGTAGTCCTCCAGACTGTTTCCGTCCAGCCAGACGTTCAGGGGTGAACGAAGGGGAATGCAGAGCAGATTCCCCTCCGGCGTGCGGCAGAACCCGTCCGTTCCCACGCTCCATTCGGAAAGGGGAAAGGTGATTCCCCCCTCGAAGGCGTTTTCTACCCAGGTATTTGTTCCGGAGCGGAGATATGCCCCGGCGCCGGAAAGCTCCATTGTGCCGCTGCAGAAGGCCTCAGCCCGGTAGTTCGCCCGATCCGGCGACAGCAGCAGGCGCATGGAGTCCAGATAGCTGTCCGCATTGATGGGGGTGTGCGCTTCATCGTCCCAGCAGGCGTCGGGGACAAGGCGGATGCGCCAGACGCGCCCGGTCTCCTCCGGGCCGATCCCCCAGGCGGCCGCTCCTTCCCAGGAAGAGGTGATGTCCTCGACGCTCTCGGCCAAGGTGAAAAGCCAGGTGTCCTCCGCTTCTCCGTTCTCCCCGGACTCGAGGCCGATATCCATCAGCGGAGACGTGGTCATAGACCAGAGAAAAGCGTCCGAAGCGGAGACCCAGCTGTGCACGTTCCAGCAGCGAGGTTTCGTCTCTGTGGAGAGTCGAAGCGTATGGAAGCCGGGCAGCGCGATCTCTGGTGTCTCCGTTGGACTTGGCAGGGGAGTGGCTGTGAGCGCGGCGGGAACCGACGTCGCTTCGGGGGAGGGAGCGGGGGATTCCTCTTTTTTTTCACAGCCGGACGCAATGGAGAGCAGCAGAAATAGAAGCAATATGAAAGCGGCAGCTCGATGTTTCATAGGAGCCTCCTGAAGAGAGAGGAGTATCATTTTTGAGAAGAAAGGGAACAGAAAAAGGCTGCAAAATCCGATCGGATCTTGCAGCCTGGATTCCAAAAATCGCTCAGCCGCCCAAGGTAGGCAGATAGAAATCCGCAGGACGGGATTTGATCTCCATAATGCAGAGAACAATTTTAACGATCGCACAAACGAGCAGCAGGATCGCCAGCACACCGCCCAGGATCTTGCTGACAGGAACATTGCAGTACTGCGGGATCAGCTTGCCGAAAAACCAGCCCTTCACACCGCATATCCCCATTGCCAAGGGGAAAATGTTGAATGGCAAGGTCTTTTTGCCGATGGTGCAGAGAGTGATGATCCCAAGGACCATCATCAGGACCGGAGCGCCCAGCTCATGCAGGGTGATGTTCTTCCATTTCAGGGAAGGATCCTTGTCGCCCGCGATCACGGTATCCAGCTGCTTGAAATTGTAATTGAAGAGAATCTCTCCCCACATGCTGGTCTGCGTCTTGGTATCCTTTTTGCCGGTGGGCTCATAGCGGAAATAGGGCATGAACCACTGAACAAAAATCAGCACCACAAATACAGCTGCGATATAATGGACGAGATTGATCTTTTTCAGGATCCCGACTCTCTTGGCATCCATTTCCATATCGAAAAGACCTCCAAACCGTTCTATTCTCCTGATTGCTTTCGAGGATCATGGATGCATTTTAGCACATGTAATGCCGGAATACAAGTGCCGATTTTGATAATTTGCCTAAAAGAAGCGAATAGACTGCCTCCGGCAAAGCAGATTCAGCTGTGGTCTGCCGCATCCAGCACGGTCATCGGGTCAATGAGTTCGCCGTCCAGATAGATACGGAAATCCAGATGTACGCCGGTGACCCGGCCGGTGGCGCCCATGGTGGCGATCACCTGGCCCTGGGTGACCTCGTCGCCCACCTCCACCAGCAGAGCGCTGCAGTGGGAATAACGGGACTGGTAGCCGTTGCCGTGGTCGATCAGAATGGTGAGACCGTATCCTGCGTAGTCCTCGGCCTCTACCACAGTTCCGGAGGCGGAAGCGTGAATCTTCGTACCCGCCTTGTCCGCGAGATCGATTCCCCCGTGGAACTGGGTGTTTTCTCCGGTGACGGGGTCGATGCGGGAGCCGAAGAAGGAACTGATGTAGCCGCTTTCACCGAAGCGAACGGGCCAGACATGAGGGATGTTCTCATCCGCAGCCTGCTGGGCCTTGACGTTCTCGAGAGAGAGGATCAGGCCTTCTCCGGGCTCTTCCGAGGAAAAAGCGGCCTGGTCTCGGAGGGTGCGCTCAATGCCCACATCGCCTTGATCGGCAACGGGAAAAAACACAGCGCCTGCAGAGAGAGCGGGGAACAGGATCGCGGCAGAAAGAAACGCCGCCGCGCCGCGCAGAAATCGTTTCAAAGGGAGAGGATGCTTCATGATTCGTTCCGCCTTGGTTACAGCTATCGCCG
This sequence comes from Oscillospiraceae bacterium, assembly GCA_017535635.1. GTDB lineage: Bacteria > Bacillota > Clostridia > Oscillospirales > Oscillospiraceae > UBA1774. Next base: position 38,248 of record JAFXTU010000024.1, read on the forward strand.
AAATTGGTTACATTTTATTACAAACCAGCGGAAAAATCAAGAGCTGATTGTAATGTTTTTTCAGGAAAACAGCCGAATAACGCTTCCCGGCGGAAAAAACAGGCCGAAAGGACGGCATTTCGTCCTTTCGGCCTCTGCTCCGGTGAAAATAGTTACTCTTCAAAAAACTTGCGGTGAACGGCCCGCATAGCCACATCGGCGTTCTCCGCGTCAATGAGGACGGAGATCTTGATCTCACTGGTGGAGATCATGTGGATGTTGACCTGTGCGGAGGCCAGGGCCTCGAACATCAGGGAAGCGACGCCGGGACGGTTGATCATGCCCGCGCCCACGACGCTGAGCTTGCAGATGCTGTCGTTCACGGCGAGGTGATCGAAGCCGATGACCGCCTGCTCCTTTTCCAGGGCTTCACGGGCGTGCTCCAGCTCCGTCCTGGGGATGGTGAAGCTGATGTCCTTGGTGTTGTTGCGCCCGATAGACTGGAGGATCAGATCCACGTTGATCTTCTCCCTGGCCAGAACACGGAATACCTTATAGGCGATGCCGGGCTCATCCTTCAGGCCCACCAGGGCGATCCTGGCGATTTTGTCGTCCCGTGCAATGCCGCTGATTTTGGTCTCTTCCATACCTTTTGTGACCTCCTTCACTATTGTGCCGGGCTTGCGGACGTAGCTGCTGAGGACTTCCAGGTGAACGCCGTAGCGTTTGGCCAGCTCCACGCTGCGGTTGTGCAGCACCTGAGCGCCCATGGAGGCCAGCTCCAGCATCTCGTCGTAGGTGATCTCGTCAAGCTTTTTCGCGTTGGGAACGTGGCGGGGATCGGCGGTATAGACGCCTTCCACGTCCGTATAGATCTGGCACAGGTCCGCGTGCATCCTGGCAGCGATGGCCACAGCGGTGGTGTCGCTGCCGCCCCTGCCCAGGGTGGTCATATCGTCGTGCTTGTTGATGCCCTGGAAGCCGGCCACCAGCACTACCTTGCCCTCCTCCAGCTCCCGCCGGATGCGCTCCTGGTCCAGGGTCTTGATCCGGGCGCTGCCGTAATCGGAGTTGGTCTTCATGCCTACCTGCCAGCCCAGAAGGGAGATGGCGGGGACCCCCATGTCCTGCAGCGCCATGGCGCAGAGGGCGATGGAGATCTGCTCGCCGGTGGTGAGGAGCATGTCCATTTCCCGCTTGGAGGGGTTGGAGGTGATCACTTTGGCCTTTTCGATCAGGTCGTCGGTGGTATCGCCCTGGGCGGAGAGGACGACGACCACATCGTTCCCCGCCTTTTTCGCGTCGGCGATGATCCCCGCCACGCGGCGCAGCTTTGCCGCGTCCGCCACAGAGGAGCCGCCGAATTTCTGTACGATCAGCATTGATTATCCCGCCTTATTTTCTCCGGACTTATCCGGGTTTGAATTCAATGATCAGTCGAGGACGCGGTACTTCGCTTCCGCCGCAGGGACCTTCGCCGCGGGGAGCGCATCCGTCAGGGACCAAGTGTCCCCGTTCCGGATGTACCAGCGGGAGGAAAGCTCCTCCGGGTCGCCCAAGGGCAGGTCCTCGCCGGTCCAGCCTATGCCCCGGGGAGAGGAGGCGTGCCGCACAGCGTCGATCACGTCGCCCACCACGGCGCTGGCCGTGGGAAGGCTGCCGGCCCCGGCGCCGTAGAACATGGTGTCTCCCACCATATTCCCGGTGATGATGAGGGCGTTGAAGGCTTCGTTCACGCCGGAAAGCATGCTCTCCGCCGGGACGAAGTGGGGCGCGACCCAGGCGTAGCAAAGACCGTCTTCCCCCCGGAGGAGGCGGCAGAGGAGCTTGATGGAGCCCCCTGCGGCAGAGGCGTTGCGGATGTCCTTCAGAGCCACGTTCCGGATCCCCTCCACGCTCACCCGCTCCGGCTTCAACTCCCTGCCCCAGGCCAGGTCTGCCAGGATGCAGGTCTTTCGCACGGCGTCCGTCCCGTCCAGGTCGCTGTCCGGATTCAGCTCGGCGTAGCCCAGGCGCTGGGCCTCCTTCAGGGCGGCCTCCAGCTCCATGCCGCTCCGATCCATGGCGGTGAGAATGTAGTTGGTGGTGCCGTTGAGGATGCCCTTCATGCTGAGGATCTTATTGGCGGAGAGGTCGTTGAAGAGGGGGCGTAGCAGAGGGATGCCGCCGCCTACGCTGGCCTCAAAGAAGTAGTTGACGCCCTTTCCTTTTGCCAGGGCCAGCAGCTCCACGCCGTGTTCCGCTACGAGCTGCTTGTTGGAGGTGACCGCGTGTTTTCCCGCTTTTAAAGCCCGCCGGGTGAAGTCCAGCGCCACGCCGCAGCCGCCGATGGTCTCCACCACCACGCTGACCTCCGGATCCTGCTCCACCAGGGCGAAATCCTTCACCAGAAGGGGGGCAAAGGGGCTGTCGGGAAAGTCCCTCACATCGACGATATACTTGAGGCACACTTCCTCACCGGCTCCCGCGGCGACCTCGGCCCGATTCTCTGTCAGGACCTTTGCCACGCCGGAGCCAACGGTGCCGAAGCCGAGGATGGCAATGTTCTTCATATTCGGATCATCCTTTGTCTCTTTTTTTGAACTATTCTCGAATATTAACACAGGTCTTTATGGGATGCAAGCGGAAAAATACAAAAATCTCCATTGATTCAGCGCGTCATTCATCGAAAGAACCGCTGCAGCGCCTCCCGGGTGATCCGGGCAAACTCCAGGACCTCCTCTTCCGTGTTTTCCGGAGAGAAGGAGACGCGCAGGCTGCCGTCGACCACCGCCGGAGAGAGCCCCATGGCCGTCAGCACATGGCTCCTGCGGCCCTTGGCACAGGCGGAACCTCGGGAGACGCAGATGCCCTCCCGATCCAGCCAGTTTTGCAGCACTTCCGCCCGCGCTCCGGGGAAGGAGAGGGAACAGATGTGGCCTGCGCAGCTTCCGCTGTCCCTTCCCACGAGCTGCGCTTCCGGCAGGGCCTCCGCCAGGACCTGCCGGAGGCGAAGATAGTGCGCCTGTGCCTGATCCGCTCCTTTCCAGGAAGCAACCTTAGCCGCCGCGCCGAAGCCGGCGATGGCGGGCATGGCCTCGGTGCCGGAGCGCAGAGCGCCCTCCTGGCCGCCGCCGAGAAGGAGGGGAGGGAGCCTGAGCCCTTCCCGGATCCACAGGGCGCCCACGCCCTTGGGTCCGCCGATCTTGTGGGCGCTGAGGGTGATGAGGTCCGCGCCCAGGCCCTCTGGCCGGAAGGGAAGCTTGCAAAAGGCCTGCACCGCGTCCGTGTGGAGAAGCGCGGTGCTTTCCCGCTTTCTCAAAAGCTCCCGGACGCCCGCAATGTCGTTGATCGCCCCGGTCTCGTTGTTCACCAGCATGAGGGATATCAGGACCGTGTCCTCCCGCAGGGCGTCTTCCACGGCGGAAAGGGGGATGCGGCCCGTTTCATCCGGCGGCAGCAGCGTCACCTCGAAGTCCTGGGCGGAGAGCTTGGAGAGCGTTTTCAGCACGGCGTCGTGCTCCACGGCGGAGGAAATGATGTGCTTTCCCCTTCGCCCTCCCAGGCGGGCGCCTCCCCGCAGGGCCTGGTTGTCCGCCTCGGTGCCGCCGGAGGTGAAGACGAGGGCGCCGCTTTTTGCGCCAAGGGCGGACATCACCGAAGCACGGCTCTCCTCCAGCAGTGCTCGTGCCGCCCGGCCGGGGCCGTGGGTGGCCGAGGGATTGCCCCAGGTCTCCCGCAGGGCCCGTTCCATAGCCTCCACCGCCTCCGGGCAGGGGCGGGTGGTGGCCGCGTTATCCAGATAGATCAGGGAGGATCCCTTCCTTCCGTAATTGACTTGGCATCACGGCTTGCAGTATAATCAAAAAATCCTTTGGATGCAAGTATCTGTCTGCCCCAGGAACGTGAGGAAGCTTGGCATGAAATTTATGTTTACGACCCTGGGCTGCCGCTGCAACCAGTTTGAGACGGCGGCCATGGAGACCGCCCTGCTCCGCAGGGGCCACGAGATCGTGACGGAGGACCCGGACGTGGTGGTCCTGAACGGCTGTGCCGTCACGGCGGAGAGCGCCCGGAAATCCCGGCAGGCGGCCCGCCGGCTTCTGGGCCTTTGGCCGAAGGCGAAGCTTGCCGTCTGCGGCTGCTGGCCCCAGGCCGCGCCGGAAGAGGCCGCGAAGACGGGCGCTGTCCTCATCGGCGGCAGCGGCGACCGGCTCTCCTTTGTGGACGCCCTGGAGGCCTTGGGGGAAGGGCACAAAGAGGAACGATCCTCCCTCAGCCTCCTGGACCTGCCCGCCCGGCGGCGGGAGCTGGAGCCGCTGCCCCCCGCCCGGCTGGAGGGCCGGACGCGGGCATATTTAAAGGTAGAGGACGGCTGCGCGAACTACTGCGCCTACTGTGTGATCCCCTATCTCCGGGGCCCGGTGCGGAGCATGCCCCTGGAGGACGTATTCGCCCAGGTGAAAAAGCTGGGAGAAGGAGAGGAGGTGCGGGAGCTGACCCTGACGGGCATCGAGCTGGCCTCCTATCAGTACGGGCTGGCTTCTCTGGCGGAGACGGTCAGCGCGGCAGCGCCGCAGCTGCGGCTGCGCCTCAGCTCTCTGGAGCCCAGGGTGGTGACGGAGGAGCTCTGCCGCCGTCTTTCGGCGCTGCCGAAGCTCTGTCCCCACTTCCATCTCTCCCTCCAGTCCGGCTGCGACGAAACGCTGCGGCGCATGGGACGGAAATACGACACGGCCCGCTTCCGGAAGAGTGTGGAGCTCCTGCGCGCTCATTTTCCCGGCTGCGGGGTCACCACCGACCTGATCACCGGCTTTCCGGGGGAGACGGAGGAGGAGTTTCGGGAGACCCTGGCCTTTCTGGAAGAGTGCCGATTCAGCCACGTCCATGTTTTCCCCTATTCCGAGCGGCAGGGGACAAGGGCGGCGGCGATGAAGGGCAGCGTACCCAAGGCCCTGCGGCATGAGCGGGCCAGGGCAGCCATCGCCCTGGCGGGGGAGCACGAGGCGGCATTTCTTCAGGCCCAGGTGGGGACGTGGGCGGAGGTCCTTTTCGAGAGCAAGGGCGGCCACACCCCCAACTACTGCGAAACAGAGCTGCTTCCCGGCCGGGAGGGGCAGGTCCTCCGGGTCCGGATCACCGGCGTCCGGGACGGACGGCTCACGGTTTCCGGGCCGGGAGAAGAAAACGGATAAGAAACGTCCAAAACAGTTGACTTTCCGGGACAAAGTCATTATAATCCTTTAAATCAACAGAGCATCGCGATACCGGCCCTCCGCGGATGCGCAGCCGGAAGAAAGGAAAGCAAAATGAGCGATAAACGTATTTACAATTTTGCAGCCGGTCCCTCCGCCATCCCGGAGGAAGTCCTGGCCGAGGCCGGCGCCGATATCCTGAACTACAAGGGAAGCGGCATGTCCGTCATGGAGATGAGCCACCGGAGCAAGGCTTTTCTCGCCATTTTTGAGGAGACGAAGGACACTCTGCGGCGGCTCATGAAGGTGCCGGAGGACTTTGAGATCCTCTTCCTCCAGGGCGGCGCGACTCTGCAGTTCGCCATGGCCCCCATGAACCTCATCACACGCACCGGCAAGGCGGACTATGCCATCACCGGTTCCTTCGCGGGCAAGGCGGCGGAGGAGGCAAAGAAGTACGGGGACGTGGCCATCGCCGCCTCCTCCAAGGAGAAGAACCATACTTACATCCCCGCCCAGAGTGAGCTGAAGATCCGGGAGGACGCCTCCTATTTCTATTACTGCGCCAACAACACCATCTACGGCACCGAGTGGCAGTATACGCCCCAGGCTCCCGCCGGGGTGCCCCTGGTGGCGGATATGTCCTCGGACATTCTGACCCGCTATGTAGACTGGGACAAGTACGCCCTGGTTTTTGCCGGAGCCCAGAAGAACATGGCCCCCGCCGGCGTCACCGTGGTCTTTGTGAATAAGAACTACATCGGCTCCGCCCTGCCCTATACCCCCGTGATGCTGGACTACGCCGCCATGGTGAAGGGCGACAGCATGCACAACACTCCGCCCTGCTGGTCCATCTACATGATGGGGCTGATCCTCAAATGGGTGGAGAAGATGGGCGGCATCGAGGCCATGGAGGAACGGAAGCGCGCCCGCTCCAAGCTCCTCTACGACGTGATCGACTCCAGCTCCCTCTACAAGGGCTGCGCGGAGAAGGACAGCCGCAGCTTCATGAACGTCACCTTCGTCACCGGGGACCCGGAGATCGACAAGCGGTTCATCGCCGGGGCCAAGGAGGTCGGGATTGAGAACGTGAACGGCCACCGGAGCGTGGGCGGCATGCGCGCCTCCATCTACAACGCCATGTCCATCGAGGGCACGAAGGCCCTGGCGGACTATATGGTGGGGTTTGAAAAGCGGGGCTGATCTCATCCATTTGTAAGACCGTCGGACGGCGCCGCGCGAGACAGTGACGCGCGGCGCCGTCCGGAAGCATCTGAGTATAGTGATCCAGATCGAATAGGAAAGGGAGCGTAAAGAAGTGTATACGGTCAAGACGCTGAACAAGATCGCGAAGATCGGGCTGGACCGGCTGGACAAGCAGTATTTTGCCCTGGACGACGAGGCCGCCGATCCCGCAGCCATCCTGGTGCGCAGCGCCAAGATGCTGGACTACGAGCCGAACCCGGCTCTCCTCTGCGTGGCCCGGGCCGGCGCGGGATACAACAACATCCCCGTGGACGCCTACGCGGAGAAGGGGGTCGTGGTGTTCAACACCCCCGGCGCCAATGCCAACGCCGTGAAGGAGCTGGCGGTCTGCGCCCTGATCCTTGCCTCCAGGGATATCATCGGCGGCATCGGCTGGTGCCGGACCCTGGCGGACAAGGGGGACGAGGTGGCCGCTCTGGTGGAGAAGGGCAAGTCCAACTTCGTGGGTCCCGAGCTCCTGGGCAAAACCCTGGGCCTCATCGGTCTGGGCAACGTGGGGGCCAAGGTGGCCCACGCCGCCGCAAGTCTTGGCATGAAGGTCGTGGGCTATGATCCCTACCTCTCCGACGCTCTGCGTCAGTCCCTGGCGGGGATCGCGGAGATCGTGGACGATATGGATGCGCTGTACTCCTCCAGTGACTACATCTCCCTGCATCTGCCCTACACCAAGGACACCGCCAACACCATCTGCAAGGAGACCATCGGAAAGATGAAGGACGGGGTGCGGGTCATCAACATCGCCCGGGGCGAACTGGTCTGCGACGGGGCCATGGCCGAGGCGCTGAAGAGCGGCAAGGTGGCCCGCTACGTCACGGACTTCCCCAACGGGGAGACGGTGAAAATGGAAGGCTGCGTGGCCATTCCTCACCTGGGCGCCAGCACCCCGGAGAGCGAAGACAACTGCGCCGTCATGGCCGCGGATCAGGTGAGCCGCTACCTCCTCCAGGGGGACATCGTCAACAGCGTGAATCTCCCCAACATTTCCATGGAGCGGGGCGGGAAGCATCGGGCCGTGGTGATCGCCAGGGCGGAGGCCGAGCTGAAGGTCCCCGGGGCTGCGGTGACGGAAAAGAGCCGGGGGAACTATAAGGTGATCCTGGCGGATGCCGACGCGCCCTATGATGAGGCTGCGCTCTCGGCTCTGCCCGGCGTGATCCGGGTGCGGACTCTGTGACCCTCTGTCCGCCGCTTTAGCAGAAAGAAGATTACATACTCCCGGCGCTCGATCAAAACGAGCGCCGGGAGTCCGTTTGCCAAGGAACGCCGCGTAATGCGCCGCATTATCCTGCGGTCTTATTTTTTCCAGGTGGTAGGGGAGAAGAGCATGAGGATGGGGAAGATCTCCAGCCGCCCCAGCAGCATGCAGAGGGTGAGCACGATCTTGCTCAGGGGCGAAAACATCACAAAGCTCCCCATGGGACCCACCATATCCAGACCGGGACCGATGTTGGAGAGACAGGAGACGACGCTGGTAAAGGTGGAGGTGATGTCGAAGCCGTCCAGGGAGACCAGAGCGGTACCCAGCGCCAGCAGGAAGAAGTAGCAGGAGAAGAAAACCAGCGTGGAGTGGATCGTGGTCTCCGTGATGGGCTTGCCCTCCAGCCGTTCGATGCTGACGCTGTGGGGCTTCAGCTGCCGCCGAAGCTCCAGGCGGATGGCCTTTCCCACAATGATGATCCGGGAGACCTTGAGGCCGCCGCCGGTGGAGCCGGCGCAGGCGCCCAGGAACATCAGCGCCACCAGCAGAAAGCGGGAATAGGTGGGCCAGAGGCTGAAATCCGCCGTCCCGAAACCAGTGGTGGAGATGATGGAGCCAACCTGGAAGAAGGTGTAGCGAAGATTATGGAAGAAGCCTCCGTAGGTGTCGCCCAGATTCAGAGCGATGGTGACGGCTGAAAACAGGATGATCCCCAAAAACCAGCGGAGTTCTTCGCTTTTCAGCGCCTCCAGCCCTTTGCCCAGGAGGACCAGATAGTAGAGGTTGAAGTTAACGCCGAAGAGGATCATGAAGACCGTGACGACCGTGTCGATGTAGGCGCTGTCGTAGTAGCCGATGCTGAGAGCTCGGCTGGAGAATCCGCCGGTCCCGGCGGTGCCGAAGGCGTGGACCAATGCGTCGAAAAGGGACATGCCGCCGCAGAGGAGAAGAATGGCCTCCAGCAGCGTCATGGCGATGTAGATGGCATAGAGAAGAATGGCCGTTTTCCTGGCGGAGGGGACCAGCTTTCCCACAATGGGCCCCGGGACCTCTGCCCGCATGATGTGGATGGATCGGCTGCCGGACATGGGCAGCACGGCCAGGATGAAGACCAGGACACCCATGCCGCCCAGAAAGTGGGTAAAGCTCCGCCAGAAAATCACGCCCCGCCCCATGGCCTCGATATCGGGAACGTTGGACGCGCCGGTGGTGGTGAAGCCGGAGACCGTCTCAAACACGGCGTCTATGTAGTTCGGGATGTCCCCGCTCAGCACGAAGGGAAGCGCGCCGAAAAGGGAGAGCAGGATCCAGGAAAGACCGACGACGACGAAGCCCTCCGCCGCATAGATCTTGGTGAGCTTCGGCTTGAACAGGAGAAAGCCTGCGCCGCAGGCACCCATGATCACGGCGACGATCAGGAAGGGAAACGGGGATTCCCGGTAAATGAGGCAGACCAGCGCGGGCAGAAGAAGCACGGCGGCGATGGTGCACAATACTTTGCCCAGGATCTGGAAGATCATTCGATAATTCATGCGGATCCTTCCTTATCAGTTCATGGCCGAGGCGATCATGAGCTTGGCAGTATCCCCCAGGATGATGGAGTCCATCAGCCGTTCCTGTGTGGCCTGCAGATCATCGTTCAGCACTCTTACGGCATCCAGGATCTGAGGTCCGTCTTCCGGACGCGCTTCATATGCCGCGGCGAAGGCTTCAAACATGGTATTCCAGGTGCTGCTGTCAGAGTAGTTGAAGCCAGTGCCCTTTCTCGCGGCGGTCAGGGCATTGTCATATTCCCGGAAGTGAAGATAGAATCGCACAAGGTACTGATGCAGGGAGTTGGAAGGGACGTCCAAGAGCTGACTTGCGTATTCTTCCGCCCGGGGATAATAGGCGGCGGAGTCCAGCTGCGCACAGTTGAAGATATAGGATACCATCCAGTCGTTCCGCTCAAACACGTCGATTTTGTGCGCTTTTTCCAGAGCGCTGAACAGGCGAAGGCTGCTGCCGGCTGCCGCACTGACAGAGGAAGCGGCGAACATGTTCAACGCGATCAGAACCGCGTAAACCAGGGACAGAACTCCGGTGACCGCTTTGCCGGCCTGTCCGGGAAGCGGGCTTTTCAGCCTGCGGCCATAGCATAGATCGATGAGCGCCAGCAGGCAGTAAGCATACAGGAGGTAGATGGGCGTGGATAAGACCACCTCCATGACGCTGTGGAGGAGGAGCATGGAAAAAGCGGCGCACAGGGCGGGATAGAGGGCGCGGAAAGGATGCTCTGCCCTGCTCACGCGAAGGAGCCGTACCAGCGTCAGAAGCAGAATCGCCAGATACAGGAGAAATCCGACGATGCCGCAGTCCAGCAGGACCTGGATGTAGTGATTGTGAACGAATTTGGTTTCGTAGTAAAAGTCCTGATAATTGTAGATCAGCGATTCAAAGCTGCCGAGGCCGGCGCCGAGAATGGGATGGTCCCGGAAGATCTTCATGCCGTCCCGGAAAAAGGCGGCGCGCTGGATGGCGTTTTCATTGGCCCGAAGACCCTGGAGCCGGTTGGCGATAAAGCCGGGCAGCAGGGGATAGTCCAGGTGCAGGGCGTAATCCTTCGGACCGTCCAGCAGGACCTCCTGAAGCAGCGTGTCCTCCGAGGCTGCAAAGGTAAGATAGACTACCCGGCTGCCCTCCGGCACGGTGAAGGAGGCGCCCGCCCCGGGGCCGGAATACAGGATCTGGGAGGTGTGCATGATCACCTCCTGGTCGTCCTGCGATTCAACGGTAAGCTGGAAGGAACCCTGCCCTTCATATCGCAGGAGGTAGTCCCCCGCCTCCGGATAGGCGGAACGGCGGAGCGTCTGACCGGCGGACAGCCTGGCGCTTCCTCCCAGGAGAAACCCGCCGACAGCATAGAGCAGGGCCAAAAGGACCACGGAGATAAGGAAGATGCCGGCAAGCCGGGCACGGTTTTCCAACGCCTTGCTCAGCCTGGGCAGGAGAACAAGCTCCAGCGCGGAGGAGGCGGCGGCAGCGAGAAAAGCGCAGATGAGCGGGAGGGCAAGCCTGGCGCCTTCTGCCTCAAAGGCGGAAAAGGAGAGAAACACGGCCGCCAGGGAGGGAAGCGCCACCGCCAGCATATGCAGAAGAGCTTCCATGCGGCCCTTTCCGGCGCAGATCAGGTAGACCACAACACTGACCAGGAAAAAGCCGGTGGCGCCCAGACTGAAATTCAGCAGGAAGGTGGTGGCCTGAAAGCTGGCAAATACCGCAGACGAGATCCGTTCCAGCGGCGTTTTTCCAACGCTCAGAAGATAGATGGAGATGAAAAGACAGAGACCCAGCGTTCCGGCGGAAATGTTGGCGTTGGAAAAGATGCCCGTAAGACGGGTGCCGCTCTCAAAGCCGGTATCGCCGTAGGCGAAGCCCGGGATGAGAGAGAAGAAACCGCTGCTGAGACGAAGGGAGGCCAGGTCGATGCTGCAAATGGCAAAGACCGCGCCAATGGCGCTGAGAATGAACAGCAGCTTCCGCACGGCGTCTTCCCGCCTGGGCAGATACAGGAGCACAAACAGAACGAGCGGGAGCGTAAAGAGCTGTTTGGAAAACTCCCGGAGGAAGAACTTCCCCGAGACCGCCCAGAGCAGAGAAAGACCCATCCAGAGAAGATAGCCCGCAAAGATCGGAAGAAAGGCGGAGAGCGCTTCGCCTTTCCGTTTTCCGAATAGGGATACGGCGAGGAGCACAGCGGAGAGAAGGCATAAAATCAGGATCAGCCACTTCTGGTTCTGAATGAACTGGAGCATGGAGAGCAGGGAAAAGGCGAGGGCGATGAAAAGCGTGATCAGAAGGAAGAAGAGGCCGTTCCGTCCACTCCCGGAAGGGGAGACGGCGCCTGCCGCCGGCTTTCCCGCCGGGGCGGCTCTCCGACTGCCGTCCCGGCCTTTTCCGGGACGGTTGTTTTTGCCCTTAGCGGGGATCGGATCTGTTTTCTTCATGGTGTTCATTATCTCCGGTATTCATGAAGTGGAATAGCGTTGAGATCAGAATTTTGATGTCCAGCAGGATGCTCCAGGTCTCAATGTAGCGCAGGTCCATCCGGATGCGCGCTTCGATGGAGGTGTCTCCCCGATAACCGCTCACCTGGGCAAGCCCCGTGATGCCGGGGCGGACCTGATGCTTGAGCATATACAGGGGAACGCTTTCCCGGAACATGTCTACATATTGGGGAAGCTCCGGACGCGGTCCCACCAGACTCATTTCCCCCTTCAGGACGTTGAAAAGCTGGGGCAGCTCGTCCATGGAGGTCTTTCGCAGAAAAGCGCCCAGGGGGGTGAGGCGGCTGCTTTCGTAGCTGGACCAGCCGGAGCTGTCCTCCGGGGAAGGCGGGCGCATGGAGCGGAATTTCAGCATGGTGAACTCCTTGCGCTGATAACCGACCCGGGTCTGACGGAAAATGACGGGTCTCCCCAGGGTGATGAGGGTACCGACGGCGGAGAAAAGCATCAACGGGGAGGTCAGGACGATGAGGAGCAGGCTGCCCGCCAGGTCAAAGCCGCGCTTCAGGATGGCGTTGAACAGGTTGTCCAGGGGAATGCGCCGAATGTTGATCAGGGGCAGAGTCCCCACCTGGTCGATATAGGGTCTGGAGAGCATATACGGCGCGAAGTAGGGGATCAGGGAGAATTTCAGACCGTTCTTTTCCGTCTGCCGGATGAGCTCGTCCATCTCTGAAAACTCCTCCGGGTCCAGAGCGGCCACCAGCTCTTCCGCCTCCGTCCCCCGGAGGACCTCGTCCAAAGCGGAGATCTGACCGTAGTAGCGGATGTCCTCGGAAACCGGTTTTTTTCCGAAGCTTCCCAGGACCCGGTAGCCGAGCCAGGGCATTTCCTCCAGATTGCGGACGTATTCCTTCGCAGTCCTTCCGGAACCCACCAACAGGACCTCACGGATGTGCAGGCCCCGAACATAGGAAGAGCGCCGGATCCGGAACAGCAGGACCCGCTTGGCTGAGAGAAAACAGGAGGAGAACAGGAAAAAGAGAACAAGCAGAAAGCGGGAAACGTCAATGTCCCTGGAGGTGAAAAAAACGATGGCCAGTGCGCCGGTGCAGCACAGGGAGACCAGGATGATTTTTTGTATGAGCTGCAGGATCAGGACGCCCCGCCGGGATTCGTATAGACCGATGATCGTGAACAAAAACAGAAAAAGCAGAGAGACGCCAAGGGACCAGCGGAGATAAAATGCCAGAGGCATGTTCTCTTCGCCGTGCAGGATTCTGAAGCGCAGAACATAGGACAAGAGCATGGAAACGACGACCAGCAGAACATCGGAGAGAAGATCAAGGATCCGAAAAAACGTTTGATTCTCTTGGTTCAAGGGAGACGCTCCCTTCTGAAGTATGGCAAAGGATAATTATCAATGTATTATATCAGATTTTGTGCTTTTGTAAACCGAAAAAGGGAAAAAACACCGCTTCTGAAAAAACAAGGCTTCCACGATGTACGGTTTGATTTTTGCCCGGAAGGGTGATAACATGAGCATGAAAAAGGGGGCGCTTCGTGCTATGTCCAGGGTGCTGTACTGTGCGTCCAACCCGACGCACCTTCAAAACTTTCATCTTCCTTACATAGCAGCCCTGGCCGCGGGGGGAGACCGGGTCTGGACTCTCTGCAGCGGTACGTTTTCTGCGGAGGGAGCGGAAAAGCACGTCGATCTCAGAATGGAAAAGAACGTTTTTTCCCCGATCAACTGGATCTCGGCATTTCGCCTTGCCGGACTGCTGAAAAGGGAGCGGTTCGATCTGATCTGCATCCACACCTCCCTTGCCGCTTTTGTCGTCCGGCTCGCCCTGCTTCTTGCCGGGAAACGGGGGACCAGGGTGGTGAATACGGTCCACGGCTATCTCTTTGACGGGGATACCGGTTTCCTGAAGCGATTCCTCCTGCTTCTGCCGGAGCTCTTCTTCCGGGGGCTTACCGACCGGGTGGTGGTCATGAACGAGTGGGATCGGAGCCTGGCCGAAAAACACCGGCTGGGGCGGGAAGTCGTAAAGATCCCCGGCGTGGGGGTGGACTTCTCCCGCTTTTCCTTAGGAGAACGGGAGGAGATGCGCCAGACGCTGGGCTTGGGAAGCGAGGATATCCTGCTGCTCTATCCCGCGGAGTTTTCCGCACGCAAAGATCAGAGCTTCCTGATCCGGGCACTGCGGAAGCTGCCGGAGCGGGTCTGTCTCGCGCTGCCTGGCCGGGGCGCTCTTTGGGAGGACTGCCTAAGGCTGGCTTCCGCGCTGGACCTGGAGGGCCGTGTTTTCTTCCCCGGACAGCTTTCGGAATTGGGAGACTGGTACGCCGCCGCGGACATCAGCGTTTCCTCCAGCCGCTATGAGGGCCTGCCCTTCAACATCATGGAGGGGATGTACGCGGGAAAGCCCGTCGTCGCCAGCCGCATCAAAGGACACACGGATCTGATCCGGGATGGAGAGGGAGGCTTCCTCTATTCCTGGAACGACGAGGAGGAGTACCTGGATTGCGTCAGGACCCTGCTGAAGGAGAAGCAGCTCCGGCGGGACATGGGCGAAAGGAACCGGAGGAGCGTTCTGGATTACGGGCTGGATCGGGTCAGGGAGACGGTTCTGGCGGCCATCGGCGGGAGAGAGCCTGCCCTTCCCGCCCGGACCGTGAAGGAAGCTGCCGCCGAATGAATTCAGAGACGGAAATCCCCCGCGGATATTGCCTTTTTCGGAAATACCATGTATACTGACTGAAAAGAAACCGTGATACATCCAAAAGAAATCTGATAATTTGGGAGGTACGAATCATGGGACTGATTTCAGCGGCCTTGGGCTCTGCCGGCGGCGTACTGGCGGACCAGTGGAAGGAGTATTTTTACTGTGAGGCCATCAGCGCGGATACGCTGGCCGTGAAGGGCTCCAAGCGGGTCTCCGGCCGGTCCAGCAACACCAAGGGATCGGATAACATCATTTCCAACGGCAGCGTGATCGCTGTGGCGGACGGGCAGTGCATGATGATCGTGGAGCAGGGTAAGGTGGTCGACCTCTGCGCCGAGCCCGGCGAATTCATCTACGATATGTCCACCGAACCCAGCATCTTCACCGGCAGCCTGGGCCAGAGCCTCAAGGGCGTGCTGGGGACCATGCTCAAGCGCTTTACCTTCGGCGGCGACACCGGGAAGGATCAGCGCGTCTATTACTTCAACACCAAGGAGATCATCGGGAACAAATACGGAACGCCCTCCCCGGTGCCCTTCCGGGTGGTGGACCGGAATGCCAACCTGGACATCGACATTTCCGTGCGCTGCTTCGGCGAATACAGCTACCGGATCGTGAACCCCGCCGCGTTCTACTGCAACGTCTGCGGCAATGTGAGCGGCGAATACAAGCGCTCCGAGATCGACTCCCAGCTGAAGAGCGAGCTTCTCACCGCTCTGCAGCCCGCCTTCGCCAAGATCAGCGAGATGGGGATCCGCTACAGCGCCCTCCCGGCCCACACCTTCGAGCTTCGTGACGCCCTGAAGGAGGTCCTGACCAGGGACTGGAAGGAGCAGAGGGGCATCGAGATCGCCAATGTGGGCGTCAGCAGCATCAAGGCCTCGGAAGAGGACGAGAAGATGATCAAGGAGATGCAGCGCAACGCGGCCTACAAGGATCCCACCATGGGCGCTGCCACCCTGATCGGCGCCCAGGCCCAGGCCATGCAGGACGCCGCGAAGAACGCAAACGGCGCCGCCATGGGCTTCATCGGCATGAACGCCGCCCAGAGCTCCGGCGGCATCAACGCCCAGGCGC
Organism: Oscillospiraceae bacterium; assembly: GCA_017535635.1. Lineage (GTDB taxonomy): Bacteria > Bacillota > Clostridia > Oscillospirales > Oscillospiraceae > UBA1774. The sequence continues at coordinate 53,660 of JAFXTU010000024.1, forward strand.
TTTACCAGATGGGCCAGCAGCAGGCGGCCCAGGCCCCCGCTCCCGCCGCCGAGGGCTGGACCTGCCCGAAGTGCGGCAAGACCGGAAATACCGGCAAGTTCTGCGCCGAGTGCGGCGCTCCCAAGCCCGCGGCCGAGGGCTGGACCTGCACCAAGTGCGGGGCCGTCAACAAGGGTAAATTCTGCGCCGAGTGCGGCGCTCCCAAGCCCGCCGGCGCCCTCCAGTACAAGTGCGACAAGTGCGGCTGGGAGCCCGAGGATCCCGCCAATCCCCCGAAGTTCTGCCCCGAGTGCGGCGATCCCTTCGATTCCGGAGACATCGTTTCGTAAGCTGAGGGCACGGAACTGAAAAGCAAGAGCGTCGTCGGCCGCTTTGCCCCCACGCCCAGCGGCCGGATGCACCTGGGGAATGCCTTCTCCTACCTTCTCGCCTGGCTTTCCGCCCGGTCGGAAGGGGGAGAGGTGCTCCTGCGGATGGAGGACCTGGATACGCTCCGCTGTACCCCGGAATTTGCGCAGAGCATCCGGGAGGATCTTCTGTGGCTGGGCCTGGAGTGGGATCGGGAAACGCCTCCCCAGCGGGAGCGCACCAAAGCCTATGAGGCCGCGCTGGAGGTCCTGCGGGCTAAAGCCAACGTCTTCCCCTGCTGGTGTACCCGGGGAAGTCTGAACCTGGTGAACGCCCCTCATGCCTCCGACGGGCATCCGATCCATCCTGCCTCCTGCCGTCTCCGGTCAGAGGAGGAGCGGAGCCGAATGATGAAAAAGGCGCCTCCCGCCTGGCGGTTGGAGGCGCCGGATGAGATCGTTTCCATTCGGGACGGCGTCTTCGGCCTCTATTCGGAGAATCTGAAGCGGGACTGCGGCGATTTTGTCCTCCGTCGGGCGGACGGGGTCTTTGTCTATCAGCTGGCCGTGGTGGTGGACGACGGAGAAGCGGGCGTGACCCAGGTGGTCCGCGGCTGCGATCTCCTGTCCTCTACGCCCCGGCAGCTGTGGCTCTGTCGGCTCCTGGACTATGAGGCGCCGGAATACCGGCATGTGCCCATGCTGACGGACCGGGAGGGGAGAAAGCTCTCCAAACGGGACGCGGACCTGGATCTGGGGGAACTGAGAAAGCACCGGACCCCGGAGGAGATCGTCGGTCTCCTCGCTTTCCGCTGCGGCCTCCTGGAATGGGAAGAGGCAGTCTCTGCCGCCGAACTGATCGGGGAGTTTTCCTGGGACAAGATCCGAAAAGAAAACATCGTTATTGAATGAATACAGTTTGCGGAACGGCCGGCTATTGCCGGCCGTTCTCTGTCATACAGGCCCTGAGCTTTTCCGGGGCTCTTTTTTCCAGCCGGGAGACGTAGCTGCGGGAAATGTTCATCCGGGAGGCCACCTCCCGCTGGGGCAGGGGAGCGCCGCCGTTCAGCCCATAGCGGAGGGTGATCAGCTCCCGCTCCCGCTGGGAGAGCTCGCTTTCCACGAATCTGCGCAGGCGTACTGCGTCCTCCCGAAGGGAGAGCCGTTCCAGAATGTCGTCCTCCTCGTAAAGCACGTCCTGGATGGAAAGTCCGCCCTCTCCGTCGTTGTCCAAGGCCTCCGACAGGGAAACGTCCCCGGCGGACTTGCGGAGGCTGCGAAAGTACATCAGGATCTCGTTTTCCACGCAGCGGGAGGCGTAGGTGGCGAGGCGGACTCCCTTTTCGGGGCGGTAAGAGGAGATCCCCTTGATCAGGCCCACGGTCCCGATGGAGATGAGATCGTCCTGCTCACAGGCGGAGGAATAGTATTTCTTGACGATGTGGGCCACCAGGCGGAGATTTCGCTCGATGAGGACGGCTCTGGCCTCCTCGTCCCCCTCTGCCGCCAGGGCGAGGTAATGCCGCTCATCCTCAGCGCTGAGGGGACGGGGGAAGGAGCCGCCGTTTCCCCCCAGCCGCAGGGCAAGAAAAGCAGAGTTCAGGAGTAGCACGATCAAAGATGACAGCATGGGTCCGCTCCTTTCGCTTGGTACTGTCAGCCTATTCCTTCCGCGCAAGTCCACATTCCGCCCCGGTTCGTCCAATTTGTTAAAAGAAAGTAAAAAACGGGGAGGGACCGCAAAGCAGGTCCCTCCCGGAATCAGCCGCGCCCGGCGAGCGCGCTGGATGATGAAACGGATTTGTGGGAAGCCTTCCCGATCCCACAGCGACTCAGTTTTGTTCCGGCGCGGACAGGGGATGGGTCCCCCGCACGTTGCACCACTGGCGGATGGCGTCCACGATCAGCTCTGCGGCGTGCTCCGTTCCCAGCTGGCTGGAATCCACTCCCAGGTGGTAATACTCCTGCTTTCCGTAGTCGCGGCCGGTGAAGCGCTTGTAGTGGGAGCTTCTGGACAGGTCTGTATTCCGCATCTCCCGCTCGGCCTCCTCTCGGCTGAGACCGTATTTCGCCATCGTGCGGTGGATGCGCGCCGCCGGGATCGCATGGATGAAGACCCGGAAGCAGTTGGGGTCGTCATACAGGATATAGTCCGCGCAGCGGCCCATGATCACGCAGCTCTCGCCTCCCGCCGCGATCCGGCGGATCACCTCTGTCTGGGCCACGAAAAGCAGCTCCTCCGGACGCAGGCCTTCGCCCACCATTTCGTAAGCTCCGGCCCGGAAATCATAGACCAGCTCCCGTTCCATGTGCTTTTCCAGCTCCTCAATTTTCGTCAGGGAAAGCCCTCTTCTCTCCGATGCCAGGATGTTGAGCTGCTTGTCATAGAAGGTGATCCCCAGCTTTTTTGCCAGAAGCTGGCCGATCTCGTATCCTCCTGCGCCGTATTCCCGGCCGATGGTGATGATGATCCTGGGCTTGGCGGAGGCATCCGGCGCATATCCCTCGGTGGCCGCCCGTACAGCGCTCTCCACCCGGTCTTCCCGCTCCACAAAGCGGAGCAGGGGCTTCTGGCAGAGCTTCTGAAACTGCCGGATCACAAAGCCCACGGTCAGCGCACAGATGACCGTGCCCTCCCGAACGCCCTCCAGCCTTCGGAACCAGAGCAGGGAGACCGCCGCCGAGATCAGCACAAGAGAGCAGTCGAAGACCGTCTTGGCGGAGCCGAGGGACAGGCCTGTTTTTTGGGAGATGGCCAGGCTCATGCCTTCTCCAGGCGTGGGCAGGAGCTTGGGAGAGAGATAGAGCATCACGCCGAAGGCCACCAGGGGCACGCTGCATAGGAGGTAGATCAGCTGTACCGCGTAATTCGTCGGCGTGGGCAAAAAGGCCAGCAGAGCGGAGGCCAGATTCACCAGCTGGCCGAAGAGCAGCGACGCCGCCAGCTGGAGCAGCATGCCCGGCTTGAAGTCCCGCCGGAGGATCAGAAGCTCCGTCAGGAGATACAGACCGTATACCGCCGTGGTGCAATTTCCGAGGTTAACATAATCCGGAAAATGCTCCCGGAGGGCGATCTGATACAAGACGTTTCCCGGCGAGCCCACCGGGCTGACGCCCAGGGAAGACCTGGCGGAAAACACAACTCCCAGGGCCATGCAGAAGAGTCCGGCCAGGTAGACCAGGATCCGCCTTGTCCAGAGAGAAAGAAAAGCTCCGTCGATCCGCTTCATGAGTCCCCTCCCATCCGATCTGCTTTACCGATTATACAGTTCCGGGAGAAACTCGTCAATTACCCGCTCTTCGGCTAAAGGTCGGGGGAGACGGCCAGGATCCCCTCCTTCATGCTCTTCACGTAGGCTCCGATCTCCTCCGGGGCCTCCCGTCCGTACTTCTCCAGCAGCTTCACCACGGCGGAGCCCACGATGGCCCCGTCGGAAATGGCTGCCATTTTTCCCGCCTGCTCCGGCGTGGAGATGCCGAAGCCGATGGCGCAGGGGATGCTCGTGTTCTCCCGGACGACCTTCACGATGGAGCTGAGGTCCGTCGCGATCTCACTGCGTGTTCCCGTGACCCCCAGGCTGGAAACGATGTAGAGGAAGCCCTCCGCCTCCCCGGCGATCATGGCAATGCGGTTCGCGGAGGTGGGGGCGATCATGGAGATCAGGTCTACGCCGTACTCCCGGCAGAGGGGCTGGAATTCCTCCTTTTCCTCATAGGGAAGATCGGGCAGGATGAGCCCGTCGATCTCCATGTCCCGGCAGGCGGAGATGAAGCGCTCCGCGCCGTAGGAGTAGACCACGTTGGCGTAGGTCATGAACACCATGGGGATCCTCACGTCCCGGCGCAGCTCCCGGACAAAGCCGAAGATCTTGTCCGTGGTGACGCCGCCCCGGAGAGCCCGGAGGTTGGCCCCCTGGATCACCGGCCCCTCCGCCGTGGGGTCCGAGAAGGGGATGCCCAGCTCGATGAGGTCCGCGCCGTTTGCCGCCGCGGCCCGGACGGCGGCGGCGGTGGTCTCCAGGTCCGGGTCGCCGCAGGTGAGAAAGACGATGAATGCCTTTCCATGGTCAAATGCGTTTTGAATCTTACTCATGGATATCCTCCCCTCTGTAGCGGGCGATGGCCGCGCAGTCCTTGTCTCCCCGGCCGGAGACGGTGATGACCATGATCCGGTCCTTGTCCATGGTGGGGGCCAGCTTCCTGGCGTAGGCCACGGCGTGGGCCGATTCGATGGCGGGGATGATCCCCTCGGTCCGGGCCAGGTACTCAAAGGCCTCCACCGCCTCCTCGTCGGTCACGGGGACATATTCTGCCCGTCCGATGTCGTGGAGATGGGCGTGTTCCGGCCCCACGCCGGGGTAATCCAGGCCCGCCGAGATGGAGTAGACCGGGGCGATCTGCCCGTACTCATCCTGGCAGAAATAGGACTTCATGCCGTGGAAGATGCCCAGCTTCCCCGTGGCGATGGTGGCCGCTGTCTCAAAGGTGTCCACGCCCCGCCCGGCGGCCTCGCAGCCGATGAGCCGGACCTCCTTGTCCTCGATGAAATGGTAGAAGCTGCCGATGGCGTTGGAGCCTCCCCCCACGCAAGCGATCACCGCGTCGGGAAGCCGCCCTTCCTTTTCCAGCAGCTGGGCCTTGATCTCCCGGGAGATCACCGCCTGGAAATCCCGCACGATGGTGGGGAAGGGGTGGGGCCCCATGACGGAGCCCAGGCAGTAGTGGGTGTCGGCGATCCGGGAGGTCCACTCCCGCATGGCCTCGGACACGGCGTCCTTGAGGGTGGCGGTGCCGGTCTTCACCGGGACGACCTCCGCCCCCAGGAGGCGCATGCGGTAGACGTTCAGGGCCTGGCGCACCGTGTCCTCCTCGCCCATGAACACCACGCACTCCATGTCCATCAGCGCCGCCGCCGTGGCCGTGGCCACGCCGTGCTGTCCCGCGCCGGTCTCCGCAATCAGCCGGGTCTTTCCCATCTTCTTTGCCAGCAGCGCCTGCCCCAGCACGTTGTTGATCTTGTGGGCCCCGGTGTGGTTCAGGTCCTCCCGTTTCAGGTAGATCTTCGCGCCCCCCAGGTCCCGGGTCATTTTTTCGGCGTAGTAGAGCCGGGAGGGCCTTCCCGCGTATTCGTTCAGGAGCTCGGTCAGCTCCCGCTGAAAATCCGGATCGTTTTTAAACCGGTCGTAGGCTTCCTCCAGCTCGATCACCGCGTTCATCAGCGTCTCAGGGATGTACTGCCCACCGTGGATGCCAAAACGTCCCTTGCTCATGGATTCCCTTCTTTCTTCTTCCCATGCGCCGCCAATACAGCGGCGCGTATTTTTTCCCTGTCCTTGACTCCGTCCGTCTCCACGCCGGAGGAGATGTCCAGGAGCTTCGGCCGGAGCTCCCGGATCGCCTGGGGGATGTTCTCCGGCGTCAATCCCCCGGCCAGGAGGAACGGGCGATGAAGGCCCGCTGCCAGGGACCAGTCGAAGGCTTCTCCGGTCCCGTATCCGTTGTCCAGCAGGATCTCGTCGGCGCTGCTCGCCTCCGCCCTGGACAGGTCCTCGCAGCTTCGCACCCGGAAGGCCTTCCAGATGGGCCTGCCCCAGAGCTTCCGCAGAGCGGCGATGTACTCCGCGTCCTCCTGCCCGTGGAGCTGGATCACATTCAGGCCGACCAGCTCCGAAACGCGGCACACCTCCTCAACGGTTTCGTTGACGAATACCCCCACCGCTTTGATCTCCGGCCTCAGACGCCGCTGCAGCTCTCCTGCCCGCGCCGGGGAAAGGTTTCGGCGGCTCGGGGGATAGTTCAGGATAAACCCGGCGTAATCCGGCCCGGCTTCGTTCACATAGTCAATGTCCCGGTCCCGGAAAAGACCGCAGATCTTGATCTCCGTCATCCCGCCGCCTCCCGCAGGGCTGCGAGCGCCGCGACCTTGTCCGCTGCGCGCATCAGCGCTTCACCCAAGAGGATGGCGTCCGCTCCGATGGCCCGGAGGGCAGAGGCGTCTTCCGTTGTCTTTACACCGCTCTCCGCCACGTAGAGCCGGTCCGGCGGGATCCGCTCCCGCAGACGGGCGGCGTTGGAGAAATCCACGGAGAAGTCCTTCAGGTTCCGGTTGTTGACCCCGATCATCCTGGACCCGGCGCTGACGGCGGAAGCGATTTCCCCTTCGTCGTGGGCCTCTGCCAGAGCCGCCAGGCCCAGGGACTCGCAGATGTCCAGATACCGGGAAATGGTCTCCGTGTCCAGCAGGGCGCAGATCAGGAGCACGCAGTCCGCCCCCATGACCTTTGCCTGGCGGAGCTGGTATTCGTCCACCACGAAGTCCTTCCGCAGCATGGGCGTACGGATCGCGGTCCGTATTTCCCGGAAAATGGCATCCGAGCCCAGGAACCACTTGGGCTCCGTGAGACAGGAGACAGCCTCCGCCCCGGCTTCCTCGTAGGCCCGGGCGATGGAGAGGTAATCGAACACCGGATCAATGACCCCTTTGGAGGGAGAGGCCTTTTTCACCTCGCAGATAAAGCTCATCCCTGGCTTCGCCACGGCGGCATAAAAGGCCCTGCCGTTTCCGACACCTTCCTCCGCCAGGGCTTTCATCTCTTCCGGGGGAATGATCTCTTTGTCCGCCGCCACCCGTTGCCGAGCGTGGGCGGCGATGGTCTCCAGGATCGTCATGCTTCCGCCTCGGGCCGGTTGCTCACTTCAATGAGCTGTTCCAGGACCTTCAGAGCCTTGCCGGAGTCGATGAGCTCTCCCGCCAGGGCGATGCCCTCCCGCATGCTTTTGGCCTTCCCGCCGATGTAGAGGGAGGCCCCGGCATTCATCAGCACCGCGTCCCGCTTGTGACCCGGCTCCCCGTTCAGGATGGCCAGGGTGATCCTGGCGTTTTCCGCGGGGGAGGCGCCTTTCAGATCCTCCTTCGCGCAGCGCTCCAGGCCGAACTCCTCCGGGGTGATGACCCGGGAGCGGAACCAGCCGTCCCGGATCTCACAGACGGTGGTGGGGGCGCTGACGGAGATCTCATCCAGCTTGTCCTGACCGTAGACCACCATGCCCCGCTTGACCCCCAGGCTCACCAGCACCTGGGCCAGGGGCTCCACCAGATAGTCGTCATACACGCCCAGGAGCTGCATGCTGGGTTTTCCCGGATTGGTGAGAGGGCCCAGGATGTTGAAGACCGTGCGGAAGCCCAGCTCCTTGCGGATGGGGCCCACGTAGCGCATGGAACTGTGGTACTTCTGGGCAAAGAAGAAGCACATGCCCACCTCGTTCAGAAGCTCCACGCACCTGGCGGGACTCTGCTGGATGTTCACCCCCAGGGCCTCCAGACAGTCGGCGGTGCCGCACTGGGAGGAGGCTGCCCGGTTCCCATGCTTGGCGACCTTCATGCCCCCCGCCGCCGCCACCAGGGCGGAGGTGGTGGAGATGTTGAAGCTCTGGGCGTTGTCCCCGCCGGTGCCCACGATCTCGAAGAGCTCCATCCCCGTCTCCACGGTGGTGGCGTGGGAGCGCATGGCCTCCGCGCAGCCGGCGATCTCGTCCGTGGTCTCGGCCCGTGCGCTTTTGGTGGAAAGGGCGGCCAGAAAGGCGGCGTTCTGGGTGGCGCTGGTCTCGCCGCTCATGATCTCGTTCATGACGGTGTAGGCCTCGTCGTAAGTGAGGTCACCTTTATTCACAAGCTTTACAATGGCTTCCCGGATCATGGTTCAAATCTCCTTTACAAAGTTTCTGAGAATGGTGGTCCCGACGGGGGTCAGAATGGATTCCGGGTGGAATTGGAGGCCGAAGATGGGATACTCCCGATGCTCCACGGCCATGACCTCGCCGTCGGAAGTGCGGGCGGTGATCTTGAGCTCCTGTGGAATGGTGTTCGGGTCCGCCGCCAGGGAGTGATATCGGCCCACCATAGCCCTCTCCGGGCAGCCCCGGAAGAGGGGAGAGGCGGTGTCCAGCGCTGCCTCGGACTGCTTTCCGTGCATCAGCTGCCTTGCGTAGGTGACGGTGGCCCCGAAGGCGAGGCAGATGGCCTGGTGGCCCAGGCAGACTCCCAGCAGCGGGATCTCCCGCCCCAGGGTCCGTGCGGCCTCTACGATGATCCCGGCGTTTTCCGGCCTGCCGGGGCCGGGGGAGAGGATGATCCGCTCCGGCCTCAGCGCCCGGATCTCCTCCACGGTCATCTCGTCGTTGCGGATGACCCGGATGTCCGGATGGATAGCCCCCACCAGCTGGTAGAGGTTATAGGAAAAACTGTCAAAATTGTCGATCAGCAGGATCATAGCTCCTCCTCCTGAGCCAGCTCCAGGGCCTTCAGGGAGGCCCTGGCCTTGTTCAGGCTCTCCTCATACTCCGTTTCCGGCACGGAATCCGCCACGATCCCGGCGCCGCTGCGCACAAAGACCTTGCCGTTTTTCTTGTAGGCGAGGCGGATGGCGATGCAGGTGTCCATGTTGCCGGTAAAGTCGATGTAGCCGATGGCGCCGCCGTAGATGCCCCGCTTGTTGTTCTCCAGCTCTCCGATGAGCTGGCAGGCCCGGATCTTGGGGGCCCCGGACAGGGTTCCCGCCGGGAGCACCGCTTCGATGGCGCTGAGGGCGTCGCAGTCCTCCCGGATCTCCCCCCGCACCGTGGAGCCGATGTGCATCACGTGGGAAAAACGCTCGACGGAGTGGAGCTTTTCCACCTGCACCGTGCCGAATCTGCTGATCTTTCCCAGGTCGTTCCGGCCCAGGTCCACCAGCATATCGTGCTCCGCCAGTTCCTTCTCGTCGGCCAGGAGCCCCGCTTCCAGCGCCCGGTCCTCTTCCTCCGTCTTTCCTCTGGGACGGGTCCCGGCCAGGGGGAAGGTGTGGAGGATGCCGTCCTCCAGCTTTACCAGGGTCTCCGGGGAGGCTCCCGCCACCTCTACGTCCGTGCCGGAAAAGTAGAACATGTAGGGGGAGGGGTTAATGGTCCGCAGCACCCGGTAGGTGTTCAGCAGGCTTCCCTCGAAGGGGGCGCTCAGGCGGTTGGACAGGACGATCTGGAAGATGTCCCCCTCCCGGATGTAATGCTTTGCCTTTTCCACCATGGCGCAGAACTGCTCTTTGTCGAAAAGGGGCGTGACCTCTCCCAGCAGCTTTCCGCCGGGCTCCTGCTTCTTGACCCCGTGGCGCAGAAGGTCGATGAACTGACGCAGCTCCCATACGGCCTTGTTGTAGCCCGTCTCCGGCTCGTCCAGGGGCATGTTCACGATGAGGACGATCTTCTGGCGAATGTTGTCGAAAGCGATCACCTTGTCGAAGAGCATCAGGTCCACGTCCTTGAAGCCCTCCGTGTCCTGGGCATTCGTGCGGGCGCTGGGCTCACTGTAGCCCAGGAAGTCGAAGGAGAAGTAGCCCACCAGGCCCCCGGTGAAGGGGGGCAGGTAGTCAAAGCGCGGGCTGCGGTACTTTGAGAGGACCGCCCGCAGGTACTCCGAGGGGTCGCCAGTGACGTATTTCTGCTTCCCGGCGTCCAGGACGCCGTTCATGGTCCCGCCGATGCAGGTGATGGCCTGTGTGGGATCGAAGCCCAGAAAGGTGTACCGGCCCCATTTTTCGTCGGCGGAAGCGGATTCCAGCATATAACAGTGCTTGGATACGTTTTTCAGGATCTTCATGGTCTCGATGGGCGTGGTGAAGTCGGACAGGATCTCGCAGCTTACCGGCAGTACGTCGTACTTGCCGGAGGCCGCCAATTCCCGGACCTCTTCCAGCGTGGGGGAAACGGTCATTTTCTCAACCTCCTCAGCGAAGAAGTGCCTCCTGCTTTCCGCCGGGGAAAAGAAAAACGCCCCGGACAGAAAGACCCTTTCTGTCAAGGACGAATAATCACTATCCGCGGTGCCACCTTGATTCACGGAATGACCCGTGCGCTTAGCGGGATACCATCATATCCCCGGCAAATGACGCCTGCCTGCAGCGTCGCAGCTTTCACTGCGCCCTCCGCGGTCCATTTGACAGTTTGTTTCCCACCCGGCTCTCAGCTGCCCGGGCTCTCTGTAGGGGCATCGCTGCCTTTACTTCCGCTTCAACGGTTTGATGATTTAATTTGAGTTGTATTCTAGGCCGGAAAACGGCGCTTGTCAATAGGGAAAACGCCGGAACAGCGCAGAAACCGTCATAGTTTTCAGAAGATGGCAAGAGCAGTTTCCAATTACTGGTAGGTTCGGATGATGTTTTCCGCGATCTGCCGCTTCCCCAGACGCTGTTCCATGGCCTGGTGGGTGATGTAGCGGTGGGCCTCCGGCTCCGTCATATGCAGGCACTCGATGAGCAGCCACTTGGCCCGGTTGATAAGGCGGATCTCCTCGATCCGCTCCTCCACCGTGTCCTGGTGCCGCCGCAGGGAACGCAGCCGCTCCCGCATGGCGCAGAGGGCCCGTAGGTTCTGGGAGATCATGGGCAGGTTCGTGGGTTTGGAGAGAAGGATGACGCCGGAGGGCAGTACCCGGTAATAGGTCTCGTCATACAGTTCGCTCTTGATGAGGAGCAGGACGCCCGCGTCCGTCTCCGCGCAGGCCTCCATGGCGAACTCCACCCCGATGTCGTCCGGAAGGGGGGAGTTGATGGCGATAAGGTCAAAAGAGCCGTTCACCAGTCTCCGCCGAGCCTCGCTCACGCTGCCCACCGTGGTGATCGGCCAGAAGTCGGTGCCCGGAAGGAGGGAGAGGGCCGTCGTATTGAACTTTTCGGATGCGGAAACCAGCAGGACGCTGTAGGTATCTGTCTGAAAAACCGTGACGCTCTCCTCCTTTCGGGATGATCTGGGGCAGCATAAAGAGCAGTATTCAGCTTGCGGAATAGCCTTTCAGGATCTGCGCCGGGACGTTTTCCCGGATGAACTCGCTGCCCAGGGCGGCGGAGGCCGCCTCCGTCAGCGTGGCGGGGAGGCGCCGGAGCCGCTTCGGCGTCTCCGCGTCTGCCCGCTGGAGGTTCAGCCTTGCGGGCAGGTCCAGGGCCAGACCCTTGCCGATGCCCTCCAGGCAGGCCTGGATGATCAGATGGAAGGCCAGATAGGGATTCGCGCTGGAATCGGGGGAGCGGAGCTCCAGCCGCCGGAATTCCCCATCCGCCGCCGGCAGACGCACCAGCTGCGAGCGGTTCTCCTCCGACCAGGAGATGTAGGCCGGGGCCTTGTCCCGGCCCAGGCGGGCGTAGGAGTCCTCCGCAGGGTTCAGGAAGAGGGTCATCTCCCGGATCCGGTTCAGGAGTCCGGGCAGCAGGTCCAGGGGCGGCAGCTCCTGTCCCCGGCAGAGGGCGGAAATGTTGATGTGCATCCCGTTCCCGTCGTGCTCCGGCAGAGGCCGGGGGGAGAAGTCCGCCCAAAGGCCGTTCTGCGCCGCGATGGCCTTGACGACGCTGCGGAAGAGAATGGCGTTGTCCGCCGCAGAGACCGGGTCGGCGTAGCGGAAGTCGATCTCGTTTTGCCCCGGTCCGCTCTCATGGTGGGAGCTCTCCGGCAGGATGCCCATTCGTTCCAGAGTGAGGCAGATGTCCCGCCGCACGTTTTCTCCCTTGTCCTCCGGGGCCACGTCCATGTATCCGGCCCGGTCAAAGGGCTCCCGGGTGGGCTCCCCCCGCTCGTCCTGCTTGAAGAGGTAGAATTCCATCTCCGTGCCGAAGCGGAACTCGTAGCCTTCCTCGGCGGCCCGCTCCGCTGCCCGCCGCAGGAGCTGACGGGTGTCCGCCTCAAAGGGAGTCCCGTCGGGGTGGACGATGTCACAGAACATATGGGCCACCCGCCCGTGCTGGGGCCGCCAGGGCAGTTCCTTCAGCGTGGAGGCGTTGGGCCGCAGGAAGAGATCGGAGCGCACGTCCATGCCGAAGCCCCGGACGGCGGAAGCGTCAAAGGCGATGCCGTGGGCGAAAGCCCGGGGCAGCTCCCGGGCCATAATGGCTACGTTGCGCTGCTTCCCGTAAATGTCGCAGAAAGCCATGCGGACGAATTTGACGTCCGCCTCCTGTACATACTGGATCACTTCATCCGGCGTGTAATTCATCGCTGCTTCGCTCCCTTTTCTGGTATGACGCGGTGGGGATCATGCTCCGTATTGTAGCGTCCGTGAACGGCGGAGGCAAGAGTTTTTCTGAAAAAAACATATTATAGATTGACTTTTCCTGTTTTCCGGCGTAGAATCCCTATGTTGTGAGACAACGGCGTCCCGCAGGAGATTTCCTGTCCGCCGCTGTCTCTCTTTTTTTTACGGGAGGGCGGTCTCATGAGCAAATACATCTTTGTTACCGGAGGCGTGGTCTCCGGCCTGGGGAAGGGCATCACCGCCGCGTCTCTGGGCCGGCTGCTGAAGGCCAGAGGGCTGAAGGTGGCGGCCCAGAAGCTGGACCCTTACATCAACGTGGACCCCGGTACCATGAGCCCCTATCAGCACGGGGAGGTCTACGTCACCGAGGACGGGGCGGAAACGGACCTGGACCTGGGGCATTACGAGCGGTTCATCGACGAGGACCTGAACAAGTTTTCCAACCTGACCACCGGCAAGGTCTACTGGAATGTGCTGAACAAGGAGCGGCGGGGAGAGTATCTGGGGGAGACCGTCCAGGTCATTCCCCACATTACGAACGAGATCAAGGAGTTCATCTACGCCGTGGGGAAGAAGACCGGGGCCGACGTGGTCATCACCGAGATCGGCGGCACCACCGGCGATATCGAGAGCCAGCCCTTCCTGGAGGCCATCCGCCAGGTGGGCCTGGAGCAGGGAAGAGGGAACAGCCTCTTCATCCATGTGACCCTGGTGCCCTACCTCCACGGCAGCGGGGAGCACAAGTCCAAGCCCACCCAACACTCCGTCAAGGAGCTGCAGGGAATGGGCATCCACCCGGACATCATCGTGCTGCGCTGCAACGAGGCGCTGGAGGAAGCCCTGCTGCGGAAGATCGCCATGTTCTGCAACGTTCCGCCGGACTGCGTCATCGAGAATCAGACCCTGCCCATCCTCTACGAAGCCCCCCTGATGCTGGAAAAGCAGCATTTTTCCGGCATCGTCTGCCGGGAGCTGAGGCTGGAAGCCCCGCCGCCGGAGCTGGGGGAGTGGACGGCCATGGTGGAGCGGGTCCGGAAGGCGAAGAAGCACCTCACTGTCGGCCTGGTTGGAAAATACGTCCAGCTCCACGACGCCTATCTCTCCGTGGGGGAGGCCCTCCGCCACGCCGCCTACGCCGCCGGGGCGGAGGTGGAGATCCGCTGGATCGACAGCGAGACGGTGACGGAGGAGACGGCAGAAGAGATTCTTGCCCCCTGCGATGGGATCCTGGTCCCCGGCGGCTTTGGGAGCCGGGGCGTGGAGGGCATGATCGCCGCTGCGAAGTACGCCAGGGAGCGGGGTCGCCCCTACCTGGGCCTCTGCCTGGGGATGCAGGTGGCGGTGATCGAGTTTGCCCGCCACGTCTGCGGTTTCGCGGACGCCAGCTCCGGGGAATTCGACCCGGCTTCCGCCCACAAGGTCATTGACTTCCTGCCGGACCAGAGCGACGAAGTGAATAAGGGCGGCACCCTGCGCCTGGGAGCCTATCCCTGCAAGATCGCCCCGGGCACCCGGATGGACCGCTGCTACGGTACGGAGCTGATCTCCGAGCGGCATCGCCACCGTTACGAGTTCAACAATGAATTCCGGGAGGCCCTGGCCGGAGCGGGCCTCGTTCTCAGCGGCACCAGCCCGGACGGGACCATTGTGGAGACCGTGGAGATCCCGGATAACCCCTTCTTCGTGGGAGTCCAGTTCCACCCGGAGTTCAAGAGCCGCCCCAACCGGCCCCACCCCCTCTTCCGGGGCTTCGTAGAAGCGGCGCTCTCCCAAAAGTAAAAAAGAGAAACGGCAGGACGCCTTCGCTTTTTTGGAAGCGGAGGCGTCCTCTGAATCAATCGGAAGGATTCAATATCAATTTTAACCCGTTCAGGCGTCGGGGCGGCCCTGCTTTTTGGAAAGACCCAGGGAGGAGAACAGTCGGGCAAATATGCTTTGCCGCTTGGGCTCCTCCGGGGGCAGCGGCTCCACCCGCCGGGCGGCAAAGTAGGCGTACAGCCGCTCCTGACTGTCGCCGCCCCGGGGAAACTCGGCCTTGCCGTAGCTCCCGTCCGGGCGCATCTCCCAGCCCTTCACGTCGTCCTGCCGGAAGGCCTCCATGACCTCCAGCACCTGTTCTTTTGTCTCCGGCGTGACTACCTCCGCAAAGGCCTCCACCCGACGCTGGGTGTTGCGGTTGAGCATGTCGCCGGAGCCCAGAAAGAGGCGCTGCTCCTCATCCCTGCCGAAAACGTAGATGCGGGAGTGCTCCAGATACCGGCCCACGACGCTGCGGACCCGGATGTGCTCGCTGTAGCCCGCCATTCCGGGGCGCAGGCAGCAGATGCCCCGGAGGAAGAGCTCCACCGTGACCCCCGCCCGGGAGCAGTCGATCAGTTTTGCCATGACGTCGATGTCGTTGAGGGAATTGGCCTTGATGGCCACGAAGCCCGCCGCTCCCTTTTCCTTTTCCCGGTCCAGGGAAGCCAGCAGCCAGGGCTTGAAGCCCGTGGGAGCGACGATGAGCTTTTCCCCCGGCTCCGGGACCTGGCCCTGCTCCAGGGCCTCAAAGACCTGGGCGGCGTCCCGCCCCGTCTGCTCGTCGGCGGTGATCAGGGAGAGGTCGCAGTATTGCTCGCTGGTGACCTCGTTGTAATTCCCGGTGCCGATCTGGGTGATATACTCCACTCTGTCGGTGCATTTGCGGGTGATGAGGCAGAGCTTGGAGTGGACCTTCTGCTCCGGCAGCCCGTAGATGACGGTGCAACCCGCCTCCTCCAGCATCTCGCTGTAGTCGATGTTGTTCTTCTCGTCAAAGCGGGCCCGCAGCTCCAGCAGGCAGAGCACGTCCTTCCCCTGGTCCGCCGCGTAGGCCAGAGCGGCGGCCAGCTTGCTGCTTGCCGCGAGGCGGTAGAGGGTGATGCGGATGGAGATGACCTCCGGGTCGTCCGCCGCCTCGTAAAGCAGCTCGATCATGGGGGTCATGCTCTGGTAAGGGAAGCTGAGCAGCAGATCCTTATGCTCCAGATAGCGGAAATACTCCCCCTTACGCAGCCCAACGGTGCGGGCGCTCCGCCGCTCGGGGAAGCGCCACCCCGGCGCAGCGCTCAGCGCCTCTCCGAAGCCGGTGCGGAAGGGGACGGAGGTGAGGAAGACCTGCCGTTCCGGTACCTTGAGCTGCTTGTCCAGCAGCTCCCGCAGATGCCGCTCCGGCTTCCCCAGGAGCTGCAGCCGGACGATCTGCTGGCGCTTGCGCTTTTTCAGCAGCTTCTCCATGCTGCTGCGAAAATCGTCGTCCTCCAGCAGGGCGTTTTCGTCGATAAAGACGTCGGCGTTGCGGGTGACGCGAAGGGTGCAGCTGTCCCGGACCTCGTGCTTTTTGAAGAGAAGGGGCGCGAAGTGGCGTACCAGCGCGTCGGTGAGGAGGACCTTTTGTTTTCCCTCCGCCTCGTAGACGCGGTACGCCGGCAGCCGGGAGAGGTAGATGAGCCCCAGGTTCAGCTTTTCCCGCCGGCGCAGGAGCACGGCCACATAGTCCTCCCGGTTGTCCAGAAAGGGCATGGGATGCTCCGCGTCCACGATCCTGGCGGTGAGCAGCTGGCGGAATTCCGCAAAGACCTTCCGGGCGATGCTCTCGTCCACCTTGGAGATCCGGCGGAAGTCCACGATCTCGATCCCTGCGGCGCTCAGGTCCCGCAGCAGCCCGCGATAGATCGCCTGCACGGTCTCCTGCTGCCGCGTCACCTCCCGCATGATTCTGCGAAGCTGCACGGCGGTGGTCCAACCGGTCTTGGGGTCCGTATCCTCCGGCAGCAGGATGCCCCGGTGGATCAGTGCCCCCACCCGGACCATGAAGAATTCGTCCAGATTGCTCTGATAGATGGACAGGTATTTCAGCCGCTCCAGCAGGGGAACGGCGCTGTCTCCGGCCTCCCGCAGGACCCGGAGGTTGAACTGCAGCCAGCTCAGCTCCCGGTCGATGAAGCACGCCGGGCCGATGGGCAGGGGAAGTGCCTCCGCTCCGGAGGAAGCCGGGTCCTGACCTGCTTCCGCTGTGTTTTGAAGGATATCTGCTTCCGCCATCTTCTCGATCTCCTCCTGGTCCTGAGCCGCAAGGCACCGCGGCTCAGTTCCGGTCTATGGCCTCTTCCAGCGCGTCGGCCACGATCCGCAGTACCTTGATCCGGGCGTAGAGCTTGTCGTTGGACTCAATGATGTGCCACGGGGCATAGGTCGTGGAGGTCTTGTCCAGCATCTCGGAGACCGCCTCCTCGTACTGGGGCCACTTCTCCCGGTTGCGCCAGTCCTCCTCGGTGATCTTCCACTGCTTCTCCGGGGTGTTCTGCCGGTTTTCAAAGCGCTGCAGCTGGGTCTCCCGGTCGATGTGGATCCAGAATTTCAGGACCACCGCGCCCCAGTCGTGGAGCTCCTCCTCGAATTCGTTGATTTCGTTGTAGGCCCGCTGCCAGTCTTCCTCCCGGCAGAAGCCCTCGATCCGTTCCACCATGACACGGCCGTACCAGGTCCGGTCGAAGATGGCGAAATGGCCGCTGCGGGGCAGACGCGTCCAGAAACGCCAGAGGTAGTGGCGCGCCAGCTCATGGGGCTCGGGGGAGGCGATGGGATAGACGTCGAAACCTCTGGGATCCAGGGGATAGGCCAGGCGGCGGATGTTGCCGCCCTTGCCGGCGGCGTCCCAGCCCTCATAGCAGATCACCACCGGGATCTTCTTCCGGTAGATCACATTGTGCAGACGGGAGAGCCTCTTTTGGAGCGCCTTCAGTTCCTCTTTGTATTCGTCCTTTTCCAGCTTCACGCTGAGATCGACTTCGGAAAGCCGGGGCATCTCCAGCAGGGGAAAGTCCTCCTCAAAGGCGGCGCCGTGCTGTTTCCCGGCGGCGGCGCCGGCGTCGATCAGCTCCGTGAGGAGCCGGAGGGCGTCGTATTTCAGGTGGTTCTTCTGGCTGCCGTCCAGAATGTGCCAAGGGGTGATCTCCCCGGTTTCGGCCATAAAGTCGTCATAGGCCTTCCGAAACGCGGAGTAGTCCTCATTCTGCCCCAGGTCGTAGGCGGAGACCCGCCACCTGGTGTCCTCCTCCGATCGCAGCTCCTTCAGGCGTTTTGCCTGCTCCTCACGGGAGATATTGACAAAGAGCTTCAGCAACAGATAGCCGTTGTCCCGAAGCTGCCGCTCGAAGCGGTTGACAGAGCGGAGAAGGCGGGCATAGTCCTTCTTCCCCAGCTTGCCGCCAAGCCTGGATTTGACTGCGGCCTCCATCCAGCCGCTGTCCATAAACAGCAGCTTCCCTTCCTCCGGGATGGCTTTGAAGAAGGGGTAAAGGAAGGGGTAGCGGTCCGCGTCCCGCAGGGCGCTGTCCGCGGAAAAAACGCTGGAAAAGCGCGGGTCCAGCTCGCTGATCAGGTCGTTGATCAGACCGCCCTTGCCTGCGGCTGCCCAGCCCTCCACCAGGACGATCACCGGAAGCTTTTTATCCTTCAACTGGATCTGCTGTGCGGTGAGCTTTTCCTGGAGGCGCTTTGTCTCCGTCTTTCTCCGTTCCTTATCCAGCCCGTCCTCCGGGCGGGCGTATTCCTTCAGCATGGGGGATCCCCTCCTCGTTTGTCTTTATTTACCCTTATCATATCGGATTCTGACGGAAAAGGCAAATATTATTCATCCGACATGGACAATATATCCCTTTTATGGTATTCTTCTTCCTGAACAAATCGGAATGGACCCAGGAGGGAACAGGGATGTTTTACGTATTCTCTCCGGAGGTGAGGGAGGTCCCGAAGCTCAGGACCGGGACGCTCACCGCCGGATACGTCCGCAGCGGGGAGCTGCAGCAGATCTACCGGCAGCTGGGCTTCGCCGACTCCACAGCGGAGGCCTGCCAGAACGCGAATATGTATTTTCGCTCCGGTGTGGAGGTCTACGACGACTACACCTTCACGGAGCTGCGCATCGTGGACCGGAAAAACCCGGAGGCGGAGGACGACTGCGTGGCCCTCTATATCAAAAAGGACCTTTTTCTGGTGGTGGACGTGCTGGATGAGGACCGGTCCACGGAGCAGAAGTTTCAGGCCGCCCTGCGCCGCTTCCCGGCCCAGAGCATGACCCTGGAAAAGCTGGTTTTTGCATTTCTGGAATCTCTGGTGGCGGGGGACATCGCCGTGTTGGAGAGCACCGGCTCCCAGATCGCCGATCTGGAGGAAACGGTCCTTCGGGGGGCGGCGGAGAAGGACTTCAACCTGACCCTGCTGGCGCTGAAAAACCGGCTCATGAAAGCCCACAACTATTATGAGCAGCTGCTGGACATCACAGAAGCGGTGGAAGAAAACGAAAACGAGCTCTTCGACTCCGAGAGCCTCCGGTATATCTCCAACCTGAGTAACAAGGTCCAGCGCCTGCGGGAGGATGTGGACTCCCTCTCCAGCGCGGTGGTCCATCTGCAGGACGCCTACTCCGCCCAGCTGGACATCCGCCTGAACCAGACCATGAAGTTCTTCACGGTCATCACCAGCATATTCTTCCCCCTGACCATCATCGTAGGCTGGTACGGGATGAACTTCCAGTCCATGCCGGAATTCTACTGGCGCTTCGGCTACCTCTATGTGATCCTGCTTTCTATCGTCGTGGTGCTGGTTCTGGTCCTGATAGGGAAGAAGAAAAAGTGGTTCTGAGCCCTGCCGCGGCAGATAGAAAGGGGATGCTATGGAGCCGAAGATGAAACGCCGAATCTTCCTCTATGGGGGATTCACGGTCCTGCTGCTTTTGGCCGTTATGGCGGTCTTTATGCTTCATTCCTGGCTGGAGTACAGGATCATGGACAGTACCGAGAGGCTCAAGGCACAGCTTATGCAGGAATACCGGGTCTACTCCTCTCAGCTCTTTGAGAAGATAGAAGTAAAGCGGCCCTGGCTCAGCCTGTCGCCGGAGAATTGGACGTTTGCCGTGACCTTTGCTTCCGACCATGAGACCGTTCTGTATCGGCGAACGGAAAACGGGTTCGTGCCGGAAAGCGGCGAAGGAGCAAAGAACAGCGCATAGCTGG
This sequence comes from Oscillospiraceae bacterium, assembly GCA_017535635.1. Classification (GTDB taxonomy): domain Bacteria; phylum Bacillota; class Clostridia; order Oscillospirales; family Oscillospiraceae; genus UBA1774. The sequence continues at coordinate 73,093 of JAFXTU010000024.1, forward strand.
TTATGTACCCTGAAAGAGGCGGCTCCGGGCCTACGGGCCCGATGACGAATAACGCAAAAGGGGCGCTGCCGGTCTGGCAGCGCCCCTGATGTAAGGTGCGATTTTGCTTAGATGTGGAGGCAGGCCTGGAACGCCTGGTTGACGGCCTCGGAGATGGTGCCCGCCTTGTTGTTGCAGTCGCCGATGATGGCGACGCTGGTCTCGGGGCAGGAATGACGGAGCTGGTCCACCAGGTCGAAGCGGGGACGGATGCCCATGGCCAGGAGCACGGTGTCGGCCTTGATCTCCTTGAGCTCGCCGGTCTTCACGTCCTTGGCAACGACGCAGTCGTCCTTGACCTCTTCCAGAGCCATGCCGTAGAAGGTGTCGAACTCCAGCTTCTCTTCCGCCTTTTTCTTCATCAGGTCGCTGGTGCCCCGGGTGCGGAACATGCTGGTCATCTGGTCCATCATCTCAATGACGGTGACCTTCTTGCCCTGCTCGGCGAAGTCGATGGCGGCCTCCAGACCAACCTGGCCCGCGCCGACAATGACGATCTCGTCGCCCACAGGGGCCAGACCGCGCTCGGCATCGGGCGCCCAGGAGACGTGAGGCTTGCGGATGCCGGGGATCTTGCCGGGCACGATGGGCTCGGCGCCCACGGCGATGACGACAGCGTCATAGCCTTCCTTGTCCAGGATGTCCTTGGTGCACTCCAGGTTCAGGTAGATGCGGGCGCCCCGCTTGACGCACTGAGCCGCGGTGTGGCGCATCCACTTGAGGTAATCCCGAACGTCCACCTTGAAGGGAGGCGTGGCGGCGCCGATGACGTTGCCGCCCAGCTGGCCGCTCTTCTCGTAGAGGGTCACGTCATGTCCCCGGTCCAGCAGGGTCTGCAGGGCCTGGATGCCGCCGGGGCCGCCGCCCACGATGGCGACTCTCTTCTTCTTCCTGGCCTTGGGCACCACGCCGTCCCGCAGCTCGCTGGTCACGGCGGACATGGGGTTGATGGCGCAGTAGATGGGCTTGGGGATCATCAGGTGGTTCATGCAGGTGTTGCATCGCAGGCAGGGCCGCCGGTCCTCAGGCCGGTTTTCGGCGTACTTCTTGGGCATATCCGGGTCCGCCATCAGGGGACGGCACATGCTCACGAAGTCGGCCCAGCCGTTGGCGATGATCTCCTCGGCGTAGTCGATGCTCATGATGGAGCCCACGGTGTTGACCAGCAGATCGGGGTAGGCCTTCTTGATGTCCCGGGCATAGTGGACGTTGAAGCAGTGGTCCATCAGATAGCTCTGGCACCAGTTGTTGAAGTAGGCCATGTTGAAGTCGGAGTGGAGGCCGGCGGAGACATGGAGGATGTCGATGTGATCCTTCAGGTAGCCGATGAGCTCCAGAGTCTCGTCAAAGTGCATGCCCTCGGGAGCGATCTCGTCGGCGGAGATGCGGAACTCGATGACGAAGTCCTCGCCGCAGTGACGGCGGATGGAGTCGCAGACCTCGATGGCGAAGCGGGCGCGGCCCTTGGTGTCGCCGCCGTACTCGTCGGTGCGCTTGTTGTACAGGGGGCTGGTGAACTGGCTGATCAGGTTGCCGTGGCCGCCGTGGACCAGCACGATGTCCATGCCCGCTCTCTTCATCTTTCCGGCGGCGGCGCCGTACTTCTCGATGGTCTCATGGATCTTGTCGATGCTCATCTCGATGCAGGGATGGGGCTCGCGGCCGTTCTGCTGGGCAGCCCGGCGCTCGTTGTCGGAGATGCGGGGGGAGGAGCTGTAGGGCCAGTGGCCCACCGTCTCATAGCGGGTGTTCTCACCGTTGTGGTTGATCTCGAAGGAGGCGTGGCAGGCGTACTGCTTGCACATGTCGGCATACCAGGTCATGGGGATGACGCCGTTCTCGTTGGCCATATCCAGCTGATACGCCTCGTCCTTGCACTCGGTGATGTCGATGGAGCAGTTGCCCACGTACAGGGTGCAGACGCCGCCCCGGGCGAACTGACGGAACCAGTCCACGAAATCGTGGGTCACCCGGCCGTCCTCGCTGGCCAGGTTGGGAGAGGGGGGAGCCAGGGTGATCCGGTTCTTGAAGTCGATGCCGCGGATCCGGATGGGAGAGAACACGTGGGAGTATCTGGAGCCCATAAGTAATCATCCTTTCAATTTTCTGTTTTTCATTTCTGATGGCTTTATTGTACCGGATTTTCCGGGAAAGCACAAGACCCTTATTCCCGTTCCATGGGAATATCGCCTAAATTTACGGAATTTTCGTTCCTGATTTTTTCCACTCTCTTGTAGGCGTAGCCCTTGGCGTGGATCAGCAGCTCGTAGATGCCCGCCGGAAGGTCCCGGAACCAGAAATCCCCGAAGGAATCCGTCGCGGTCTCCCAGTTCTTCCCCCCGTTGGAGAGCAGACAGCGGGCCCCCTCGACCACCTCCCGCGCTTCCGGGTCGAAGAGAGTCCCGGCGATGAAGGTGCCGGGGACGTTGCGGTACCAGACCCTGGGCCCAAGGCCGGTCTCCGGCCGCCAGACCTCCGCGCCCCGTATTTCGTCGATCAGGTCCTCTTCCTCACCGAAGAGGATGGCCTCCGTGGGGCAGGCCTCCACGCAGCGGGGCATTTTCGCCCCGTGGTCCAGCAGGTGGGCACAGCCGGTGCACTTCTGGGCGATGCCCAGCTCCGCGTTCTGATAGATCACCCCATAAGGGCAGGCTTCCACGCACTCCCCGCAGCCGGTGCACTTTTCCGGGTCGATGAGGGTCAGCCCGTCCTCCCGGCGGAGGATGGCCCCTTGGGGGCAGGCGGCGATGCAGGCAGCCTTTTCACAGTGGTTGCAGAGGCGGGGCAGATAGTGGATCTTCACCTTGGGCGTGGTCCCCTGGACGTGCTCCTCCACCCGGAGCCAGAACTGGCCCACCTCCGGCTGAGGCTTGGCGTAAGGGGTCCAGTCGTTGCCCACATGCTCGTCCTTGCAGGCGAGCTGGCAGTTATAGCAGCCGTTGCACCTGGCCGCGTCGATCACGAAAGCTTTTCCCATGGGGAATTCTCCTCACACACAGTTTCAAAGTATTATACCGCAGATCGGGCTATCTTGCAACGGGAGAAATTGGCCGCTTTCCGAGTCTTTTTTGCGTCCGAAAGGGGCTCTTGTAATCGTTTTTCGATCCATGTATAATCCATACATAATCACGATGGAAAAGGAGTGCAAACAATGAAAAAGAAGCTGAGGATCGCCAGCCTGGTCATGCTGCTCATCGCCGTCGTATTTGTCATATTCGCTATCTTCACCATGGACGTGCCGATCGACCTGCCGATCCCCCTCAGTACGCTGCGAATCATCTATAAGGTTTATCCCATTGTGATGGTCTGCCTGTTCATAGCGTCATTCTTTGTTAAGGGAGATAAGAGCTCACAGGAAAAAAGCTGAGCGGGACAAGGAGGCGAGGGGACTGAAAAAACGATGGATCCTTCTCCCGGCGGGGGCGCTGCTGCTGATGGGCCTGGCGGTCCCCTGGCTGCCGCAAAAGGACGCCACTCCGCTGCCCGCTGCGGTCCCGGTGACGGAACGGGATATGCGGGATACGGAGGAAAGGGGAGAGACCGTCCTGCTTCCGCCCTCTCCGGAGGCTGCGCCGTCGGAGCCGCCGACCCGCGGACTGCCGGAAGCGTCGGCAGACACAGAAGAGTCCGCGCAAACGGCGGAGTACGCCTATGTGGGCAGCGTCAACTCGGACAAGTACCACCTTCCCACCTGTTCCCGCGTCAGCGCCATCCGGGAGGAGAACCGCGTCGGCTGGGCTTCCCCGGAGGAAGCAGAGGCAGAGGGGCGCGAAGCCTGTAAAATCTGCAAGCCTGGGGAAGCCGAGTAATATGGAGAATAGGGCCGGCCCGCATCCGAATCTCGGATGCGGGCCGCAGAGCGTCCTGCGCTAGTAATCGAACTCGTGGGTTTCCTGATGTGACGGAGACTGTCTTAGAAACTACTGTGCTTTATCTCTCGGGTTTGCCCGCTTGAAGTTTCTTGCCCGTTCCGGCGTCACCGGAGGACAGTCCTCGTCATAAGTGATTGGCATAGTCCTCGCTTTCGCAAGCTGCTGCTGCTCTTCCTCGGTGAAAGCGAGTTCAGCCAGCTGCTGCGGCGTATATTTAGATGTATTGACCATAATACAAGCCCCTTTCAAAATTGTTCGCAAGTCTGGCTGAAATAAGCCTAATGACTTCATTATACTTATCATCTTCAGCCTTTTTGATGCGCTCGGTATAAACCACGTAGAGAATGTCGTCTGCTTTTCCATAGAAGTGGTCAATGTTTCCGATTGCGGCACGGAGCTTTGCATTGCCGGCGGAGATATCGCCTATCACATTATATCGTTTTTCATCATCGCTATGCGAATGATCAAATCCTTCGATATAGTCGTCGTCGAAGAACACGCGGGCCGCCGTCCGAAATGAAATCCCATGTTTTCGAATATTGATTTGTTCTTTTTCCTCATCATACTCAAATGCAACGCCAACTAACGTGAAGCAAATAGTGTTATGCTCGTTCATGCCCAGAATACCTCAGATGATCTTCTTCTCGGTAACGTAATTCAAGTATTCGTCATCCTCTTTAACTCTGTCATAATTGCTTTTAACGTTGCTGACGGTAATATCTTCTTGAACGGATTTAACGAATTCGGCAAAATCTGCATTTTCCTCAACCAGTCGGTTGATCGTGTCCCAATCAACATTTTTGTGAAACCTTGAAGCAAACAATATTTCACTCTGTTCAATATTTGCTGCATTTAGTCTAATGAATCCTATTCCAAAACTATTATTCAGTCTTCTCATCTCATCAATCAATGACGGATCATCTGAATACCGGAGCGCAACCAAATACCCTTCATTTGCCCAAGAGGAATTTGAAACAGCCTGAAAATAGTATTCTCTGAGGGTAGAATAATCGATCTCAATTTTAATTTCAAATGAAAACAGTTTACATGCGTTTTCTTTAAGGGCACTTATCATTCTAATTGTTTTTCTTCATAGTCGTCAAATGGATAATATACCCCGACAATGTCTGGATGGAGCCACTTATTCATCCCTTTTTTCCGTTTTTGAGATTTTTCGTGATAAACCGTTTTAGTGTAGCATTTGAAGTGAGGAGCTGAATAAACAAATTTAGTCAATAGTGGATGTAAGTCCCTTTCTTTAAAAACCTCTTTTTTCTCCGCAGGTGATGCGTCCTCTGTTTGAGGAATATCTGTCGGTAAAATATTAATCTGACTTTGAACTCTAAGATTAAAACGAGTCGGTCTTTTGCTGATCAGAATATACTTGCTGTTGTTGCCATTTTCCTTAATGTCTGTATATATTCTCGCAGCAATCGTATCCCACGGCGTTTTTCCTTTTGATCCAAGTTTAGTGTCCAAATGCAATTCTACAGCCCTTTCCCAGATCTCTCCGGGAGATAAAGGGCTTTTCGTTTGTTGAAGGGTTTCTTCAATCAACATATTGAATGTATATGCCATTCTAATCCCCACCGATCAATCGCAAAGTAGGATAATAATGGATTTAGGACACAAATAATGAGCTCAGGACGTTACATCCCAAGCTCATTATCTCATGTTGTCGATCTTTTGTCAATGTCACGGCCTGGTTGCTGTGGCCCTTAATAATCAAACTCGTGGGCTTCCTGGAGGATCTGGTCCTTCACCTTCATGAGCCGGGTGGTGGTGCTCCGCTCGTTCTCCTCCAGCTTCATGGTGATGTAGCGGATGGTCTCCTCCATCTGGGGGATCATGACGTATTCCAGGGCGTTCACCCGCCGCCGCGTCCGCTCGATCTCGGCGGCCATGAGCTGCATGGCCTTTTCCGCCTGGGCCAGGGCCAGCATGTCCTGAAAGACCAGGGAGAGCGCCTCCAGCGCCTCGTCCAGTTCCCCGGAGGTCTGGGCGTAGCCATAGGGGAAGATATCCTCGGCGGCGTCGGTCCGGGTACGGAAAACATATTCCGGGATGTTGACGCTCATGATGTTCTTGAGGCTCAGCTCCACCTCCACGCCCTGCTTGGGGCAGAGAAGAGACTGCTCCAGGATCTCCGGGCTCATGAGCTGGGAGGCCCTTCCCATGCTGGCCATGGCTTCCTGGAGGCCTGCCTCCACCTTCTGGCGGAGGGCCTTGTTTTCCCGGACGGTGAGCAGGAACTGGCGCATCAGCTCATCCCGCTTGTCCTTCAAAAGCTTATGTCCCCTCGTGGCGGTCTTGAGGCGGGCCTTCGTCCGCTTCAGCTCCATCCGGGTGGGCTTTACGTCCGACGAAATGGCCATCTCTAGCCCTCCTTGGGAAGATACTTCTCAATGTACTCCAGCTTGATGCGCTTCAGTTCGCTGGTGGGCAGGATGCTGAGAAGCTTCCAGCCGATGTCCAGGGTCTCTTCAATGCTCCGGTCCGTCTCCTGGCCCTGGCCGATGTAGAGCCGTTCAAACTCACCGGCGAACTGGGCATAGAGCTTATCCGTGTCGGAGAGAGCGGCCTCGCCCAGAATGGTCATGAGCTCGGCGGCGTCCTTCCCGGCACTGTAGGCGGCGAAAAGCTGGTTCATGGTCCCGGCATGGTCCTCCCGCGTCTTGCCCGCGCCGATGCCCTTGTCCTTCAGACGGCTCAGGGAGGGGAGCACGTCGATGGGGGGAAGGAAGTTTTTCAGATACAGATCCCGGGAGAGGATGATCTGCCCCTCGGTGATGTAGCCGGTGAGGTCCGGGATGGGGTGGGTGATGTCGTCCTCCGGCATGGTGAGGATGGGGATCAGGGTGATGGAACCCTTCTTTCCCTGCCTCCGGCCCGCCCGCTCGTACATGGAGGCCAGGTCGGTGTAAAGATAGCCGGGATAGCCGCGTCTGCCGGGGACTTCCTTCCGGGCGGCGGAGATCTCCCGCAGGGCCTCGGCGTAGTTGGTGATGTCCGTCATGATGACCAGCACGTGCATGTTCTGCTCGAAGGCCAGGTACTCCGCCGCCGTCAGGGCCATGCGGGGGGTGGAGATGCGCTCCACGGCGGGGTCGTTGGCCAGGTTGGAGAACATGACCGTCCGGTCCAGCGCACCGGTGCGGCGGAACTCGTTCACGAAATACTCGGATTCCTCAAAGGTGATGCCGATGGCGGCGAAGACCACGGCAAAGGGCTCGCTGGTGCCCAGCACCTTGGCCTGCCGGGCGATCTGGGCGGCCAGGTTGGCGTGGGGGAGACCGGAGCCGGAGAAAATGGGCAGCTTCTGGCCCCGGACCAGGGTGTTCAGCCCGTCGATGGCGGAGATGCCGGTCTGGATGAATTCAGAGGGGTAGTCCCTGGCGGCGGGATTCATGGGGAGGCCGTTGATGTCCTCATACCCCTCGGCCAGGATCTCCGGCCCGTCGTCGATGGGGCGGCCCATGCCGTCGAAGACCCGGCCCAGCATGTCCGGGCTGACGGCCAGCTGCATCCCGTGGCCCAGGAAGCGGACCTTGCTCTCGGCCAGGTTGATGCCGCTGGAAGAGTCGAAGAGCTGGACCACGGCCCGGTCCCCGTTTACCTCCAGCACCTTGCAGCGCCGGATCTCCCCGGAAGGAAGCTCGATCTCCGCCAGCTCGTCGTAGGTGACGCCCTCCACGTTCTTGACCACCATCAGGGGGCCGGAGATCTCGCGTATGGTCCTGTATTCCTTAATCATGGGACGCCTCCTTGATCTGGGCGGCCATATCGTCGGCCATCCTGGCGTATTCCTCCGCGTAGGTCTCCGAGGGCACGGACTTGGCGCGGCCGATCCGGTCCCGCGCTTCGATGCGGATGAGCTGATCCAGGTCCGCTCCGTCCCCCACGGCCTTTCGGCAGAGGGTGTCGTATCTCAGAATGATGTCCAGCAGCATGGCCTGCCGCTCGTAGGTGGAGTAGTTGTCGATGTCCACAAAGGCGTTCTGCTGCAAAAAGTCCTCCCGAATCATCTTGGCCGTCTCCATGGTGAGCCGGTCCCCGGCGGAGAGGGCGTCCTGGCCTACCAGCTTGACGATCTCCTGCAGGCTGTTTTCCTCCTGGAGGATGGCCACGGCCTTGGCCCGGTTCTCCAGGAAGGAGCGGCCCAGGTTCCGGTCGTACCAGGGGCGGAGGTTATCCATATACAGGGAATAGCTGTTCAGCCAGTTGATGGCGGGGAAGTGCCGGGCGTGGGCCAGGCTGCTGTCCAGGCCCCAGAAGACCTTGACGATGCGCAGGGTGGCCTGGGAGACGGGCTCGGAGGTGTCGCCGCCGGGGGGGGACACGGCGCCGATGGCCGTGAGGGTGCCCTTTCTCGGCTCGGAGGCCAGGCACTCCACACAGCCCGCCCGCTCGTAGAACTGGGCCAGGCGGGAAGCCAGGTAGGCGGGGTAGCCCTCCTCGCCGGGCATCTCCTCCAACCGTCCGGACATCTCGCGCAGGGCCTCAGCCCAGCGGGAAGTGGAGTCGGCGATGACGGCCACGTCGTAGCCCATGTCCCGGAAGTACTCCGCGATGGTGATGCCCGTGTAAATGGAGGCCTCCCGGGCCGCCACGGGCATGTCGGAGGTGTTGGCGATGAGGACGGTGCGTTTCATGAGGGCTTCCCCGGTGCGGGGGTCCTGCAATTCGGGGAACTCCATGAGCACGTCGGTCATTTCGTTGCCCCGCTCCCCGCAGCCGATGTAGATCACCACGTCCACGTCGGACCACTTGGCCAGGGCGTGCTGCACTACCGTCTTGCCGCTGCCGAAGGGGCCGGGAACGGCGGCGGTGCCGCCCTTGGCGATGGGGAAGAGGGTGTCAATGACCCGCTGCCCGCTCTGCATGGGGGTGTCGGGGAGGAACTTACGTTTATAAGGCCGGTTACGGCGCACCGGCCAGGTCTGCATCATGGTGAGCTCACGGCGGCTGCCGTCCTCCAGGAGGACCACTCCCACGGTCTCCGTGACGGTGTAGTCCCCTTCGGTGATGCTCTCCAGGGTCCCGGAGACGCCGTGGGGGACCATGATCCGGTGGGTGAGGGCGGCGGTCTCCTCCACGGTGCCGATGATGTCGCCGCCGGTGAGCTTGACTCCCGGTTCCATCGTGGGGATGAAGTGCCACTTCTTCTCCCGATTCAGGGCGGGCACGTCGATGCCCCTGGCGATGGTCTCCCCCGCCAGGGCGCGAATTTCCGTCAGGGGACGCTGGATGCCGTCGTAGATGTTTTCCAGCATGCCGGGGCCCAGCTCCACGCTGAGGGGCGCGCCGGTGGTGACCACCTCCGCCCCGGGGCCCAGGCCCGCGGTCTCCTCATAGACCTGGATGGATGCCTGGTCGCCGGTCATGGTCAGGATCTCGCCCTTCAATCCCTGGGCGCCCACCTTGACCACGTCGGCCATTCCGGCGTCCGCCAGTCCGTCGGCCACCACCAGCGGGCCGGATACCTTGATGATTTTTCCCATATCGATAACTCCATTCTGATTGACGAATGAATGCGGTGCTTACAGGATATTGGTGCCCACGGCGCGCTCCACCGCGCTGTTCAGGGCCTCCATGCCCAGGTTCAGGGTCCCGTCCTTGGAGGGAATGGGGATCACGGCGGGGATGAGCTCGTCCTTGAGGGCGCTGATCTCGGCCCGCAGGGGGCGGAGAAGCTCCTCCGTGATGTAGATGATGGCGTAGGGCGGTCCCTGCTCCGCTTTGACAAGGCCGGAGAATACGGCCTTCGCCTCCTCCTTCTCCACGGGGAACACGTCCAGACCCAGGGCCCGGAAGCCCATGACGCTCTCCCGGTCACCGATCACGGCGATTCTATAGTTCATGAATTCTGCTCCTCGATCTGGTAAAGGTAGCGGATGAGGACCCTCTCTCCGAAGGGCGTCATGCTCGCGGCTTCCATATAATTGTCCAGGCAGGCCCGGACGGCCCGCTCGAAGGGGGCGAAGCCCTCCCCCCGGGCGGCCTTCTCCGCCTCCACAAGGCTGGGGGCCAGCCTTGTGGAGCGGAAGAGGGCCAGGACCGTCCCCACCTCGGGATAAGCGGCGGCGATGCGGGAGGGAGAGACCGTGCCGCAGTCGGTAAGGACGCTGCGCAGCACCTCCGGCCTCACGCCGCTTTTCAGCATTCTGGTAAGGGCCCGAAGGTTGAGGGCGTCGGCATAGAGGGCGGCATAGTCCCGAAGAAAATCGCTGCCGGTGCTCTCCGCCGTCTCCTTCCGTTCCCTGGCATAGGCCTGGTCAAGGCAAAAATCCGCCAGCCTGGGGTCGGAGGTCCGGCCCAGGATCTCCGAGGATTCCCGGATCGCGGCCGACAGAGTGGGGGGCAGGCTCCGGTAATCCTCCGTGCGGCAGGCCTCCGTCAGGATAGCGGGGGCATACCGGCCCAAAGGGAGATACAGATGCCTCCCGTCGGCCCCGGCGGCCACGCTTTTCAGATAGACCTTGGCGTTGTGATAGTCATATTTCAGCCGGAAAAAATCCACGATCCGGGGATCGGGAGCCAGGTTGCTCAGCTCCCGGAGCATGGCGGCCCGGTCCTCCGTGCTCCCGCTCCTCCCGGGCTTTTTCGCCTGGAGGTAGGAGGAGAGGTAGAGATAATCCGTATCCTTGACTCTGTTCACGGCGATCCCTCAGCTGAAGAGCATCCTGGCAGCCTCGGCGGAGAGCTCGCTGCGGCGCAGCTCCGCCAGGGTGTCCAGCGCGCAGTTCACTTCGATCCGTCCCTGACTGAGGATGAGCCCGCCCACGATGGGCCGGGTCTCCTGGGAGAGGGTGAGGCTCTTCCCGGAGAGGCGGTTGGCCTCTGCGGCGATCTCCTCGCCGAAGGCGGCCCGGTCCTCCGGGTTCAGGATGATCTGTTCCGTCCCGGTCTCGGAGGCCCGGACGGCCAGCGCGGCCAGGAGCTTTACGTATTTATCCCGGTCCAGGGCCCGGAGCAGCTCCACGGCCCGAGCGAAGGCAGCGCTCAGCAGCTCCTGCTTCGCCCCCAGGGTCCTCTTTCGGTTTTCCGTCTCGGCGGAGGAGACAAGCAGGGAAAAGCGCTTCTCCGCCGCGGCCTCGCCCTCTGCGAGAAGACGGCGGCGCAGCTCCTCCGCTTCCGCATCCGCCTGGGCGCGAAGCTGGACAGCCCTCGCCTCCGTCTCCTGCTTTCGCAGGGCGGCCTCCTGCTGCGCGTCGGATACGATCCGGGCAGCGACCTTTTCGATCCCGTTCATATCCCGTCTCAGGCCACGTTGAGGATCATCAGGATAGAGGCGATGAGGCTCAGGATGGCGTAGAACTCCACGATGACGCAGAGAATGATGCCCTTGGACCAGTCGTCGGGCTTCTTGGAGATGATGTTGATGCAGCTGGCGGCGACCCGGCCCTGGGCCTTGGCGGAGATGAGGCCGCCCACCATCATGGGGATGCAGGCCACCAGATAGCCCAGGCCCTGGGTAGGAGTGAGCATTTTAAGGCCGCTGCCGCCGAAGATGCCGATCTGAAGCAGGACAAAGAACCAGATGACGAAGCCGTAGAGGCCCTGGGTGCCGGGGACGACCTGGAGGATCAGGCACTTGGTGAACTGTTCCGGGTCCTCGCTCACCAGCCCGGCGGCGGCCTCGCCGGTGATGCCGGTGCCCTTGGCGGAGCCGGCGCAGCTCAGGCCCGCGGCCAGGCCGCCGCCCAGGAAGGCCAGGGCCAGACCTCCGAAGGTATTCAAAAACTCAAACATGATGTACTTCCTCCTCAACGATGTCAAAATACTTGGTTTTTACTTCCAGCGGACGGAAGGCCTTGCCGCCGTCCGCGTAGAATTTGCCGAAGAATTCCAGATACTGGAGCCGGGCGGAGTGGACGTAGGTGCCGATGACGTTGATGCCGATGTTGAACACGTGCCCGATGATGAAGATGGGGATGAACATGAAGATGTTCCCGAAAAGCCCACCCAGGATGTTCACGATGCTGGCCACGATCCCGCCGGCCAGCATGAGGGCCATGATGCGGGAGTAGGAGAGCACGTCGCTGAAATAGCTGGTGATGTCATAGAGGCTGGCAACGCCGCCCACCAGCTTGCCCACAAAGGTGGGCTTGGCCCTCCCCTGGGTCAGCACCAGGGCCAGGACCCCGGCGATGGCCACGAACCAGGTGCCGCCCATGGCCCCCACGGCGATGCCCGCGAAGAGCAGCCACCAGCTCCCCACGTCCATCAGGGCGTCCAGGGGATGGCCGTCCCGAATGAGGATATACGCCTTGATGCCCATGCCGAAGAGGATCTGGAACACGCCCAGGGCCAGGGAGATGATGAGGATCTGCAAGGGGTTATCCATGGGCCGGATCAGGGCGGGCAGCTCGGCGGTCCTGCCGAAGAGGGAGGCGATCTGGGTGACGGCGTCCCCGAAGAAGCTGCCGGTGAGGATGCCGAAGACGGCGGTGGTGACCCCGCACTCCAGCATCAGCTGCATCATGTTCTTCATGCCCCGCTGGAGCCGGAACTTCTTCTGGACCAGGAGGCTCAGCACGATGAACACAAGGCCGTAGCCCAGGTCGTTGAACATCATCCCGAAATAGACGCAGAAGAAGGGGGCGATCAGGGGGTTGGGGTCTACGTTCCGGTAGTCCGGCAGACTGTACATCTCCGTGACCATGTTGAGGGGCCTTGTCAGGGCGTTGTTCTGCAGCCGGACGGGGATCTTGTCTCCCTCCCGGGGGTCCGACAGCTCCCAGGCGCAGCAGTAGTTTTCCAGCAGCGCTTCCAGGGCGGGGACGTGGGGTTCGTCCACCCAGCCGGTGAGAGCAAAGGCGGTCTGGGTGCAGAGGAGGGTTTCCTCTGCCTCCAGGGCGTCGATCTCCAGCCCCAGCCGGTCCGACCAGAGGCGGATCAGCCGCCGGTGCTTGCCGCAATCCTTCAGAAACGCCTTGGTTTCCTCCCCGTCCCGGGCAGCCTGATCCGCCTCGCTCTCAAAACGGGAAATGTTCTCCTGCGCCGTTCCCCGCAGGGCGGCAGTAGGAGCGGCCTCATAGCCGAAATCCCGAAGGACGGCCTCGAAGCGCTCCGCTTCTCCCTTTAAGCCTACGGCGAGAAGGCCACAGCGCTCCCGGTTCTGCCCGGCGGGGCGGATGCCCGCCTCCACGCCGGCCTCCTCCAGGGCGCGCTCCAGCTCTTCCACCGTCCGATTGGCGGGGATGGAGCCGATCCAGATCCGGGCGGAGCGGGTCTCCCTCTGCTCCAGAGGCACAGCTAGGTCCTGCCACAGCAGGAGCCCTTCCCGCTGGGTCAGGAGGGAAGCGCGCTCCTCCTGCCGCTGCGAGAGCGCCTGCTCTGCCTCCAGCACGTTTCCCACGGCCCGGAGGGCGTCGGCCCGGATGTCGGCAAAGAAGTCCGTCTCTGAAATGAGCTCCTTTTCCGGGAAAAGGCCGGACTTCACATAGGCGTATTTCTTCAGGGCCTTCAGCGCTTCCTCGGCGTCGTTCCGGCGCTTTCGCAGCTCTGCCAGCTGTTCCTCCCGGGGGCCGCCGATGATGGGGGAGAGGTAGCCCTCCCGCGCTTCGCTGGGCCGAAGCTCCACGCAGCCCAGCTTTTGCAGCTTTCGCAGGAGCGCCTTCTTTTCGCTCCCGATCCCAGCCAGCTGCAGCTTTTTCATTTTGACGATCGACATATCAGAGCTCCGCGATCCTTTCCGCGATCCAGGCTGCCGTTTTTTCCAGTCTGCCGCCCGCCTCGCTCCGCAGTTCCGCTTCCTTCACCTGGGCGACCACACTGAGCTCGGCCATGCGCTCGGAAGCCCGCTTCTCCGCCTGCTCCAGCGCTCGCTGCTGTTCTTTTTCGCTGTCGTTTCGGGCCTCCTCCAGGATGCGCCGCCGATATCCCTCCGCGTCTGCCAGAAGGGCGTCCGCCTGCTCCTTCGCCTCCCGGCGGATGTTCTCCGCCTCCTGTTCGGCCTGCAGGATCGCTTCGATGCCATCCATGAGCGTCAGCCTCCAATCCATTCCATACTATAATCATCTGATTTTACACTGTTTTCCGATTTAAAGCAAGATGAAGAAGCCGGTTTTTTCGATCAGGAAAGCCGGTTTTTTCGATTCCGCCCACATAAGAGGATCGCTGGCTTCTGCGGGATTTCCGCTTCGCCCACTTTTCGGTTGACATATGTTTAACGCTCTGCTATACTGCGATTAGTTAAACGAATGTCAACCATTTTTCGCGGGAGGGAAAGCAAATGAAGATATCCCTGTCCAATATGGAATGGAAGCTCATGGATCCGCTCTGGAACGCTTCGCCCATGACCCTGATGCAGCTCACCCGCGCCCTGGAGGCGGATACGGGCTGGACAAAGCACACCGTCATCACCATGCTGACCCGGCTGGAGAACAAGGGGGCGGTGCGCTGGGAGCAGCGGGGGAGGACGCGGCACTATTTCCCCGTGGTCACCCGGGAGGAGGCGCGGCGGGAGGAGACCGCCGGTTTTCTGGACCGGGTCTATGGCGGTAGGCTGGGGCTGATGGTGAACGCCCTGGTGGAGGATCACGCCCTCACAAAAGAGGACATCGACGAGCTGCGCTCTATCCTGCGAAGGGCGGGTGAGGAGGAATGAGGGAACTCCTGGTTTCTTCCTCCGCCCTGATCCTGGCCCTGCTCCTCCTCCGATTTCTTTTTCGCCGAACGATCTCCCGCCGGGTTCAGTATGCCCTCTGGTTTATCGTCCTGCTGCGCCTGCTGCTGCCCGTGGGCATCGGCAGCAGCCGCTTCAGCGCCGCGTCTATGATGGATCGGCTGCCGGAACCGGGGGTTTCCGAAACCATATTGACTGTGGTGGGCGGCGATGTTCCCGACCTCTCTGTTCGCGAGCCCGACCCGTCACTCACCGAAGCAGAGCAGCGCGAGCAATACAGGGCAAACCGGCAGGAATGGAAGGAGGAGGTGGACCGAAGCAGGATCGAGACCGGCGGCACGCCGATCACAGTCCGGGGCATTTTGCGCTCGGTCTGGTTTGGAGGCATGGGGGCCTGCGCCCTGCTGATCCTCCTGCAGAACCTCCGCTTTGCCCGCCGCCTCCGGCGCACCCGCGTCCCGCTGGAGGGCGTAGAGAGCCGATACCCCGTCTACCTCTGCGACGACATCCCCTCTCCCTGCCTCTTCGGCCTGTTCAGGCCCGCCATATACGTTACCGGTGCGGCGGCGAGGGACGAGCGCACCCTGGGTTATGTCCTTATGCATGAGGAGACCCACGCCCGGCACCTGGATCCGCTCTGGGCTCTTCTGCGAAGCCTCTGTCTGGCGGTCTGGTGGTTCGATCCCCTGGTCTGGCTGGCGGCGCATTTCAGCCGGATCGACTGCGAGCTGGCCTGCGACGAGGGGGTCCTGGCCCGGCTGGGAGAAGAGGAGCGCGTCCCCTATGGAGAAACGCTGCTTGCCCTTGTTCCTCTGCGCCGCAGCGGGACGCCCCTTCTCTCCGCCACCACCATGACGGCGGGAAAGCGGCAGATGAAGGACCGCATCCGGCGGATCGCGGAGCACAGGCGTCCGCTGGCGGTCGCCTTTGTCCTCGTGCTCCTTCTGACCGGACTCGTCTGCGCCTATACCTTCACCGGCGGGAAGAAAGAGCAGGAGCCCGCCGTATCCGCGAAGCCCTCGACGCTCATAGACCGGGCGGGGGAATACGAAAGTCCGGAGGCCTATCTCGCATCTCTGCGCGAAGAGATGACGGAAGTGACCTTTTATAGCGGGAAGGACCTTCAGGAAGAGACCGCCAAGGTGCTGGATACCCGGGTGCGTTACCTGAACAGAGACGGGGAACTACCCGGCCTGGCGCCGGAGGGGACGCTGGAGCTGTACGAGTATCAGATCGAATTGAAGCTGGACGTGGAACCGGATGCTGTCCTGCTGGCGGGCGGCGCGTATATCACGGAGGACGGCTGGTGCGACCTGGAGGGACAGGGCGGCCATTCCCTTGTCCTGCTGCGCTATCCGGACGGCAGCGTCTCCGTGCTCCATGACCGGGCCAATAACGACGACCGGGGCGGGCTGTACTACCACCAGGAAAGCCCGGAGGAAATGCTGTACGACTGGTATGTGAAGGAAAACGACCTGGACCTTCCTCTCTATACGCTGGACCTGCTGGAGCAGGATCCGGGACGCCATCCGGCCCGCCGCCGGGACGGGAACGGCTGGTATCTCTATATCCCCGTCACGGGCTGGGCTGAGGAGAACGGCGGCGGGGGATCCAAATGGGTATCCCAATACGGGACGGGGTCCAGTATCATCGTCCGGAGGGCGACACGGGAAGAGTACGCTGCGGAACGGCCGAAGCTCATGCCCGGCCAGAGACAACGCTATGTGGAAGCGGAGGACGGCAGGATCTGGGTCGTGTTCACCCAGTACATCCCGGAGAACATCACCGACCACTTCGAGATCGCCTGGGAGCCGGAGCTGCTGGAGGCCATGCTGGAGAGCTTCACCGTGGAGTAGAGGGATCGGACGACAGGGTCGGCAGCTTCGACCTGGACGTCATACTGTCCTGATAACAGACTGCGAGATAAGGAGCGTAGCTTTGAAGAAGTACAGGGTCCTCCGGAGGGCCATTATACGTTTTAGTGCAGTCATATCCAAAGCGGTCGATCTCCGTCCGAAGGGTGAAAGGAAGGGAACTCAAAACAAAAAGCATGGCCGGCGAATTGCCGACCATGCATTTTGTAAATCGTGTTCCGGGATCAAGCGTCAGCTGTAGCGCTTCCGGGAGGCGATGTAGACCTCCTCGGAGAAGGCCTCCGTCATGGCCCAGCTCCCGTAGTGGCCCAGGATGGCGGGCTTGCCCTCCTGGGTGTACTGGGCCACGAACTGCCTGGCCAGCTCCCGCTGCTTGTCGGCGGGGGTGGTCTCCGGGTCGAACTCGTCCGGCCAGACCCCCAGGACGATCTTGTCCCCCCAGCGCTCGTAGAGGGCGCGGATGTCGTTCATCCGCTGGGGATCCCAGGCGTCGAAGCCGCCGTCCACAAAGCACTGGACCCGGCTGTCGATGTGGCCGCAGGAGTGCAGGGTGACGTAGCGGCCCCGTTTATGGATGTGGCCGGTGAGCTGCCGCATGAAGGGGACGAAGAACTCGTAGGCCACTTCCTCGGAGAAGAAGGGGGCCTTCTGGGCGCCCCAGTCGTCGTGGACGTTGAAGCCGTCCAGCAGGGGCCAGGTCTCGCAGACCTTGTCCACCACCCGGCAGGCGAAGTCCGTGGTGGCCTGGAAGAGCTCCTTCACCGCCTCCTGCTGCTCCTCGTCGATGAGGGCCATGGCGGCGGGGGCAAAGTCCATGAAGGAGATGAGCCGCTCGAACCAAAAGCCGTTCACCAGGCTGAGCTGCCAGGCAAAGCGGCCGTCCAGTTTGTGCTTTTCCGCTTCTGCCGCCCAGTCGTACTGATCCAGGTCCGGGAAATGGATCTTTTCCTTCCACTCCCGCACATCCTCCAGCAGCGGCTCTCCGGGGCGGACGATGCTGCCGCCCACGGCGGGGACCCACTCCCACTCGATGCCGAAGACGTCGGTGTTGTCGTGGCCCATGCCGCGGCCCAGGTTGTCGCTGTAGATGTCGGTGCTCATCATCCGGTGCTCCTGTCCGGTGGGCATCCAGAAGGGCTGCTTTTCGTAGAAAAGGGCCATCATGTTTTCCCGTGGCGTCACCGGCGTGTTCCGCAGGGGCGTGCCGGGGCCGCCGAACCAGCCGGGCAGCTCTTCGACGATCGTAAGCTCGCCCGGGACAAAGGGGATCTTGCGATACATAGTCTCCACTCCTGTTCAGTTTTATTTGTTCAGACGATGATTATATGATTTCAAGGACGCGGACCAGGTTCTCGTAGCTCCGCAGGAAGCTTCCCAGGTCCAGGGTCTCGGCGGGGGTGTGGATGCCGGACATGACGGGGCCGTAGGTGATGATGTCCATCTGAGGATAGCGGCCCTTGAAAATGCCGGTCTCCAGGCCGCCGTGGGTGGAGAACTCCTGCAGCTCGCAGCCCTTCTCCGCCAGGGCCTGCCGCAAGGCATCCCGCAGGGGGGAGGATTCGCTGTAGTTCCAGCCGTCGTAGTCGCCCTGCACCTGGATGAAGCCGCCGAAGATGGAACTGACGGCCTCTACCTGACGGCTCATATCCTCCCTGGCGCTGCGCAGAGGGCTGCGCAGGAGGCAGTCGAAGTCGATGTTCTCCGCCGTCTGGATGATGACCCCCACGTTCAGAGAAACCGTGGGGATGCCCAGGCGGGAGGATTGGGCCAGCAGCCCGTTGGGGAGGAGATAGCCCATGGTGATCAGCGCGCCGCTGTCCTCCGGGGTGATGGCGCTGTCCACCCGCTCGGCCCCCTCCAGGGCCACGGTGAGACCGGGATCCTCCTCAAAGTATTCCTCCCGCAGGTCCGCGCCGATCTGGTCCACATACTTCTCCAGCATGGGAGGGGAGAAGGTGGAGGAGAAAAGCACGGCGAATTCCCTGGGAATGGCGTTGTCCTTGGCGCCTCCGGTGATGCGGATGATGCGGATGTCCACGCCCCGCTCCAAGAGCTGGTAGAGGACGCGGAAGCCCAGCTTGATGGCGTTCCCCAGGTTCCGGTCGATCTGGGAGCCGCTGTGGCCTCCCTTCAGCCCCGTCACCGTCAGCAGGTAGCAGGGGTAGGTGTTCTCGCTGAAAAGAATGGGGCAGCGGGCCAGGAGCCGCCGTCCCCCGGCGGAGGAGACACAGGTGGTCACTTCTCCTTCTTCGTCCAGCCCGATCATGCGCCGGGCGGTGATCAGATCCTTTTTCAGCGCCCGGGCCCCGTCCATTCCCGTCTCCTCACTCGTGGTGAAGACGCACTCCAGGGGGGGATGGCTGAGGCTGGGGTCGTCCAGGATCGCCAGCATATAGCTGACCCCGGCCCCGTCGTCCGCGCCCAGGGTGGTGCCCTCGGCGCTGAGGAGGCCGTCCTTCACCCGAAGCTTCAGGGGATCGGTGAGAAAATCGTGGCCGCAGGAGCTCTCCTTCTCGCAGACCATGTCCATGTGGGCCTGGAGCATCAGGGCCGGCTCCTGTTCTCTACCTGCGGAGCCATCCTTATAAATGACCACGTTGTTCGCGCTGTCCCGCACGTGGCGGAGGCCCCGCTCCTGGGCGAAGGCGGCCAGATAGCGGCTGATGCCCTCCTCGTTGCCGGAGCCCCGGGGAATGGCGGAGATCTCTTCAAAAAAACGGTAGATGGGGATACCGGAGTCCAAAACCGACATAACATAACCTCCCATTGCGGCATTCATTTCATTCTATTGGATAGTATACGAGACAGAGGACGCAAAGTCAATTCAAACCGGCCCGTTTCCGCTGCGTTCCGCTGCGGCGCTCACCAGGCGGGCGTAGGCTCCGTCCAGGGCCATGAGCTCCTCGTGCCTCCCTGCCTCCAGAATCTCCCCGTGGGAGAGGACGAAGATCCGGTCGCAGCTGCGGATGGTGCTCAGCCGGTGGGCGATGAAGATGCTGGTGCGGCCCCGGGAGACCCGCTCCAGGCTCTTTCGGATCAGGGCCTCCGTGGCGGAGTCGATGAAGGCGGTGGCCTCGTCCAGCACCAGGATCGAAGGCTTTCTCACCACGGCCCGGGCGAAGGAGAGGAGCTGCCGCTGCCCGGCGGAGATGTTGTAGCCCTGCTCCGCTACTTCCGCCTCCAGCCCGCCCAGCTCATGGGTAAAGGCGTCTGCGCATGCTGTCGCCATAGCCTGGCGCAGCTCCTCGTCCGTGAACCCGGCGTCCAGGTCCAGGTTCTCCCGGACCGTGCCGCTGAACAAAAACACGTCCTGGGGGACCAGGGACATCCAGCGCCGGAGAGCGGGCCGCTGCCACTGCTCCAGAGGGATGCCGTCCAGCAGGATCTCTCCCCGCTGGGGAGCGTAGTCCCGGCTCAGAAGGCTGATGATCGTGGTCTTGCCCGCCCCGGTGGCCCCCACGAAGGCGATGTGCTCCCCCGGCTCCACCCGGAAGGATACGTCCTTCAGCACCCAGTTTTCCCCCTCATAGGCAAACCAGACATGCCGGAATTCCACCCTTCCCTCCGGACGTCCGGCTTCCGTCCCCTGCAGAGGGTCCTCCACCCGCTCATCGTCCAGGATGCCGTAGATCCGGTCCGCGGAGATCAGGGCGGACTGGACGGTGGTGTACTTGTCCGCCAGGTCGTTGATGGGCTGGAAGAACTGCTTCACATAGGTGGTGAAGGCGTAGAGGAGCCCCACGTTCAGGGTGTTCCCGGTGACACGCCTCCAGCCGTAGACCAGCAGGAGGGCGATCACCATGCTGTCCACCACGTCCATCACCGGTTTCAGGAAGCTGTTCAGCATGACCTGGGTCTTGGTGGTGTGGAAGTAGGCTTTGTTCAGCTCCCGGAACTCCCGGAGCTTGTCGGCCTCCCGGTGGAAGGCCCGGATGATCCGCATTCCCTGCACGTTCTCGGAGAAGAAGCCGTTGATGCGCCCGATGATCTCCTTCATCCTCCGGAAATTCCGGCGAAGTAAGCCCCGAATGGAGAAGGTGATGGCCGCGATGAGGGGGATCCCCGCGAAGGCGGCCAGGGCGAGCCCGGCGTCCAGGCTGAACATGATCCCCACGATCCCAACGAGAAGAAACGCGTCCTTGAAGAGGTTCATGAACACGTCGGCGTAAAACTCGTTGATGGTCTCAATGTCGTTGGTGGCCCGGGTGATGAGCCGCCCGGTGCCGTAGGCGTCCAGGCCCGCGGCGGTCAGGCGGGTGATGTGGGCGAAGACCTTTTCCCGCAGGGCGTGGAGGATGTTCTGAGAGATCCGGGCGATGAGCCGGGCCTGAAGCACGGAGAAGAGGGCGGAGGCGACCGCCAGCAGGAGATAGACCGTCCCGAGGCCCTCCAGGGACCAAAAACCATAAGTCGCCTCCCCGCCCAGGATCCCGTCGATGATCTCCGCGGCGGCCAGGGGCTTTAAGATCTCGGCGGCGTTCACCGCCAGCACGCAGACAAAGCAGAGGAGGAGCCTGGGCCAGAAGGGGAGCAGCATCCCCGCGAGGCGTCCGAAGCCGCCGGTCTTTTTCCCGTTCATGACCGGCCCTCCGCTTCCCGGGCCTGGTAGAGCCAGGCCTCATAGTATAAGCCCTTCCGGGCCATCAGCTCCTCGTGTGTCCCTTCCTCCGCCACCCGGCCCTCCTCCAGGAAGAGGATATGGTCCGCCTCCCGCAGGGCGGAGAGCCGCTGGGAGATGAGGACCACGGTCTTTCCCCGGAGCCTGGTCCGCAGCGTATGGGTGATGGTCCGCTCCGTGAGATGGTCCACAGCGGAGAGAGTGTCGTCCAGCACCAGGATGGGCGCGTCCCGCAGAAGGGCCCTCGCCAGGGCGATGCGCTGCTTCTGTCCCCCGGAGAGATGGGTGCCCCGCTCGCCCACCTGGGTGTCGAAGCCCTGGGGGAAGTCCCGGATCTCCTTCAGAATGCAGGCGTCCTCGGCGGCCTGAAGCAGGTCCTCCTCCGTCCTGTTCGGCGTGTAGAACAAAATGTTTTCCCGGATGCCGGCGGAGAAGAGAAACCCGTCCTGGGGGACGTAGCCGATCCCCTCCCGCAGGTCAAAGGCGGGGATGTCGCAGATGTCCTCGCCGCCCACGAAGATCGTGCCCCGCTCCGGGGTCCAGAGCTTCAGCAGGAGGGAGGCCAGGGTGGATTTCCCGCTGCCGGTGCCCCCGGTGATGCCCAGGGTCTGCCCCTCCTCCAGCCGGAAGCTCACGTCCCGCAGAGCGGGCTTCCCTGCTCCGGGGTAAGTATAGTGAAGATGCCTCGCTTCCAGGCTCCGCCCCACGGGTTTTCCAAGGGAGTGTTGGTCGAATTCCGGCAAGGAGAGCTCCCGGTCCACGCTTTGCAGGCGGCGGTAGCTGGCAAGGCCCCGCTGTACCATGTTCATGATCCGCCCCGCCACGGTGACGGGCTGCTGCACCACCAGAAGATAGCCCAGGAAGGCCACCAGGGTGCCCAGGTCCATCTCCCCCCGGAGCACCCGCCGCCCGCCCAGGATCAGGGCGGCGGCGTAGCTGATGCCGAAGGCCAGGACAGAGACGGAGCCCAGCAGGGCGCTCACGTCGTTCAGGCGCACGTTGGCGTCCCGCATCTCCCCGGAGAGGGCGCCGTAGCGCTTCTGCCGCGCCTCCTCCCGGGCAAAGGATTTCAGGACGCGCATTCCCATAATGGACTCGTTCACATAGCCGGAGATCTTCTGAAACAGGTCCTGGGAGAGCTTGCTGCGCTTGTAGACCTGGTTTCCCAGGAGGAAGATGGCCCCCAGGGCGAAGGGGAGCGGCAGAAGAGCCAGGGCCGTCATGCCCGGGGAGCACTCGCGGGCCATGGCCCAGATGGCGATGGCCCCGGAGACGATGTCCCTGGCCCCCATGGCGAGGGCCGGACCGAAGACCTGCCGGGCCGCGTTTACGTCATTCACGGCGTAGGCCATCATCTCCCCGGAGCGCTGCCTGGCAAAGTAGCTCTGGGGGAGGAACTGGAGCTTGCGGAAAAGCTCCTCCCGGAAAAAGACCTCCATGCGCCGGGCGTTCAGAATGATGAACATCCGGAAGGCAAAGAAAGTGATAAAAACCAGCAGGGCGATACAGACGATCCACAGGGCCTGGCGAAGGATCGCCTCCCGGGTGCAGCCGGTTTCCAGCATGCCGAAGGCGTCCCCCAGGGCCCTGGGAGCAAGGTTCATGATCCGGGCGTTCAGCAGAAGAAACGCAAACCCGGGGATGTACATCCAGCCGTGTTTTTTCAGAAAACGGGCAAGCACAGGGAACACCTCCTTTCCGGTCCGGCTTCGCTTTTCCGGTCTCAGGATAGCACATTTGAATTGTCAAATCCATATCTCCGCGCTATAATGAACGTATGAAATGTATGTTATGTCCCCGCCGCTGCGGGGCAGACCGGGAGGCGGGGGAGACCGGATACTGCCGCGCTCCCGCCCTGCCGGTGGTGGCCAGGGCCGCCCGGCACGACTGGGAGGAGCCCTGCATCAGCGGCACCCGGGGTTCCGGGGCGATCTTCTTCTCCGGCTGCAATCTGGGCTGCGTCTACTGCCAGAACCGGGAGATCAGCCGCACCATCAAAGGAAAGAGCCTGGACGCCTTCGGTCTGCGGGAGCTCTTTGCCCGCCTTGCGGATTCCGGCGTCCACAACCTGAACCTGGTCACCGCTTCGCCCTACGCAAGGACCGTCGCCGAAGCCCTGGAGGTCCCGCCGGGGATCCCCGTGGTGTGGAACAGCGGCGGCTATGAGAGCCTGGAGACCCTGCGCATGCTGGAAGGGAAGATCGACGTCTGGCTGCCGGACATGAAATACGCGGACGACGCCCTGGCCCTGGCCCTCTCTGCCGCGCCGGATTATTACGAGACCGCGGACGCAGCTATCCGGGAGATGTTCCGGCAGACGGGGCCTTTTGTGATGGACGAAGAGGGCCTTCTGCGAAGGGGCGTCCTGGTGCGGCATCTGGTGCTGCCGGGATACCTCTCCAATTCCAAGGACGTGCTGGAATGGTTCGCTTCCGCCTTTCGGCCTGGGGACGCTCTTTTCAGCCTCATGGCCCAGTACACCCCCAACGGCGCCGGAGGGCCGGACCGGCGGCTCACGGAGGCAGAATTCCGGGAGGCGGCGGATTATCTCTATATGCTGGACATTCGGGACGGGTATGTGCAGGAGCTCTCCAGCGCGGAGGGGGAGTATGTGCCCGCCTTTGACGGGACGGGACTGACATGACCAAGGACGAGCTGAGGGAAAAAGCCCTGGCCCTGCCCCTGCAGCCGGGAGTCTACATCATGATGGACCGGCGGGGCGAGGTCATCTATGTGGGCAAGGCAAAAAAACTGAAAAACCGGGTGGTGAGCTATTTCCGGGAGGGGAACCACAGCCCCAAGACCGAGGTCATGGTCTCCCGTGTGGACCACTTTGACGTCATCATGGTCCGCAGCGAGTTTGAGGCCCTCATCACGGAAAACCAGCTCATCAAGCTCCACAAGCCCCGATACAACATCCTTTTGAAGGACGACAAGGGCTATCCCTATCTCCGTATGGACCTGCGGGAGGACTACCCCTCCTGGAAGGTGGTGGGCCGCCCGGGAACGGACGGGGCGAAATACCTGGGTCCCTACGGGAGCCGGACCACCCTCTTCGCCGCCCTGGGGGCGGTGAACAAGGCCCTGAAGCTCCCCCAGTGCAGCCGTAAGTTTCCGGCGGACATCGGGAAGGAGCGCCCCTGCCTGAATCAGCAGATGGGCCTCTGCGAGGGCTGGTGCACCGGGACTCCCGACGCTTCCGCCTACCGGAAGCGCATCGGGGACGCACTCCTGGTCTTTGAAGGGAAGTCCGATGAGCTGGAAAAGCAGGTTTCCTGCGAGATGGAACAGGCTGCGGAGGAACTGGACTTTGAAAAGGCCGCCGTGCTGCGGGACCGGCTCCGGGCCCTCCAAAGCCTGGGGGAAAAGCAGCTGGCCGTGGCCGGGGCTCTGGCGGATACGGACGCCCTGGGCTTCCACCGGGGCGCGGCAAAGTCCTGCTTCGTGGTGCTCCACTACATCGGCGGCAAGCTCCTGGACAAGGACATGATGCTCCTGGAGACGCCCCTGGAGGAGGACGAGGAGGTGCTGAGCGCCCTGGTGCGGCAGTATTACCTGCCCAGGGGCGTCTATCCCAAAAACATCCTCCTGCCCCTGCTGCCGGAGGACGGGGAAGACCTGGCGAGGCTCTTTTCCGAGCAATCGGGTCATAAGGTGAACCTGCTGGTCCCCCAGCGGGGGGACATGCGCCTCCGGGCGGAAACGGCAAGAATGAACGCTCAGCAGGAAGCGGAGCGGGCCACCGACCGGGAGGAGCGGGTCTCCGGGATCCTGAAATGGCTGGCGGAGGCGGCGTCCCTGCCCAAGCCGCCCAGGAGGATCGAGGCCTATGATATTTCCAACCTCAGCGGGGAAGATACCGTTGCCTCCATGACGGTGTTCGTGGACACCAAACCCCTGAAACGGGATTACCGGCGTTTCAAAATGAAGACCGCCGGGGGCGGGGACGACTACGGCAGCATGCGGGAGACCCTGCAGAGGCGCTTGACGGAATACCGGGAGGGAAACGAGAGGTTCTCCACCCTGCCGGACCTCTTTCTCATCGACGGCGGCAGCCTCCACGCGACCGTTGCCCTGGAGGTGCTGCGTCAGTTCGGGCTCGACCTTCCGGTGCTGGGTATGGTGAAGGACGATAAGCACCGCACCCGGGCCCTCATCACTTCCGACGGCAGGGAGCTGGGATTGGAGGGGAACCCCGCCGCCTTCAGCTTCATCGGGAGGATCCAGGAGGAGACCCACCGCTTCGCCATCGAGTACCAGCGGAGCCTGCGGAGTAAGCACATCTCCTCCAGCCTGGACCGGATCCCCGGAGTGGGGGAGAAGCGGAGAAGCGAGCTGCTGAAGCATTTCAGGACCATCAAGGCCATCTCGGCGGCCTCGGAGGAGGAGCTTCGGGCCGTCGTGCCCAAGAACACCGCAAAAGCGGTTTACGACTGGTTCCGCAGGGAACCGGAGGAAGGAAGAGATGAGACATGCGAGTGATCACAGGCTCCGCCAGGGGCCGTAAGCTCCGGGAGCCGTCGGGCATGGACATCCGGCCCACGGCGGACCAGGTGAAGGAATCCGTTTTCAACATCATCCAGGGGGATGTGGAGGGCCGGGTCTGCCTGGACCTCTTCTCCGGCACGGGGCAGATGGGGATCGAAGCCCTTTCCCGGGGCGCGGAGAAGTGCGTCTTCGTGGATTCGGACCGGGCCGCCGTGGCCTTGACGAAGAAGAACCTGGAGCTCACCGGCTTCCGGGCGGAGGTGTTCCAGGCCGACGCACTGCGCTTTCTGGAATCCAGGGAGAAATACGACCTCATCTTCATCGACCCGCCTTATCGGAGCGGCCTATACGAAGAGGTGCTGCGCCGGATAAAAGATTTTGACAAATTGCATACCGGTGGTATAATGGTAGTTGAAAGTTCAGCGGATGTGGAGCCGGATTCCCCCGGAGCGCCTTACGAAAAGCTCCGGAGCTACCGCTATGGGAAGGTTCGGATCACAACATTTACAAAGAGAGAGGGATCGGGATCTTGACCACGGCGATCTATACCGGCAGCTTTGACCCCATCACCCTGGGACACCTGAATCTCATCAAGCGGGCCTCCCGGGTCTTTGACAAGGTCATCGTCTGCATCATGTTCAATAAGGACAAGCACCCCCTGTTCAGCGTGGAGGAGCGGCTGCGGCAGGTCACCACGGTGACGGAGCGTTTTCCCAACGTGGAGGTGGATTCCTCCGATCTTCTGGTGGCGGAGTACGCCCGCCAGAAGGGGGCTTCGGTGGTGGTCCGGGGTCTGCGGGCCGTTTCCGATTACGAGAAGGAATGCCAGATGGCCCTGATCAACAAGCGGCTGAATCCTGAGCTGGAGACCTTCTTCCTTCCCGCCAGCGAAAAGTATATGTACCTCAGCTCCAGCGCCGTGCGGGAGCTGGCCCTCTTCGGCTCGGACCTGAGCGCCTTCGCGCCACGGGAGATTATCGGGGAGATCGAAGAGAAATTCAGAGAGAAAGGACGAAAAAGCTCATGGCAAGCGGCATCAACGAACTGATCGATCAGCTCTACGCGTCCATTACGGACGCCAAGGGCTTCCCCCTCAGCGTAGATAAGTGCATCCTGGAACGGAACAATGCCCTGGACCTGCTGGAGGAGATCCGGGCCCAGCTGCCCGCGGAGGTGGCGGAGGCCAAGCGTCTGGTCAGCGCCAAGGCGGAGGTCATCCGCAAGACCAGGGAAGAGGCGGAGCAGATCCGGAAGGATGCCGATATGGAGGCAGCGAGGATGGTGGAGAAGGAGAGCATCGTCATCGCCGCCAAAAAGCGGGCCCAGGAGATCATCGCGGAGGCGGAGGGCAAGGCTGCCGAGCTCCGCCGGGCCTCCAGCGCCTACGCCGACGACGTGCTCCGCAAGACGGAGGAGACCTTGAACCAGTCCCTGGACGGCGTGCGCCGCAGCCGTATGAGCTTCCGGAACGCCTCCGGATATACAGACGAATGATCCCCCGGACTCCGCAAGGCAAATAGCGGAGAACTAAAAAACCATAAGCCAGAAAGACGAACGAATCATGAAAAAATCGATCCTGAGCATCGGCATCGTGGTGCTGATCATCGCGCTGCTGGTGTTTACTGTGTTTTTCGGCCTGGATCTGGGCGTATTCCGGATCGAGGCCCTGCAGGACGGCGTCACCCTGGGCCTGGACCTGGTGGGAGGCAGTGAGATCAGCTATGAGGCCGAGGTGCCGGAGGGGATGAGCTCCGCCGACCTGAAGCAGGCCATGGAGGCCGTCCAGACCATGCTGCGCCAGCGCCTGAACAGCCTGGGCTACACCGAGGCCACCGTGGTCCTCTCCGGGGACCGGGGAGTCAATGTGTCCATCCCCAACGTCTCCGATCCCGAGCAGGCCGTGCAGATGCTGGGGGCCACGGCGGTCATTGAGTTCCGGGACTACGCCGGAAACGTGATCCTCGCCGGCGAGGACATCGAATCCGCCACGGCGGCCTATATGCCCACGGGTGACGGGGGCGTCAGCGAGTACATCGTCTCCCTGAAGCTGAAGCCCGCCGGACAGGCCAAGTTCCGGGACGGGACGAAGGCTGTGGCCTCTCTCTCCAATGAGGACCTGCGCTGGGTCGCCATCGTGCTGGACGACGAGGTCATCTCCTCGCCCCGGGTCAGCGCGGAATACGCCTCCACCGGCATCGACACGGATTCTCCCATCATCCAGCTGGGAGAGTCCAACGTGGAGTATGCCACCTATCTGGCAGACATCATCAACTCCGGCGCCCTGCCCTTTGCCCTCCGCGACACGAAGCTCCAGGCAGTGGGCGCCTCCCTGGGCGAACGGAGCCTGGAGACCGCCATTCTCGCGGGCATCATCGGCATCCTCCTGGTCATGGTCTTCATGATCGTCTTCTACCGGGTCCCCGGCCTCATCGCGGACTTGGCTCTGGTCCTCTATATTGCCCTGTTTCTGGTGGTCATGTCCGCCTTCCGATTGAACCTCAGCCTGCCCGGCATCGCGGGCATCATCCTCACCATCGGCATGGCGGTGGACGCCAACATCGTCATCTACGAGCGGATCCGGGAGGAGCTGATCTCCGGCAAGACCCTGCGCAGCGCCGTGGATGCCGGCTTCAAGCGGGCCATCACCGCCATCCTGGACTCCAACATCACCACCATGATCGCCGGCTTCGTCCTCCTCTGGAAAGGGACCGGCACCATCCTGGGCTTCGCCAAGACCCTGCTGATCGGCGTGGTTTTGAGCATGATCTGCATGCTCATCGTGCCCCGGGCCATCCTCCGCAGCCTGGCGACCCTGCGGAAGTACAAGCCCTTTATGTACGGGTTGCCCAGGAAGAGCATTTCGGCGGATTCCCTCAACAAGCGCCTGGAATTCGTGAAGAAGGGGAAGCTCTTTGCCCTGATTTCCGGCATCCTCTGCATCACCGCCATCGTCTCCCTGCTGCTCCTGCCGTTTAAGGTCAACCTCTTCAACCTGGACATCGACTTTGCAGGCGGCGTGGTCATCGAGTACGACATCGGCAGGACCGTGACCGGTGAGGTCTCCGAGGAGGTCTCCGACATGGTCCTGGCCCAGACCGGCGTGCGTCCCTCCTCCGTGGTGAAGGCGGGGGACCGGGGGACCATCGTGAACATCCGCATCCAGGAGCTGAGCACCGAGCAGCGGGACGCGGTGAAAACCGGGCTGGACGGACTGTACGGGGCGGAAAACGTGGTGCTGGAGAGCTCCAACTTCGTC
Organism: Oscillospiraceae bacterium; assembly: GCA_017535635.1. Taxonomy (GTDB): domain Bacteria; phylum Bacillota; class Clostridia; order Oscillospirales; family Oscillospiraceae; genus UBA1774. Next base: position 101,870 of record JAFXTU010000024.1, read on the forward strand.
TCCGCCTCCGTGGGACGGGACATCACCCGGGCAGCCTTCATCACCTCCATCCTGGCCTCCGTGCTGATCCTCGTCTATATCACGGTCCGCTTTGAGATCCGCTCGGGCCTGGCGGCGGTGATCTGCCTGATCCACGACCTGCTGGTGATGCTGAGCTGCTATGTGATCTTCCGGGTCCAGCTCAACATGAACTTCATCGCCGCGGCCCTGACCATCATCGGCTACTCCATCAACGCCACCATCGTGGTCTTTGACCGGATCCGGGAGAATCTGAAGAAGTCCGGCGACGGGGATTTCCCCGCCGTGGTGGACCGGAGCATCACCCAGACCCTGCGGCGCAGCCTGGGCACCACGCTGACCACCATGCTCCCGGTGGTGTTCCTGCTGATCCTGGGGGTGGACTCCATCCGGAACTTCGCCCTGCCCATCCTGGTGGGCGTCGTCTCCGGCTGCTACAGCTCCACCTGCGTAGCGGGTCCCCTCTGGAACCTGCTGCGGGGCAAGAAGGGTGCCGCGAAGGCGGCCTGATCCTTTTCAAAACCGTATTCTCCCCCCGTGCCGGTCCGGCACGGGGGATTTTCATGACCGGCCCTTCCCGCCGAGGAAGGGCCGGTTTCTGCATGTCCACCGGATTCGGCGCATAAGAATGAGGCAAACGAAGGAAAGCGGGGGATGACCCATGAGGGATACGGAACGATTCGACCGGGCGGCGGCCCTGCTGCCCTCGGCTCTTCGCGCTTCCGCGCTGTTTTTGCCGGAGGAGCGGAAGGTCCGGGCGGAGGAGCTGCGGCTTCGCAGCGGCGCAGGGGCTTTCCTGCGGCTTCCGGAGGGGGAAGTGCGCCTTCCCGGAAGCGTGAGCGCCTCAGAACTGGGAGAAGCCGTGGAAAAGATCACGAAAAGCAGCTTCTATGCCGCCGAGGAGAGCCTGAAATATGGCTATTTCACCGCCGAGGGCGGTTTTCGGGTGGGTTTTTGCGGCAGCGTGATCCGAAAGGACGGGGTGTGCACGGGCTTTCGCAGCGTCTCTTCCCTCTGCGTCCGCATCCCCAGGGAGGTTCGCTGCGTGGACGACGGGCTGCTCTCTTCCCTCCGGGACCGCTCCGTGCTGATCTTCTCCCGGCCCGGCTGCGGAAAGACCACCTTTCTCCGGGACCTGGTCCGCAGGCTCTCCGACGGCGGGCGGACGGTGGCCCTGGCGGACGAGCGGGGAGAGGTGGCGGCCCTCAGCGGCGGCGTTCCCCAGTTTGACGTGGGCGGATGCACGGATGTGCTGGAGGGCTGTCCCAAGGCCCAGGCGGCGGAGATCCTGCTGCGTACCATGTCTCCCCAGGTGCTTGCGATGGACGAGCTGGGTGCGGAGGACCTTTCCATCCTGCAGAGAGGCGCGGCTTCCGGCGTCCGCCTCCTGGTCACGGTCCACGCCGACTCCCGGACAGAACTGGAACGGAAGGGCATCCCGATGGAGCTCTTTGACGTGCTGGTGCGCATTGAGCGTCAGGGCGGGCGGCGGGTCTACCGGCTGGAGGGAGCGTCATGCTGAGATGGATCGGCGCGGCGCTGCTGGTGCTCTGCTCCTCCATGATCAGCATGAACGCCGTCCTGCGCTCCCGTCAGAGGATCCGTGGCCTGGAGGCGCTGATAGATGCGCTCCGGGACATGGAGGAGGAGCTCTGTACCCGGCGTACGCCCCTGCCGGAGCTGATGAGGCGCCTCAGCGTGGAGGTGAGACAGCCGGCGGCGGAGCTGTTCAGCGCCGCCGACCTGAATCTCACCCGCCGGGAGCTGCCCTTTTCCGCCGCCTGGGAAATGGCGCTGAAGGAGACGGAGGGGCTGTTTCTGCTGCCGGAGGAGGAGCGGACGCTCACGGACCTGGGCAGGCTCCTGGGACGAAGCGGGGTGCAGGCGCAGGAGACGGCCATCCGCAGCGCCGGGCAGAGGCTCCGCCTGTTCCTGGAGCTGGAGCAGAAAGAACACCTGAAAAAGAGCCGGGTCCGGGCCGCCGTGGGCGCGGGGGCCGGGGTGATGCTGGCGATCCTGCTGTTGTGAGGGGACAAAATGGACATCGAACTGGTTTTCAAGCTGGCCGCTCTGGGGATCATCGTCTCCGTGCTGAACATCCTGCTGAGCCGCTCCGGGCGGGAGGAACAGGCCCTGATGGTCACCATCGCCGGCCTGGTGGCAGCCCTCTTCATCGTGGTGCGGGAGATCAGCGAGCTGTTCAGCCTGATCCGCCGTCTATTCGGCTTTTAGGGAATGGAGACTCTGTGGAAATGCGCCGTTCTTGGTCTGAGTGCGTCCCTGCTGGCACTAGCCTTCCGGAAGCAAAACGAGGAGCAGGCGCTGCTGCTGGGGATCGGCGCCGCCGCTTTGATCCTGCTGGCGGCGCTGCCCCAGCTGGGCGAGCTGATGCCTCTCCTGCGCCGGGCGGAGGAGCGGAGCGGACTCACGGCGGAATTCACCGTGCCGGTCCTGAAGTGCCTGGGCCTGTCCCTCCTGGGCAAGTTTTCCGCTGGCTTCTGTCGGGACCTGGGCCAGTCTTCCGCCGCCGCCGCTCTGGAGCTGGCCTCCGTCTGCGCCATCCTCTGCGTCTCCGTGCCGCTGCTCAAAAGCCTTATGGACATCGTTTTCGCTTATACCTGATCCTGTGTCTGCTGCCGCTGCTGCCCCTCTCCGCCAGGGCGGCCGACGCGCAGGAGGAGCTGGCAGAGGCCCTGCGCCTGGAGGAACTGGAAAAGGAGGAGCGGGCCCTGGGGCTGGACCGCTACGGAAGCCTGGGAGAAGGATACGACGCGGGCACATTTCTCCGGGATCTCCTGCTGTCGGCTCTGAAGGCCGTGGTGTCCGCCTCCCTCCTGCGGGAGCTGGGCGCGGTGGGCCTGGTCCTGCTCCTCTGCGCGGTGGGAAGGGCTGCCTTCCCGGTACAGGAGGGGAGCTTGGACGCTGTGGCTCTGGCGGGCGCGGCGGCCGTCACGGCTCTCCTCACCGGGGGGCAGGAGAGCTTGCTGGCCCAGACGGAGGAGACTCTGCAGCGCCTTCGGGAATTGTCCAATGTCTTCCTGCCGGTCCTCAGCTCCGCAGCCCTGCTCTCCGGGCAGGTGACCGGGGCCGCCGCCAAATACGCCGCTGCGGCACTGTTTCTGAACATCCTGATCAATCTGTGCTCCGCCTTTCTCTTGCCTCTGGTCCGGCTCTACGCGGCGGGCGCGGCGGCCGAAGCGGCGGTGGGGGGCGGGCTGCTCAGCGGCGTCCTGGGCTTTCTCCGCTGGTGCGCCGTGACGGCGATGACCTGCCTGATGCTGGCCTTCACCCTCTATCTCAGCCTGACCGCGCTGACGGCGAACTCCGCAGACGCCGCCGTCGTCCGCTCCGCCAAGACCGCCGTTTCCACGCTCCTGCCTGTGGTGGGGAGCATCGCCGGGGATGCCGCCGCCTCCGTCCTGGCAGCGGCTGGGGTCATCCGGCAGACCTTGGGCGGCTTCGGGCTCCTGGCGGTGACGGCGCTGCTCCTTTCCCCCTTCCTCCGGGCGGGGCTTCGGAGCCTTCTGCTGAAGGGGATATCCACGGTGGCCGCCGAGCTGACGGACTCCCGCCTGGGGACTCTGCTGAAGCGCCTCGGCGAAGCCATGAGTCTGCTGGTGGGGGCCATCGGTTCCTGCGCGCTGCTGCTCTTCTTTTCCGTATACGCTTTCCTGGGGACGGTGACACTGTGATCCGGGTCCTGGCGGATTGGGTCCGGACCATGGCGGCCGGCGCCCTGTTTTGTGCCGTCGTCCTCGCCATTGCGCCGGAGGGAGGGGGAAAGCGGGCTCTAAGGCTGCTCTGCGCCGTCTGTCTGACCCTGCTGCTGATCCGGCCGCTGGAGCGACTGGACCTGGATCGCCTGACGGAGAGCCTGTCCCGGCAGAAGCTCCTGGAGGCGGGACTCCTGGAGGAAACGGAGGACCTTTCCCGGGAAGCCTGGCACAGACTCATACGGGAGAGGACGGAGGAATATATATGGACTGCGGCTGCCGGGCTGGGCATTCCGCGCCTCGGCGTACGCCTGACGCTGCGGGATGGGGAGGAGCTGCCCTATCCCTGGGCAGCCGAGCTGCGGGGATACTGGACGGAGGAACAGAGGGCACGGCTGTCCCGGCTTCTGGCCGGAGAGCTGGGGATCCCGGAGGAGAGGCAGACCTGGAGCTGGGAAGATGCTGGTTAGCGTTTGGAAAAAGATACCGCGGAAGGCGGTATGGGTCCTTTTGGGCCTGGGAGCGCTGCTCCTTCTGCTGCTTCCCGATCGGATGGGCAGAGAGACCGAGGCGGGGAAGGAGGACTCGTTCAGCTTTTCTCTGGAAACGGAGGAGAAGCGCATGGAGGCGGCCCTCAGCCGTATCGCAGGCGCGGGAAAAGTGACGGTAGTGCTGACCCTGGACTCCTCTGAAGAGAGGGAATACGCCCGCAACACGGAACAGGACCGGCAGAAGGAAACGGACCGGGACCGGAATGAGGATCGGAGCCAGGTGGCCCAGGTGGGGGACGGCGCCCTGACGGTGCGGATCGCCTATCCCCGCTACCGGGGAGCCCTCATCGTCACAGAGGGAGGCGGCAGCGAAGTGCGTCTGGCCGTCACCCAGGCGGTGGCGGCGCTCACCGGCCTGAGCACCGACCGGATCACCGTGGTGACCGGAGCCTGAGCAAAAACATCGCCAGAGGGCGAAATAGGGGGTAAGTTATGAAGATCATCAAACGCAACGCCATCATTCTGGCCGCCATCCTCTTCGTATGCGTGGCGGTCTACCTGAACTGGGCCTACAACCGGCAGGAGGAAGCCCTTTCGGAGGAACCGGGGCGGGAGAGCCTCAGCGTGATGGCTCCGGGGAACGAGAGGGATCTGTTCTATGAAGCGCCGGCGAAGGCGGTGAGCGCCGCCAGCCCTGTGACGGAGTATTTCACATCCGCCCGCCTGAGCCGTCAGCAGGCGCGGGACAGCGCCATGAACACCCTGCGGGAGGCCTCCGAAACGGAGACGGCGGCCACGGAGTCCGTGAACGGGGCCATCGACGCCATCACGACTATGGCCCAGAGGGCGGTCACCGAGGCGGAGATCGAGGCCCTGGTGATGGCCAAGGGCTTTGACGACTGCCTGGTGTTCCTGGACGAGGGCAGCGCCATCGTGGCGGTGAGCGCCCCGGTCTCCGGGCTGACCTTTACCGCCGTCAGCCGCATCACGGACATCGTGCTGGAAAAGACGCCCCTGACCACGGAGCAGATCAAAATAATCGAAGTGAAATAGCTTCCCTTTTTCTTGGCAATGTGGTATACTGAGTGGTACAGATCATTGCGCTGCGCTGGATCGCCGCGAGCGGGAGGAGTACCATGGCAGAAAACAAGGATTATATCATCAGGAATACGGACGACGGAAATGTCAGCATTTCCGAGGACGTGATCGCCATCATCGCCTGGGAAGCCATGCACGAGGTGGAAGGCTACGGCGGCCCCGGCACGGGGCTGACGGGGGAACTGGCGGAGCTCATGGGCAAGAAGAACGCCTCCCGGGGCGTCCGGGTCTCCGGCGCGCCGGAGGGAGTGACGGTGGAGGCCTTTATCACCGTCCGCTTCGGCTACAGCGTCACCAAGGTCGCCAGGAGCATTCAGGAAGCGGCCTCCAAGGCGATTCAGGATATGACGGGGCTTCCCGTCACTGCGGTCAACGTCAATGTCACCGGCATCGCCTTTGACAAGACCAAGGCGTAAAAGAGAAGAGAGGCGCGTCCCTCCTCCGGGCTCCGCGCCTCTTCACTGTGGAGGAAACAGCCGATGACCAGAACAGCAGCGCGGGAGATCGCCATGCACCTGAGCTTCGCCGCGGTGGTGAACCGTACCGACATCCGGGAGCAGCTGGAGCTCTTTTTCGACCCGGAGTATTTCGCGACCCTGGGACCGGAGGATCCGGTCTATGAGGAATACAGGACGAGCGGCAGATGGCCTATATCCGCCGGGTGGCCGAGGGCGTGGCCGCCCACGCGCCGGAGTTGGACGAGTATATCGCCAGGTACGCGAAGAACTGGGCCTTTGACCGCATTTCCAGGGTCGCCGCCGCCATCCTGCGCACGGCGATGTTTGAGATCCTATATCTCCCCGAGGTGCCCTATCGGGCGGCGGCCAACGAGGCCGTCGAGCTGGCGAAAACCTACGAGGGCCGGGATACGGCGGGCTTCGTCAACGGGATCCTGGCCACCTTCATCCAGCAGGAAAAGCATGAGTGAGAACATCTGGTCCGTAGGGGAGCTGACCCGGTATCTCAAGGATCTGCTGGACGGGGAGACCCTTCTTCAGCGCGTCTATGTCCGGGGCGAGCTCTCCAATTACAAGGTCTACCCCTCCGGGCACCACTATTTTACCATCAAGGATGAGGAAGCGACGCTGAAAGCGGTCCTGTTCCGCCGGGAAGCGTCGCGGCTTCGTTTCCGGCCGGAGAGCGGGATGAAGGTCGTCGCCCTGGGACGGGTGACGGTCTATCCCAGGGACGGGGCCTATCAGCTCTATGTGACGGAGCTGACTCCCGACGGGGTGGGGGATCTGCATGTGGCTTTCGAGCAGCTGAAGGAAAAGCTGCGCCTGGAGGGCCTGTTTGACCCGGCCCACAAAAAGCCCCTGCCGCCTTATCCGGAGCGGATCGCCGTCATCACCTCCTCCGCCGGCGCGGCGGTGCGGGATGTGATCCGGGTGGCGACGAAGCGCTTCCCGCTGGCGAAGCTGATCCTGCTGCCGGTCCGGGTCCAGGGGGCGGAGGCGCCGCCGGAGATCGCCGGGGCCATCCGCTACGCGAATCGCTGGAAGGTGGCGGACCTCATCATCACCGGCCGGGGCGGCGGCTCCATTGAGGACCTGTGGGCCTTCAACGACGAGCGGGTGGCCAGGGCCATCTACGATTCCGAGCTGCCCGTGATCTCCGCCGTGGGCCACGAGCCGGACGTGACCATTGCGGATTTTGTGGCCGACCTGCGGGCCGCCACTCCCTCCAATGGGGCGGAGCTGGCCGTGCCCGACCGGGCGGAGCTCCATTCGGTGATCGGGAATATGGAAAAGCGGATGCGAAATGCCCTTTCTTCCCGGCTGGCCTCCTCCCGGCAGAGACTGGAGCAGCTGCGGGAGCGGCGGGTGCTGACGGACCCGGGAGCTTACGTGGCGGACCGGCGGATCGCCCTGGACCACACGCAGGCGCTGCTGATCTCCGCGTTTCAAAAGAAGCTTTCCGACAAAAGGACGCGCCTTGCCCAAAACGCCTCCGCGCTGGACGCCATGAGTCCCCTGAAGGTCCTGGGAAGGGGCTATGCCATTGCCCAAAAGGAGGACGGAAGGGTCCTGCGCAGCCGGGAAGAGGCTGCGCCGGGAGACCGGCTGCGATTGCGGCTGGCGGACGGCAGTCTTCTGTGTCAGGTTCGGGAAGGGGAGGAATAGACGATGGCCGCGGAAAAGAAAAAAGCGAGCTTTGAGGATAAAATGCTCCGGCTGGAGGAGGTCGTCCGTCTCCTGGAGCGGGGAGACGCCCCCCTGGAGGACGCCATGAAGCTCTTTGAAGAGGGAACGAAGCTGGCGGCAAGCTGCGGCGAGCTGCTGGATCAGGCGGAAAAACGGGTGGTCGCCCTTTCCAAGGGCCCCGACGGCGCTCCCGTGGAAACGGAGATCGACCTTGGAGAATAAGACAAGGCTGGAACGGGACCGGGAGCTCATTGAGCGGAGGCTCCAGGAGCTTATGCCCCGGCGGGACCGGCTCACGGAGGCCATGGGCTACAGCCTCCTGGCGGGGGGGAAGCGGCTGCGGCCGGTGCTGACCCTGGAATTCTGCCGCGCCTGCGGGGGGGAGGATGCTCCCGCCCTGGACATGGGCTGCGGCGTGGAGATGCTCCACACCTACTCCCTTATTCACGACGACCTTCCCGCCATGGACAACGACGAGCTGCGGCGGGGAAAGCCCACGAATCATGTGGTCTACGGGGAGTGGATGGCCCTCCTGGCGGGGGACGCCCTCCAGGCGGAGGCCTTTTCCAGCGTGCTCTGCGCCCCCGCCTCCGCCGAAGCTAGGGCAGAGGCTGCCCGGATCCTGGCGGAGGCCGCCGGGGCGAGGGGCATCTGCGGCGGGCAGTTCCTGGATCTGGACGGGGAGGGAAGACGCCTGAGCCCGGAGGAGATCACTCTGCTGAACCGGCAGAAGACGGGGGCTCTGCTTTCCGCCGCCTGCAGGATGGGCTGCGTGGCCGCTTCCCGCCCGGACCTTGCTTCCGCCGCCGGGGACTACGGACAGGCCCTGGGCCTGGCCTTTCAGCTCCGGGACGATCTTTTGGACGAGGAGAGCACCACGGAGGAGCTGGGAAAGCCCGTGGGCTCCGATGAAAAAAACGCCAAGGCCACCATGCTTGCCCTCTATGGCGCGGAACAGTGCCGGGCCATGGTGCGGGAAGAGACGGAGCGGGCCTGCCGGATCCTGGAGGAGAGCTTCGGGAGTCCGGGTTTCCTCCTGTGGCTGACCCGGGAGCTGGCGGAGCGAAAAAACTGAGAGGAACCTCTGTTCGGGGCGGAGTACAGACTCCGCTCCGCCATTTTTCTCTCTGGAAGCGGATTGAAAAATACTAATTGCGATATGAGATGCTTTGTGCTATACTCTATAATTACTTGAGCTATGCGTATATGGCGGAGGACGGGCCATGTGGATCAGCGGGGACTGGAAGGATTATGAGCTGCTGGACTGCTCCGGCGGGGAAAAGCTGGAGCGTTGGGGCAGCCATATCCTCCGCAGGCCGGACCCGCAGGCCATCTGGCAGACGCCCAAGGGCAACCTGTGGGAGACTGCGGAGGCGGTCTACCGCCGCTCGGAGTCCGGCGGCGGGAAGTGGATCAAAACCGACGTCCCCCCCTCCTGGCGCATCCGCTGGCAGGAGCTCACCTTCCAGGTGAAGCTGATGAGCTTCAAGCACACCGGCCTCTTCCCGGAGCAGGCGGCCAACTGGCAGTTTATCCGGGAAACGATCCGCTCCGCCGGCCGGGAGATACGGGTGCTGAACCTCTTTGCCTATACCGGCGGAGCCACCCTGGCGGCCCTGTCGGCGGGAGCCAGCGTCTGCCATGTGGACGCGGCCAAGGGCATGGTGGCCTGGGCCAAGGAAAACGCCCTCCTTTCCGGCCTGGAAGGGAGGCCCGTCCGCTGGATCGTGGACGACTGCAGGAAGTTCGTGGAGAAGGAGATCCGGCGGGGGAAGCGCTACGACGCCATCATCATGGACCCGCCCTCCTACGGCCGGGGCCCCACCGGGGAGGTCTGGAAGCTGGAGGACAGCCTCTGGAGCTTTCTGGAGCTCTGCGCCGGGGTCCTGAGCGATAGGCCCCTCTTTGTCCTGATCAATTCCTATACCACCGGGCTGAGCCCCAGCGTGCTGACCTATCTCTCGGAGACGGTCTTTTCCGCCCGCTGGGACGGAAAAAGCGAGAGCCGGGAGCTGGGGCTGCCGGTGACGGAGAGCGGGCTCGTCCTGCCCTGCGGCGCCGCCTGCCGCTGGGTCGGAGCGCTGAGGTAGACTATGAACATCATCCGCACCGAAAAACTGGATTTTGAATACGACGCCGAGAGCGGCCGTGGCCTGGTGCTGAAGGAGCTGGACCTGGAGATCGAAGAGGGTTCCTTTGTGGCCATCCTGGGGCACAACGGCTCCGGGAAGAGCACCCTGGCCAAGCATATGAACGCCATCCTCCTGCCCACGGGGGGGAAGGTCTTCGTCAGCGGCATGGATACCTCTGACGAGGAGCGGTTGCTGGAGATCCGGCGCACCGTGGGCATGGTGTTCCAGAACCCGGACAACCAGATCGTCGCCAACGTGGTGGAGGACGACGTGGCTTTCGGCCCGGAAAACATCGGCATCCCCACGGCGGAGATCCGGACGAGAGTGGACGAAGCCCTGAAAGCGGTGGGGATGTACGAATACCGGAACCATGCCCCCCACCTCCTTTCCGGGGGACAGAAGCAGCGGGTGGCCATCGCCGGGATCATCGCCATGCGCCCGCGCTGTATCGTGCTGGACGAGCCCACCGCCATGCTGGACCCTTCCGGCCGCCGGGAGGTGCTGGACACCGTCCACCGCCTCAACCGGGAGAACGGCATCACCGTGGTCCTCATCACTCATCACATGGACGAATGCATCGACGCGGACCGGCTCATCGTGATGGCGGACGGGGCGATCATCGCGGACGGCTCCCCCAGGGAGGTATTCCCCCAGGTGGAGCTGCTTCGGGACACGGGGATGGACGTCCCCGCCACGGTGGGTCTCGCCTGGGAGCTTCGCAAGGCGGGCTATGATATGCCCCTGGACGCCCTCAGCGCGGAGGAATGCGCGGAAGCCCTGTACCGGGTGTTCGGATAAGAGTTAAGGAGATCGGAAGCTTGGCGCCGTTATTGGAGATCAGAAAACTGACGCATATCTACAGCCAGGGCACGCCCTTCGAGCACGTGGCCCTGAAGGATGTGGACTTTGTGGCGGAAAAAGGGGAGTTCATCGGCATCATCGGCCACACCGGCTCCGGGAAATCCACCTTTGTCCAGCATCTCAACGCCCTTTTGAAGCCCACCTCCGGCACCGTCCTTCTGGATGGGGAGGCTGTTTTCTCCTCTCCCCAGCGGATCCGCCAGGTCCGCAGCCGGGTGGGGCTGGTTTTCCAATACCCGGAGTATCAGCTTTTTGAGGAAACGGTCCGGGCGGACATCGCCTACGGTCCGAAGAACATGAAGCTGGACAAGGAGGAGATCGAGCAGCGGGTCCTGGAGGCGGCGGATTTCGTCGGTCTGGACCCGGAGCTCCTGGACAAGTCCCCCTTCGACCTCTCCGGCGGTCAGAAGCGCCGGGCGGCCATCGCCGGCGTTATCGCCATGCGGCCCGACATCCTGGTCCTGGATGAGCCCACCGCCGGGCTGGACCCCAGGGGCCGGGAGGAGATCATCGCCAACATCCGCCGTTACCACGCCAGAGTGAACGGCACGGTCATCTATATCACCCACAGCATGGAGGACATCGCCCGCTTCGCTTCCCGCCTCGCCGTGTTCTGCGAGGGGCGGATCGTGATGGACGGTGTCCCCGGAGAAATCTTCCGCCATGTGGAGGAGCTGGAGCGGATCGGCCTCACGGTCCCGGGCATCACCAAGGTGATGGCCCTCCTCCGCGCCCGCGGCCTGCCGGTCCCGGAGGGGATCTACACCATCCACCAGGCCATGGACGCCCTTCTGGGTTTGAAGGGAGGCGGGGAGAATGCTTAAGGACATCACCCTGGGCCAGTATTTCCCCGGAGATACCCTGGTCCACCGGTTGGACCCTCGGACCAAGCTTGTTATGACGATCCTGTATATCGTCGTCCTTTTCCTGGCCAAGGGCCCCATCTCCTATCTGGCGGTCTTCCTGTTCCTGGCGATCAGCATCGGCGTCTCCCGGATCCGGCTGAAAACCATCCTCAGCGGCCTGAAGCCGATCCTGATCCTGATCCTCATCACGGCGATCCTGAACCTCCTTTACAATCGGGGCGAGACAGTCCTCCTCCGTTTCTGGAGGATCACCATCACCCTGGAGGGCGTTTTCACGGCTCTGACCATGGCCCTGCGGATCGTGATGCTCATTGCCGGGACTCTGCTGCTCACCTACACCACATCGCCCCTGCAGCTCACCGACGGGCTGGAACAGCTCCTGAATCCCCTGAAAAAGATCCATGTCCCGGTGCATGAGCTGAGCATGATGATGTCCATCGCCCTGCGCTTTATTCCCACCCTGATCGAAGAGACGGACAAGATCATGAACGCCCAGAAGGCCCGGGGCGCGGAATTCGACACCGGGAACCTGATCCAGAAGGCGAAGGCTATGCTGCCCCTGCTGGTGCCCCTGTTCATCAGCGCCTTCCGCCGGGCCGACGAGCTGGCCACCGCCATGGAGAGCCGCTGCTACCACGGCGGCGAGGGGCGCACCAAGCTCAAGGTGCTGACCATGGAGCGGCGGGACTGGATCACTCTGATCGTGGGGCTTCTCATGCTGGCCCTGGTGATCGCCCTGCGGAGGCTGGGGCTGTGAGGACGGTAGCCCTGCGCCTGGGCTACGACGGGACGGCCTACCACGGCTGGCAGAGGCAGAAAAACGCAGTCACCGTCCAGGAGACCCTGGAGGCAGCCCTGAGCCGTCTATATAAGGAAGAGATCCATGTCCTTGGCTGCGGGAGGACCGACGCCGGCGTTCACGCCCGGAAATACCTGGCGAACTACCGGATCGACGGTGACGTTTTCATTCCTCCTGCGCGGCTGCCCCTGGCGCTGAACGCCCTTCTGCCCCATGACATCGCCGTGACCGGGGCCTGCGAGGTGCCGGAGGACTTCCACGCCGTATTCTCCTGCACCCGGAAGGAATATACCTATTATATCCGCTCCGGCGGCGTCCGGGATCCTTTTGAGCGGGATCGGGTGTGGTTCCGGCCGGAGCGTCTGGACCTGGAGCCCATGCGCCGGGCCGCGGAGGGCTTCTTGGGGACCCATGACTTTGCCGCCGTCCGCAGCGTCGGCACCAATGTGAAGACCACCGTTCGTACCGTGTACGATTATGAGATCCGGCAGGAGGGAGAGCTCATCTCCTTCCGCATCGCTGCCAGCGGCTTTCTCTACAACATGGCCCGGGCCATGGTGGGCACGACGGTCTACTCCGCCCTGGGAAAGCTGAGGCCGGAGGACATTCCCCGGATCCTGGCGGAGAAGGATCGGACCCTGGCTGGGCCGACGGTGCCGCCCCAGGGCCTGTATATGACGGACGTCCGCTATCCGGGCGAAGCTGGGAGGCTGATGGAAGGATGAAAAAGTTCATCGGAAATCTCCTGATCCTTCTGGTCATCCTGGCCGTTGCGGTCCTGGCGGCCTCCGGCGTCGTGGGAAGCCGCCTGAACCGAAGGGACAATTCCGCCTTCGAGGCGGATCTGAACGGGCTGGAAAACGCGGTCTACGCGCCGGCGGGAGACGGCTTCGCGGCAGTCTCGGAGGTGCTCTGCCGCCTTTACGGCAGAGGGGGCGAGACCCTGTGCTCCGCGCCCCGCAGCTATCCGCAGATGCAGATTGCAGGGACAGAGGGTTATGCCGCGGTCTGGAGCGAGGGAGAGGCCGGGTTTACGATTCTGAAAAACGGAGAGCCCACGGACCTGAGCTTTCCCGGGGGCGTCACGGCGGCGGACATAAGCGACGGCGGCGTGGCCGCGATCCTGGCCGGAGAGAACGGCTACAAGGGCTCCGTCAGTGTCGTCCGGGCGGACGGGACCGCCCTGTACCGGGTCTACATCGGCAGCGGGTATCCCGTGGATACCGGCATTTCCCCGGACTCCCGCCGCGTTAGTATCCTCTGCCTGACGGCGGGGGGGAGCAGCGTCAGCATCTACAGCACCGATCAGGAGGAGAGCCTGGCGGAGGTCGACCTCCCGGACTGCGCCTGCTTCGATCTGGAATATCTGTCGGACGGCCGCATCCTCCTGGTCTGCTCCGACCGGCTGATCTTCCTGAAGGGGGACGGCAGTCAGTTGGGGGAATACTCCTTCCAGGGACAGTTTCTCAAGGACTATTCCTGCGCGGGAAGCGGTTATGTGATCCTTCTGCTGGGAAAATACCGGGCGGGCAGCGCCGGAACTCTGCTGATCCTGGACACGGAGGGAAAGCTTCTGGCGGAAAAAGAGCTCTCCTCCGAGGTGAACGGGATCAGTGCCTCCGAGAAGCGCTTTGCCGTCTGTTACAGCGATGAAACGGTCGTCTACGACTCCGCACTTGCGGAACTGGGGCGGCTGCAGAGCACCGCAGGCATCCAGGCTGCGGTGATGCGTTCCGATGGCGCTGCCATCATCATTTCCGGCGGCGGCGCCGCCATCTTTGAACCGTAGAGGAGGCAAAGCACATGCTCAAATGGATCGTGGAGATCGCGCTTGCGCTGATCATTCTCCTGTGTGCCTGGCGCGGCTACCGCAATGGACTGATCGCGGGTCTGCTGGCAGTCTGCGCGGTGCTGTTTTCGGTCTATGCCGCCGACATCCTGGCGGACACTTATTCCGGCGAGTTTACCAAGATGCTGGAGCCCTTCGTCAGCGGTGTGGTGGACACGGCGGATTCCGAGGCCAGGGAGCATTTTGAGAAGCTGAACAAGGAACCCACCGTCCACGACCTGAGCCTGGAGACGCTCCACGGCTGCGGCATCCTGCAGTCCGCCGCGGAGAACATCGCCAGGGAGCTGGCCGGGGAGCAGACGGATACCGGGCCTGCTCTCCGGGTCGCTCTGGTGGATAAGCTTTGCTCGGTGGCCGCCTATGTGCTGACCTATATCATCATGTTCGTCCTGCTGATCATCGTTTTTGCTGTGATCGGCAATCTGTTCAACCTGGCCTTCAAGCTGCCGGGGCTGGAGCTCATCAACGGCGTCCTGGGAACGGTGCTGGGCATCGCCAAGGGGCTGCTCTACGTGTTCGCCATCGCCTGGGCGCTCCGCTTCACCGGACTTTTGCTGCCGGAAGAGAAGATGAACGAAATGATGATCCTCCGCTGGGCCATGAAAACCTGCCCTCTGGTCGGCTTCCTGGGTCTTTAAAGGAAGTCTTGGAAATACTTCGATTTGAGTTTGCATGAACAGCGTAGTATACTCGCGTTGATATCGGAAAGGGAGTGGAACCATGCAGCCGCCGATCTGCGCCAAATGTCAGAAAAACGTAGCAGTTGTTTTTATTCGAAAGATAGAGAACGGCAAGACCGTCAACGAAGGCCTGTGCCTGAAATGTGCCAAGGAGCTCAACATCAAGCCCGTGGAGGACCTCATGCAGAATATGGGGATCACGGACGAGGATATCGAGGGACTCAGCGCGGAGATGACCGAGGCCCTCAGCGGCATTGAGGACATTCCGCCTACGGACGATACCAGCGACGAAAGCGGCAAGACCGCCACCTTCCCGTTCCTGAACAAGCTTTTCGGGGGGAATCCGAATCCCAATCCCAATCCAAACCCCGGTCCGGAGCCGCCCCGGCCCGCCAGGGAAGCCCCCAAGCAGGAGAACCCCGGCCGGGACCGGAAACGGAAATTCCTGGAGAGCTACTGCCAGGACCTGACGGGAAAGGCCAGGGACGGAAAGCTGGACCACATCGTGGGCCGGGACACCGAGCTGGAACGGGTGATCCAGATCCTCAACCGGCGGCAG
>JAFXTU010000025.1 GCA_017535635.1 Oscillospiraceae bacterium
CGATGATTGCTCTGCCTGCTCACATAAGAAGTCTTGCACCCGATCGAAGGGCAACCGGAAGATCCATGTCTCCAAACGATTCATTGAACAACGGGCAGCGTCTTTGAAGCGGATCACCAGCGAACAGGGCATCCTCCTGCGTATGAATCGCTCTATCCAATCGGAGGGAGCCTTCGGTGTGGTGAAGCAAGACTACAATTTTCGCCAGTTCCTTTTGCGTGGTCAAGTCAAGGTCACAACGGAGGTTCTGCTTCTGGCAATAGCCTACGACATAAACAAGCTGCATGCCAAGATTCAGAAAAACCGAACCGGCACGCAGTTGTTTGAAAAAGATACGGCTTAGTTCTCCACAAAAGTGAAGATTGATCCTCTCCGACCCGCTGGTATTTCTTCGGGTCTGGGAGGGTGTTTCCTGTTTTTCCACATCTCATGGGTTTTGACGGTTTGGTGACTGTTTCATAGCGTGAAAAAGGGGCTGCAGCTTAACTTGCGTTTTGCTACAGCCCCTCTTTTTCATGCTTTGGCTATCCCGTCGCTGCGGGTTTTCGGACGATCAACGGGATCACCCCAGCTTGCGGTAAAGGAACAGGACGACATCGCTGCGGGGGCAATCCACGCCGGGCTCAACGCGGATCGTAAGGCCCTCCAGCAGGCCGGCTTCCCGTGCCCAGGCCTCCGCCGCCTGATACCAGCCATCCGTTCCGACACCCAGGGTGCGGTAAAGGAAGGTGATGATATGGGCAGTGGAGCAGGTCTGGTCGGGGGTGAAGTGGGCGGCGTCCGTGCCGTTGGTGATCCCCTTCTCCACCGCCCAAAGGACGGGCTTGTAGAAGTACTGCGTCTCAGCCACATCCACAAAGGGATTTGCCGTGGAGGCAGGCTCCGGACAGCCCATGGCGCGCCAGAGGAAGGTCACCGCCTGGCCGCGGGTCACCGTGCTGCCGGGGCCGAAGTGAGTGGCGTCGATGCCGTTGGTCACCTGCGGCTGGGCATGGTAGGCCCACATCACCGCGTCGTAGAAGTAATTCGTCTTGGAAACATCCAGGAAGGGATTGACCGAGGCATCTTCCCGTTCCGTCACGGGGATGACCAGGCTCTTTCCGCCGCCGGCGAGGCCCCAGGCTCCCCGTCCGCTGGCCCGGGCGGTCATGCCGTCGCTGAACCAGAAGAAGGTGGTGCTGCCGCCCAGAGAGGAGGCGATCCACTCCGTCCCGTCCAGCTCCAGGGCATTTCTCAGGTTGTTCACGGCCCGGACCCGGATGAAGCACTCCGTACCCTCCGGCATGTTGTAGAAGGTGAAGCTGCGATCCCGGAAGGCATTGGTCCCGGAGGCCACCGAATAGATGCGGTTGCCGCTGCTGTTCTGCAGGATGCCGCCGAAGAAGCCCAGGTCCACATGGTTGTAGACGCTGTAGGATTCCGCCGCGTAGCAGTTGCCATCAGCGTTGCCCAGATCCACGCTGCCAAGGGGTGCGTTGGTGACGGTGTAGAACTGGATGTTGCCGCCGTGGGTGTAGGCAAGCTGGTATGCCTGGATGGGGAGGTTGCCGTCGTCCTCCGGAGCGTCCCAGGTGACGGTGACGTTCTGCCGCCCCGGCATGGTGCCGGGAGAGACGGAGACGTTCACGTTCCTCGGCGCGGAGGGAAGATGGGCGCCGTCGGCTGCCTTGGAAGCGGGCTCGTTTTTGCCCTGGGCCAGCGAATAGCTCACGGTATTGCTCACCGTCTCCGTTCCCCGGATGCCCACGTGACTCTCGTTGAAGGAGGAGGCAGCTTTGCCGTTCTCCGTAAGGGTCGCGCCGGTGATGAGCTGGATCTGATGGTTCTGGCGGTTGTAAAAGCTGTAGTTCCCGTAAAGGCGGGTGCCGTTCAGCTCGCCGCCGGACACCACCGGGTTGAGGGTGTAATACATGCCGCCGTTGCCGCCGTCATAGGTGGTCGGCGCTTTGGCCGTGGCCCGCAGGTCATCCTTACAGCGGATGCCCTGGTAATCGTACAGGACCTGGGCCATGCCGGGAGAGAGGACGGCAAAGTTGATGGCGCTGGTATCCAGGGCGCTGCCCCAGAAGGAATCTGCGCCGAAGAGGCCGTTTGCGCCGGCAAGACTTCCGCCGGACCAGAAGGAGGGTTCCCCGGTGATGGCGGTCCTGCCTGTGGAATTGCCCGCCCAGATGGTGATGGTGCTCTCCTCAGGCCGGAAGCCCATCTCCACGTGGTAGGGGACCCACATCTCTTTTGTTCTGGGATTTCCATCCCATTTCTCGGGATTCCAGCCGGGCAGCAGCTCTTCCTGCTCCCGGAAGAGGATCAGGATATGATCCTGCTCGCGCCCTTTATACTGGTGATCGTCGATCTCCAGGGCAATATGGCCCAGGTTGCGGATGCACATGCGAATGGCCCGGCCGATCACGGCGTTGACCTCGTTGCCCGCGCCGCCGTCGGAGCCCATGTCTCCGCTGATGCCCAGTTCCTCCGCCAGAGGGCCGCTCAGCATGATATAAAGGGTGCTGTCGCTGCCGGTGCCCAGGCCATGGTACCACATTTTATCGTAGTCCCAGCCGCTGGCCAGCATCTCCATGGCGGTGAGGATCACCGGGAAATGCTCCGGCTTTGCGCCTGCCATAACTGCGTTGATCGCGACCTTTTCCACCGTGATCGCGCCGCCTTGGAATTTCAGCCAGCCCAGCACGTCGTCGGGGTACTTGCCCCGCTCGGAGCCTGCCAGCATCTCCTGCACCAGCTCCTCCGTGGGGGGGACCAGGGGCAGGCCGTCGCCGAAGTTGCCGTAGAAGCCCAGGCCGTCGTTGGTGCCGACCCGGTCCAGGTCGGGGCCGTAGCCGGAGCCCTCGTCCATCATGGCGATGTGGTTGAAGATCTGCTGCGCCTCGGCGTAGCTTCTGGCTTCGATTTCAATATAGCGGTCGTTGCCGAAGCCCTGCATGGTGTCATAGTAGGTCAGCGGCTTCGGATTGCGCTCCTTCTCGGTCAGGGGAGCGCTCAGCGCGTATTCCGCCTGCTGAAGAGCGGTCTTGTTCGCCACGCCGGCGAACTCCATCCACTCCGTATCCACGTAATCCGTGGTATTCAGCACATGCTCCTTGAGATAATCCATGGCCTGACGGCCGGGGCGGTTGTTGGCGCTGGTGTACTGCTCGGCAGTGGCCATCAGGGAGTGATCCATGACGACCCGGCGGGCAAGGGACATACCGTTGGCTCGGAAACCCTGGTTCTGAATGCGATGGAACATGGATGTGGTCATATAGGCGCAGGGGATGCCGCGGGATTCAAACGCTTTCACATGGGTGGAACTCCACCACGAGCAGCAGTTTCAATCGCCGACCCCCATGATGATGGCGTCGACCTTCTCCGCCATGGTATCATACACGATGTCCGCCCGGATATTCCACGCGTGACCGATCGCGGGGATATACTGGGGGTCCTCCGGGATCTCAGAGCCGATTCCCTGAGCCTCCGGGTCCGGAATGACCAGCTGTACCGTCAGTCCGGGATGCTCCTTTTCCCATTTTCCCTTGAGCATTTCGGCGATGGCGTAGGGGGGCTCCGCGTCCAGGGGCTTGTAGTACCAGGCCACGCCCAGGCGCAGGGTCCGCTCGCCGGTGCCGTTGAGGATGTCGATCACCTGCTGCCGGTCCGCCAGAGGGGTATCCGCTCTCGGCTCCACGGTTCCCAGGGGGTTGAGGAAGCGGTAGGTGTTCACCGCCCCCACCGTCGTGGGAAGGAAGAAGCCCAGCAGGATCCCCGCCACCAGCAGGAAGCCCAGCAGTGACCGAAGGTCTCTTCGGGTCAAACTCATTGTTTCATACTCCTTCAGGAAGCGTTTCTGCCCTTAGCGGGCCCAGGCGCCGCGGCCGCTCTCCCCGGTGTCCAGCACATAGTCGCTGCCGGAGGCGGTGACCTGCACGGCATTTTTCACGCCGTTCACGGCCCTGACTTCAAATACATATTCCCTGTTGGGGTCCAGCCCCTCGAAGGTATAGCTGCGCGCGTCCGCGCCCAGGCTCACCCAGGCAGGCTCGGCCGTTCTCTCGACCGCCGGGAAGTTTCCCGGCCGGGTGGAGATCTCAGAGCCCGTCGCCGCCGCAGGCAGGGAGATGGAGGCGGCGATGGCGCTCACCGCGCCGCCGGGATTCCAGACGCCCACTGCCGCGCCGGCGGTGCAGGACACCTGATAGCCGGTGACGGGGCTGCCGCCGTCGGAGGCGGGAGGCGCCCAGGTGAGGGTGGCGCCGGAGCCGTTCCGGCTGACCTGGAAGGCTGTGGGCGCGCCGGGAGTCGTGGCATCCCGTCCGGCCTTGGTCAGGGTGGCGCCGGTGATGAGCCGGTTCTGGAAGGCGCCGGTGCCGTAGAGGGTGCCGGAGTCCTTGTACAGACGGGCAGAGTCCGGGTCTCCCACGATGACCGGCCACAGCAGGTAGCGGCTGCGGAGCTTTCCTCCGCTGCTGAGACCCGTCAGATAGTCCAGCAGCTTGGCTTTGCCGGTGATGCCGTTCTGGCTCCGGGCCAGGTCCGCCACGTTCCGGGGAATGGTGGCGATGGCCAGACTATTGGAATTCTGGTTCCGCACATTGGTGAGGACCTGCATGGGGTCGAAGGAGGAGTTGACGCCGCCGTTGGCGCCGTACATGGTGGAGGCGGTGTAGCCCAGCAGGGTCACGGTGCTCTGGTCCTTCCGGAAGCCCAGGAGCTCGTTCTGCCCCTCCCAGCCCTGGGGAAGCAGGTAGTTCTCCTCGCCGAAGACGGTGAGGGCGATGTCGTTCTGCCGGCCGGCCCGGGCCGTACCGTCGGTCTCCCCGGTGCGGTTGACGCCGATGTTGCGCACGCACATGCGGAAGGCGCGGCCGATGCCGTTGTTGGCCTCGTTGCCGCTGCCCAGGTAGCCCCAGCGGCCGGACATGTTCAGTTCCTCCACGATGGGGCCGCTGACGACCAGCATCATGGAGTAGTTCTCGCTGGAGGTCAGGGCGTGGTAAAGCAGGTTCCCCTCCTCCCAGGAGCTGGCGTAGGCCTCCAGAGCCGCCAGGATCACGGGGAAGTATTCGGGCCTCGCTCCCGCCATGACGGAGTTGATCGCCGCCTTTTCCACGGTAATGAGGCCGCCCCGGGGCATGATCCTTCCGATCACGTCGTTCCGGTCCCGGGTGGTGGCCGCCAGCATGTCCTCCACCAGCTCCGGCAGAGGCATCACCAGGGGCAGACCGTCGCCGAAGCCCAGCTCCATGGACATCTCATTGAAGCGGATCGCCGCCTTTTCCTCGCTGGCCGCCTTCAGGGTGAAGGTAGCTCCCGCGGGATCGGGATCGGAGCTCTTCCAGCCGTAGAGGTCCCGCAGGGTGATGGCCTTCGGGCTGCTCTCAGCGGCCGTCAGGGGCGAAGTGAGGGCCTTTTTCACCTGGTCATAGACGCTCTCGGGGGTCTGCTTCGTGCCCGTCACAAAGGCGACATTGCGCAAAAAATCTGTGGTGGAGGCGGTGCTCATCTGGTGGCAGCCCACGCTGTAGTAGTAACCGTCCAGCACCGCCCGGCGCAGGCCGGTGATGCCGTTGTCCGCCGCGCCCACGTTCAGGGACTTTTCGTAGGCGGGATGGACCAGTACGACGGCGGGGGTGCCCAGCTTTTCCACCATCATGGCGTGATAGGCTCCCCACCAGGCGCTCTGCGTGCAGTCCGCCACGCCCAGCACCACGGCGTCGTAGGAGGCCAGGGTCTCGTAGTATTCCAGCGGCTTGGCCCCCGTGGCGTTCCCGATGTTGTACAGGGTGGCCGTGACGCCGAAGTCCTTTTCCAGCAGCTCGCCGACGGCCCGCACCCCGTGGGGGCTCTGGGCCTTGCCGTAGTAGGCCAGGGCGATGTTCTTGCCCTCCAGCGTGCTCAGGCGCTCCGCGAGAGGCTGGTTTTTCGGGGGTGTGATCTCCCCCAGGGGATTCATGACCGTGACGGTCACGCTCCCGTCGGCCCCGAAGACCACGCTGTCATCGGCGAGGGCAGCGGGAGCCATGATCCCGAAGAGAAGGCAGACCGCCAGGGCGATCCCCAGGACTCTTGGGATCCTGTTTCTTTTCATGGAAATCATAACCTCCTTGTTCCGTTCCGGCCCCGCCATCCCGGCGTTGGGCCGAAAGCCATACTGTCTTCCGTCTTTTCTCCTTCCCGTCACTCCCTTCCCATTCCGTCGGACGCGCCGGCGCGGGAAGCGGACAGCCAGTGCCGCTTCTCCCCGTCCCAGCGGGTCAGCTTCGTGAGGTCGAAATACTCCATCAGCTGCTGGGCCTGCTTTCTGGGGCAGCCCAAAAGGTCCCGCGCCTGGGCCAGGGTGAAGGGCTCCCCTCCGGTCCCTTGGCGCAGGGTCTCCTCCGCCTGAGCCAGGGCGGCGCGGGAGATCACCGCGTCGCCGGAAAGGCGGACAAGCTCCCCGGAGCGCAGGAACCAGGTGAGCACTTCGCCCTGTTCCCGTTCCGGTATTTGAAGCGCTGCGACGGCCTCGCTCCAGCGGGGCGGCGTCAGCGGCGTTTCCTGATATAAGGATCGTACCCGATCCATGATGCTCTGCTGTCTGGCGTCGGGCTTCGGCGTCCACCCGGCGGGCCAGAGTCCCGTCTCGTCCTGGGAGATCACCCCCTGGTCCTCCAGGTATCGGAGCAGAACGCGCTGCTGCCTGGGGTCCATATGGGGGAAGTGGACCTGGACCGCCTCCCGTTTGGGGACGGAAAAGCGCAGGGGGTACTTCCCGAAATAGTCCCGCAGCCAGCCCTCCAGCTTTTCCGTGAGGCCTTGAAGGGCGGAGGCCTCCGTCCAGGTCTCCTCCGGCAGGGCGGTGAGCAGCCCCTCCGCCGTGAGCTTTTCGGCGGCGGCGGCGGCCGCAGCCTCATCCCCGGTGAAGCAGGAGGCCATGCGCGCCCTCGTCCAGGGCTCCGCCTCCTTTTTCATGGAGGCCAGAAGGATCTTCTCCGGGTCCCCGCTCTGCAGAGCGCCCAGATGGCCCAGGTCCTCCTCCAGCCTCTTGCGCCGGTGCTTGTGGGCGCTGGGGTCCAGGACCGTGCCGCCCCCGATGGTGACCACGGGGGAATAGAAGCGGAAGATCATCCGGTCCTCCGGCAGGACGGCCAGGGGCGTCTCCAGTTCCAGCTGGGCGTAGCAGCTCTCTCCGGGGGGAAGGCTGTCCCGGTCCAGCAGCACCACTCTCGCCAAGGCCTCGGCGGTGCCGTGGTGGACGTGGACTCTCGCACGGTTCTTCATCTCCGGCGCAGAGGGCAGCAGCTCCAGCCGGACGTCGATCCTCCGGCTCTCCTCCATGGCCCCGGGGGTCATGAGCCAGCCGCCCCGCTCGGCGGTCTCCTTCTCCACGCCGGGCAGGTTCACCGCCACCCGCTCCCCGGCCTCCGCCGCCTCCCGCTTTTCCCCGTGGACCTGGAGGGAGCGCACCCGCACCTCTCGTCCGGCAGGGAGCAGCTCCATGGTATCCCCCAGGCGGATGCAGCCGCTCCAGAGGGTCCCCGTCACCACGGTGCCGAAGCCGGACACGGTAAAGGCCCGGTCGATGGCCAGGCGGGCGATCCCACGGCTGGAGCGGGGCGGCACCTGGGCGCATTTTTCCCCGATGGCCCGAATGAGCCGGTCGATGCCCTGCCCGGTGACGGAGGAGACCTCCACCACCGGTGCGTCCCGGAGGGGACTGTCCTTCAGATACTCCGCCACGTCCTCCCGCACCAGCTCCAGCCACTCCTCGTCCACCAGGTCGATCTTGGTCAGGGCCACCACGCCCCGGGAAACGCCCAGGAGGCGCAGGATGTCCATGTGCTCCCGTGTCTGGGGCATGACGCCCTCGTCGGCGGCGATGACGAAGAGGACCATGTCGATCCCCGTGGTCCCCGCCAGCATATTGCGGATGAATTTTTCATGGCCGGGCACGTCCACGATGCCGATGCGCTGCCCGTCCGGCAGGTCGAAGGGAGCGAAGCCCAGCTCGATGGTGATGCCCCGGGTCTGCTCCTCCTTGAGCCGATCCGTGTTCACCCCCGTCATATAACGGACCAGGGCGGTCTTGCCGTGGTCCACGTGGCCCGCCGTTCCCAGGATGATGCGCTTTTCCATCGGTCCGCCCCCCTTTTCCGCTTTTTCCCAACGGAAGCAGTATGAGTCCAAGAGTGCCGCCAGTGTTTTCCCTGACGGCACGGTGTTCCCTTTGGATCCGCTCCAAAGGGAACAATGGCGGGGATGTGTGCGAATCGAACACACCTGAGGCGGCGCGAACCGTCTCACGACCGGATTTGAAGTCCGGGCCGGCCACCGGGCCGGATCCACCCCCATATATTCTTCTTTCCTTACTCCACGATCAGCGGCTTGGGCCCGCTTTCCGTCACATAGCCCACCTGGGCGGCGAAGCCCGATTCCTCCTTCAGCGCCCGGAGCAGGGCTTCGGCATCCTTCTCCGCCGCGGCGATCAGCAGGCCGCCGGAGGTCTGCGGGTCAAAGAGGATGTCCTGCAGGGGCAGGGGGATCTCCCTTGCCCAGTGGAGATTCGGCTCCACATACGCCCGGTTGCGGTAGGCCCCCGCGGGCACGAAGCCCATGTTGGCCATCTCCCAGGCCTCCTTGTGGTAGGGCACGCTGTCGGCGCAGAGATGGATGGAGCAGCCGCTGCCGGAGCACATCTCGTAGGCGTGGCCCATCAGGGAAAAGCCGGTCACGTCCGTGCAGCTGTGGACCTCAAAGCGGAGCATGCAGTCCCGCGCCGCCCGGTTGAGGGTGGTCATCTGCACGTGGAGCCGCTTCAGCAGCTCCCCGGAGATCATCTCCCCCTTGGCGGCGGTGGTGAGGATCCCCACGCCCAGAGGCTTGGTGAGGAGCAGCACATCCCCCGGACGGGCGGTGCAGTTTTTCAGGACCCGCTGAGGGTGGACAAAGCCGGTGACGGCCAGGCCATACTTGGGCTCGCTGTCCTCGATGGTGTGGCCTCCGGTGATGATGACCCCCGCCTCGTAGGCCTTTTCGTAGCCGCCCCGGAGGACGGCGTGGATGGCCTCCCGGTCCATTTTCGGGCTGACGGTCATGATGTTCAGGGCCAGCTTCGGCTCGCCTCCCATGGCGTAGACGTCGCTGAGGGCGTTGCAGGCGGCGATCTGCCCGAAGGTGAAGGGATCGTCGGCGATGGGCGGGAAAAAGTCCACCGTCTGCACCAGGGCGGTGTTCTCGTCGATGACGTATACCGAGGCGTCGTCGCTCCGGTCATAGCCCACCAGGAGCCGCTCGTCCTGGTGCACCGGCAGCCCCTCCAGGAGCTGGGCCAGCACCCCGGCGCCCACCTTCGCACCGCAGCCCGCGCAGTTTGCCAGCTTGGTCATCTGAATGTCGCTCACGGCTGTCCTCCGTCCCGAACGTCCCCTGCGTTTTACTCTGTTTCCATTATACAGATATCCTTTGGAATTGCAAGCATCATCGGTATTCCCGCTACCAAATATGTTGAAAGGATCAGTCCTCGAAGAGAAAAGGGGGATGCGGACAGCAGCCCGCATCCCACGTGATCCATCCTTACCCGGCGGCGGCCTCCCTTTCCCGGCGGCGCTGCTCGGCCTGGGCCTTGACCTCAGCGTCCAGGTCCTCCAGGGTGATGGCCATGACCTCCTTGCCGTTGGCCCGCATCCGCTCGAAGGGCGTCATGCTCATGAGGCTGGAGGCGAAGGAGCAGAAGGAGGTCATGAAATCGTCCTCGTCCTCGTCGGACTCCTCCTCATCCCCGTATTCCTCTTCTTCATCCTCGTCCTCGTCTTCATCGTCCTCATCCTCGTCAAAGTCGAAGTCGAAGTCTTCGCTCTCGTCCTCTTCCTCCTCGTCTTCCTCCGGCTCCTCGTCCTCGTCCTCCAGCTCGCAGGAGGCCCGGAACAGGGACACCAGCTCCCCGTCCTCTCCCTCGGCGTAGTCCTCGTCCTCCAGCCCGTCGAAGGGACCCCGTTCCGGCTCCTCCTCCTCCGGCTCCGGCTCGTTCTCCGCCTCTATGACCGGCGCGCCCTCGGCTGCCGCCGGGACCTCCGGCGCTGCCGCCGCCGGGGCGTAGGCTCCCGTGCGCAGGAGTTCGTTTTCCTCCTGCAGGCGGCGGAGAAGCTCGTCCATCTCCCGCAGCCGCGCTTCCAGCGCCGCGGAGAGGGCATCCTCTCCCGCCTCGGGAGGTGCCTCCTCCGCGTAGACGGGCGGGGCGGCGGGCGGCGGCGCGGGATAGGCTGCCGGCGCGAAGGGATTGACTCCCCCGCCCCGCTCGGCGGCGTCCGCCATCCGGCTCAGCGCCGAGGCAATGGTCCCGAAGACCGACTGGGCCTCCGCTCCGTTGGGAGCACCCATAAAGTCCAGACCCGCTCCTGGCTCCGGCCCGTAGTCCCGGGGCACGGACTCCGGCACGACGGGCCAGGCTTCCTCCTCGTCCTCCTCCCCGAACTCCAGGGTCACCCCGCCGGAAGTGAGACCCGGCTGCCGCTCCTCCTCAAGGGCGGCGTACTCCTCCTCGTCGAATTCCTGGAAGACCACACGGCTTCCCCCGTAGTCCGCCGGCGTCTCCTCTTCCAATGCCTGGGGCCGCCACCGGCGGGCCAGGGCCTCCTCGTGGGCTTCCCGGCTGGGGCCCACAAAGTCCTCCCAGTTTTCCGCCCCCCTCCTCCCCGGAGAAGTAGCGGCTCCGGTACTCCCGCTCCTCGAACATCTCCGTGATCCCCGGCGCCGTGTCCACCTGGAAGGTGGAGCGACTCGTGGGGCTCATCACCGCGAAGGCCTGGCCACGGGGCGCCTGCACGATCTGCTCCTGCTCGTTCTCGTTGATGCCTCCCGCCTTCTCGTACAGCTTCACCAGGTCCTGCATGTCGTTGGGGGCCAGGGCGAAGATGAAGCTGTACTGGCACGCGTTGATGATCGCCGTGCTCTTCCGCGCCAGCTCCTCCGAGCCCACGAAGTCCTTGATGTTCTGGGTGATGACGATCTGCATGCCGTTGTATTTCCGGATCCGCTTCGCCAGCTGGAACATGAAGTCCAGCGCGATGGGGTACTTGGCGTCGATGAACACGTGGGCCTCGTCGATCACCACCACCACCTTGCGCCGCGCCTTGTACCGGGTGTTGTAATCCCGGTTCTTGATGATCTCGTTGTCGATGTACTTCAGCACCAGGAGCATCTGCGCGTTGGCGATGGTCTGGTTCCGGTTCGCCAGCATGCTCTGGAAGTTGAAGACCGTGAAGTTCTCGTCCGTGGTAACGGTACTGGGCCCGTTCCAGATGTTGGCGTTCCGCCCCCCGCTGGAGAACTTGGCCACGTAGTTCATCAGCGTCCGCAGCAGGTCCCGGGTGAAAGGGTTGTCCGTGCTCTGGAACTCCTGCAGGATCTGGTCGTACAGGTCGTCGAAGATGGGGTAGTCCTCCGGCCGCAGCAGGCTCAGGTCCGTCTCCTGGGTGATGTCGTGGGTCAGGTACATGTGGTCCACCAGGGTATTCAGATACTCCATGGCGTCCTTCTCGCACTCCGGCATGATCTGCCGGAAGAACTCCTCCAGGAACTGCAGGTGGGTGGCGTAGCTCCCGCTGGGGCCAGAGTCCCCCGCCTCATCGTCGTCCAGGGCCGTGATGATGTGGAAGGGGTTCAGCCGCCCGTACTGGGCGTTCCCCACGTTGATGATCTGCCCGTGCAGGTTCCCCGCCAGCTCGGTGTATTCGTTCTCCGGGTCCAGGATGAAGATTTTGGCGTCCTCTGCGGCCAGGTTGGCCAGCAGGGACTTGGTGGCGTAGGATTTGCCCGAGCCGGACTTCCCCACGATCACCATGTTGGAGTTGACCCGCTCACTGTCCCGCCGGAAGAAGTCGATGAACACCGGGATCCCGTCGCTCTGCCCCAGCTTCACCCCGCCCTCGTCGGAGATGTGGGCGAAGATCCAGGGGAAGCAGGCCGCCACGGTGTTGCTGGCGATGCCCCGCCCCTCCTTGGCTAAAGGGTCCAGCGCGCTCACCTGGGAGCCGATGAAGGCCTGCACCTGGTCGAACTCCATGTTGTTCAGCCGGAACCCGCTCTCCTGCCAGGAGCGCCGGATGTTCTTCTTCATCTCGTTCACCGTGGGCAGCTCGCTGGTGGGGGGCTGGGGGATGCGCAGGTTGTTCCTCGTGGAGACGATGTCGTAGGCCGTGATGTAGATATTGCACTCCAGCAGGGCCTCGCTGTCGCTCTGGAGGGTGGTGAGCAGGTCCTGCAGGGTGTTCAGGTGGGTCTCGATCTCCAGACGCCGGGAGTCCACGCTGGTGGCGCTCCACTGGCCCCGCAGCTCCTGGAGGCTTCGGTCGATGTTCCGCACCGCCTTCGTCCGGTCCATGGGCCGGCACTTCACCACCACCTTCGTCCCCGGGATGCTCATCACCCCCGCCAGCCAGGCGTCCCCCACCGTGGTGGGGTAGTTCACCACCCGGAAGTTGTGGGTCACGATGTGGTTCACCTCCACCCGCCGCACACGGATGTCCACCGTGTCCGGCTGGGCCCAGAGGTACAGGTCCTCGGGACGCAGCTTCTCCGCGTCCCGCTCGTCGAAGTCGATCTGATTCGTGTATTTGAGGAAGATCGCCAGGCCCTTGTCGTCCAGCCGCCGCACCGTCAGCTCCCCGGTGTGGAACAGCTGCTCCGCCTCCCGGATCTGGATCTCCAGCTGCCGCTTGTCGCTCTCAAAGAGCACCAGGTAGTAGAAGGGCGCGATCACCTTGTTGTTATCGCAGTAGCTCCGCAGCTCGTTGATGCGGTCGTACTCGATCTCCACCCGGGCCTTCAGCTCTTCCTCACTGAGCATACCGTTCTCGTAGCTGCCGCTCAGGTCGTCCAGCTTGGCGTACTCTCTGTCCAGGTAGCGGTCGTACATGATGGGCCGCTCCAGCTTCACGATGTTGGCGCTGTACCCCGCGTGGACGCTTCGGAGGATGCACCTTTGTCTTGCCGGGGATCAGCCGCATTTCTTCACTTCCTTACGCGGGGACAGCTTTCATTTTCCCGGTCATTTCGGCAGACGGATGATCGCCTTAGTTCCTTTTCCAGGGGCGGATTCGATGCGCAGCTCCCCGGAGCTGACGCGGCGGAGCCGCTCCCGCACGTTCTCCAGGCCCACATGAGAGCGCCCGT
The DNA here is from genome assembly GCA_017535635.1 of Oscillospiraceae bacterium. Lineage (GTDB taxonomy): Bacteria > Bacillota > Clostridia > Oscillospirales > Oscillospiraceae > UBA1774. Next base: position 13,144 of record JAFXTU010000025.1, read on the forward strand.
CCTCCGGTCTCTTCGCCGCAGGGTCAAAGCCTGGCCCGTCGTCGGTGATGATGATCTCGTAGCAGTCCGAATGTTCACGGGTGGCGATGTTCACCGTGCCCGTGCCGTTCTCCCTGGCCCGGACCCCGTGGCGCACCGCGTTTTCCACCAGGGGCTGGAGGGTGAGCGTTGGCAGCAGGAATTCCGTGGTCTGCAAATCGCAGACGATCCGCAGCTCCTCGCCGAAGCGGAGCTGCTCCAGCTCCAGGTAGGCCTGGGTATGCGCCAGCTCCGTGGCAAAGGGGATGGGTTAATGCGAAAGACGGTTACAAATAGTTACAAAACCTTGGGTGCTCTTTCATCCATTGTGTGTGAAGCCGTTGTTTCATGCGGTGTTCCTGGTGGGACAGGGAATCCATGTTGCCCCGGAGATAACGGGCAAATTTGTTGACGGCCTCCTTCGCCTCCGGGTCGTTCCGGCAGAGGCGTCCAATGGCCGCCAGGGTATTGAAGAGGAAGTGGGGCTGGATCTGGCTGAGCATGATCTCCACCTGCAGGTCGGCGTTCTCCTCCACCTGGCGGGTGTAGCGCTCCGTCTGGTCGGAAATGATGAAGACATACATGACCAGGGCCGCCAGGATGGTGGCCAGCACGATGAAGTATACGCCGTAGAGGAAGGGCTGGAGCACCATGGCGGCGGTGGGAACGGCCAGATAGAGGCTGAAGGCGATGATCTCCTTCCGGCTCAGCCGCTTCTTCCCCCGGAGAAGGAGCCAGGCGTCGATCCCGATCATCAAAAAACCTTGCTATCGCGGCTTCCAGACAGGTGACACGCCGGAGCTTTTGTGCTACAATGGGGAAAATATATGGCTGCGGGTGCAAGCCTCCGCCGCGGCCGCTCAGAAACAACATCCAGAAAGGAGACAGTATCATGGCAGAGAAAGGCTTTGACCTGCGGACGGCGCAGGAGCCCGGGGGAGAGAAGAAGTACATCCTGACGGAGGACGCAAAGAAGGAGAGCAAGTTCGGCAAGCTGGTCTTCGAGTTCCCCCAGGAGCGGAACGAGGTGGTGGCGGAAGGCGACCCGGAGGATTTCGTCGTCAAGCCCCAGGCGTATTTCCGGGGGGCCAGCCAGATCCCCGGCTCGGAGTTCAACCAGAGCTATCAGATCTTTGTGAAGCCGTTCTTCCTGGACCGGATCCAGCACCGCCACGCCAAGGACGAATTCCTGGTGTTCCTGGGCGCGTCCTTCCCCAACGTGTTTGACTTCGACGCCCGGATCGAATTCACCCTGGGCAAGGGAGAGGAGGCGGAGACCTACGTCATCACCAAGCCCACCATCATCCGCATCCCCGCCGGCGTGTATCACTGCCCGCTGAACTTCAAGGAGATCAACAAGCCGGTGCTGTTCCTGGCCACCCTCTTCACCCCCATGTTCGGCGGCATCTACGACCTGCCCGACGGAAAGACCATGGAGATGTACTACAACGGCCCGGTGCAGTGCAAGTACAACCCCCAGAAGAAGTGCGATTCCTGCGGCAAGTGCCTGCAGGAGGACTGGCAGAACTAAGCCCCCTTCGGCATGATCTGACAGAAGAGCGCGCCTCCCGAGTGCAGACACTGCGCCGGGAGGCGTTTTTCATAGTCAATATGACAACTCTGGAATACCGTGCCTGCCTGCGAAGGAAAACGCGGGCAGGTTTCTTTTGACCTCACATCGATCCTATGCTATATTTTAAACGACAGCATTACGGCCTTTGAGAGAGTCAAGCTTCGGGAGGGACACCGTGAATCAGATCATCATCAACGAAGAAAAATGTGTCGGCTGCTCGCTGTGCGTGGACGACTGCCCGAATTCCTGTCTCCGGATGGAGAAGGGCAAGGCGAAGTTCACGAAACCCGTCTGCATCGAGTGCGGACACTGTTGCGCGATCTGTCCCCAGGGTGCGATCCGCATGTCGGAGTACCCCTGTGAGGAGGAGCCGGTCGTCCCCATGACCGTGCTGGACAGCCACACGCTTCTTTCCGCTCTGCGCAGCAGGCGGACGATCCGCCGCTTTACGTCACAGCCGGTGGAGGAGGAAAAGGTCCGAAAGATCCTGGAGGCGGGCAGATACAGCCCCACCGGGGGCAATTTTCAGGGTGTGTCGTTCACGATCCTGGGAAGCAGACAGGCGGAGGCGGAAGCGATCTGCGTGGACATCTTCCGGAACGGGGACAAGCTCGGCGCAGGGCCGGCGGCCTTTCTCAAGCAGATCGACGTCAGGATCACCGACAACTTTTTCTTCAAAGGCGCGCCCTTGGTCCTGGCGGTGTCCGGGGCAGACGAGGTGAACCCGGCCCTTGCCAGCTCCTATATGGAGATCATGGCGGAGAGCCTGGGCCTGGGCGTCCTGTACAGTGGCTTTTTCTGTGAATGCGCCAGGATCAGCGAAGGGCTTCGGGAGCTGCTGGAGCTGCCGCGGGGACACAAGGTCGTGACCTGCATGGTCATCGGCTATCCGTCGGTCAAATACCGGCGCATCGTTCCACGGAAGGCGCTGAAAGCAAAAACGCTGTAAAAGCTGTTAAAGAAGGACCCGGAGGTGTTCGGCCGGTCCCTGGACCTGTCCCCCGGCCTGGACATCCTGGACGAGAGCTGTCTGGAGCTGATCGACGCCTATGACCCCAAGCGGCTGGAAAATGCCCGCTTCTATATGTACAGCGGGGACCAGGGGGTGGATGTCACCATCATGAATTCCACGGTCACCGTCTACCGGCGGATGAAGGACAAGCTGAAGCTTACGAACCGGCAGCTCTGCATGCTCATTGACAGCCGGGAATCCCACTGGGGCACCTCCTGGGGGAAGTATCTCCAGGATGCCCTCCGCTTCCTCTTCCAGGAGGACAACAGCGTCCCCGCCCCCGCCTTCTTCGCGCCGCCCCCTGCGCCGAAGGGCTGAGGAGGCAGGGGACCGCCGCCCGCATGATCATAAGAGTATAGGATACCCGGCGTGCCATAACGAGCCTCCCGGATGCAGCACAGCGTCCGGAAGGTGGTCTATATTATTATTCTTCGCTCCGCATCCGGACCGCCGATTTCCGCAAAGCCCTTGCGCCGGGGCGCGGTATGTCGTATAATACATAGCAAGATAACATAAGCAACTGCAAGGGAGGCGCCGCATTGGAATACGTTAACGCCCCGGGGCGAATCTATGATATCCAAGGCTATGCCGTCCACGACGGGCCGGGGATCCGCACCACGGTCTACACCAAGGGCTGCCCGCTCCGCTGCCTCTGGTGCCACAGCCCGGAATCCCAGGACTACGCGCTCCAGCTGGGCTGGCTGGAGCTGAAATGCCTGGGCGCAGAGCTCTGCCGGGACGCCTGCCTCCGCGCCTGCCCGGAGGGCGCCATCCGGCGGACTTCCCCCTCCAAGCGCATGGGGACGGACGAGCTGGTGGAGAAGATCGAAATCGACCGGGGAAAGTGCTCCGGCTGCCTCCGCTGCGCCGGGGAGTGCGTCACCGGCGCGCTCTACACCGCCGGGTGGGACACCACGGTGGACGAGGTCTATGCCCGCCTCATGAAGGACGTGGACTTCTTCCAAAACGGCGGCGGCGTCACCATCTCCGGCGGGGAGGCCATGGCCCAGTTCGACTTCACCCTGAACCTGGCAAAGAAGCTGAAGGACAGCGGCATCCACATCTGCCTGGACACCACCGGCTTTGCCCCTGCGGCCCGCTTTGAGGAGATCTGCCCCTATGTGGACCTCTTCCTCTACGACCTCAAGCACATGGATTCCAGAATGCACCAGCGGCTCACCGGCGTGCCCAACGAGCCGATCCTACGCAACGCCCGGCTTCTGGCGGAGAAGGGAGCGGCCCTGCAGATCCGCTTCCCGGTGATCCCCAAGCTGAACGACGGGAAGGAAAACATTCTTGCCACCGCGGACTTCTGCGCGAGCCTGGGGGCGGCGGTGAGGCTGGTGCAGCTGCTGCCCTACCACCAGGCGGGGCGCATGAAGTATGAGCGGCTGGGCCGTCCCTACCGGCTCAAAAACGTGGAGCCGCCCTCCGAGTCCTTTATGGAGCAGGCCCTGAAAGTCTTCCAGAAGCGGGGCCTGCCTGCGCAGATCCATTAGAACAGCATCCGAAACAGGAGGATCGCGCCGCAAGGCGCAGGAAGGAGATGAACATGGAGAATTTCGACTACCCCATCAGTGAGCGCATCCAGGGCCTCAAGGAAAAGCGGAAGAGGATCAACCGGGATCTGCGCCTCAACTTCGAGCGCAACCGCATCATCACGGAGTACTACAAGACCCACAAGAACGAATACCCCATTCTCAAGCGGGCGGGCTATCTCTACACCTGGCTCACCACCAGGGAAGTCAACATCGAGGACGACGACATCTTCCTGGGGGACGCGGGTCCCCAGTGCCGCACGGTCCACTTCGACATTGAGCAGACCCCCATCAGCTGGATCGAGGGCTGCTTCGGCGACACCGACGAGCGCTTCCGCGCCGCCTGGCAGGTGCCCGGCAGCGTGTGGGTCTCCGACGAGGACCGGGCCTGGATCCTGGAGGCCGCGAAGTACTGGGAGGACAACAGCATCGCCGCCACGGCCATGGGCCTCATGCCCGAGGACTTCGTGGCCCAGCGGGGCGGCATGATGAAGAGCCTCAACGGCTCCTACCCCGGCCACTTCTGCCCGGGCTACGAGCGGGCCGTCACCGTGGGCTTCGGGGAGTGCCGCCGGATCGCTCAGGAAAAGCTGGAGGCCATCCGGCAGAACACCACGGCGGAGAACGTGCGCAGCGAGCTCTTCTACCGGGCCTATATCAAGGTCTGCGACGGGATGATCCTCATGTCCAAGCGCTACGCCCAGGGCTGCCGGGACAAGGCGGAGGCCACGGCCGATCCCACCCGGAAGGCGGAGCTTCTCCGGATGGCGGACAGCTGCGACTGGATCATGGAGCACCCGGCCAGGACCCTCTGGGAGGGCATCCAGACCATGTTCTTCTACCAGTACCTCCTGATCGCCGACGGCACCCACTGGGCCGACAGTCCCGGCCTCATCGACTCCTTCCTGGGCCCCCTGGCCGAGAAGGACATCGCCGAAGGACGCCTGACCCGGGAGGAAGCCCAGGAGCTTTTCGACGCCTTCCTCCTGCACATCGGCGACCAGATCATCATGTTCCCCAAGCCTGGCAACCAGCAGCTCATCGACGCCCATAAAACCGGAAAGACCTTCTTCGATCTCCAGGGCGGCATGCAGAACATCGCCGCCGGCAGCCTCATCACCGTGGGGGGCATGAAGGCCGACGGCAGCGGCGGGGACTACAACCTGGCTACGGAAATGGTGCTCCTCAGCTACCTTCGCCTGCGGGTGGCGGAGCCCAGCCTGGCCCTGCGCATCAACCAGTTCACCCCCGACCGGATCTGGGCCATCGCCATCCAGTGCTCCATCCGCAGCGGCGGCATGCCCCAGTTCAACAACGACGACGTGATCATCAAGGCCATGCTGGACCGGGGAGTACCCATCGAGGACGCCCGGCGCTACGCGGTCTTCGGCTGTGTGGAGCCCGCCATCAGCGGCAAGGAGTGGTCCATGGCCGCCAACTGCGGCTCCTTCGGCGCGGGCAGCAGCCTCATGAACGTCCTGCAGTACGTCATCCACGGCAACAAGGACCCCATGAGCGGACGGGAGGGCGAGCTCCCCTGCAAGAAGCTCTACGAATACGAGAGCTTTGAGGAGCTGCAGGCGGAATTCGAGCGGCAGTGCAGACACTACATCGACGAGATGGCCCGGATGTACCACTTCGCCGCCCTGGTCTTCGAGACGGCCTGGCCGGTGCTTTCCGCCAGCATGATGACCGAGGGCTGCCTGGAAAAGGGCAAGGACGTGACCTGGGGCGGGGCCACCTACAACGGCATGGGCAGCATGATCAGCGCCATCGCCACCGTGGGGGACAGCCTCTACACCATCAAAAAGCTCTGCTTCGAGGACAAGACCGTCACCACCAGAGAGCTCTACGACGCCCTCTGCGCCAACTGGGAGGGCCACGAGCTGCTGCGGCAGCGCATCCTCAACTCCCTCACCCACTACGGCAACGACGACGAGGGGCCGGATTCCATCGTCCGCTGGTTCACGAACCTCTGGGTGGACTACTTCAACTCCCGCCCCGGCGTCAACTGCGGCACCAACAACTGCGGCGCTCTGGACCTCTACTGGGTCATGGGCGGCATGTTCCAGTGGGCCACCCCCGACGGGCGCAAGACCGGGGAAGCCCTCTCCATCTCCTCCGATCCCCGGCAGGACTGCGTGAAGAACGGACCCCTGGCCTATGTGAAGAGCGTGAGCAAGATGCCCTGGCAGAAACTGCGCTGCGGCGGGGCCATCAACGTCCGCTTTGACGCCAATTCCGTCCGCGGCGACGACGCGGTGGGCAAGGTGCGGGAGCTGATCTCCACCTACTTCCGCCTGGGGGGCATCCAGTTCCACTTCACCGTGGCGGACACGGCGGTAATGCGGGAAGCGCAGAAGCACCCGGAGGACTACCAGGACCTGATCGTCCGCATCGCGGGCTTCTCGGCCTACTTCACCCACATGTCCTTCGCGGACCAGGAGAACTACATCCAGCGCTTCGAGCTGGGGGTGTAAGACCAAACTCCCGGCAGGAAGCGGGGAAAACCGCAAATTGCGCAGAATTACAGGGGGGCGTGGGAACGGACGGATCCGGTCCCACGCCCTCCTTTTGCGTTCGGAAGAGCGGAAAAAGCACCGGGCATCGGGCATTGACAAGCCGGGGGAAGAGGACTATCTTACTCCTCGGCCCGATCATCGGCCCGGAAGGAAGGACAGACCTTGAAGCTCCTCAGCTTCCTCAAAAAAGAACCGATCCTGGCAATCTCGGCCCTGGCGGCGGCGGTGAGCTGCTTTTTTGTGCCGCCGGACGCCGGCTACCTCGGCTATATCGACTTTCGCACCCTGGCGCTGCTCTACTCCCTGATGCTGGTGGTGGCGGGGCTGCGGACGGCGGGGGCCTTTGAGGCCCTTGCCCACCGGGTCTGCCGCCGGGCGGGCTCCGCCCGGCGCCTGGGGCTTCTGCTCACGATCCTGAGCTTTTTCAGCTCCATGCTCATCACCAACGACGTGGCCCTGCTGACCTTCGTCCCCTTCGCCGTCGTCCTCCTGGGCATGACCGGGCGGGAGAAGGACCTGCTCGGCGTGGTGGTGCTCCAGACCGCGGCGGCCAACCTGGGCAGCATGCTCACCCCGGTGGGCAACCCCCAGAACCTCTATCTCTACTCCCGCTATGAGCTGGGGGCGGGGGAGTTTTTCCGTATCACGGGCCCGGTCTGGGGCCTGAGCCTGGGTCTGATCCTTCTTCTCTGCCTGGGCCTGCCCGGGACGGCCCTGCGCCCGGTCCCGGAGGAGGCGACGAAAGTGGACGGGAAGAAGCTCCTCCTGTACCTCGCCCTCTTCGCCCTCTGCCTCAGCTCCGTCTTTCGCCTGCTGCCCTGGCCCCTGCTGCTCCTGGGGATGGCGGGCGCCCTGCTGGTCTTCGACCGGAGGATGCTCCTGGCGGCGGACTTCTGCCTGCTGCTGACCTTCGCTGCCTTCTTTGTCTTCGCGGGGAACCTGGCCCGGCTGGGGGCGGTGGAAGCGCTGCTGCGGCGGCTGCTCTCGGGGCGGGAGTACCTGACGGCCCTTTTAACGAGCCAGCTCATCAGCAACGTGCCCGCGGCCCTGCTGCTCTCCGGCTTCACGGAGGAGGCGCGGGAGCTGCTGCTGGGGGTGGACATCGGCGGCCTGGGCACGCCCATCGCCAGTCTCGCCAGCCTCATCAGCCTCAAGCTCTATTCCCGCAGCCCCGGCGCAAGGACAGGCCGCTTCCTCGGGCTCTTCCTGGGCGTAAATCTCCTGCTGCTGGTCCTGCTCTCCGCAGCCCATCTGCTTTTGGGGCAGGTGTTTTGAACACGGAGGGGCGGGGCGTCAGCCCTCCAGGCCGAAAGCCCGCTCCGCCAGGCGCAGGGTCTCCTCCACGCTCCTGTTTTCATCCCGCAGGAGCACCGGGAAGCCCGAATGGAGAAAGCGGTCGTACCGCTCCCGGGAGTTGATCCGCTCCAGGCCCCGGCGGTAGTTTTCCATCGCCTTCTCCGGGTCCGGCTCCTCCAGGATGAGCCGGTACAGGAACTGCTTCTCCCGGTCGGGCCGCTGGAAAAAGCGGCGTACGGAAATCTGCGGCTCTGCCAGCATCACCAGCACGTGCCCCGGCTCGGCCACGGCTTTCAGGGTCTCCGGGAAGATGTTCGTATCCACGAAGACTGGCTTCTCCTGCCCCGCCAGCTCCGCCAGGATCCGGAGCTCCAGGACTTCGCATTCCCGGGAAGCGCCGTCGATCCAGGCCTCGTATTCTTCGGGCGTCCGCCGGATGAACTCATGCCAGTCTGCCAGCTCGCGGGTATAGCAGAGGCAGGGAAACTCCGCCCGGTCCAGCTCCGGGTAATACCGGTCCTGATAGTTTTCCTCGCAGAGGACGCCCCGGTGCTTTTCCGCCAGCAGCCGGACCAGGGTGGATTTTCCGGCGTAGGCCGTTCCGATGATGAAATAGGCGTTTTGGAATCGCACAGTTTTCCTCCCCCCTGCCCCGGCTATGGCCGATAGTCCTCCAGGATATCCAGGATATCCGTATTATAGACGTTCCCGTTCAGCACGCCGCCGTCCGGAGAAAAGGACAGGGTGTGGATGTCCCGCGGGTCCTCGTCATAGGGCGAAGAATCGTCCGCATTTTCGTCGAAGTACTCTCCCAGGTACTTGAGGGCGCTGCCCTTGGGGTAAACCACGTCGCCGGAGCTCAGGGGGAGCTTCAAGTCCGCAAGCTCCCGAAGGAGCTCTCTGGTCCGCAGATTATAGGGATTCTCGTCCCGCTCGCTCACCAGCCACGCGGGACTCAGCCGGACGGGGATCCCCGCGCCCAAAGCCCGCTCGGCAAAGAGCCGGACCGGCTCCAGGGGGATGGTCTCCTGGTGGAAGGCATCCACGGACAGGAGCAGATCGTTCACCCCGCTGTCCTTCAGGGCGCGGGCCACCTCTCCGATCCTGGCGGGGTCCCTGGAGAAATAGCCGTTCGTGATGAGCTGCCGTACTTCGATCCCCAGCTCTGCGGCGGCGGCGTGGATCGCGCAGACCACCTCCGGATACAGCAGCGCCTCTCCCCCGAAGGTCATCAGGGACTTGATCCTGTACCGTTCACACACCTTGCGGATCGCATCCACTGCCGCGGCGGGGTCGATATGCCCGGAAAAACCGGCGTGGTCTCCCTCCGAGCAGTGTCTGCAATTCCCCGTGCAGGCCATGGTCACGACAAATTCGATCCGGTCCAGGTTTTTTATAAACTCATTCATGAATCCTTCCCTCCTGATGGAAAAGATCGCTTCCCCAAAGCCGAGCCTGGGGAAGCGATAACATTATGTCGATCAGTCGATCTCCTCCGGCACGCCGCCGTCCTCCTCCTCGGGAGGCAGCTCCGGCATCGCCCCGGGGATAGCGCCGCCCTGCCTCGCTGCCCACTCCTCCCGGGTGATGAGCACGGGCCGGGGCTTGGAGCCCTCGAAGGGGCCTACGACGCCCTGCTCCTCCAGCTGGTCCACGATCCGGGCGGCCCGGGAGTAGCCCAGCTTCAGCCGCCGCTGGAGAAGGGAGACGCTGGCCTGCTTGGATTCCAGCACCACCTCCACGGCGTCGTTGAACAGCTCGTCCAGATCGCCGGAGTCCTCCCCCTCGTCCTCGGCTTCGGCGGCCTTCTTGGCGTCCTTGTCGGCGTTGCGCTCGATCTCGTCCTGGATGCCCGGGTCGTAATTGGCCAGGCCCTGCTCCTTGACGAAATTGATCACGTCCTCCCGCTCCTCGTCGGTGACGAAGGTGCCCTGGACCCGGGTGGGCTTCCCGGTGCCGATGGGGGCGTAGAGCATGTCGCCCTTGCCCACCAGCTTCTCCGCGCCGGAGGTATCCAGGATGATGCGGGAGTTCAGGGCGCTGTCCACGGCGAAGGCGATGCGGGAGGAGATGTTGGCCTTCATGATGCCGGTGATCACGTCGGCACTGGGCCGCTGGGTGGCCAGGACCAGGTGGATGCCGCCGGCGCGGCCCATCTGGGCGATGCGGACGATGCTCTCCTCCACCTCCTTGCCGGAGGTCATCATCAGGTCGGCCAGCTCGTCGATGAGGATGACGATCTTGGGGAGCTTCTGGCCCCCCTCGGTGCGCTCCATGAGCTTGTTGTAGCTCACCAGGTCCCGGACCCCGGCGTCCGCCATCAGGGTATAGCGCTTGGTCATCTCCATGACGGACCACTGCAGGGCCCCGGCGGCCTTCTTCGGGTCCGTTACCACGGGGATCAGCAGATGGGGGATGCCGTTGTAGACCCCCAGCTCGATCATCTTGGGGTCCACCATGATGAGGCGCACTTCCTCCGGGCTGGACTTGTACAGCAGGGAGAGGATCAGGGAGTTCATGCACACCGATTTGCCGGAGCCGGTGGTACCGGCGATCAGCAGATGGGGGAGCTTGGCGATGTCCCCCACGATGGGGGTGCCGCCGATGTCCTTGCCGATGGCGAAGGTGAGGCTGCTGCTCTTCTCCCGGAAGGTGGAGGTGTCGATCACGTCCCGGAGGTAGACGGTGGTGGTCTTCTTGTTGGGGACCTCGATGCCCACAATGGAGATCTTGTCCGGCACCGGGGCGATGCGCACGCCGCTGACGCCCAGGGCCAGGGCGATATCGTCGGAGAGGTTGGTGAGCCGGTTCAGCTTCACCCCCTGCTCCAGCTCCACCTCGTAGCGGGTGACGGTGGGGCCCCGGGTCACGTCGCAGATCTCCGCGGGGATGCCGAAGCTCTTGATGGTGGCGCTGAGGCGCTTGGCGTTGACGCTCATCTCCTCCATCCCGGCGTCGGCGCCCTCGTCGGAGCCGGCGGTGAGGAGGCTCAGGGGCGGGAAGACGTACTTCACCGGGGCCGCCTGGGCCTGGTCCTGGAGCTCGCCCTCGATGGAGGCCACCATCTCCGCCCGGGCCTTGGCGGACTCCGCCTTTTCGATGGTCCTGGCCGCCTTCTCCTCCGCCAGTACCGCCGCCGCTTCCTCCAGGGAAACGGAGGACTGGGCGGGAGTCGGCTGAGTCGAAGGCTTCGGGGGCTGGGCGGGCCGGTCCGGAGCCCTGGAGGGCTGGGCCGGGGCCGTACTCTGGGCGCTCTGCGCAGGACGCCGGGGCGCGCCGAACAGCTCCTCGTCCTCTTCCTCCGGCTGGGGCAGGGGCGCTTGGGGCAACTGGGAGGCCTTCACGGCGGCAGAGACCGGGCTGACGGGTCCTCCCGGGCCGGGCTTGGGCCGGATGGCGGTGTTCACGATCTTATCCGAGGCGCTGGAAGCGGCGGCAGGGGCGGGCTTATCGGAGGCGCGGATGCGGTCCTTGGTGAGGATGGCCGCCAGCCAGTCCTTCTCGCTGACGGGCTTTTCATCCGGACGGGCGGGCTGCGGCTCGGTCTTTTTTGGTGCCGGGGCGGGAGCGGCCTTCGCAGGCTCCTCCTGCCGGGGCTCGTCCAGGGGGATGTCGATGGCGCTGCGCTTGGGGGGATCCAGGGGGATGTCGATGGCGCTGCGGCGCTTTTTCCCCTGGGTGGTTTCCGCAGTCACGGGATGGCGGGGAAGCGGCGCTTCCTCCGCCGCCAGGCGCTTTGCCTCCTCCTCGGCCTTCCGGCGGGCTTCCTCCGCCGCGGCCCGCCGCGCTTCCTCGGCGGCGGCCCGCTCCTCGGCGGCCCGGAGCCTCGCTTCCTCCGCCGCGGCCCTGCGCTGGGCGGCCTTCTCCTGCTCCTCCTCCCGCCTGAGCTTCCACTCTTCGGCCTTCAGTTGGGCCCGCTCCCGGCTCTTTTCCACCAGGGCCGCCACGGTCACGTTCACGGCGGCGAAGAGGAGGAAGAGGGTGGCCAGGAAGAGGACGATGGCGGCCCCCACTTTATTGAAGAGGCCGGAAAAGGCGATGCTCAGAAGCCCGCCGATGACGCCGCCGCTCCCCGCCTCTCCGGGGAGCCGCCCCGCGTCGTAGAGAGCGCCGGGCAGGTGCCAGTCCGCGGGGAATTCCGCCGTACAGTCGAAAAGGTGAATCAGGGCGCCGGCCATCACCGTCAGCAGCAGGGTGCAGGTGATGCGCCCGCCCAGGGGCTTGTCCCGGACGTAGAGGAGCATCAGGGCGCAGTAGCCCAGGGCAAAGGGCAGGAAGTAGAAGCCCTTGCCGATGAGGCCCATGACGAACTCCCGGAAGACCCCGATGAAGATGCCCTCCCCGGTAAAGCAGCCGATGAGGCTGAACAGGGCCAGGGCCAGCAGGACGAAGGCCTTGAGCCCCCGGTAGGCGATGGGATCCTTCGCCGGGGCGGCGGCCTTACTCCGGCTGCTCCCGGAGGCAGAACGGCTCCGGGTGCTCCCGGAGGCGCTGCTCTTCCGGGCCGTGCCGGAGGAGGAACGGCCGGAGGAAGCTCCGGAGGAAGCCCCGCCGCTCTTTTTGGGCGCGGGCTTCCCGGAGGAGGCAGATTTGCTGCTTTTGGTGGACGTTGCCATGTGTTCCAATCCTCTCTTATGTGCAGAAGGGTCAAGCCCCTCTCAGAATCGTCAGCAGGATCGCCAGGGCGCCCGCGCCCCAGCAGTAGTAAGCGAAGAGACCGCTCCTGCCCCCCTCGGTCAGGCGCTGCACCAGGCGGATGGCGAAGAAGCCGGCCACGGCGGCCGCTGCCGCCCCCAGGGCACAGGGCAGAAGAAGGGAAGGGTCGAAGCCCTCCTTCAGAAGCTCCCACAGCTCCAGCGCCCCCGCCCCCAGCACGGCGGGAAGGGAAAGGAGGAAGGAATAGCGGACGGCGAATTCCCTGCGGAACCCTAAAACGAGCCCCGCGGCGATGGTGCTGCCGCTGCGGGAGACCCCGGGCAACAGGGCCAGGGCCTGCATGCACCCCACTCCCAGGGCGTGAGTCCCCTTCGCCGTTCGTTCCGTCTCCCCGCCGGGGAGGACCCGGCCGGATATGTAGAGGAGGCAGCCGGTGAAGAGGAGGGCGCAGCCGATGAAAAGGGGCTTCGTAAAGAGCCCTTCGATCCTGTCCTTCAGGAGCACGGCGGGGACCAGGGGCAGAGAGCCCAGGCACAGGAGCCGGATCAGCCGCCTTTCTCCCCCCTCCCCCGCCCCTCGTCGGGGCGAGAGGGCGCGGAGCATGCCCCTCAGCTCCCGCCGGTAGGCGGCAAAGACGGCGGCCAGGGTCCCCAGATGAAGGAGGACATCGAAGAGCAGGGCGCTCTCCGCCGGGAGCTCCAGGCGGAAAAAGTGCTGAAGTAAGGCCAGGTGGCCGGAGCTGGAAATGGGCAGGAATTCCGCCACGCCCTGCACCAGCCCCAGGAACAGCGCGAACCAGAGGGACATGAGATGCTCCTTTTCAGTTTATCATATTCGGAAATAGATGACAAGCAAGAATTATGTCTACCATTTTTGCAAGTGAGGAGTGTGAAGTGAGGAGTGAGGAATTCAGGTATCGCCTTCGGCGATGGATTATAAGGATTAAATATGTCCCGAAGGGACACACCACAACTCCTCATTCCTCACTCCTCATTCCTCACTCCTCATTCC
>JAFXTU010000026.1 GCA_017535635.1 Oscillospiraceae bacterium
TCCAGCTTGGTGCAGTCGGCGGTGAGGCCGGTGCCGCACTTGACGGCCACGCTGGGGGCCAGGTCGCGGCCGATGTGGGTGGCGCCGTAGAGGACGATCTCGGGCTTATACTTCAGAACGGCGCGATAGACGGCGGCGGTGTAGCCGTCGGTGGTGTAGTTCTTCAGCTCGGGGCGGTTGGCGTAGTAGACCTTCTCCGCGCCGTAGGCGAAGAGCTCGTCCACCAGGTCGTCGCACTCGCTGCCCACCAGGATGGCGCAGAGCTCGGTGCCGATCTCGTCGGCCAGCTTCCGGCCTTCGCCCAGGAGCTCAATGGCCACGTTCATCAGCTTGCCTTCCCGCTGCTCGGCGTAGACCCACACGCCGTGGTACATGGAGATGTCCACGTTTTTCATGCTGGTGCCGGTCCGGGTGATGGCAGCCTTGGGGCAGGACTCCACGCAGCGGCCGCACTCGGTGCAGGCCAGGCCGATGTCGGGAAGCTTCTTGCCTTCGGCATTCGCGACCATGGTGATGGCCTCAAAGGGGCACTCCTTGGCGCAGATACCGCAGCCTATACATTTTTCAGCATCAATGTTGATAGCCATTTTTCTATATTACCCTCCTCAGATGATGTGCTTGGCCCGGAGCATGCCCACCAGCTCGGCGGACATCTCCTGGATGGTGCCGGAGAGCATGACGCCCTTGCCCTTGGGGGCGGGGGTGAAGCTCTGGTCGACCTTGGTGGGGGAGGCGTTGAGGCCGCAGTTGGCGGGATCCAGCTCCACGTCTTTCTCGTTCCAGACCTTGATCAGGTCTTCGTTCTCGCAGGCGTAGTAGATACGGCCAACGGTCATGTAGCGGGGGGTGTTGAGCTCCTTCACGCAGGTGAGCACACAGGGCAGGGGGAGCTTGACGACCTCGTGGCCGTCCTCCAGCTGACGCTCCACGATGACGTACTTCTCTTTCTCGTTGACCTCCACGATCTTCTGGACGTAGGTCACCAGGGGGAGGCCCAGGCGCATGGCCATCTGGGGGGCCACCTGAGCGGTATCGCCGTCGATGGCCTGGCGGCCGGCGAAGATGATGTCATAGCCGCCCACCTTCTCGATGCCAGCGGCAACGGTGGTGGAGGTGGCGCAGGTGTCGGCGCCGCCGAAGGCGCGGCTGGAGAGGAGCACGGCGTCGTCAGCGCCCATGGCGATGCACTCGTGGAGCATGGTCATGGCCTGGGGAGGTCCCATGGAGACGACGGTGACGGTGCTGCCGGGATAGGTATCCTTCAGGGTCAGGGCGGCCTCCAGGGCGTTGGCGTCGTCCGGGTTGAGGATGGAGGGGACGCCCTCGCGGATCAGAGTGCCCTTCACAGGGTCGATCTTGACCTCGTTGGTATCGGGGACCTGCTTGGCGGTAACGATGATTTTCATGTTGTCAGTTCCTCCTTACTTCAGCAGCGCGCCGGAAATGACCATCTGCTGCACCTGGCTGGTGCCCTCGAAGATGGTGTTGATGCGCACGTCGCGGTACAGACGCTCGATGCGGTAGTCCTTGATGTAGCCGTAGCCGCCGAAGATCTGCAGCGCCTTGTAGGCCACGCGGTTGGCGGTCTCGGAGGCGAAGTACTTGGCCATGGAGCAGTACATGCTGGCCTGACGGTCGTTCAGGTCCTTCATGACGGCGCCGTTGTACACCAGCTCCCGGGCGGCCTGCAGCTCGGTGGCCATGTCGGCCAGCATGAACTGGATGGCCTGGAACTTGGCGATGGGGCGGCCGAACTGCTTGCGCTCCTTAGCGTACTTGATGGCCTCCTCCAGGCAGGCCTGGCCCACGCCCACGCTCTGGGCGGCCACGCCCAGGCGGCCGTAGTCCAGGGTCTTCATGGCGTTGGTGAAGCCATGGTTCACTTCGCCCAGCCGGTCCGCGTCGGAGACGCGCACGTCTTCAAACACGATATCGCTGGTGGGGCAGCCGATGATGCCCATCTTGTCCTCGGCCTTGCCGCAGCTGATGCCGGGGGTCTTCATGTCCACGATGAAGGTGGTGATGCCCTTGTTGCCCTTACTGGGATCGGTCTTGCAGAAGACCATGGCGAAATCGGAGATGGGGGCGGCGGTGATGAAGCACTTGCGCCCGTTGATGATCCAGTCGTCCCCGTCCCGGACGGCGCTGGTAACGACGCTGCTGGCGTCGGAGCCCGCGCCGGGCTCGGTGAGGGCGAAGCAGGGATACTTCTTGCCTTCCGCGATGGGGCGGAGGTACTTCTCCAGCTGTTCGGGGGTACCGGCCAGCAGCAGGGGGCCGCTGCCCAGGGAATTGGCGCCGCTGACGTAGATGGAGGACACCATGCTGACGCGGGCGATCTGCTCAATGGTCAGGACGTAGGCGAGGGTATCGCCGCCCTGGCCGCCGTACTCCTTGGGCGCCTTGATGCCCCAGAAGCCGTAGTCGGCGAACTTCCGGATCAGTTCCTGCGGATAGTTGCCGGTGCGATCGATCTCGTCCTGCAGTTCGGACGGAATCTCAGCCTCGCAGAAATCCCTGGCGAGCTTTTGGATGAGCTGGTACTTTTCGGACAATACCATGTTTGTCTCTCGACTCCTTTCTGTTTTGCCGGTATATAGGGACACAATTTGACATACTAACTAGTTTAGTCTACCATAGCCCGCTTTGGATTGCAAGCCAAAATTCTTCCGGAAAGCTTGCGTAAATTCCGGTATAATGCTATATATGAAGCATAAAAAACACGGCGAAGCGGAGGCCGAAAGCATGACGGTAATCATCCTGGCCGGGGGAAAGAGCCGGCGCATGGGCAGGGACAAGCTCCTCCTTCCCCTTTCGGGGGAGCGGTTGCTGGACCGGGCGGTCCGGCGCTACGGGGAGCTCTTTCCCCGGGTGCTGGTGAGCGTCTCCGGGCCGGAGCGCTATCCGGAGCTGGGGGACATCCGCGTCTATGACGCCTTTCCGGGGGCCGGACCCCTGGCGGGCCTCCACGCGGGGCTCCTCGCCTCCGGGGACGACGTATTCCTCACCGGGGCGGACATGCCCTTCTCCTCCCCGGAGAAGGCCCTTCAGCTCATCTCCCTCTGCGGAGAAAAGGAAGCCTGCGTCCTCACCGACGGGGATGGGCGCTGGGAGCCCCTGTTCGGCTTTTACCGGCACAGCCTTCTGTCCCGGGCGGAGGCCCTTTTGAAGGAAGGGCAGCGGCGCATGGCCTCCCTGCTCGCCCAGGCCGGGCTGCGGGAGGTGAGCCTGGAGGAGCTGGGCGAGGAGGCGGACAGCCGCCTGCTCTTGAATGTGAACAATCCGGAGGATTATGAAAAACTCCGTCTTGAACTGGACGGAGGAGCGTGCTATGATATAAGAAGCATTTAAAAAAGGAAAGGAAGCGCGATCATGAGCTATAAAGTCACCATGCGGAACGAGGCCACCAAGTACGAGGCCCCCGGCCATTTCGACGTACTCACCACCCGTCTCCATAACCCCGAGGACGTGAACGAGGGCACCATCGTCAACGGCCTGAGCCATTTCCTCCCCGGCGGCGGCGCCACCGCCTCCCCCTCCAAGTTTGAGATGATCTACTACATCATTTCCGGTGAGATGACCGTGGAGCTGTACGACGACAACGACGTGCCCACCAAGTACGTCCTCCACGCCGGCGACTCCGCCCATTTCGGCAAGGGCACCAAGCGTGGCTGCCTCAACACCGGCTGCGAGACCGCCCAGATGCTCACCATCATGATCAAGCCCCAGGCGTAAGACTTAGCTTTGAAAATCTCCCGTCCGCGCTGCTGCGGGCGGGAGATTTTTGCTATTCTATACCAATCGGTTCTCCAGCGTCCCGATGCCCTCGATGCTCACGGCCACGGTGTCCCCCGGCTTCAGCCAGGTCCGGCTGCCCTTGGGCTTTCCCAGGATGACCCCGGCGGGGGTGCCGGTGAAGATCAGGTCCCCCGGCTCCAGGGGAAGGAACTCGCTGATGTAGCGCACGATCTCGGCGCAGGAGAAAATCATGTTCGTCACGTCGTCGTCCTGGACCGTGACCCCGTTCACGGCGCAGGTGATGCGGTGGGGCTCCTCCGGGTCGAATTCCGAGGCCGGGACGATCCGGGGCCCGATGGGGGCGAAGCCGGGCATGGTCTTGCCGATGAGCCACTGGTTCGAGCGGAACTGGCAGTCCCTGGCGCTCAGGTCGTTGCCGCAGGTGTAGCCGCCGATGGAGGAGCGCGCCTCCTCCAGGGAGGCGTGGTAGACCCGCTTTCCCATCACCGCCACCAGCTCCGCCTCGTAGTCGTAGCAGCGGTGCTGGGGCGGCAGGACGATCTCGTCCCCGTTCCCCGCCAGGGCATCCCCGAATTTGGAGAAGATGACGGGCTCCTTGGGGGGGTCTCCCCCGGTCTCTTCGGCGTGGCTCTTGTAGTTGAGGCCCACGCAGAGGATCTTTTTCGGTTCACACAGCATACTGAAGTCCTCCTTTCTCACCAGCGGAGCTGAAACCGCCAGATCAGCCAGCCCAAAAGGGCGATCTGCACCGCCAGGAGCAGGGGAAAGCCCCAGCGGAAGTACCAGTGCTTCGTCTTGTGACGGAAGAGGAACATCCCCAGGGTGGCCCCCAGGGCGCTCCCCGGCAGGGCAGCGAGGAAAAGCGTCTTCTCCGGCACCCGCCACTTGCCCCGCCTGGCCTTGGATTTATCCGCCCCCATCAGGATAAAGGCGGCGAGATTCCACACGAGAAGCCAGACGCAAAGTATTTTCAGCATTGTAAATCCCCACCGTCTTTGATAGAATACAGAATCAGAAACCCACCATTACAACACAGGGGGTCGTTCGATATGGCAGCCGATCTGGAATGCATCGCCCGCCTGCGCATCCGCAATCCGGGCAGCGATACGAAATCCGCCTTCGGTCACGGCACCGCCCAGCTCCTCCAGGGCATCGTGGAGCTGGATTCCCTGAACCAGGCGGCCAAGCGCATGGGCATGGCCTATTCCAAGGCCTGGAAGAGCATTCGGGCCACCGAGGCCCATTTGGGCTTTGAGCTCATCGAGCGCCACGCCCAGCACGGCAGCGTCCTCACCGAGAAGGGACGGCAGTTCCTGGACTGCTTCCTCCGGGCGGAGGAGGCCGCCGAGAAGGCCGCCGCAGAGGTCTTCCGGGAATTCCAGCCCTGAGAGCGCGCCGCTACCGCATGCTGCGGTAGTAGGGGCCGAGGGTCCGCTCGCCCTCGAAAGGCGCTGAGGCCAGGAGCGCCTCCGCGATCCGGCGGCACTCCGCCCTGGTCTCCGTGGTAAAATAGGCCAGGAGGAAATCCAGCCCCCGCAGGTCCCGGTCCCCCACGTAGAGGGGCACGGGGTTCAGGAGGGAGGAATACTTCTTTCCCCGGCAAAGGACGGGAAACTCCGCGCCCTGCCGGTCCCGAAGGCTTCGGCGGCCGGTGCAGCCCCCGCAGCCGTCCTTTCCCTGCATGGGGCAGCAGCGGAAGAGCATCAGGGGCAGACGCCCGTAGGCGATCACCCCCCGGGGGATCCCCTCCCCCAGGCTCCTGGCGGCCTGCATCCGGATCTCCGGGGAGAGCAGGGCATCCTCCGCCCCCAGCTCCGCCCACTCTCTCAGGGCCAGGCGGTTCAGGATGTTCAGGCCGAAGTCCCCCAGGACCCGGAAGCCCAGCTTCCGCCCCAGGCGCACCGTCCCCGGATTCCCGGCCAGGACGGCTGGAAGGCCCAGGTCCCGCAGCTCCCGGAGCCGATCCCGAAGGGCCGCTTCCCCGCCGGGGAAGACCAGCCGGGGCAGCTCGGGGACCAGCTTCGGCCCACAAGCTTTTATCAGTTCTTCGTCAATGACTTCTACAGGCAGGCAGAGGAGCTCCGCCTCCGGGAGATCGAAAAACTGTTCTCTGCTTTCAAAGCGCAGGCGCAGCTTCGGCTGCGCTTCTGTTTTTTTCGGAGCAGTCCAATCCGGGGCTCCGACGACCGGCCAGGCGATCACGGTCTCCCGAAGGGCAAGGAGCTTTTCCAGGGCCTCCCGCCGCAGGGGATTCAGCTTCGCCGTCCAGCCGGGGACGGCGTCCATCGTCAGCTCCCGAAGAAGGAAGGGCGTGCCGCCGGTCCTGGACAGGGCTTCCCGAAACTCCGGCTCCTTGGTCCGCACCGGCTCCGGAGCCTCCCCCGCCGCCGTGACCGTGCGCAGACCGTCGGTGACGGTGAGGCGCACCAGCTCCCCGGGCTTCAGGGTGAGGTCCATGTCCACCGGGACGCTGCTCCGCTCCCGGCGATAGAGGGCGCTGAGCTCCCCCAGGGCGGCGGGGTCCGGCCGCTCCTCCTCGCTCCGGCGGCCGAACATCTCCAACGTGCGTTTCCCAGTCAGGTAGCCGTCGGTGAAGCCCGAGCGGGAAAAGACCCGCTCCAGCCGCTCCAGATCCGGCGTTTCCCCTTGGAGGGCCTTTCGGCAGGCGTCCACCGCCCCGGCCACGTACTCCGGCCTCCGCAGCCTGCCCTCGATCTTCAGGGAGCAGACTCCGGCTTCCTCCAGGGCCCGGCAGTATGGGATCAGGCAGTTGTCCTTCAGAGAGAGGGCCCAGTCCCGCTCCCCCGCCCGGAAATCCAGGCGGCAGGGCTGGGCGCAGAGGCCCCGGTTGCCGCTCCGGTCCCCCAGCATGGCGGAGAGGAGGCACTGGCCGGAAACGCTCATGCACAGGGCCCCGTGGACGAAGGCCTCCAGCTCGATATCCACCGCCTCATGGATGCGCCTAATCTCCTCCAGAGTCAGCTCCCGGGCCAGGATCACCCTGCGGAAGCCCATCTCCTTCGCCAGCAGGGCCCCTTCCGCGTTGTGGATGCTCATCTGGGTGGAGGCGTGGCGGGGAAGGTCGGGCACATGGTCCCGGAACAGGGCCGCGGCGGCCAGGTCCTGGAGGATCACCGCGTCCGCCCCGGCCCGGGCCACCTCCCGCGCCGTTTCAAAGAGGGCGGGAAGCTCGGTGTCCGTCGCCAGGGTGTTCACCGTGACGTGGACCCGGACGCCCCGGCCGTGGCAGTATTCCACGGCGCGCCTAAGGGCGTCTCCTTCAAAATTCGCCGCCTTGCGCCGGGCGTTGAAGCCGCCGGTCCCCAGGTATACCGCGTCGGCCCCGCTGCGAACGGCGGCGATGAGCTGCTCTTCTCCCCCTGCGGGGGCCAGGACCTCCATCAGTCGATCACCCGCACGGCGTCGATGACGGGCTGGTCCTTTTTCGCCACGCTGCCTTTATCATCCAGCACGGGGACGGACTCACAGATGGCGTCCACTACCTCCATCCCGGAGGTCACATGGCCGAAGCCGGCGTAGTAGCCGTCCATGTAGGTGCTGTCCTCATGGACGATGAAGAACTGGCTGGAAGCGGAATTGTAGCTTGCGGATCTCCGCGCCATGGAAACGGTGCCCCGGACGTGGGAGATGTCGTTTTCGATCCCGTTAGCCTCGAATTCTCCCATGATGGGGTCCTCCGAGCCCCCGGTTCCGTTGCCCAGCGGGTCGCCCCCCTGGATCACGAAGCCGGACTTGACCCGGTGGAAGGTGAGGCCGTCGTAAAAGCCGCTTTTGGCCAGGTTGATGAAATTCGTCACCGAGATGGGGGCGGTGTCCGCGTCCAGCTCCAGGGCGATGGTCCCGTAGTCCCGGACCTCGATCTCCACATGGTGCTTCCCCTTGAGGTAGGGGGATTTCTTCTCTTTTTTGGCGCAGCCGGCAAAGAGCGACAGCAGACAGAGAAGCGCCGCCAGCAGCGCGATGGCTCTTTTCAAGACAGTTTCCTCCTGTGCATGAAGTCCTGTTTTGAGTCTATCATAAGAGGGGACGCATTTCCACCCTTTTTCCCGGAAAGCTTTCCCTGCGGCGCGGAGGTTTTTCCGATTTTGTCGAAATATGACTTGCGCCGGGCAGATGCTTTTGATATCATATTACATTAGAAATAGATAGAAAGCGGGTAGGGTCTTGTCTGTCTTTTCCCATCAGAAAAAAGTGAAGAGACGCCGCTGGCCCGCGGCCGCGGGGATGCTCCTGGTTTTGGTGCTTGGACTGATCCTTTGGATCGGCTGGGACGCCGGTGCGGGGTCCCATGCCGCCGCCGTGGCGGGGCAGTTGGAATCACCGGAGACAAGGCCTCCCGCTTCTGCGGCATCGAAGTCTGCCCCGGCGGAGGCTGTGCTTCTGCGCCTGGCCGCTTCCGATGAGGAGGACCCCGCTCCCGCGCCGGAGGGGACGCCGGAGCGCCTCCCCCCCTATCCGGCGGGCAGCGTGGACTACGTGCCCTCGGCCCGTCCCGACGGGTGGACGGTCGCCCCAAAGGCGGATCTCTGCTTCTGGGGCATGGACCTGATCGACGCCGGCGCGAAGATCCACCGCTGCCGTTTCCGCACGGGGGGCGGTCAGCTCCTGCCGGACTATGACTGGGGCCTTCCCGTCCCGGAGAGCGAAGCGGTGGAGCAGGACTATTTCTCCGACGCCGTTTTCATCGGCAACTCCCTGGCCCAGGGCTTCATGCTCTACGCGGGGCTCAAAACGGCGGATCAGTACGCCGTCCAGTCCATCACCGTGAACAACATCGGCAGTGAGAAGGTCATCCGGGACGACAACGGCGGCTTCATCAGCATCCTGGACGCCATGGCCCGGAAGCAATACGGCAAGGTCTTCGTCATGCTGGGCATCAACGAGCTGAGCTGGGCCGGGAAGGACACCTTTTACACGAAATACGCCGAGCTGATCGACCTGCTGCGGGAACTGGAGCCGGGGGCGGAGATCTTCCTCCAGTCCATGACGCCGGTGACGGCGAAGGAATCCGAGACCAGCACCGTCTTTACCAACGACCGCATCCACGAGTACAACGAGGTGATCCGGCAGCTGGCAGAGGACAAGGAGGCCCATTACCTCTATGTCTTCGACGCGCTGGCCGATGATACGGGCTGCCTCCCCGCGGGCTCCAGCTCCGACGGCATCCACCCCTATTCCAACTACTATCCCCAGTGGCTCACTTATCTGCAGACCCATACCGTGACGGAGGTAAAACGATGAAAAAGCTGCTTCTCTGTCTGCCGGTCCTTCTTCTGCTGCTCCTCTGCGCCTGCGGCGAGAAGACCCCCCCTGCGGCATCCAAGGCGGAGCTCCCTGCGCCGGAGGCTCTGGCCGCCGAACTGCAGGCCTCCGGGGCCTTTGCGGAGGAACTGGTCCTCACGGAAAACGACGTGGGCTGCTTCCTCTATGGGCTGGTGGAGAGCGACGCGCCGGAGATGCGCTACTACTTCTCCTCCGGGGCCGTGGCGGATGAGATCGCCGTCCTCCCCTGCGCGGACGACGCCGCCCTGGAAAAGGTGACGTCCGAGTGCGCCACCCGGCTGGACCTGCAGACCCAGCTCTTCACCGTCTACAAGCCCGAGGAAGTCCCCAAGCTGGAGAAGGCCCTGGTGCTCCAGCGGGACAAGACCGTGGTGCTCTGTGTGGCCACGGACTACGAAAAGGCCCGGGAGATCCTGGACAAGTACTTCTGAGGATGGAGCTCAGCTATCTGGCCGCGCCCGAGGACGAGGGCCGGGCCCTGAAAAGCATACTGCGAAACGAACTGCGGCTTTCGACCACCCTGCTCAGGCGGTTGAAGGCCGCAAACGGTCTCACCCTCAACGGCCTCCCCGCCCCGGTGAACGCCTCGGTCCGTCCGGGAGACCGGGTCTGCGTCCTTCTGACGGAGACGCCGCCGGAGTATCCCCCGGAGGCGGGGCCGCTTTCGGTGCTCTATGAGGACGAATTCCTGCTGGTCCTGGACAAGCCCCAGGGCATCATCCTTCACCCCACCCACAGCCGCTTTACCGGCACTCTGCTCAACCGGGCCTGGGACCACATTCTGCGCTCCGGCGGGGACGGCTGCCATGCCGTGAACCGGCTGGACCGGGATACCGGCGGCGTGGTCCTCCTGGCGAAAAACGCCTGGGCCCACAGCGTCCTCTCCGGGGCCGTGGAGGAAAAACGGTATCTCGCCGCCGTCTGCGGGGTCCCGGAGGAGCCCTCCGGCTCCGTCACCCTGCCAATCCGAAGGCAGTCGGAGACGGACATGAAGCGTGTCTGCGCCCCCGACGGGCAGAGCGCACGGACGGACTGGCGGCTTCTGAGCGTCCGGGAGGGGCTGAGTCTCCTGGAGCTTCGGCTGTATACGGGCCGGACGCACCAGATCCGGGTCCACTGCGCCTCCATGGGCTGGCCGCTTCTGGGGGACCGGCTCTATGGCACGGCGGTATCCCTGGCCCGCTCCCAGGCGCTGGGGATCGGCCTGCAGGCCCTCTGGTGCTCCCGGATGGTCTTCCCGCATCCCCTGACCGGAGAGCTGCTCCGCCTTGAAGCCGGGCCCTCCGCAGAAATTTTGTCTTTCTTCGATTTTATCCCTTGACAAACGGAGCTAGAACTGCTATTCTAATTAAGCTTTTGGCCCGGTAGTTCAGTCGGTTTAGAACGCCAGCCTGTCACGCTGGAGGTCGACGGTTCGAGCCCGTTCCGGGTCGCCAACGCTGCTGTAGCTCAGTCGGTAGAGCGCATCCTTGGTAAGGATGAGGTCCCCGGTCCGAA
>JAFXTU010000027.1 GCA_017535635.1 Oscillospiraceae bacterium
CGAGGTCAAGAAGGGCGACGTCATCAACGTGGGCGTGGGCATCCCCGCCGACATGGCCAAGGTCATCAACGAGGAGAATCCCGCCTACATCGACCAGATCACCATGTCCACCGAGAGCGGCATGGTGGGCGGCGTGCCCTCTGCCCTGCCTCACTTCGGCGCGGCTTACAACGCCGAGGCCTGCATCGACCACGGCTATATGTTCGACTTCATCAACGGCGGCGGCCTGAACATGACCTGCCTGGGCCTGGGCGAGGTTGACCCCGACGGCAACAACAACACCAGCTACCTGGGCAAGATGATGACCGGACCGGGCGGCTTCATCGACATCACCCGCTCCACTCCCAAGGTCCTCTTCTGCGGCACCTTCATGGGCCACGCCAAGTTCAAGGTGGGCGACGGCAAGCTGGAAATCGTCCAGGAGGGCGACATCCGGAAGTTCGTGAAGAAGGTGAAGCAGATCACCTTCGCCGGCCAGTACGCCGAGAAGGGCCAGACCGTTCTGTACATCACCGAGCGGGCCGTGTTCCAGCTCCTGGGCGGCAAGGTGACTCTGATCGAGATCGCGCCGGGCATCGACCTGGAGAAGGACATCCTGGCGAATATGGACTTCAAGCCCGAGATCAGCCCGGACCTGAAGCTCATGGACGAGAGCATCTTCTGCGAGACCTGGGGCAACCTGGCCAGCACCTTTGAGAAGGAATAAGAATTGAGATCATATTCAGGCCGCGGAACAGCGTTTCCGCGGCCTGAATGATTTCTCTTCAGGAGTGTATCTTTCCTGTTTTCAAACGGACCTGGTCTCCTTGTGTGTCGGCAGCTGTTGTGGTATACTATAAAGGAAGATCAGAAAAAAACATTGTGTGATCATCAGCGGAAGGAGGCCGGATGCAATGGATCTGCCGATGGAAAAAGAAAGATATACTTTCGCGGACGCGCTTACCTGGAGCGGGAACGAGCATGTAGAGATCATTTACGGAGAAGCTTATATGATGTCTCCGCCGAGCCGGATGCACCAGGAAATCAGCGGAGAGCTTTTCGGGCAACTGTTTAGCTTCTTGCGTGACAAAACCTGCAAGGTCTATCATGCCCCCTTCGCCGTCCGTCCCTTTGCGAAAAAAGAGGATGCGCCGGAGGACGAGGATACCATGCTGGAGCCGGACCTCACCGTGGTGTGCGACCCTGAAAAGCTGGACGACTACGGCTGCAAGGGCGCGCCGGATCTGGTGATCGAGATCCTTTCCCCCTCCACCCGGCGGCATGACCTCTCCGTTAAATATCGCATCTACCAGCGCTCCGGCGTCCGGGAATACTGGATCGTGGACCCGGAGGGAAAGACGGTCCAGGTGTTCAAGCTGGAGGACGGCCTGTACAACGCTCCCGACGTATATACCGGGGGGGCCGTTCCGGTGGGGCTGTGGGAGGAGTTCAGCATCGACCTGCGCCGCGTTTTCGCGGAATAGGGATCGCCGGGGAAGGAGAATCTCTATGAGAGCACCGTTTCAGATCCTCGCCATTCCCTTCAAACGGGTGGATGGCGATCTCAAGTACTGCGTATTTCACAGAGCCGATCACGACCAGTGGCAGTTTCTTTCCGGCGGGGGCGAGGACGAGGAGACGCCGGAGGAAGCGGCAAAAAGGGAGATCAGTGAGGAGAGCGGCCTCAGCACAGCTGAGCTCATTCCTCTTCGCTCCATGTGCTTTATCCCGACGGAGATCTTCCCGAAGCGGTATTTGGAAAACTGGCCCTCAGATACCTATGTGATCCCGGAATTTGCCTTTGCTTTTGAATGCCGTGACGCCATTCGGCTGTCCCAGGAGCACCTGGAATGCGCCTGGCTGAGCTGTGAAGAGGCGAAGGCCAGGCTCAAGTGGGACTCCAACCGGACCGCTCTGTATGAGCTGGACTGCCGTCTGAAGAATGCGCGATAATGAAACGGGCGCGCCGCAGTTCAATAGCGGCGCGCCCTCAAGCTGTACACAAAAGAGGGAGCCTCCGGAGGGTTGATTGACATTGCAGTCCGGAATTGATATTCTCCTACATAACAGGAGGGGAAGGCATCTCGCAATCGAAGAGGATCTCGTATATAATTCAAATACCATGATTCGGAACGGGAGGAGCGCCAATGAAGGAGTTTAAGGGAAAGACCGCCTTTGTCACCGGCGGGGCCAGCGGCATCGGCCTGGGCATCGCCAAGGCGTTTGCCAAAGTCGGCATGAACGTGGTCATCGCGGACTTCCGGCAGGAGGCCCTGGACGCCGCCCTGCCCATCTTTAAGGAGAACGGCTGGCCCGCCCACGGCATTCTGCTGGATGTGATGGACCGGGAGGCCTTCGTCCGGGCTTCCGACGAGGCGGAGGCGGTCTTCGGCAAGATCCACATCCTGGTGAACAACGCGGGGATCGGCCTCATGGAGGGACCCATCTGGGAGGCCAGCTACGACGACATCGACTTTGCCCTGGAGATCAACTACAAGTCCGTCCTCAACGGCATCAAGACCATCCTGCCCCGGATCTTGAAGCACGGGGAGGAGGGCTGGGTGGTGTCCACCGCCTCCAAGAACGGCCTCATCCCCCTGGGGGGCATGGTCCTCTACAACGCCACCAAGCGGGCGGTCATGGCCACCATGGAGACCCTGGCCATCGACCTGCAAGGGACCAACGTGGGGGCCAGCGTCTTCTGTCCCGGCCCCTTCCGCACGAACCTGAACACCACCACCAACGAGATCCGGGTGAAGCACCTGGGAGCCCCCTTTGTGAAGAAGGGGCCCACGCCGGCCCCCAACGCCCCACAGATCGACCGGAGCAAGGTGGACATGTCCAAAATGGAGCGGGACCCGGACGAAGCGGGGGAGCGGGTCCTCCGGGGCATTATGCGGGGGGACCTCTTCATCCTCACTCACGCGGAGTGGCGAAAGGGCTGGCTGGAGCACGCCGACGCCGTTACCCGGGCCATCCCCGACGAGGAGCCGGACGAGCTCTTTATGAAGGTGTTCAGCCGCAACGTGGGGAACGCCATCTATAACCGGCAGACCCAGGTCCCCGCCTACCACATGGGGGACGTGTTCCGGGAAGTCTGAACATCGGAAAACCGTTGACAAAGAGGCGCGGGCAGCGAGGCCCGCGTCTCTTATATAGAATCGTCATGAAAGCTCAAATTCCACGATTCCCGCCGTTTCCGGCAGCTCTTAGTGTCGACCTTGGGATAACCGGTTTTCCCGTGCCGGATGAGATAGAATATAGGGGACGCCCTCCTGCCATTCCTCTGCGAATGCTGCGGTCAATCTTCCTCATAGAAATAGCGCGTAAAAGACATTTCTGCGAAGCATCCCGGCGAATCAGGATCTGTTAAAGAGAAACGACTTCGCCGTGAGCAGATATTTGCTTAATAAAACCGTCTCGCACCATATATGCTTCTCCGCGCAATTCTTCTTTACGCGCATCAACAAACAGATAACTTCCGTCCGGGATAGCATAAAAAGTCTTTCCCATGCTGTCCGGGCAGGCGATATCCTCATAGATTCTCAAGCCGTCCAATACTTCATCCTTGTTTTCCTGATAATGAGGAAGCAAATTGGTTTTTGTCAGATTCAGCCCAGGTAAAAATCTCTGATATGCCGGGTCAATTGCTTCCCCTTCCTCTTCCGGCTGAGAGTACACCTCATCAGCGCTGTTCATGCTGCCTGCACTCATTCCTATGACAATGCCTTCGTACTTTTTCAGTAATTCACGAAGGCATATCTTCACAAAAAAGTGATTTTGTGTCGGCACATGGCCGCCGGCAAGAATCAAGAGATTTGATTCCTGGACGAGCTTTGCGGCGAAACCCTCATTTCTGCTGTCCAAGGTACAATACTGTTCAAAAGCAAATCCTGCATCTTCAAACCTTTTCCTCGTAAGGGAAGCGTAATAATCCGTTTTATCCCAGCCGTCAGGATCAGAACAGATATGCAATGCTCGGCAAGGATCTGGAAAGCGCAGCCGCAGTTCATCAATAAAATGATTGGCAGGATTCAGCTCCCCCGTATCAGGCACATCCATTCTGCTTGTCAAAAAGCAAACCATTGATTACCTCCACAAATCCTGATTTCTCTGGATGATCATACTATACGACATCAATGAAAACAAGAAAGCTCTCTTGCCTTGGCAGACAAAAGAGCTTTCTTTCATGGTGGTGGACAGTAAGGGACTCGAACCCCTGACCTTCCGCACGTCAAGCGGAAGCTCTACCAGCTGAGCTAACTGTCCGCAAAGCAAGAATTAATATAGCGCAGAGGGGCCGCTTTGTCAATACCGAATCCGCAAAAAGTGCGGAAAAAGCACCGGGAAGGGGAACGACCGTTCTCCTCCCCGGCGGAAATCTTCTTTCTTACAGGTTCATCTCCGTACGGCGTATCAGATCGTCCTGGCAGCCCTTGTAGACCTCCACGAAGTAGGCGGAGAAGCCCGCCACTCTCACCACCAGGTCCTTGTAGTTCTCCGGGTGCTTCTGGGCGTCCCGCAGGGTGTCGGAGGAGACGATATTCAGCTGCAGCTCCATACCTCCCTCCTTGAAGTAGGTCTCCATAAGGCTGCGCAGCTTCCACAGCCCGTCGGCTCCCTTCAGGGCGGTGGGGTGTAACTTCATGTTGCAGAGGGTCCCGTTCCCGTACTCGCTCTGGTCGAAGTTCAGCACGGAGTTCAGGAAGCTCAAGGGCCCGTTCCTGTCCATGCCCTGGACGTTGGAGATGCCGTCGCTGAGAGGCTCGCCGGTCTTCCGCCCGTCGGGGCTGGCCCAGGTGAAGAGGCCGAAAAGCACGTTGGCGGTGACGGGGTAGCAGCCGGCGGCGAAGTGGTTCCCCCGGGGGCCGGTGGCGGAGTTGATGGCATTGGCATAGGTGGAGGCGGTGAAATTCACGTACTTGTCGGCCTCGGCATCCCCGTTCCCGTAGCGGGGGACGATGCCGTTGATCTTCTGCCGCAACTCCTCATAGCCCTCCCAGTTCTTCGCAATGGCGTCGTAGAGCTCCCGGGTGGTGCAGAGCTTCTCCCGGAAGCAGCAGTAGTCGATGATGTTCAGGCTGTCGGCCACATTGCCCAGGCCGATGCAGCTGTTGCCGGTGGAGTTGTACATGGCACCGCCGGCCTGACAGTCCTTGCCGCTTTCCATGCAGCCCGCCAGAGTGGCGGAGAGGAGGGGCAGGGGAGTGTGGAAGGCGCTCATGGTCTCCCAGGCGTTGATGCAGGAGCACTGCCACTTGCAGAAGAAGTCGAACTGGGTCTTTACCGCCTCCAGCACTTCGTCCATGCTCTTCATCTCGTAGAGGTAGCCGGTGGCGGGGCCGAACTGCTTCGGCTCCTCTCCCTCCTTCGCCATAAAGGTATAGCCGTTATTGAGGGCCATCTGCAGGGCGATGAGGATGTTCAGATAGCTCTCCGTGCCGGTGCCCCCGGGCTGGGCCCACTCGTAACCGCCCACGCTGGGCTCCACACAGCCGTTGAGGCAGTAGTTTCTCGCGTCCTCCAGGGGGATCCCCCGCTTCATGAGGGCGGGGATGATGACCCGGTCGCTCTCAAAGGTGGGGACGCCCCCGGCGATCTTGGTTGTCTCGATGGCGGCCTCCCAGAGTTCGTCCGGGGTGCCCTCGTGGATGCGCAGGGCCTGGGGAGGATCGTGGAGGACCAGCCTCCCGGAGGATTGGAGCATCATGTAGGTAACGGCGTTGGTGGCGTCATTGCCCTCCCGGTCCACACCGCCCAGGGTCATGAGCTGGCCGGAGGTGTAGCCCGGTCCGGTCTTGGTGGCCCCCTCGGACCAGATCTTGTTGCACTCGGCCACCTTGAGGTAGAAGAGGTCCATCAGCTCCTGGGCGTACTCGGGGGTGATCGTCCCGGCGGCGACGTCCTGCTCGTAGTACTTTCCCAGGTACTGATCTACCCGGCCATAGCTGATGCCGTGCTGCTGCCCGTCCATGCACAGGGCCAGCTGGTAGAGGTAGATGCACTGCAGGGCGTCGTGGAAGTTCCGGCAGGGGTTCTTCATGATCCAGTTCAGGCAGTCGGCCATCTCCAGGAGCTCCTTCTTCCGGGCCGGATCGGCGCAGGCCTCCGCCTGGCGCAGGGCCTCGGCGGCGTAGCGCTCCGACCAGTGGATGATGCCCTCGCAGACGATGTCCACAGCCCGGTAGAAGTTATATTTGTAGGCGCTGTCCCCGTAGAGGCCCTCTTCCTCGAACTGGGCCATCTTCTCCAGGGCTTCCTCCCGGATGGCGCCGAAGCCCTTCTGGGTGGCGGTCCAGAAATTGGCCACAAAGTGGCCCACGGGGGACTGGCAGTTGTCCCTGGCCCCGAAGAAAACCACCCCGTTGCCGTCCAGCTTGTCCCGGTAGTAGCGGGGGATGTACTCGTCCACGATGGCGCTCATGGAGTTCTTGTCCCAGAAGTCTCCGGTCTGGAGCAGGTACTTCTCGTCCTCCGGGTCGATGTCGTAGGGATCCACGCTTCGGGTGGGGATGATCCCGGCCCGGAGCTCCTCCATGAACCAGTTGAAGCTGGTCTCGGGGTAGAGGGCGCAGCAGCGGTAGCTGGCCCCCTGCCAGCCCACGATGACCTCGTCCTCGTTGATGAGGACGGGCATGTTCTCAAAGAGGTTCCTGAGGTTCTTCGCCCGCTTGAGGATGCCGGTGAGCTGGGGGTTATTCATGTAAAACTCGGTGACCAGCCGGTAGCGGTGGATGTCGATCTTCGGCTTGGTAGTGCGGTATTTTTCCCGGATCCTTTGGACCCGCAGGGTCATGGGCTTCAGCTGATACATGGGTCTCTCCTTTCCCGGTCTCACACGTTCATGGCGGCGTAAAAGCCGTCCCGCACGGCGGTGGTGATGTTCCCCTGCCTGAGGGCGCAGTCCCCCACGAAGTACATTTCCCCGCAGACCCCCTCCAGGGCCTCCGTCACGTCCTTCCGGGGCCGGACCCCCAGGCTCAGGGCCACGGTGTCGCAGGGGATCTCGGTGACGGTGCCGTCCTTCTCCTCCCCGATGAGGCTTGTGGGCGTGATGGCCTTGAGGCGGAATTCCTCCTTGAACTGCACCCCCGCCGCCATGGCAAGTCTATGGGCCTTCCCCACGGCCTTGTCCCGGGCCTGGACAGCCCGGAGGGGCAGCAGATCCATCACCAGCACCTCGTGGCCCTCTCTCGCCAGGGTGACGGCGGTCTCCGTGCCGGTGAGACCCGCGCCCACGATGATGACCTTCTTCCCCGGCTTGGCCAGGCCCCGGTCGATGTCGGCGGCCAGGCAGACGTTCTCCCCCTTCACCCCTTCCACCGGGGGCAAGATGGGCGTGGAGCCCACGGCCACGATCACGGCGTCGGGCTGTTCCGCCGCGACGCGCTCCCGCGTGGCCTCGGTGTCCAGGCGAAGGTCGATGTTCTTGTTCTGCAACGTCATGCGGACGCTCCAGTCCCCGTAGCGGCGCACGTCCCCCTTCAGGGGGTTCGCCCCGGCGGTGCGCAGGCTGCCCCCCAGCTCTTTTTCCTTCTCAAAGAGGACGGGCTTCAACCCCCGCTCCGTGAGCCTTCGGGCGGCCTCCATTCCGGCAGCCCCGCCGCCCACGACAACCACCTTCTTTCCCGCCTTGGCGGGCTCGATGCGGTCAAAGAGGGGCTGGCGGCCCTGGGGCGGGTTCACAGTGCACCTCAGGGGCTTGGGGCAGCCGTGGGGGTCGTCCCCGGTGCAGACGTTGCAGCGGAGGCAGGGACGGATCTCCTCCAGCCGCCCTTTCTTCGCTTTCACAAGCTGCTCCGGGTCCGCCAGAAAGGCCCGGATCATGGCTACGGCGTCGCACTGTCCCTCCGAAATGGCCTTCTCGGCGGAGAGGATATCGTGGCTCCCCACGCTCACCACGGGGATCTTCAGCCCCGCGGCCTTGTACTTCGCCGCGATGTGGAGGTTGGTGGGCCGGGGCATATAGGTAGATTGGATGGTGTAATCCATGGTCCGGATGTCGTACATGCTCCCGGCGGAGATGTGGACCATGTCGATCCTGTCCTCCAGGGCCTTCACGAAGCGGATGCCGTCCTCCGCGTGGACCCCCTCGGGGTAGATCTCGTCCCCGCTCATGCGGATCTCGATGGCCATGTCCGGGCCGATGCGCTGCCGGACCTGGTCGATGAGCTCGGAGGCGAAGCGGATGCGGTTTTCAAAGGTATCGCAGCCGTATTCGTCCGTGCGCCGGTTCACATGGGGGGAGTAGAAGGAGGCGGCGGTGTGGCCGTGGCCGAAGTGGAGCATCACCATGTCGAAGGAGGCCTTCCGGCAGCGCTCGGCGGCGTCGGCAAAGGCGCGCTGGATGCCGTGGATCTCCTCCACCGTGAACTCCTCCGGCCGTCTCTCGTCCCGGAGGTTCAGCTCGATGGAGGCGACGGCCCCCCAGCGGTGGATGGCGTCGGTGACCCTGGTGAGGCCGTGGACCACCATGGGGTCCGCCAGGTTCACCACATAGTGGTTCTCGTCGGCGTAGGCCTGGGTCACGGGGCTGTCCCCCACGGTGACGATGCCCGCCCCGTATCTGGCGAACTGGGCGGTGAAATCCACAAATTCCTCCGTCACCAGCCCGTCCTTCGTGCAGAGGAAGGGCTCCGCCGGGGAGACCTCGATGCGGTTGCGGACGCGCAGGGGCCCCACCTGCAGGGGCTGAAAGATGGCGGTGGGCTTTTCCATAGTTTCCTCCCTCCGGCGGCCCGGGGCCGCCTTTAATGATCTATAGCGTCAGTATCGGCTGATCTCCAAGGTTTCATCGTCCTCGCCCTTCTCGATGGCGCGGATCACCACATGGTAGCTGGATTCGCTGTTCACTTCTACCAGGACCCGCTCCCCCACCTTCCGGCCCAGGACGGCCTTTCCCAGGGGGGATTCCTTGCTGATGAGCCACTCCAGGGCGTTGGCGCGCAGGGTGGTGGTGAGGCGGATGCGCTGTTCCTCCTCATCCTCCTCAAACCAGAGGGTCACGAAGTCGAAGAGGCCTGCCACATCCTCCTCTCCGGCGTGGGGGTCCTCGATGACCACCGCCGTGGCGATCATGTTCTGGAGGTAGCGGATGCGGCTGTCGTTCCGGTTTTTGGCCTGCTTGGCGGCCTTGTATTCAAAATTCTCGCTCAGGTCCCCGAAGGCCCGGGCAGTCTGGACGTCCTCGATGAGCTTGGGGCGGAGGGTATTCAGCCGGTAGTCGATCTCCTCCTGCATTTTTTGGATGTCCACTTTGGTGAGCTCGTCGTGCAAGGCGCACTTCCCCCTTCCTTTTCCGTTTTCAGTATACCACCCTTTTCCCCCGCAGGCAAACGAAATCGGATTGACTTCAAGGGCAAAGCATGGTATTTTTGACGTATCAAATCAGATATTGGAGGTTTCTCTCATGGGCGATTATTTGAAGGGCAGAGTGGCCATCGTCACCGGCTCCGGCATGGGTATCGGCCGGGCCATCGCCAAGGCGCTGGCGGCCGAGGGCGCCAAGGTGGTCACCAACAACCGGGCTCCCTGGGACGGGGTCATCCCCGTGGACGAGGAGAAGTTCAGCCGCCTCAGCAAGGAAATGCAGGATTGGGCCATGACCGAATACGCCAAGTACTACGGCGACGCCGAGCGCACCGCCCAGGAGATCCGGGCCGCCGGGGGCGAGGCCACAGCCTGCTTCGGCGACATCTCTGACTATGATGCGGCGGGAAAGATCGTGGACTGTGCCATCCAGACCTACGGGAAGCTGGACATCGTGGTGAACGTGGCCTCCGCCTTCGGCTTCAGCCCGGTGCAGGACATGCCCAAGAAGATGTGGGACCGGGTGACCACCGTGAAGCCCACCGGCCATTTCTACGTGATCCGTCACGCCGTGCAGCACATGATCGACCAGGGCTGGGGAAGAATCGTCAACTGTGCCTCTCCCGCCTGGGCCGGCGGCAACCTTCGCCAGAGCGAATACTGCGCCGCCAACGCCGGCGTGGTGGGCATGACCTACGGCCTCGCCGCCGAGCTGAAAGAGTTCGGCATCACCGCCAACACCTTCGCCCCCGCCGCCAAGACCCGGGCCAGCGTGGACATGGAGATCCACAATGTGCTGGAGGGCGAGCACAGCGTCATTTCCGGCAGCCCCATCAGCTATGACGGCACCGCCGCCCCCGAGACCTTCGCGGACTTCATCGTCTGGCTCTGCGGCGACGGGGCCAAGGACGTGACCGGCGAAGTGTTCATGACCATGGGCAAGTTCATCGGCCGCTACGCCCTGCCCGCCGTGGAGGGCGCCATGTTCGCCGACGGCGACGGCTGGAGCGTGGAAGAGGTCCAGAAGAAGGCGGAGAACCTCTTCAAGAAGCCGGAGATGCCCGCCTTCGGGAAGAAATAAAACTGACCTGACTGGGGAGGCGCATCGCTGCGCCTCCCCTTATCCGCAGGTCATTTAGGAGGTATCCCCATGCGCTTGTCTTTGCTCCGGGACGCCGTCGTCCCCACCGTTTCCCAGCGTGTGGGCGAGGCAGGTCCGCTGATCCTGGTGTTCGTCATCCTGCTGGTGGTGGTGCTGGCGGTGCTGGCGCTGCTGCTGCGGCGGAAGCGGAGCCGTCAGGCATCCTCCTCTTCGGCTCCATCAAAGAAGCCGGAAAAAGGGAAGAAGGATGAATAAGCCCCTTTCCCGCGAGTTCTACGCCCGGGACGCCTTGACGGTGGCCCGGGCGCTTTTGGGCAAGACCCTCCTTCACGGGGAGACCGGAGGGGTCATCGTGGAGACGGAAGCCTACATCGGCCCCGGAGACCGGGCCTGCCACGCCTGGGGCGGGAAGCGCACGAAGCGAACGGAGCCCCTATTCGGGGAGTCGGGATATGCCTACGTCTACCTCATTTACGGGATGTACTGCTGTCTGAACGTGGTGACCGGGGGCGCGGATGAACCCCAGTGCGTGCTGATCCGGGCTTTGCAGCCTTACCTTGGGCTGGAGACCATGACTGCCCGCCGGGGCGGCAGGCCGGAACGGGAGCTCTGCCGGGGGCCGGGGAAACTCTGTCAGGCCCTGGACATTACAAGAGAGCTGAATGCCCGGGACATGACTTTCGGGGACTTCCTGATCCTGGATGGCCCGGGGGTCCCGGAGGACAGGATCGCCGTCTCCAAGCGCATCGGCATCGACTACGCCGGGGAGGCGAAGGACTACCCCTGGCGGTTCTTCCTCAAGGGAGAGCCCTGGGTGTCTCGGTGAAGGCGGAGGAGCTGGAAGAATGAAGGGCAATATCAGGCTTTTGTCGCCGGAGGAATTCCGGAACTGCGGCAGCATCTGGGACATGGAGAAACACTCCCAGCTGGCGGCGCGGTTTTATTCCGAGCTGGTTGCCGGGGAACGGATCACCTTTGTCTATGAGCGGGACGGGCTGTTCCTGGGAGAGATTTCCCTCAAGAAGGAAACGAACGACCCGGATTACACCCTCCCCGGACAGCGGATCTATGTCTCCCGGCTGATCGTCAAGCCGGAGGAGCGCCGAAAGGGCATCGGCAAAACGCTGGTGGAATATGCGATCCGACAGGCGATCAGCATGGGGTTTTCCGAGCTGTCCATCGGAGTGGATATCGACAATTATCCGGCGCTGAAGCTCTATGCAGACGAAGGCTTCCGGGAAATCCTGTTCGTCGGAGAAGATAAAGATGGACGGTACATGAAGCTGCTGAAAAGGCTTTGAACCTGCGGGATTCGGTGTATTATCTACGGGCGCGCCGCAGCTTGCGGCGCGCCCGATCAATTCATTGCAATGAATATCGAGCGAATGATTCGTCGAATCATTCGCTGAAAAACGAGTCTTTTGGCAGCGACATCAATCGAAAACTTCGATTGCTTTCGCTATTCGATAATCATTATTGACAGCAGAGGATAAGAATGTATAATAATGCTAAAAGGATACAAAGGAGGTCGTTCTCATGGGTCTGCTTTCCAAGCTCCTGGGCGACGAGGGCTCCAAGCAGCTGGGCAAGCTGGTGAAGAACGTGGCAAGCGAGGCGGAGAAGGCCGCCCGGCAGGCCGGGGTCGATCTGGACCAGGTGATCTCCGGCGTGCAGTCCGGCGCCCGGCCCCAAACTCAGTCCCGGCCCCAGCAGGCCGCCCCGGCGCAGCACGAACCGGGCCCCTCCGGCTTCTCCTGGGGGGAGGAGATGCCCGCGGAAGAGAACCAGTATAACTTCGCCGGCCCCTATACCGCGTATTTTGAGATGATCTTCCGGGAGGACTTTCCCGGCTACCGGGTGGACCGGGGTCAGGGGAGCCATCCGCGCACCACGGTCTACACCCTCTGGCAGGGCGTCTCCAAGGCCCTGGTGGTGGAGGTCATGACCCAGGACAGCGAAGCGAAAAAGCTTCGTCAGGACTGCGCCAAGGCGGGCATCCCCTACGTCCGCTTCTACCACGACCATGACGGCTGGTGGAACACCCGGGCCTACGTGGTCTCCCGTATCCGGGCGGCGCTGCGGTAAGAAAACCGCGTCACAACTGAAAAAAGCGGAAAGAGAACGCATTGCGCCTGCGGCGGACCCGGCACGGACCCTTCTGACCGGCTTCGCAGGCAGCCGGTCCGTGTACGGTCTGGTACATCCCGGAATTACCGGGATTTAAGGATTTCTCTTTCCGCTTTTTTTCGGGCGCCGCCGCCCGAAGGAAGGGGGAGAGGATTTGTCCCTGCTGGACCTGCTCCCGGAGAAGGAAGTCTGGGAGCGCTTTTATGAATACAAGACCTCCCTCGTCTGCCCCAAGGCCTTCGCGGAGGAGCTGCGGGCCTTCATCGACGAAGGGGGCTATCTCCCGGTGGCGGAGGCCATCGCCCGGGGAGACCGCTTCCCCCTGCCGCGAAAGGCGGTCCTGAACAAGCTGGATTCCCGGAAGCGGCGGGTGGTCTACGTATACCCCAAGGCGGAGAACACGGTGCTGAAGCTGCTGACCTGGCTCCTCCTGCGCCGGTACGACGGCCTCTTCTCTCCGAACCTCTATTCCTTCCGCCCGGGCCGCACGGCCAGGGACGCCGTGCGGAGGCTCACACGGGCCGGGGGCATCCGGGGGATGTGGTCCTACAAGGCGGACATCTCCAACTACTTCAACTCCATCCCCATCCCGAAGCTCACGCCCCTGCTGGCAGGGGCACTGGGGGAGGACCCAGGACTCCTGCGCTTCCTCTGCGCTCTTCTGGAGGAGCCGGAGGTCCTGGAAAAGGGGCAGCCCATCGTCGAGGAGAAGGGGATCATGGCGGGGACGCCTCTCTCCGCCTTTTACGCGAACCTCTACCTGGGGGAGCTGGACCGGCATTTTGAGGAGCAGGGCGTGCTCTACGCCCGCTATTCCGACGACATCATCCTCTTTGCAGGCAGCGAGGAGGAGCGGGAAGCCCACGCCGCCTTCCTTCGGGACTTCCTGGAAAAGCAAGGTCTGCGCCTGAACCCGGAGAAAGAGGTCTTCACCGCGCCGGGGGAAGGGTGGACCTTCCTGGGCTTCCGGTACCGGGACGCCGTGATCGACGTCGCCCCCGCCACCCTTCGGAAGCTGAAACAGAAAATGCGCCGGAAGGCGAGAGCCCTCCGGCGCTGGGCACAGCGCGGGGATCATACGGGGGAGCAGGCCGCGAAAGCCTTTCTTCGGGTCTTCAAACGAAAGCTGCTGGAGAGTCCAGGCGACAACGAATTGAGCTGGAGCCGCTGGTTTTTCCCGCTCATCACCACCACCGGGAGCCTCCGGGTCATCGACCGCTATGCCCAGGACTGCCTGCGTTTCCTTTTGAGCGGGACGCGCACCAAGGGAAGGTACAACGTCCGCTACGGGGACCTGAAGGCCCTGGGATACCGCAGCCTGGTCCACGAATACTATGCCTCCCTGGAGGCGTCGGAAGAGGCGTCCGGGAAAACCTCCGGCGAAGAAAACTAGCCGGGCTCAGCCCCGGAGCCCGCGGGGATTTTGGCTCTGCCAGCGCCAGGCGTCCCGGCAGATGTCCTCCACGGTCTTTTCCGCCCGCCAGCTTAAGGCCCGCTTCGCCTTTTCCGGATCGGCCCAGTAGGCGGCCAGGTCGCCGGACCGCCGCTCCACGATCTCGTAGGGGACGTTTACCCCTGTGGCTGCCTGAAAGGCGTTTACCAGCTCCAGCACGCTGACGCCCCGGCCCGTGCCCAGGTTGAAGACCTCCGCGCCGGGATGCCCCAGGGCGTATTCCAGGGCGGCCACATGGCCCCTGGCCAGATCCGTCACGTGGATAAAGTCCCGCACCCCGGTCCCGTCCGGGGTGTCGTAGTCGCTGCCGAAGATGCGGAGCTTTTCCAGCTTGCCCACCGCCACCTGGGTGATGTAGGGCATGAGGTTGTTGGGGATGCCCGTGGGGTCCTCCCCGATGAGGCCGCTCTCGTGGGCGCCCACCGGGTTGAAGTAGCGGAGGATCACCGCCCGCAGTTCGCCGTCCGCCGCGGCGGCGCTTCGGATGATCTCCTCGATCATGAGCTTTGTCCAGCCGTAGGGGCTGGTGCAGTTCCCGGTGGGGGTGTCCTCCCGGTAGGGGACCGGGGCGTCGGCCCCGTACACCGTGGCGGAGGAGGAGAAGACCAGGGGCTTCACGCCCTCCTCGGCCATCACCTCCAGCAGGGTCAGGGAGGAATCCAGGTTGTTCCGATAATACCGGAGCGGCTCCCGTACGCTTTCGCCCACGGCCTTCAGCCCGGCAAAGTGCATGACCCCCTCCGGCGCCTCCTCCCGGAAGACCCGGCGCAGGGCCTCCCTGTCGCAGACGTCCACCCGGTAAAACGGGATCGTCTTCCCCACGATCTGTTCGCAGCGCCGGACCGCTTCCCGGCTGCTGTTGGAGAGATCGTCCGCCACCACGGCTTCGTAGCCCGCCAGGATCAGCTCCACCGCCGTGTGAGAGCCGATGTACCCCGCGCCGCCGGTCAGCAGGATCTTCATAGCCTGTCCTCCTCTGTGTCGACCATTCTGCATGGTTTTTCCATCGCATCATACCCTATGGGGGATCAAAAGGCAAGGGGAAGGGCAAGAGGACCCGATCGCCCCTTGACGGAGCCGGGCGAAATGGTATTATTATATTGCCGAATGACGATCAGAGGGAGGTGCGGGAAATGGCCTCGGCCATGATCTCCAATATCCAGGGCTATTCCATCCACGACGGGCCGGGCATCCGCACCACGGTCTTTCTCCAGGGCTGCCCCCTGCGCTGCCGCTGGTGCGCGAACCCGGAAAACCTCTCTGCCCGTGTGAGCGTCGGCTTTTTCAAAAACCTCTGTGCCGGCTGCGCCCGGTGCGCCAAGGCCTGCCCCCGGGGGGCCATCCTCTCCG
This sequence comes from Oscillospiraceae bacterium, assembly GCA_017535635.1. Classification (GTDB taxonomy): domain Bacteria; phylum Bacillota; class Clostridia; order Oscillospirales; family Oscillospiraceae; genus UBA1774. The sequence continues at coordinate 15,321 of JAFXTU010000027.1, forward strand.
GCCCGGACCGGCGGATCGACCGAGAAAAGTGCGGCGGCTGCGCCCTCTGCGCGGAAGCCTGCACCTACGGGGCTCTCGTCCGCTACGGGCAGGAGCGCACGGCCCGGGAGGTCTTTGAAGAGGTGCGGAAGGATAAGCTTTTCTACGACGCCTCCGGCGGCGGGGTCACCGTCTCCGGCGGGGAGCCTCTGACCGGGGCGGAGTTTGTGGCTGAGTTCTTCTCCCTCTGCCGGGAGGAGGGCATCTCCACCTGCGTGGAGACCTGCGGCTGTGTCCCCCGGAGCGCGGTGGAGCTGGTGCTGGACTTGACAGACCTTTTCTATTTTGATCTGAAGCTCGCGGACCCGGAACGGCACCGGGCCTATACCGGGCGGGACAACGCCCTCATCCTGGCTAACGCCCGCTTCCTCGCCGGGAGCGGGGCCGAGCTCCTCTTCCGGCAGCCCCTGATCCCCGGCGTGAACGACGGGGAAGAGGAAGTCCGGACCTGCGCGGGCTTCCTCCGCAGCCTGGGGCGGAGGGACCTGGGGCTTCAGCTCATGCCCTACCACCGGCTGGGCATCTCCAAATATGAGGCCCTGGACGAGCCCTACTCCATGCCGGATACGCCGGTGATGACGCCGGAGGAGATCGAAAGAGTCCGGAGTTTGTATGAAAGCCTTGGTGTGCCCTGCACCGTATCCAAATAGAAAACCATACCGAAACGCGGGAGGTAAGCAATATGTATGTGATCGACGAGGCCCTGCTGGACAAAATCGACGCCCTGGAGCTCAGTGATCATAACCGCCGCTGGCGGAGCGCCATGAAGGCCGCCCCCTGGCGGGTCTACGTGGACCGGGAGCGCTGGACCCTTATGTCCTGGCGGGAGACGGAAGGGGAGGACCTGCAGCTCCGCACCGCCAAAATGCTGAAAAAGGTCATGGAGAACATCGAGATCAGGATCCATGACTTTGACGAGATCGTGGGCCGCCCCACCCCCGGCGTCATCGGCTGTCAGACCGCCATCAACGTCTGCGGCGACTACATCCACGACATCTGGAACGACGACGGGATCATCGGCGTCACCCTGGACGCTACGGCCTATCTGAACAAGGAGGAGCTGGCCCTCCTCCGGGAAGCGGCGCGGGTCTTCGACCCGGTGAGCATGCCCCGGCGGACCTACGCCGCCTGGCGGGAGCTGGTGGGCTCCTGGGCGGAGGACGCGGAGGCGGCCAAGCTGAAGGACCCGGGCCTGCAGAACGGCATCACCGGCCAGAGCACCGCCACCCTCACCTGGCCCAAGATCCTCCGCATCGGTCTGGGCGGCTACATCCGGGAGTGCCGGGAACACCTGGAAAAGTACATCGCCCGGGGCGGCACGGACATGGACAAGGTGTATTTCTGGAAGTCCGCCATCCTGGTATTGGAGGCCACCATCGCCCACGCCCGCCGCTACGCTGCCCTGGCCCGGGACATGGCGGGTCAGACGGAGGACCCGGCGGAGAAGGAGAGGCTCCTGCGCATCGCGGAGACCTGCGAGTACGTCCCGGAGAACCCGCCCCGGACCCTGCGGGAGGCGCTGCAGTGTATGGAGTTCTGCTCTCTGGCCAAGCTCCTGGAGAACCCCATGCAGAACAACAGCCACTGGGGCCGGGCGGACCAGTATCTCTATCCCTTCTTCAAGAACGATCTCCGCAGCGGCGTGCCTCTGGAGGAGCTTGCCTCCTGCCTGGCGGACCTGATCGGCCGCTGGGGGACCCAGACCTTCGTCTCCGACGACATGAACAAGGAGACCCATCAGGTGAACTTCGGCATCAACAACCTGATGGTGGGGGGCCTGGGGCAGGACGGGACGGACATGTCCAACGAGCTCAGCTATCTTTTCCTGCATCTGGTGGCGAAGCTGCAGCTCTCCTCTCCCACCGTGGGCCTCCGCTGGAACAGGGGCACCCCCCTCTGGCTCATGCGCAAGGCCATCCGCACCAATCTGGAGACCCGGGGCGGCATCCCCCTCTTCCAGAACGACGAGGTGATGATCCGCCACTATACCCAGGACGGCATCCCCTTCAGCGAAGCGGTGGAGTGGGGCGGCCTGGGCTGCGTCTACCCCTGCATCCCCACCCGGGCGGAGCACTACGGGGCCGAGGGGATCGCCGCCTTCAACCTGGCGGGCATCCTGCACATGACCCTTCACAACGGCCTGGACATCAACGGGAAACAGACCGGCCTGAAGACCGGGGATCCCAGGGATTTTAAGAGCTTTGAGGAGCTGTACGAGGCCTTCTTCCGGCAGCATGAGTTCCTCTGCCACCGGGACCTGTGGCTGGGGGCCGTGGCCCGGGACATGTGCCATACCTGCATCCGGACACCGCTGCTGAGCATCCTGGGCCTGGAGGCCAGCATGGAGCTGGGGCAGGACCTCACCAAGGCCCACCCGGACTACTCCATGTACGGCATGTCCGACCGGGCCATCATCGACGCGGCGGATTCCTTTACCGCCCTCAAACGCCTGGTCTATGAGGAGAAGGTCCTCACCATGGCGGAGATGATGGAGGCTCTGGACTCCAACTTCGCCGGGGAGCGGGGGGAGGAGATAAGGCAGCTCTGCCTCCGCCAGCCCAAATACGGGAACGACGACCCGGAGGCCGACGGTATGGTGAAGAAGGTCAGCGACCGCTCTGCGGAGATCATCCGCAGCTTCGACAACGCCCCCTTCCGGCGGATGATGATCTCCAGGGAGGGCCTGGCCTGGCACTACTTCGGCGGCCTGGGGGCCGGGGCCCTCCCCGACGGGCGCAAGGCCCTGGAGCCCCTGAACGACGGTTCCCTCTCTCCCATGCGGGGGGCGGACAAACACGGGCCCACGGCGGTGCTCCGCTCGGCCTGCCATTCCGGCTATTCCGACGTGTGCTACTCCGCCGTGCTGAACCAGAAGTTCAGCGCCTCTCTGCTGAAATCGGACGAGAGCATCGATAAGCTGGTGGCCTATACCAACGCCTTCATGGGTGCTGGCGGCACCCACATCCAGTACAATATCCTGGATACCGAGGAGCTGAAGGACGCCAAGGCCCACCCGGAGAAGCACCCGGAGCTCATCGTCCGCATCGGCGGCTTCTCCGCCTACTTCACACAGCTTTCTCCCGGCATCCAGGACGACGTGATCTACCGGAGCGAATTTGAACTGTAAACGGAA
>JAFXTU010000028.1 GCA_017535635.1 Oscillospiraceae bacterium
CCTGGCGGAGCATGAGAACATCGCCGCCATCAAGGAGGCCAGCAGCGACATCTCCAAGATCGCCACCACCGCCGCCTTGACGGCGGGGAAGCTGGACCTCTATTCCGGCAACGACGACCAGATCCTGCCCATCCTCTCCCTGGGGGGCAAGGGAGTCATCTCCGTCCTCTCCAACCTGCTTCCCGCCGAGACCTCCCTGATGTGCCGCCGCTATTTTGAGGGGGACGTCTCCGGGGCTGCTGCGATGCAGTTTCACTATCTGCCCCTGATCCACGCCCTCTTCAGCGAGGTGAACCCCATCCCCGCCAAGGCCGCCATGTCCGCCATGGGCTGGTGCGAAAACTTCCTGCGCATGCCCCTGACCCCCATGGAGGACGCCCACAAGGAAAAGCTCTTCGCCCTGATGCGGGCGGAAGGCCTGCTGTAAACGGGTATTATCAGACAAACGTAAACTGCCTGGGCCTGCTGCAAAATGCAAAACCATCCTGTCATTCCAAGCCAGTGCTCACACTGGCGTGGGAATCCGTACCCCTTGAGAGGGAAAACGGATCGCCACGGCCCCTTTCGGGGCCTCGCGGTGACGCTGCAAGGCATTTTGCAGCAGGCCCTCCTTTTTTGCTCCGATTTCCAATGCTAACCATGCAAAAAACGCATGGACCGATGCGGAACGGGCATTTGCCTTGTGAGGTATATACATGTTACACTGTTTTTGTTCCATGGCGGGGCGGGGGAAAACTGTGCCCGCCCGGAACGACAACAGTTGCGCTCCCGGGCCGGACGGCCCGGAACAATACTGCCGGACTCCCCGGCCTGCCCCGAGCCGTGTGCGGGGGAGGGAGGATACGGCAGAAAGGGGGAAGGAATGAGCACATACCTCATCGGCGTATTGGGGCTTGTGGTTCTGGTGGTGCTGCTCTTCATGGGCATGCACATCGGGATCGCCATGGCGCTGGTCGGCTTCGCCGGCTGCGTCATCCTCAAGGGCTTTCCCGCCGCCATCGGCTACATGACCAATACGCCCTTTGCGACCTGCAACGCGGAGTCGCTCACCGTGATCCCCATGTTTACCCTGATGGGGGTCGCATGCGCCTATGCCGGCATCAGCCAACAGCTCTATGCCGCCTGCTACAAGTGGATCAGCCGCCGGAGGGGGGGCCTGGCCATCGCCACGGAGATCGCCTGCGCCTTCTTCGGCGCCATCTGCGGCAGCGCCACCGCCACCACGGCCAGCATGGGCAAGATCTGTCTCCCGGAAATGGACCGCTACAAGTATAAGCGGACCCTCACCTGCGGCTCCATCTCCGCCGGCGGCACCCTGGGCATCCTGATCCCGCCCAGCGTGGGCTTTATGCTCTACGGCATCAACGCCGGCGTGGGCGTGGGCACTATGTTCATCTCCGGCATCCTGCCGGGCATCCTCCTCTGCCTCTGCTACAGCCTGGTGGTGGTGGTCATCTGCATCCTGGACCCGGAGGCCGGTCCCAAGGGTCCCAAGTTCACCATGAAGGAGAAGCTCAAGGCCCTGGGCGGCGTCGCCCCGGTGCTGATCCTCTTTATCGTGGTCCTGGGCGGCATCCTGGCCGGCTGGTTCTCCGCCTCCGAGGGCGGCGCCATCGGCGCCTTCGGCGCCATCGTCTTCATGATCATCAAGGGCAAGTTCACCTGGAAGAACATCACCGGCGCCCTGAAGGACACCATCGAGACCACGGCCATGGTCTTCATGATCATGATCGGCGCCAACATCCTGGGGAACTTCTTCTCCGCCTCCCAGCTGCCCCAGGCCCTGAGCACCTGGGCCGCGGGAGCGAATGTGGCGCCCCTTTGGATCCTGCTGGGCTGCCTCGCCATCTACGGCATCCTGGGCTGCTTCGTGGACTCCCTGCCCCTCATCGTCCTGCTGACGCCCATCTTCCTCCCGGTGATCCAGAAGCTGAACTTCAGCGTGTTTGCCAATGTGGCCCCGGCCCTGCGGGTGAACTACCAGACCATCTGGTTCGGCGTGCTCATGGTGATGCTGATGCAGTTCGGCCTCATGACCCCGCCGGTGGGCATGACCTGCTACGTCATGTCCGGCATCGCCAAGGATACGCCCCTGAGCAAGATCTTCCGGGGCACGGCCCCCTTCCTCATCGGCATCGGCGCTGCCATCCTCATCATTCTCCTGGTCCCGTCCCTGACCACCTGGCTGCCCAGCATCATGCGCTACGGCGGCTAGAAATAGAGCAAGGATATACATTATTAGGAGGTTTCACAATGAAAAGAACCGTAGCTCTGATCCTTGTCCTTCTGCTGACCCTCTGCCTCTTCGCGGGCTGCGCCAAGTCCGGCGGCAGCACCTCTACTCCCGCGCCCGCCCCGGCTTCCTCCGGCAGCGGCAGCGAAGCCCCGGCTTCCTCCGGCGGCAGCGATGCCCCCGCCGCCCCCGTGGACGCCAACGCCCCCGACCGCAACGACGCCGGCAAGGTCTGGGCCGCCGGCTACGCCAAGATCGACGAGATCGCCGCGCAGGCCGCCGCCTACGATAAGAACGCCGCCAAGTACAAGTACACCTGCAACTGCCACGACCCGCTGAACAGCGCCCCCGGCGAGTTCCTCACCGCCTGGTCCAACGCCGTTCTGGTGGCCACCGAGGGCCAGGTCTACATCGACATCGGCGTGTCCAACGCCTACTGCACCGACGGCACCATGGCCACCCTGGACCAGATGGAGGCCGGCGCCATCGACTTCGACTGGACCCTGCCCTGCTACTTCGGCGGCTACATGCCTCTGACCCTGGTCATCCAGAACCCCGCCCTGGGCATCAAGAACGCCACCGCCGGTTCCTACGCCATGTGGGAGCTGTACAAGAATAACGCCGCCATCCAGGCCGAGTACGAGGACGACGGCAAGCTCCTCTTCGTCTGGTGCAACAACCCCTCTCCTCTGTCCTACAAGGGCGACCATGAGGTCACCAGCGTGAGCGAGGTCAAGGGCAACATCCGGGGCAACAAGGGCCCTGCCCAGATGTTCGTCAACCAAGTGGGCGCCACCATCTACGGCTGCCCCATCGGCGACGTATACACCAACGTCTCCACCGGCGTCATCAACTACCTCATCACCGACTGGCACGGCATCGCCTCCTTCAACCTCTATGACGACGGCGAGCTGAACTACTACGTGGACACCAACATCGGCTGCTCCGCCTACTGCCTCATGGCCAACTCCAATGTCTGGGCCGGTCTCTCCGACGACCTGAAGGCCAAGATCGAGTCCGTCTCCGGCGACTACCTGCTGGACCTGGTCTGCATCTGGGAGTACTGGGAAGCCCTGGGCCGCTACAACGCCTCCAAGCTGGGCGACATCTACGCTCCCACCGGCGCCTTTGCCGACGAGCTGAATACCGCCTATGAGGCCGTGGCGCAGCAGTGGATCTCCGAGAACGGCAGCGAGGCCCAGGCCGTTTACGACCAGGCCAAGACCCTGGTGGAGAAGTACAACGCCATCTACGGCTGATCGCGGCCTGATACGCAGAATCCAGTCCCGTAAAAAGGGGGAAGACCTTTGAAAAAAGTTCGCAGCGTCGTATCGAAGATCATCCTGGGAATCAACTACATCGCCCTCGCCATCTGCTTCTGCATGGTGTTCGTGGTGGCCATCGACGTCATCCTGCGGAAGGTGGGCGGCCAGGGCATCCAGGGCAGCAACGAGCTGACCACCTTCTTCCTGGTGCCGGTCTGCATGCTGGGCATCCCGGCCCTGCAGGTGAAGGACGGCCATGTATGGGTGAATATGTTCGTCAACAAGTTCCCCTACCGTTTCCGCAATTTCTGGCGGGCCTTCATCATGGTGGTGGAGACGGCCATCGTGGGCCTCCTGGCCTACGGCGGCTACCAGAAGGTCGTCTACTTCTTCTCCAAGAACGCCCATACCGACATCCTGCACATGCCCAAGTACCTCTTCGCCGTCAGCTGCCTGGTGGGCTTCGCGGAGTTCTTCGTCATCTGCCTCATCGACACCATCCAGCTCTTCGCCGACGGGGCCTCCGGCAAGGAGGAACCCAAGGAAGAGGGCTGGAGCGACGACCAGGTGAAGGGCATCTGAATCCGAAATAACAACAACGAATTGCATAAAGGAGAACGCATCATGGCTTACGAAAAAAGGAAAGTGATCCTGACCGTTGCCCAGACCGGCAACTTCCAGGGCAAGGCCCAGAACCCCAATCTCCCCGAGCAGCCCCACGAGATCATCGCCTCCGCCTACGACTGCTACAACGCCGGGGCCTCCATCGTCCACGTCCACGCCCGGAACAAGGAAGGCAAGAGCTGCAACGACGGGGAGATCTTCGCCGAGATCAACAGCGGCATCCGCGCCAAGTGCCCCATCATCATCCAGAACTCCTCCGCTCCCGCCACGAGGGAGAACGCGGAGACCGACGACGGCCTGGGCGTCCTGGACATGAAGGACCCCTCCTGCTGGCCCGAAATGTGCTCCCTGGACTGCTCCCTCATGACCACCACCTGGGGCGACCTGGAGTTCATCTACATGTGGACCCGCAAGTGGCTGGTGAAGACCGCCAAGCGCATCAAGGAGATGGGCATCAAGGCCGAGATCGAGGTCTTTGACCCCACCGCCGTGGAGGATGTGTTCAAGTACCTCTATCCCGCCGGCGTGCTGGACGATCCCGTGAGCCTCACCCTGGTCATGGGCATGGACAAGGTCTCTCAGGGCGCCATCAGCTGCACCCAGAGCAACATTGACTACATGATCAACCTCTGCAAGGAGAATGCCGCCGCCGCCGGCGTGAAGGAGCCCATCGACCTGACCACCATGGCCATCGGCGCCAACCAGCTCCACGGCACCGTCTTCGGCATGCTCCGGGGCACCGGCATCCGCACCGGCATGGAGGACAACATCAACTACTCCTACCACGTGCCCGCCAAGTCCAACGCCCAGCTGGTGGAGCGCATCGTGCGCATCATCCATGAGCTGGACATGGAGGTCGCCACCCCCGACGAGGCCCGGGACATCCTGAAGCTGAAGCGGCTGGACGGGACCGGCGTCCGGGGCGGCTGGAAGAAGTAAGCGTTTCACAGAAAAAAACAGGGGTTACGACCTGTTCTTAGCCAAATGGAGGACGGCGGAGGGCGAACAAGATTCCGCCCCCGCCGTTCTCCTGCTTGAGAAAGGAAGTCAGAATGAAGCATCCGGAAGTGCATACCATCGGCGTCGTCGGCAACGGCATGATCGGCGACAGCATGACCGTTCTCACCACCGGCCACGGCTATGAGACCGTGAGCGTGGTGCGCAATACCGCCAAGATTCCCCAGTACAAGGCGAAATACGACGAGTACTACCGGCAGATGATCGACCACGGCGTCCTCACGGAGGAGCAGTACAGGGTCTGCGAGAAGTACCTCCGCTACACCGACGACTATTCTGAGCTCAAGGACTGCGAGGTCATCTTCGAGTGCATCGTGGAGGACCTGGAGCAGAAGCACCAGGTCTACGCGAAGATCGAGGCAAACTGCCCCAAGGTGAAGGCCATCTGCTCCGTGAGCTCCTCCTTCCTCCCGGACAAGCTGGGGGAGAAGATGGAGAAGTACTACGACCGGGTGGTGGTGACCCATCCCTTCAACCCCGCCCACATGGTGCCCTACTTTGAGATCTGCGGCGGCAGGAGAACCGGCGAGGGCGTCCTGGACTGGGTGAAGGGCATGCTGGAGACCCTGGACCGGAAGCCCGCCATCCTGAAAAAGCCCAACCCCGGCTTCATCGGCAACTACCTGCAGTTTGCCCTCTGGGCCGCAGCCCTGAAGCTGGTGGAGGACGGGGTCTGCGACCCCAAGGACATCGACACCTGCCTGAATTACAGTTTCTGCCCCCGCTACTCCTCCATCGGCATCTTCGACCATTTCGACAACGGCGGCTACAAGCTGAACATCACCACCTGCGACGCCGTGTTCCCCATCCTGCCCAGGTGGGACGGCGCCCCGGAGATCATCCGGGAAAAGGCGGAGTCCCCCGACGCCTGGGGCGCCAAGTCCCCCACGAAGAAGGGCTTCTACGACTGGAACGGCGTGGACATGGCGGCCTATCAGGAGCGGGTCAACGCCCCCTACTGGAATTTCTGCAAGTGGGATTTCCCCAAAGAGTGAAGTCTGAAGATGCATGGTTTTGAGAAAGGAGCCAGAACATGATCTATGAGAACAACCAGGGCGGCGAATACGGGAAGTATTTCGTCCAGTCCCTCCAGTATCCCGCGGGCATGGGGACCCCCGAATTCGCGGAGATCTACAAGAAGTTTGCCAACCGCATCCTGTGGATGGACGGCAACGTGGTCCCCGGCGCGTTTCAGATGAACACCGCCTGGTACTTCGCCGTGCCGGAGCGGGACCCCATCTTCACGGAGCACGTCCATGAGTACAGCGAGCTCATCGGCTTCTACGGCTCCGACCCGGACGACCCTTACAACCTGAACGGGGAGATCATCTTCTCCATCAACGGGGAGGCCCACCGCCTTACCAGGAGCACCATGATCTTCCTGCCCGCCAATGTCGCCCATAATCCCATGCGCATTATGCGGGTGGATAAGCCCATCTTCCATTTCTCCATCGTTCCCAACAGCACCTATGACGGCGAAAACGTCTATAAGTAAGGCAGGAGAGAAGCGATATGTCGAAATTCGTATCTCTGGAGGAGGCCATCGGCCTCATCAAGGATAACGACCATCTGATCAGCGGGGGCTTCGGCTCCCTGGGCAGCCCCGAGGAGCTGTACACAGGCCTCCAGCAGCGCTACGAGCGGGAGGGCCACCCCAAAAACCTCACCTACATCTGCGGCATCACCCCCGGCGACAAGACCGAGAGCCGGGAGCCCTACCAGGGCTACAACCTGGGGGCCAACAAGCTGGCCGCCGACGGGCTCCTGGGCCGGATCTGGGCCGGGAACATGACCGACGCCAGGGCCCTGGCCTACCTCATCGGGGAAAACAAGATCGCCGGGTACATGCCCCCCATGGGCGTCATGTGCAACCTGATCCGCTGCTCCGCCGCCGGACGGCCCGGTCTCGTCACCAAGGTGGGCCTGGGCACCTTCGCCGACCCCCGGAACGAGGGCTGCGCCTTCAACCAGAAGGCAAAGGACGGGGAGAAAGTGGTCAAGCTCATGGAGGTGGACGGGGAGGAGTATCTCTTCTACAAGGCCCCCAGGGCGGACGTGGCCTTCATCCGGGCCACCTACGCCGACGAGGACGGCAACCTCTCCATGGAGCGGGAGGCCTACATCGGCACCGAGCTGGAGGTGGCCGTGGCCGCCCACAACAACGGCGGCATCGTCATCGCCCAGGTGGAGAACGTGGTGCCCCGGAACAGCCTGAAGACCCGGAACATCCGCATCCACCACAAGCTGGTGGACTACATCGTGGTGGCCCAGGACCCCATGAACAGCCGCCAGTGCTACGCCACCATGAAGTACCGGCCCGAGCTCTCCGGGGAGCAGAAGCTGGCGGGCAGCGCCGTGAAGCCCCTGCCCTTCAGCCTCCGGAAGGTCATCGCCCGCCGGGCGGCCATGGAGCTGAAGAGCGACCTCATCATCAACCTGGGCTCCGGCATGCCCTCGGGCATCGGCTCCGTGGCCTCCGAGGAGGGGATCGACCAGGGCCTCACCATGTCCGTGGAGAGCGGCCCTATGGGCGGCCAGGTGCAGGAGGGGCTTTCCTTCCCCGGCGTGGCCAACGCCGAGTGCATCTTCAGCCAGACGGACACCATCGACATGTACGACGGCGGCATGCTGGACATGGCCTTCCTGGGCGGCGCGGAGTTTGACGAGGAGGGGAACGTCAACGTCAGCTACTACGCCGGACGCTGCATCGGCGCGGGGGGCTACATCGACATCAGCCAGAACGCCAAGGAGGTCTGCTTCCTGGGGACCTTCACCATGGGGAAGCCGGACATCCGCTGCACGGATTCCGGCCTGGACATCGTCTCCGACGGCGGGATCAAGTTCGTGAAGAAGGTGCAGCAGATCACCTTCTCCGGGGCCCAGGCGGTGAAGAGCGGCCAGAAGGTCCTCTATATCACCGAGCGGGCGGTCTTCCGCCTCACCCCGGAGGGACTGGAGCTCATCGAGATCGCTGAGGGCGTGGATCTGGAAAAGGACGTCTTCGGGAAGATGGAGTTCCGCCCCAAGGTCTCCCCGGAGCTGAAAAAGATGGACCCCCGTCTCTTCCGGCCCGGTCTCATGGGCCTGAAGGACGACTGAGCGAACAAGTGAATTACAAGGTATCCGGCGGGGCTTCGGCCCCGCCGGTGCATTTTTTGCGGGAAAACGAAAATACCCCTTGACACACAATACTATGCGTTGTATAGTACTACGCGAAAGGGGGTATACGATGGACATTCAGCTGAAGCGCGGTCTTCTGGACGTCTGCGTTCTGGCCGCCATCCGGGGGGAGGACTCCTACGGCTACCAGATCATCCGGGACATGAAGCCCTATGTGGACATCTCCGAATCCACGCTCTACCCCATCCTGCGGCGGCTGGAGGCTGCCAGTCTGCTGACGGTGCGCGCTGCCGAGCACAACGGGCGGCTGCGGAAGTATTACCGCATCACCGACGGTGGCCTGAAGCGCATCGAGGATTTCAAGGCCGACTGGAAGGAAATGCAGGCCATCTATCAATTCGTCATGAAGGGGGAGAGCGGACGTGAATAGAGAGGAATTCCTGGCAGCCCTGCGGGCAGCCCTGGCCGGACTGCCGGAGGCGGATATCGAGAGTTCTGTGGAATACTGGGCCGAGCTCATTGACGACCGGGTGGAGGAGGGACTGTCCGAGGCGGAGGCCGTCTCCGCCCTGGGCAGCCCGGAGGAGATCGCCCGGGAGATCCTGCTGGACGCGCCCATGACGAAGCTGGTGAAGGCGAAAATGAAGCCGAAGCGCTCCCTCCGGGGCTGGGAGATCGCCCTGATCATCATCGGCTTTCCCCTCTGGCTGCCTGTCCTGCTGGCGGTCGGCGCGGTGATCCTGGCGGTGTATGTAAGCCTCTGGTCCGTCATCGTCGCGCTCTTCAGCGTGGTGCTGGCTTTCGCCGCCGGCGCGCCGGCGGCTGTCATTGGCGGCTTTGTCTTCCTGCGGGGCCTGGGAGGCGCGCTCCTGGGCGTCGGCGCGGGCCTAGTCTGCGCGGGGCTGGCGATCCTGTTCTGGCTCCTCTCCGTCCAGGCGGCAAAAGGAATGGTGGGGCTGGGGAAGGCGATCTGGCGCGGCATCAAGGCCTGCTTTGTGGGAAAGAAGAAGGAGGAAACGGTATGAACAGCGGAAAGAAAGCGGCGCTCATCATCGCGCTCTGCCTCATCGCGGCGGGCCTCGTCCTGGGCGGCCTTGCCCTGGCGGCCAATCAGTTTCGCCCGGAGAAGCTGACGAAGCAGACCTCGTCCCTGAAGGAAGTAAACTATTCCGTGGACGAACCCTTCACGGCGCTGGATATCCACGGCGTCAGCGGCGATGTGCGCCTTCTGCCCTCGGCCGACGGAAGGTGCCGGGTGGAGTGCATGGAGAACGAGGAACAGACCCACCGGGTGGAGGTGCGCGGCGGCACGCTCTATGTGGAGCGGCAGGTCCATCAGCAGATCGGCGTAACCTTCAGCTTCGGTTTCAGCGAGCGGGACTATATTCATATCTATCTGCCGGAAAGCGATTATGAAAAACTGATCCTGGAGACCACCAGCGGGGATGCGGACTGCCCGGCGGACTTCTCCTTCGGCGCGGCCAACCTCAGTGCCACCAGCGGCGATATTTCCTTCCGCTCCGGCGTGGAGGGAGCCTTGGCGGTCTCCGCCAACAGCGGGGAGGTGGAGATCGAGGGCGTTTCCCCCGCCTCCCTCAGCGTTTCCGCCACCAGCGGCAATATCCGGGTCGTCGGCGTGGATGCCGGAAGCCTCAGTCTTTCGGCCACCAGCGGCGATATCACCCTGGAGAATGCGACCCTGAGCGGGGAAGGGAGACTCAAGACCACCAGCGGCGATCAGAGGCTGGAAAAGGTCTCCTGCGCCTCCCTCACTGCGGAGAGCAGCAGCGGGACGAAGCGCTTCACCGACGTGCTGGCCTCCGGGGAACTGCGGAGCGACAGCACCAGCGGCGACCTCACTCTCCAGCGCTGCGACGCAGATTCCCTTTACCTCCACGCCACCAGCGGCGAAGTCCGGGGCAGTCTCCGGACGGAGAAGGTCTTCTTCACCGACACCTCCAGCGGGAGCGTGAAGGTTCCCCAGAGTATGAGCGGCGGGAAGTGCGAAGTTCATACCACCAGCGGCGATATCCAGCTCACCGTGGGGAACTAGACCAGAGGTTTTCCAAATCGGAACCGTCCGTCGGGATTTCTTCCGGCGGGCGGTTATTTGCACAGCGATATCGTCGGCTTCGGCGTCTTGGGGGATTTACAGGAAGTGTAAAACGGTGTATATTATAAATTGGAAGAAAGTTTACAAAGGGAAGCTGCGTATGGGAGAGCGGGGTGAAACGGATGGAACAGAAAAAGCGGGAGCTGCGCCTGGAGCGGATCGTCACGATCGTCGCTTTGGCGGCCATTGTCCTTCTGTTCGCTGTTTTTCTCAAGGACAGTTTGCTGCCCTTTCTTCGCCTGGAGCTGCAGAACGATCTGGAGGGCGCCAATGAATTCCTGCGGACCCGGGGCTTCCGGGGAGGGGCGGCGGTGGTGCTGGTGGAGGCCCTGCAGATGGTGGTGGTCCTGATCCCGGCGGAATTCATCCAGATCACCAGCGGGCTGAATTATCCCTTCTATCTGGCCCTGGGGCTCTGCGACCTGGGGGTCTGCCTGGGGGCCACCCTCATTTTCCTCCTGGTGCGGACCTTCCGCTATCACAGCAGCGCCTATGAGAAGCGCCGGGACCGGATCGAGAGGCTCACCGCCGGTGTCCGGGAAAAGGGGACTGTGCTCATCCTCTACCTTCTCTTCTTTATGCCCCTGATCCCCTTCGGGGCGATCTGCTACTACGGCAGCAGCACCCGGCTCCGCTACGGCAGGTACATCCTCACGGTGGCCACGGGGGTCATCCCCTCCATCGTCGTGTCCAACCTCATGGGCACGGCGGGGATGGCCTTCCTCCGAAATGCCCTGCCCCTCTGGCTCCTGCTGCTCATCATCGTTTTTCTGGCGGCGGCGCTCTTTGCCCTGATCCTCTTTTTCCTGCACCGCTTCGCTTTTCGCCACAGCGACGGGACGCCGGATTCCCCCGTCTATCTGCTGATCTTCCTGATTGTCCGGCTCTGGCACGGCAGAGTGCGGCACCTGATCCTGGAGGAGGAGCGGCTGGCCCAGGCGGAGGCGCCCTACATCCTTCTGGCGAACCACGAATCCTTCTTTGACTTTTTCTACATCCATCAGCTGGCCCACCCCAGGAACCCGAATTTCCTGGTCAATGAGTATTACACCACCCGCCCGGTGCTCCGCTTCCTGGGCAGACGGATCGGCATCCTCTCCAAAAAGCTCTTCACGCCGGACCTCTCCACCGCCATGGGCCTGGTGAGGACGCTGAAAAAGGGCTATCCGGTGGTGATCTTCCCGGAGGGCAGGCTCTCCCCGGACGGGTGCTCCAACCCCATTCTGGAAAAGGGCGGGGCCCTTTACAAGCGCCTGGGCGCGGACCTGGTGCTTACGAAGATCAGCGGCGCCTATTACGCCGGACCCAAATGGCGAAAACGGGCCTATCACAGCCCTGTCCGGGTCACGGTGGAGCGGGTGGTAAAGAAGGAAGAGCTTCGGGATCTGGCCCCGGAGGAGCTGGATCGGCTCATTTCCGAGACTCTGTACAACGACGCCGGGACCTGGGAGGGGCACTACCCCCAGAAGGACAAGGCAAAGGGACTGGAAAACATCCTCTACCGCTGCCCCGTCTGCGGGGCCCTCTACAGCACTCTGGGCGCGGGAAACGAGCTGCGCTGCTCTGCCTGCTCCCGCGTCTTCCGGCTGGACGAGCACTACCGCTTCCCGGAGCTGGGCTCCATTTCCGACGCCTACCGGCGCATCCGGGAGATGGAAAGAGAAGCCCTGCCCGGTCTGCGCCTTCAGACGAAGGTCCGGACCAAAATCCACGGAGCGGGGGGCGGGAGGACCCGGGAAGAGTCGGGAGAGTGCACCCTCACAGAGGAGGCCTTCTCCTACCGTTCGGAGCAGACCGCCTTTTCCATCCCCCTGGAGAAGCTCCCCGCGCTGCCCTTCTCCTGCGGGGAGGAGTTCGAGTGCTATTACCGGGATGAACTCTATTACTTCTACCCCTTGGAGGAGCGGCGTCAGGTGGCCCGCTGGGCATTGCTGGCGGACCTGCTGACCCAGCGGCGGGAACGGCAGGCAGAAGAAACGGCGAAGGCAGGAGGACAGAAACGATGAAAACGGCCCAGAGGGAAAAGACCCTCATGAACATCTCCAAAAAGACATTTCTTCAGGTGACCGCTCTGCTGCTGTGTCTCCTGGTCCTCTCCATCGCGCTGACCTATCTTCTCCCCAAGGGGGAGTTCGGCCTGAGGCCGGACGGGAGCACGGATTTCACGACCTTCCTTCCCCGGACGGACCTCCGGGGCGTCCCCCTGCTCCAGGGCATCTTCGCCCCGGTGCTGGTCTTTTTCTCCTCCGACGGGCTGACGCTTCTGATGCTCTCCCTCTTCCTCTTCGTGATCTCCGCTTCCTTCCAGGTGATGAACGACGTGGGGGGCATCCGGGCCCTGATCGGCGCGGTGTCCGCCCGCTTTCGGGGCCGGCGGAAGCTCCTCCTGATCCTGATCTCCTTCCTGTTTTACTGCTTCGGGTCTTTCCTCGGCCTCTTTGAGGAAATGCTCACCATGCTCCCCGTGATCACGGCGCTGAGTGTCCTGGCGGGGTATGACTCCTTTGCCGGTTTTCTCTCCTGCATCGTGGCCTGCGGCTTCGGCTTCGCCGGGGCCGTCACCAATCCCTTCACCGTGCTCCTGGCCTCCGAGATCATCGGGGTCAATCCGATGGAGCACGTGTGGATGCGCCTCCTGGTCTTCGGGGTGATGTATGTCCTCTTCCTTCTCTTCCTCCTCCGCTATCTGGGCCGCCTGGAGCGGGACCCGGGAAGCAGCCTGACAAGGAAGCACGACGAAACCCTCCGAAGCGGCGGAGCCGCGGCAGGGGAGAGGGAAGAAGACCCCGGCGCGCTTCGCCGCACGCGGCTCGTCTATACGGTCTTTCTCCTGCTTTCCCTCCTCCTGGTCGTGATCTCCTCCCTGAACAGTATGCTGCGGGGCTATACGGTGCCCATCCTCATCGCCTATTTCCTGCTCTTCGGCGTCGCCGCCGGAGTCCTCGCCGCCCGGCAGCTGAGGCCGGTGCTGATCAGCTTCCTCCGTGGCCTGCTGGGGGCCCTGCCCACCCTGGTGTTCATTGCCCTGGCGGCCTCAGTGAAGTTCGTCTTTGATAAGGGCTGCGTGCTGCCCGCGCTGGTGTACCGGATCAACGGTCTGGCGGAGGGGAGAAGTCCCTTCCTGGTGGCCGTGATCATCTATCTCATCGTTCTGGTGCTGGAGTTCTTCATCTCCTCCTCCACCGCCAAGGCCATCCTGGTGATGGGCCTGCTGGCGGTGGTGAACGTGGGGCTCACTAAGCCCATGCTGGTGCTGATCTATACCTTTGCCGACGGCTACACCAACCTGCTTTTCCCCACCTCTCCGGTGCTGCTCATCTCCCTGGCCATGATCGAGGCGGACTATTTCACCTGGGTAAAGAAGAGCCTGCCCCTGTTTCTGCTGAATCTCCTGCTGGTGCTGGGCTTCCTCGCCCTGGGGATCCTGGCGAGCTACTGATTCTTTCATTCTGTCATTGCGAAACAGACCCCTGCGTGGTATTCTATCGTGATCTTGATTATACAATTTGATTGGCTCCCGCCTGAAAGAGGTGCTGTACGATGCAGAAAAGCTTGAATCATGACGCGCCCCGACCCTACTTCCCACTGCCCCGGGACCTGGGGACCCTCCCCGGCAGTCCGGCCCTGCCGGACCTCTTCCAATTTCTGGATATCTCCGCCGACCCGGCGGGCCTGGGAAGAGTGGTCAGGCCGGAGCAGTGGGCTGCCCGGCGGGAGGAATTGAAGGACCTTCTGCAATACTACCTCTACGGAAACCGGCTGGACCCGAGGAAGGAGGACACCGCCGTCACCGCCGTCCGGGAAAATTACCGCTATGTCTGGGCGGAGGGCATCCTGCCGCCTGGGCCGGGCTTCTTCGGCTCCCCGGAGCCGCCGAAGCTGCCCCAGGGGAGCTGCACCATGCGGGAGATGGATTTCAGCGCCTTCGGCATGGGGAAGTTCTACATGGATATCGCCCCCGACGAAGGCTTCATCCACCGGGGAGAGGACTACCTTCTGCCCGGCGGCCTGGGTCTCTGGCGCTCCGGCGAGGGCTGGGAAGCCCACCGGGACCTGGTGCGCCGGGAAAAGCTCCCCACTGTGACGGTGGAGATCACCATCCGGGACACGAATCCCGCGAGCGCCCCCTGGCGAAGGGAGGAGGCCGCCCGGGAGGGCGTGAAGCACTCTTTTGACATCCGCTTCCCCGCCGAAAGCCCCGCCGTGGACGGCGTCCTCCGCAGCCCGGAGAGCCGGGGAGGGAAGGGATATCCCGTCCTCGTCTGCCTGGGCGGGCTGTCGGAAGCCCAGATCGTCACCCTGAATGAAAACGGCTATGTTTACCTCAGCGTCAACGACGCCACCAGCCCCCGAAACGGGGAGGTGGCGAAATACGAGATGCTCTATCCCCCGGTGGATACGGTGGTCCACCACGACCTGGACCACCTGGGGGACTGGCCCATCGACAGCGGAAACCTGATGCACTCCGGCTGGATGGCCTCCCGGGCCCTGGACGCCCTGGAGAACTATGAAAAACTCAGCCCGGAGGAGAAGGCGGCCCTGAATCCCAACGTGATCCTGCCCAGGATAGACACCTTTGCCTCCGCCATCACCGGCTGTTCCAACAACGGCAAGCGGGCCATCGTGGGCGGCGTGTTCGACACCGGGGACGGGGGAGATACCCGCTTCTCCGTCATCGCTCCCAGCGACCCCGGGGGCGGCGGGGCCTCCGGCTTCCGCTACCCTACGGAGGGGCAGCTCTTCAGCTACGAGCCCCCGGTGCAGAATTCCCCCGGTGGCGTGGTGGTCCACGACTACGCCTACGGCTTCAACGAGACCACCGGCCGGGCCATCCAGAACACCGGGGAGGACAACTGGTTCTGCGACCGGGCCCAGGTCTTCACCCTCTTCCCGGAATTGGCGGAGCACGTGCCCATCGACGCTCACAGCCTGCTGGCCGCCTTCGCCTCGGCGGAAAAGCAGCGGTACATCGTCACCTGGACCGGGGAGGGGCAGGACGCCTGGCTCAACAGCCCCGCCACGGTGCTGAACACCTGGGCGGCCCGGGAGGTCTTTGAGTTCCTGGGCCAGGGGGAAAATATCGCCGTGATCGTCCGGGACCAGGCCCATGCCAACCAGGACCGGGACATGGCGGACCTGATCGCCGTGATGGACCGGGCCTTTTACGGCGCTGATACGGTCCTGCGGAAATACCATGCCTCCCTGGCGGGGCCGGACGGTCTGCTGGCCGCCGACGGCAGCGGCGCCATCCTCCCCGCAAAGGAATTCCGCTCCCTCCGGGAGATGGAGCGGAACCCCTACTTCATCCCCAGCACGCTCCTGAACTGGAGCCGCCCCGGCAAGCACACCCTCTGGACGGAGGCAAACTCCGTCACCCAGGGCGTGCCCCTGACGATCCTCTTCCATACGGATGCCCGGCTCGTCCGGCTCCTGCTGCCGGACGGAAACGTGCGCACCGCCGACGCGGAGGAGGGCCTTGCGAGGATCGGACTCACCGCCGATGAAGCCCAGCCGGGCTGCTATCTGGCCACGGCCCAGGGAGAGAAGGAGTCCAGGTCCATCGAGCTCCGGGGCTGGACGGTGGCCGACGCCCTCAGGCACTCCGTCACCGACAACAGCGCCCTGGGCCACGACGTGGGTTCCGGCGTCGCCTTCACCACGCCCGTGGTGAATACGGAGGAGGACCCGGTGCGGCTCTATCTGAATGGGACGCCTCTCCCCGCCGACCGCTGGGATTACGACAATCAGGTGCTCTGGGAGGGCCAGACCGTTCCCCAGAGCGGCTACATCCAGCCCTACGGGGCCACCGTCACCCTCTACGAGGGGACGGCGGGATACCGGCTCCCCCTGGGGGAGAAAGCGGTCTTCTCCCTTCGGAACGTGAAGCTGGAGGCCCTGCAGGGCTTCGTCCTCAACCTGGACGTGAGTCTGGAGAAGTTCGATCCCAATGAGGGGACCGGCGGCAAGGCGCGGATGCGCTTCCGCACCACCTGCCGCTCCCTCAGTACCCAGACTCCGATATGGCAGCCCCGGCGGCGGCAGGATACGCCCCGCCTGGGCCTGCCCGCCGGGGAGGAGCGCTGGCCGCTCCTGGGGAACTGGGCTTCGGACTTCGACGAGAAGGGCGAGCTGCGGCCTCTGGAGGAGATCCGGCCCCTTCTCACCGCGCCGGCCCCCTCCGCCTACGGAACCGAGATCACCGTGGAGGCGGCGGACCGGACCGGCTTTACCCTCCGCTTCAGTGAGCCGGTGGAGACCGGGGACCTGGGGATCGCCCTCCGGGGCGTACCCGGCTTCTCCTGGACCTGGGACGGGGAGGGAACCTCCCTTCGCGTCCGCTACGACGCGCCCGCCGCGGAGCGGGAGACGACGGCCTTCCTCTTCCGCTCCGCCGACCGGGAGGGGAACCTTCTGGGCGGGCCGGTGCAGCTTCTTCTGAGAGCATGATCATTTATGGACGGAGGTAAGAGCTTGGACCAGGCAGAACGGAAGGAACTCAAAAAAAGCGGGGATGCGATGCACGTCATCGCGTCCCTCATCGTGCGTTTCCGCTCGGTCATCTTCATCATCTTTGCCCTGGCCTGCGTCTACTGCCTCCTTTCTCTCGACCGGGTGAAGGTGAACAGCGATTTCGCCATCTTTCTGCCGGAGGACTTCGAGGCAAGGCGGGGCCTGGCGGTGATGAACGAGGAATTCACCTCCTTCGCCTCCGCCAGCGTCATGGTGTCCAACGTGACCTGGGATATGGCCCGGGCCATGGCGGAGGACATCGCCGCCCTGGACCACGTCACCGGCGTGAGCTTTGACGATACCGAGGCCCACTTCGTCCACTCCTCCGCCCTCTTTTCCATTTCCTTCGACGGGGGTGGGAGAGATCCCGGCGTCGTCGCGGCCATGGAGGCCGTGCGGGAGCGCCTCGCCCCCTACGACCATTATATCTCCACCGAAGTGGGATCGGATTACAACGGACAGCTGGCCAGGGAGATGGGCGGCGTGTTCGCCATCGCCCTGGCCGTGATTCTGGCGGTCCTGCTCTTCACCTCCCGCAGTTATTTCGAGGTGGTCATTTTCGGCGTGGTCTTCGCCGTGGCTGCCCTGCTGAACATGGGCACCAATTTCTGGCTGGGGGAGATCTCCTCCATCACCAATGCCATCGCCGTCATCATGCAGCTGGCCCTGGCCATCGACTATGCCATCATCTTCTCCCACCTCTACCAGGATGCGGCCGCCGACCGCTCCTCGGAGCGGGAGGCCCTGATCGAGGCCCTGGCCAGGTCCATCGTGGAGATCTCCTCCTCCAGCCTCACCACCGTCGCGGGACTCATGGCCCTGACCCTGATGGAGTTCCGCCTGGGGCGGGACCTGGGCCTGGTGCTGGCCAAGGGCATCCTCTGCAGCATGCTCACGGTATTCCTTCTCATGCCGGGTCTCATTCAGATCTTTCCCCGGGCCCTCCGGAGGACGGCGCACCGGAAGCTCATCCCCGATATCCGGGGCTGGGGCCGCTTCCTGGTGCGCAGCCGGGTCCTCTTCGCGGTTCTCTTTATCCTGGCCCTGCCCTTTGCCATCCATTTTTCCGGGAAAGCGGAGTTTGCCTTTGCCGACGGGAGCATCACCGAGCTGGTGCATGAGGAGGGGCGGGAAGCCCTGCACAAGATCAATTCCACCTTCGCCCCCAGCACCGGCGTTGCCATTCTTGTTCCCGCCGGGGATTTTGAAAAGGAGAAAACCGTCCTGCGGGAGGCGGAGGCGCTGCCGGAGATCAAAAGCGCCCTGGGCCTGGCAAGCATCCCGATCGACGACCGGTATACCCTGACCGACGACTTTACTCCCCGGATGCTGGCGGAGCTTCTGGATCTGGACCTGGAGCAGTCGCAGCTCCTGTTCCGTGCCTACGGTCTGGAACACCAGGAATACCAGGCCCTTCTCAGCCCCTCGGAGTATGAGGTCCCCCTGATCGACCTTTTCCTCTACCTCTTTGAAAAGCTGGACCAGGGCCTCTTTTCCCTGGAGGAGGAACAGCTGGAGCGGTTTGAGACTCTCCGGGGCGAGCTGGAGCGGGCCGTCGCCCAGCTCCGGGGCCGTAACTGGGACCGGCTGGTGTTCACCTCCACTCTCCCGGCGGAGGGGGAGGAAAGCGTCAATCTGGCGGAGACGCTCCGGGGCATCGCCGAAAGACAGTACGGGCCGGGGCAGATCCTGGTGGTGGGGGAGATCACCAACGCGAGAGACCTGAGGACCTCCTACGAGGGGGATTCCCGGCTCATCAGTCTGCTGACCATCCTCTTTGTCTTCCTGATCCTGCTCTTCACCTTCCGCAGCGTCGTGGCGGCGGTGCTGCTGGTCTTTGTGATCCAGGGAAGCATCTGGCTGAACTTTTCCCTTTCTTATCTGGCGGGGATCTGCAGCTCCTTTGTCACGCACATGATCGTCTCTGCCATCCAGATGGGCGCCACCATCGACTACGCCATCGTCACCATGAGCCGGTATCAGGCCAATAAAAAGGAGCATCCTCCCAAGGAGGCCATGGTCCTGGCGGTGAACGAGAGCTTCCCCACGGTGCTGACCTCCGGCTCCATTCTGAGCATGGCGGGGCTGCTGATCGCGTTCCGGGTCAGCGACGTGTACGTGAGCCACATCGGGCTCACGGTGGGCCGGGGCGCTCTCATCTCCATCATCCTGGTGCTGACGGTGCTGCCCCAGCTCATCCTTCTCTTTGACAAGGCCATTGATAAAACGCGCTTCCGCCTTCCCGCGGAGCAGGGAGGTGAGACGCCGTGAAAAAGACCCTTGCGATCCTGCTGCTCCTCTGCTTTGCCCTGGGCCTCCTTCCCGGCGCCGCGCTGGCGGAGGAAGAAGCGGAACGGTCGGAGTTTGTCGTCCAGAGCCGCGAGGACCTGGAAAAGCTGGCGGAGCTCTGCGTATTGGATACCGCTTCCCGGGGACTGGAGGTCCTCCTGGCCGCCGACCTGGACCTGGAGGGGCGGGAGTTTGCTCCCATCCCCCTCTTTGCGGGACATTTTGACGGGCAGGGGCATACCATCCGGGGACTGAAGATCACCCGGGCCGCCTCCGTCACCGGCCTCTTCCGGCAGCTCCTCCCCGGCGCATTGGTGGAAAACCTCAGCGTCAGCGGGAAGGTGACGCCCTCCGGAACGGCGGAACAGGTGGGCGGCCTCTGCGGCTGGAACGGAGGGACCCTCCGGAGCTGCAGCTTTGCCGGGACCGTGGCGGGCAGCCGGAGCGTGGGCGGCCTCTGCGGCGCTGTGGGCCCGGAGGGGCTGGCGGAGAAAAGCACCATGGAGGGCAGCGTCTCCGGCCTGCACCAGGTGGGCGGCATCGCCGGGGAGGTCCGGGGCGCGCTCCGGGGCTGCCTGAATCGGGCTGCGGTCAATACGGAGCAGACCTCCGCCTCCTTCCCCGCGGAGGCCTCTCTTGGGCTGGATCTGAGCCTCTCCGCGGAGGAGATCCTGGACATCACGGACGTGGGCGGCATCGCCGGGCTGAGCACCGGGACCCTCGCCGACTGCGAGAACCTGGGGGAAGTGGGCCATCTGCACGTGGGCTATAACGTGGGCGGCGTGGCCGGGCGGCTCTCCGGCGCGGCGGAGAACTGCCGCAACGGCGGCCCCGTCTCCGGCAGGAAGGACGTGGGCGGCATACTGGGCCAGCTGGAGCCGGAGGCCGGCTGGAGCTTTTCGGAGGGGCGGCTGGCGGAGCTGGAGGGGCGGCTGGCGGAGCTGAAAAGACGGGTGGACCGCCTGGTCTCCGATACCGGAGCGGAGGCCTCCCGCCTCTCGGACAACGTCTCCGGCCTGCTGTCGGACCTGACAAAGGCGCTGGAGGGCACTAGTGAGGCAGCCGAGGCCCTTGCCGGGGAGGCGGTGGACTGGCTGGACGACAACCTGGAGGAGATCAACGCCTTTACCGCCCGCCTGGGGGAAAAGGGCGATGAGCTGACTCGCGGCATAGCGGACGTGGGGGAGGCTCTGGAGGAATTCACCCGGCAGCTCCCCGGCGTGACCGAGAGCCTGGAGGCCGCCTTCGGCGCCCTCAGTGAGGCCGCCTCCCTGGCGGGAGACGGCATGGAGGAGGCCCGGAAGGCCGTGGAGGCCGGCCAGTCCGGCCTGGAGGGACTTCGGGACGCGGGCGAAAAGCTGCGGGAGGGACTCGCACAGCTTCGCTCCGGCCTGGGGGAGCCCTGGGTGCTCCGGTCGGCGCTGGAGCAGATCGCGGAGGGCCTGCTGGGCCTGTCCCAGGCCTGGGGCAGGGCGGAGGAAGCGCTGCGCGCTCTGGCGGCCTGGACGCAGAGCCTCACCCTCCCCACCCGGGAGGAGGTCCTGGAGGGAGCGAAGGAGGCCGCCTCCGCCGCCGGAGAGTTCCTGGAGGAAGCGGCGGAGGAGGCCGTGGAGGCCGCCGTATCGGCGCTGGAGACGGGAAAGCGGATCATCTGGGACGGAGAGACCTATCGGATCGAGGAGGACGTGATCCCCTCGCTCCAGTCCGCCTGGGACACGGTCCGGGGGGAATGGAATGCCCTGAAAGAGGCCCTGATCGCCTATGCTGCCCGGCTTCGGGACGGCGTTGCCGCCCGGGAAGCGGCCGCGGCGGACCTGGCGGGGGATCTGCGGCTGCTGGGGGAGGGGTCTTCCCGGCTGCTGGAGGCGCCGAACGTCTATGAGCTGCGGGGCTTCCTGACCGGGACGGAGAATGCCTTCGCGTCCCTTTCGGGGACGATGAAGAGCTGGATCGCCGCCGGGGAAGAGCTGCGGGCGACCCTGGGCAGCTTTGGGGACGCCGGGGACGAGGTCTCCCGGGCCGCGTCCCTGACCGGGGAGGCGGCGGAGAAGCTGGGGAGCAGCCTCGAGGCGTTCCACCGGGCCGTGGAGGGCCTTCACAGCCTGGCAAAGTCGTTTTCCTGGGAGCTGGAGCTGTCCCTTACGTCCCTTCCCCGGAAGAGCGAAGCGAGGGATGCGCTTTTTGCCTCCCTGCGGGAGGCAAATGACGCCCTGAACGGGCTTTCCGACTGGCCGGAAAGCGGCCTGCAGGAGGACGTTCAGGCCGTTTCGGAGGGCATCGCTGCCGTGACCGGGCTGCTGATGGACGCCCTGCGGGGCGAAGAGCGGCAGGGCCTGGAGGTGGAGGATATCTCCGCTGAGGCGGCATCTGCCTCCGCCGGGACAGTGCTGGAGAGCCGCAACCGCTCCCCCGTCACCGGGGAGACCAACGTGGGCGGGATCGTGGGCGCCGTCACCTTCGACCTGGGCCTGGACCTGGACCGGGAGGACGGCCCGGAGCTGAGTTCCTTCCTCTCCGGCAGCGCCAGCTATCGGATCCATGCCCGGCTTTCCGACTGCGAGAATGAAGCGGACGTCACCGCTCTGCGCTCCGCCGCCGGGGGCGTCGCCGGGCGCATGGACTACGGGGCCGCCGAAAGCTGCCGCTCCGCCGGGGCCGTCACCGCTGCCGGGGACTACGCCGGCGGCATCGCGGGCTACAGTGCCGGGACCCTGAAGGGCTGCTTTGCCCGCAGCCATCTCTCCGGCGGGAACTATGTGGGCGGCATCGCGGGCTTCGGCCATGATCTGGAGGACTGTATCAGCCTCCCCTCCTTTGTGCAGACGGCGGAGTTTCAGGGCTCCGTGGCCGGGGACGCGGACGGCGTCGTTTCCGGCAACAAGTACAGCGGCAGCTCCGTGGGGGGCGTCAACGGCTTCAGCTTTGAAACCCAGGCCCTTCCCGTGAGCTATGAGGAGCTGCGGGTACTGAGCGGGGAAGCTCCCCTCTTCGAGACGGTCACCGTCACCTTCCTGCGGGAGGGGGAGACCGTGGCGGAGGTGCGGGTGCCCTACGGCGGCGCTCTCGAAACCCTGCCCCAGGTGGAGGACCGGGACGGGCAGCGCTGGCGCTGGGATCCCTTCCCCCGGGAAAGCGTGAAGCGCAGCCTCACCGTAGAGGGCCATTATGTGAGCCCCATCACCTCCCTCTCCTCCGGGGAGCCTCTGCCCCTGTTCCTGGCGGAGGGCCGCTTCTACGAGGAAATGCGCCTGCGGGTGACGCCCCTCGCTCTGGACAGCGGGGAGGAGGCCCGCGTTCTCTCCGTGGAGGGGTACGACGGGCCGCTCACGGTGCGGATGCGGGAGCAGAGAGAGGGCGAGCTCTTCCTGATCACTCCGGAGGGGGAGCGGCCCCTGGAAACCCTGCGGGACGGGAGCTATCTGGTCTTCGAGGCGGAAAACGGCAGCGCCCTTCTCTTCCGGGAGCGGGAGGAGCGGAAGGTGTCCGGGAAGCTCCTTTGGGGCGGAGCCGCTGCGCTGGTTCCGGCGCTGCTGCTTCTCGTCCTTCTCCTGCGCCGGAGGAGGAAAAGAAAGAGCGAGCCTGCAGACCTGCCCTAGGCTTTCCGGGCGGGGACACCGCTGCCCCTGTGGTTTTGGGCAATTACGCGAAAAATGACTTGCGGGCTAGGGACTGCTTGTTTATAGTGTATACAGAAACTGTTTGCCCTTGAAACGCCGGTGGAATTGAGTGAAGTGACTACTATTTAGAGCATTTCACGCCCTATCAGGAGCGCATCGACTTTGAAGCCCTCTCCGACGCGGCGGTCTCGGGCAGTTGCGCCCTCTTTTCCCTTACCGCCTCGGGGCACAGCGGCCTTATCTATCCGAGCGGTAAGCTCCTGCGCCAACGTGAGCTATCAGTGGCAGCGCAGCCTGGACGGAGGCGCAAGCTGGCTGGATACGGCCGGCGAAACCTACTCTTCGCTGTTTGTCAGCGCGACCCTGAGCGAGAACAAGGTGCTGTTCCGCTGCGTCGTCACCGCCCCGAACGGCGAAAGCCTGGCCTCCGACGCCGCGCTGCTCACGGTCCCGAGCAGCGGCACGACCTGCTCCACCCGCTTCTACCTGGAACGGACCGACGGCAGCGGCTACGACCCGACCGATCAGTTGGTGGCCGAGGCGGCGGGCTCCAATGTCACTACGGGCGTCAAGCCCTTTGAAGGCTATTCCGAAAACACCGCCAAGGGGACGCACAGCGGCACGGTTCCCACCCGCCAGGGGCATTCCTTCCTGGGCTGGGCGGAGAAAAGCACCGCCGCGGCGGCCCGGTACCAGCCGGGGGACAGCTATACGAAGGACGAAACGATCACCCTCTACGCGGTCTGGCAGGCCGAGCCGGTGACCGTCACCCGGCAGCCGGTGAGCGTGACGGCCCGGTCCGGCGACTATGTGAGCTACCGCGTGGAGGCCACGGGAGAGAATCTCCGCTACCAGTGGCAGTACTGGAACGGCCAGGGCTGGGCCAACACCGGGGACGACTGGAACAGCTCTACGGACACCATGTCCTTCTGGACCTGGCCCGATGGCAATGGCCTCTGCTTCCGCTGCGTCCTCTGGAACGACGAGAACGGCGCGGACTGGGCCTTCACCGAGACGGTGGGCCTGACGGTCAGCTGAGCTTCGGGGCATCAGCACAGCGAAAATAAGAAAGAGCGATCAACAGAGGGGCTGTAGCAAAACGCAAGTTAAGCTGCAGCCCCTTTTTCACGCTATGAAACAGTCACCAAACCGTCAAAACCCATGAGATGTGGAAAAACAGGAAACACCCTCCCAGACCCGAAG
>JAFXTU010000029.1 GCA_017535635.1 Oscillospiraceae bacterium
ATGGCATCGCAGTCGGTGCCGATGATCTTCACCCCCCGGTCCATGAGGGGCTGGGCCAGGTTGATGGCCGTCTGCCCGCCCAGGGAAGCGATGACCCCCTCCGGCTCCTCGAAGTCCAGGATGGCCTGCACGTCCTCCGGCGTCAGGGGCTCGAAGTAGAGCTTGTCCGCCGTGGTGTAATCCGTGGAGACGGTCTCCGGGTTATTGTTGATGATGATGGACTCATATCCCGCCCGGCGGATGGTCTGCACCGCGTGGACGGTGGAATAGTCAAATTCCACCCCCTGTCCGATGCGGATGGGGCCCGCCCCCAGGACCACGATCTTCTTTTTGTCCGTCAGACGGGACTGGTTGTGAAGCCGCTGGTCCTGCAGATGCCCGTAGGTGGAATAGAGGTAGGCGATGTACTTCCCGGTGTGCAGGGTGTCCACCATGCGGAAGATGGGGGTATAGCCCAGGTTCTTTCTCTGGCGGTAGACCTCCTGCTCCGTGCAGTTCCAGAGCTGGGCGATGGTCTTGTCGGCAAAGCCCATGGTCTTGGCAGCCAGCAGGGCCCGCTCGTAGCCGGGCTTATCCCGGAGGATGCCCTCCATCTCCACGATGCTTTTGAGGCATTCCAGGAAGAGCTCCGTGATCATGGTGCGCTTGTGCAGCTCCGCCACGCTCACGCCCCGGCGGAGAAGCTCCGTCACGGCGAAAACGGTGTCGTCCCGGAAATCGGCAAGGTAGTCCAGCAGGGCCTTCTCCGTCCAGGAATCGAACTTGGGGAGGCGGAAATGGCAGACTCCGGTCTCCAGGCTTCGGACGGATTTCAAAAAGCACTCTGAGAGGGTGGAGCCGATGCCCATGACCTCGCCGGTGGCCTTCATCTGGGTCCCCAGGTTGTTGGGCGCGGTGGGGAACTTGTCAAAGGGGAAGCGGGGGAACTTGGCCACGATGTAGTCCAGGCTGGGCTCGATGGCGGCGGTGCCGCCCGCCACGGGGATCTCCTCCAGGGCCATGCCCATGGCGATCTTGGCGGTGACCCGGGCGATGGGATAGCCGCTGGCCTTGCTGGCCAGGGCGCTGGAGCGGGAGACCCGGGGATTGACTTCGATGAGGAAGTATTCGCTGGAGTTGGGATTCAGGGCAAACTGGACGTTGCAGCCCCCCTCGATCTTCAGCTCCCGGATGATCTTGATGGCGCTGTCGTTCAGCATCTTCAGGTCCTGCTGGGAGAGGGAGAGGATGGGGGCCACCACGATGCTGTCCCCGGTATGGACTCCCACCGGGTCCACGTTCTCCATCCCACAGATGGTGATGGCGTGGTCGTTGGAGTCCCGCATGACCTCGAATTCGATCTCCTTGTAGCCCCGGACGCTCTTTTCCACCAGCACCTCGTGGACCGGGGAGAGGCGGAAGGCGTTGACGCCCAGCTCCACCAGCTCCTCTTCATTATAGGCAAAGCCGCCCCCGGTGCCCCCCAGGGTAAAGGCCGGGCGCAGGACCACGGGGTAGCCGATCCGTTTCGCGGCGGCCCTGGCCTCCTCCAGGGAATAGGTGATCTCCGAGGGGATCACCGGCTCCCCGATGGACTGGCACATCTCCTTGAAGAGCTCCCGGTCCTCCGCCCGCTCGATGCTCTCGCTGGAGGTGCCCAGCAGCTGCACCTGACACTCCTTCAAGATGCCCTTCTTTTCCAGCTGCATGGCCAGGTTCAGGCCCGTCTGTCCCCCGATGCCGGGGACGATGGCGTCCGGCCGCTCGTAGCGCAGGATCTTGGCGATGTACTCCAGGGTCAGGGGCTCCATATATACCTTGTCCGCGATGGCGGTGTCCGTCATGATGGTGGCGGGGTTGGAGTTCACCAGGATGACCTCGTACCCCTCCTCCTTCAGGGCCAGGCAGGCCTGGGTCCCGGCGTAGTCGAATTCGGCTGCCTGGCCGATGACGATGGGTCCGGAGCCGATGATGAGCACCTTTTTGATATCCGTCCGTTTTGCCATAGTATCTTATCCTCCGTTCAGGTATTGTTCTGATATACGGTTCTGCCCTCCAGGACCGTGAGGCTGCAGACGCCGAAGAGTTCTTCCCCTTCAAAGGGCGTCGACTTCCCCTGGGAAAGGAAGTCCGCCGGGTCCACGGTGAAGGGCCGGTCCAGCTCCCAGGCGGTATACTCTTCCCCCAAGGGGATGCCGAAGCGTTCCCTGGGCCGGAAGGCCAGCAGCTCCAGGAGCTTGTCCATCGAAAGGATCCCGGCGCGCACCAGATGGGTGTACAGCAGGGGGAAGGCCGTCTCCAGGCCCACGATGCCGAAGGCGCTCTTTTCCAGGCCCCTGGCCTTCTCCTCGGCGCTGTGGGGGGCGTGATCCGTGGCGATCATGTCGATGGTCCCGTCCAGAATTCCATCCAGAAGGGCCTCCCGGTCCTCCCGACCCCGGAGGGGCGGGTTCATTTTGAAGCGCCCCTCCTCCCGGAGGTCGGAGTCGTCCAGCAGGAGATAGTGGGGCGCGGTCTCGCAGGAAACGTCCAGCCCCTCCCGCTTCGCCCGGCGGAGCAGGGCCACGCTCTCCTTGGTGGAGACATGGCAGACGTGGTAGGCGCAGCCCACTTCCTTCACCAGGCGCAGGTCCCTCTGAATGGGGCCCCACTCGCTCTCTGAGCTTATTCCCCGGTGCCCGTGAGCCCGGGCGTAGGCCCCGTCGTGGATGTAACCCCCATGCAGAAGGCTCTCGTCCTCGCAGTGGGCGGCGATGAGCTTTCCCAGGCGCTTTGCCTCCTCCATGGCCTGACGCATCCGGCTCTCGGACTGGACGCCCTTCCCGTCGTCGGAAAAGGCCGCGACCAGGGGCGCCAGGTCCGACATAGCGGCAAGGGCTTCCCCCTTCTCCCCCGTCGTGATCGCGCCGTAGGGGAAAACGCGGATCAGTGCGTCCCGGCGGATCAGGCGCAGCTCCTCCTCCAGATGCTCCAGGCTGTCCGGCACCGGGGAAAGGTTCGGCATGGCGCAGACCGCCGTGTACCCGCCCCGGGCGGCCGCCAGGGAGCCGGAGCGGATGGTCTCCTTATAAGAAAACCCCGGCTCGCGGAAGTGAACATGCACGTCGCAAAAGCCGGGAAATACGGTAAAGCTGCCGGTGGGGGGCAGAAGAGAGGCATCGAAGGCGGGAACAGAGCCGGCGCCGCTTTTGGCGGAAAATACGGTGATCTGACGGCTTTGATCCTTCATCCTTCATCCTCCTCAAAAAAAGCCCTGCCGGGAGCGGCAAGGCAAAACAAACCGAAGCGTGCGCAGGAGCACTGCACCGCCTGAGCAATTTCGCAATCTTGCCGGTCTCTCTGTACCCGCTTAAAGATTGATTTTTGTAATAGTACCACGCCGTGCCGGGGCTTGTCAATCTTTCTCAGAGGGAGAAACTGTTTTTTCCGCGCTGAAGAGAGATACTGAGATCAGGCCTCGGAGAAATATTAGCACTCTCTGGTCTAGAGTGCTAATATTTACAGTTTCTTCATCGTTCGTTCACGAAATGGACGAAATCATGCGCTATGATACAGCCAAAAGAAAAAGCAAGGAGGAATGAATCATGTTTGCTATGATGCCTTATCGCAGAACCCGGAATACCGGAGAATTCAACATCTTCCGGGAGATGGAGGAGCTGGAGCGGCGGTTCTTCGGCGATACCTTCAGCGGTTTCCAGAAGGCCGAAGGACTGACCGGCTTCCGCACCGACATCTCAGACCAGGGGGACAGCTATCTGCTGGAGGCGGATCTGCCCGGATTTGACAAGGAGAGCATCCACCTGGACCTGAACGAGGATACCCTTACCATCAGCGCCGAGCGGCACAGCCGGCACGAGGAAGAGGACAAGCAGGGCAGCTATCTCTGCTGCGAGCGCTCCTACGGCCAGTATCAGCGGAGCTTCGATGTGTCCGGCATCGACACCGACAAGATCAAGGCGAAATACGCCGACGGTGTCCTGTCCCTGACTCTCCCCAAGAAGGCGGAGGTCCAGCCCGCGGTGAAGTGGCTGGAGATCGAGTAGTATTCTTTTCCAAAGAGGCGGCGGGGCGACCCGCCGCCCTCATTTTTGGGCAGAAGGAAACGCCCGCCGGGTTTTCCCGGCGGGCGCCTTGGACCATTGAGGCCTTCCGCCCGGCGCATTGCCTGCGGCGGCGCCTCATACTAAACTCCCATTGAAACTAGACAGGGAATTGCGCGGATGATTTGTGTCAGCCGAGGCGGAGAACGCAGGCGGGCTGTCGCCCGCCAAGGCCGACAACGAAGGATGGCGCAAATCAGACCGCAAGGACTGTCGTATTTTAATGGGAGTTTAGTATCACTCCTCCTTGCCCAGGATCTTGTACAGGATGCGGTAGAGGGCCAGGGCGTCCTCCCCTTCGATGCGGGAGCACTCGGCCATGGCCTGGGGCACCTTCAGCGCCCGCTCCTTGAGCGCCTCCCCCGCCGCCGTGATCTCGATGTTCAGGCTGCGCTCGTCCTCCGTGGAACGGGTCCGGGTCAGCAGGCCCTTGGACTCCATCTTTTTCAGCAGAGGCGTCAGCGTACCCGAATCCAGATAAAGCAGAGTGCCCATTTCCTTGACGGTGACCGCCTTTCTCTCCCAAAGCACCATCATGGCGATATACTGGGTATAGGTCAGATCGATCTCATCGAGAAAGGGCTTATACTGCTTGATGATCTCCCGGGACGCGGCATACAGAGGGAAGCAGAGCTGATTCTCCAGCTTCAGGCTGTCGTACTTTGATTCTGGCATTTTCCTGTCCGTCTTTCTTGCAGTATTCAGGGCGATCCAAGACCCCCTTTTCGTAAATTATACTGCAATCCACTCAATTTTACAATGCTTTTTGAAAACTTTGACGGGTTTTTCGCTCAGAAGACGCTCAGAGGCAGGCCTCGATCTTCGCGCGGAGGGGCTTCATGTCCATGGGCTCAAAGCGCCCGGCGATATTGCCCTCCCGGTCGATGAGGAACTTGGTAAAATTCCACTTGATGTTCCCGTTGTTCTTATAATCCTTGTCCATGGCCTTCACCACGCCTGAGAGCATGACGCCCGCGGCGCCCTTGAAGCCCTCAAACTTGGTATTGGAGGTGAGCCAGGAATAGAGGGGAATGGCCCCCTCTCCGTTGACCTCTACCTTGGAAAACTGGGGGAAGGTGATGCCGAAGCGGCCGGTGCAGAAGGTATGAATCTCCTCGTCTCCGCCGGGGGCCTGGTTGCCGAACTGGTTGCAGGGGAAATCCAGGATCTCAAAGCCCTTGTCCTTGTAGGCCTCGTAGATCTCCTGAAGCTCGCTGTACTGGGGCGTGAAGCCGCAGCCTGTGGCGGTGTTCACCACCAGCAGAACCTTGCCCTTGTAGTCGGAAAGCGCCACCTCGCTGCCGTCTCTGGCTTTGACACAAAAATCGTAGATGTTCATTGTGCTGCTCCTCTCTCAATTTAGTAAAATTATATTTTGCTCTGTCTATTTGGGATTATACAGCAGTCCCGCCCCGGTGTCAAGGGGGCGGGACTGTTTTTTTGTAATTATTTACGGTCAAAAAACGCCGCTCAACAGTCTGCAAAAACGGTAAAAGGCATAGATGCCCAAAAACACAGTCTTTTTCAGGGTACCGGGCTCGGGGTACCCGGTCGCAGCGGCAAACTCCTCTTTGGTGATCGGGATCTCATACCGCCGGGCGATGTCGGTCTTCCGATGGATATTCCGCCATGTACTCGCGCCGCCGAAGACCCTGCCCCACCGGCGGGCAAAGGAAGAGCGGGCGTAGGTATACTCCGACAGCAGCTCATCCGCACGGATCATCAGCAGCAGCGTATCCTTGCGCAGGCTCTCGTTTTCCCCCCAGCGATAGCCCCCCAGGACCTGCCGGGAGAGCACGACCGCATACTGCCTCATGATCTGATAACAGATCACCTCGTCTGCGGAGGGACCGAAGGCGTAGTTGACGCCCCCCGTCTTTAAATACGCTTCCTTTAAAATCGCCGTGCCGCAGGTCGGGGCACCCGCGCCGGTACAGCCGCTGATCAGCACGCCGAACCGCGTCAGCCGCTCCCGGGGATATCGGCGGGTTCCCAGGGCGGTCTCAGGCCGGTCCTTCCCTGTGAATTCCGCACGCCGGGCGTAAACATAGCCCAAGGGTTTCTTCCCCCGGTAGGCGCGGATCTGCCGCCCCAGGTTCCCCAGCGCGTCCGGAAGGAGCAAGTCGTCGTCGTGCAGAAAGACGATCCATTCTCCCCTGGCCAGCTCCGCGCCGCGATTCCAGTTGTAACCGGAGCCGATGTTCTCCCGGTTGTGGTAGTACAGCACCGGCGGACTGCCCAGCTCCCGGATCGCCTCCTGCGCCGGCGTCCATCCCTGCCCGTCCAGGGGCGTATTGTCAACGACGATGAGCTCCCAGGGGAAGTCCACGGGGTTCTGGGCCAAAACGCTCTCCACAGCCTCGCGCAGCAGCTCCTTCCGGCGGTAGGTGGGGATCACCACGGAAAACCAGGGGCGATCCTTCCCCGATGCATCGCCGTACAGGAGGTCGGAGGCAACGCCTTTTATTCTCTCAAAACAGTCCTCATCTTCATCGATACGGGAAAACGCTTCCGGAACAAGATTGGAAATGGCGTTCCACTCCATGGATCAGATGGAAGCACCGCCATCCACGGGAAGCACGACGCCGGTGAGATAGGACGCCGCGTCGGAAGCGAGGAAGGCCACCACCTTCGCCACATCCTCCGGCCGGCCCACATACCCCAGAGGGATCCGCTCCGCGTAGACCTTTCTGTCTCTGTCCCCCAGGATCGGCGTGTCAATGATCCCCGGGCAGATGCAGTTGACCCGCACGCCTTCCTCCCCATAGTTTTTCGCCATCTGGTGCGTAAACTGGATCACGGCAGCCTTGGATGCACTGTAGGCGTAGGAGCGCCCGGCGGCATAGTGCTGCAGGCCGGCGATGGAACCGTTGTTGATGATGCAGCCCTTCCGCTCCAGAAGCATGGGCTTGAGATACCGTGTCACGTAAAACATGCCGGTGACGTTGATGTCAAAGGTCTTTTTCCACTCCTCCACCGGCATGCGCTCGATCTCCATCGACGGGAGCATGACCCCGGCGTTGTTGAACAGGACGTCCACCCCGCCCAGCAGGGTGCGCACCTTCTCCGCCATGCTTTTAACGTCTTCCTCGGAAGACACGTCGCAGGGAAGAAAGAACGCCTTGCCCCCTTCAGCGGCGATCTGGGCCTCCAGGGCCTGCCCGCGTTCCGCACTGCGCCCCACCAGGGCCACCGCCGCGCCCTCGCGGGCAAACAGCTTCGCCGTGGCCGCGCCGATCCCGGAGGTCGCCCCGGTAACCACGACGGCTTTTCCGATAAATGCATTCATACTGAACCGCTCCTTTAATGATGAGTTGAAATCCCGCTCAGGAAGAGACCCTGACCTTGCGTTCCGATCGGATCCCATTTACTCCGCCAATGCTTTCAGCTTTTCGCTGATGTTTTCCGCCGTCAGCCCGTAGTATTCCATTTTTTCCTGATAGGTGCCATAGTTCCGGAAGATCTCCCGGGGGAAGGCCACCTGTCCGATCTGAAGGGCACGGCCGGGCAGCGCCTTGTACACGTCGTACAGCAGCGTGCCCTCAAACTCCGGCTCCACGATCAGCACCTTGCCCGAGGGGCAGTTGGCGGCCAGGGTCTCCCGGTCAAAGGGCTCCAGGGTCGTATAGTAGAGCACCGTCACATCCTGCCCCCGGCAGACCTTCATCACCTCGTCCAGCAGGACGGAGACGGCGATCACCGTGGCCTTTGTCCCGGTCTGGATCACGTTTGCCTTTCCGAATCGCACATCCACGTCGTACTCCGTATTCGGATGGTCGCTGACGCGGAAGAAGGTGGGATGCCCGTCCCGATAGGACTGGTCAAAGAGTTGCAGGAACTGCCTGGCCGAGCCGGGAGCGACGAACTCGCAGCCCGGAACGGACTTGATCACCATGGCGTCCTCCGCGCAGTAGTGGGAGTAGCCATACTTGGGATAATCCACCGCCGCGCCGGTGCCGATCACGTTGATCCCCAGCTTCTGATAGGCCAGGTCCATCTTGATCTGCTCCAGGGTCCGGTCGATCAGATAGGGCTGGATACCGAAGATGGTGGGGACCAGCCCCCGCCGCGCCATGCCGGCGGCGATGCTCATCATGCCGTCCTCGTAGATGCCCACGTTGGTACACCGCTCCGGGAAATCCCGCAGCACGTCACGGATCGCCCACATCCCGATGTCCACGGTAAAGAATGTGGTGTCCGGCTCATTGCGGATCATGTCCGCCACCCGATTCAGAAACGCGCGTCTCAAAACGCATCCACCTCCCCTGTCAGCAGCTCCAGCTCCTCGGCGTTGGGCGCCTTGTGGAACCAGATGTCGTGCTCCGTCATGGTCGGGCTGCCGTAGCCTCGGACCGTGTGGGCGATCACGGCCTTCGGCCTTCCGTCAGCGCGGCCGCGCAGCGCCCGAAAAACCGTCTCCAGTTCCTCCATATTGTGCCCGTCCGCCTCGGATACGTCAAAGCCGAAGGCTTCCAGCTTCCGGACAAAGCTTCCCATATCCACCATCGCGCCGACGGAATCGTTGTCGTCAATGATCACGCAGAGGTTGTCCAGCTTCTTCGCAGAGGCGAAAATGCAGGTCTCCCACATCGTCCCCTCGCAGAACTCCCCGTCCCCGCAGAGAACATAGACCTGCGACGGCGAGCCCTTGATCTTATTGGCGTTGGCGATACCGGCTGCGAAGGGCAGCCCGTGCCCCAGGGAACCGGCGTTGTTCTCGATCCCGCCCTGAAACTTGGTCAGGTCCGTCTGGATGCAGTAGCGGGAATCAAAGCTGCCGATCTCCGCCCCGATCTCCTCCAGGGAGAACATCCCCTTCTCGATCAGCACGGGATAGAGGGCCAGCGTGGCCTGTCCCTTGCTGATGATGAAGAAATCCCGGTCCTCTTCCTGGGCGGTCTCCACGCTCCAGGCCATGATCCTGTCGTAGAGGGTCCATACGATGTCCAGGCAGGAAAAGACGCTTTGAAGATTTCCGTCCCGGCACTTGTGGGAGAGGTACAGCGCATGCTTGCGCAGGGTCTTTGATATCTGATTCATTCCCTTTGCTCCTTTGCCGTTATTCTGGCAAGTCTCTTGCTCTCTCTGCGTTTGTAACGCGTGTAGGCTCTGCCGATGACGACGCGATAAAACAAAAACCAGAGAGGATTTGGGCGTTTGCTGTAAATCTCATCGAAATCCTGCAGGAGCATCTGATCCGAGCTGACCTGATTCCGCTCCTTGATCACGTCGGTGGTGAACTTGCGGTAGTGACAATTCCGGAAGAGAACGCCGATGAGCTTTTTCTTTTGATATACATACTCCCGGAACTGGAATCCGTCCCTGACCACCCGGAACGTGGATTCCCGCTTGATCATGCTGTTGTTGCCCCAGCGGTAAAACCCAAGGGGAGACAGGGTCTGATAGACCCGGTATTCATTCTCAATGTTGTAAAACAAAATGAGGTCCCCGGAGATCCCATAATCCTCGTTGAAGCCGCCGGCATCCATGACCGCCTTCCGCAGAAACGTGGATCCGTTGCTGGGGACCGAACCGCCGATGTGCCCCAAGATCTCCACATTTCTGTGGGTCAGATGGTAGAGCATGATCTCCGAGGAGTGGTCGCAAAGGTATTGATTCATGCCCGGGATATCGGCCTTCACCTCATTCCTGACGGCATCGTATTCAAACTGGATATACTGGGCGGCAATGGCCCCCAGCGGCGCCTCCTTCCGGTCATAGCGGAGGATCAGTTTTTCAAGGTTCTGCAGCGTGTTGGCGACCAGAAGGTCGTCGTCATGCAGCATCGTCACCCATTTTCCTCGGGACAGCAGAAAGCCGCGGTTGAAATTATCCCCGGGACGGATGTTTTCCGAATTCCTGTAATAGAGGATCCGCGGATTGTCTATCTCCCGGATCAGTCTCTCCGTATCGTTCTCCTGCCCGTCGTCCGGCTCGTTGTCCACGACCACGACGTCCCAGAAAAAATCCGTGTGGTACTGGGTCAGAACGCTCTCCAGGGCCTCCCGCAGCAGCTCCACGCGCTTATAGGTGGGCACGAGCACCGTCAGCCACGGCTCCGGCATAAAGGAGGGATCGCCGTATACCAGCCGGGAGACGACATGCTCACATTTTTTAAAACAGTTCTCCCGGGATTCATAATTCATCACTTTTTGTTTTTCCATAACCGCGATCTCAAATCTTCCTGTAGGCTGCGAGGATTTTCTGCATGAACGGAGAGGATTCCTTTGCAGCCAGGCTTCTCGCAATCAGCCGGGGCGTCATCGCTGCCAGATAGAATTTCCAGGCCGGCGTATCGCAGACATGGGGCAGATATTGCCGGTACTGCCTGTAGATCCGCAGGCTGTAAAACCCCTCTCCCCGCAATCTCAGCAGCGACTGCAAATGGAACGGGTGGAAATCGGACATCTGTATCCTGAGTGCAGAGGTTTTTCCTTCGTCGTAGACGTCGGGGAGCCCGCTCACGGCATTGTACCAGAGCTTTCCCCACCGCTCCATCGTCTTCGGGTCCACGGACAGGCGTTTGGTGTCGAAGGGGTTGAGGTCATACGAATTGTCTACGATCAGCTTTGTCCGGAGGGGATGGACTGCCATCTCCTGCAGGGGCGCGATGCCATGCCACAGACTGTAATTGCTCTCATTCGGTGGCTGGTGCTCGATCACGGCACGGATGGCCTCTTTCCGGAAGATGCAGCTTCCCAGGTCCGTGGTTCGGGCAGAGTTGTCAACGAAGAAATCCAGGCAGTTGTCATAGGTCCTGGAGATAAAATGCATATTGTTTCTGAACGCCGCGTCCACGACGATCAGATCTGTCTTTTTCTCCGCGCATTCCACCAACTGATCGTAGATCGTCCCGATCCTGGGGATCATCCCGTCCCTGCATACCCATATGTAATCCCGGTCCAGATGGGAATTGAACGCAGAGATCACCTTCTGATCGAGAGAGAATCCGTCAGATTCGCCTTCATAGCGCCGGTAAAAAACGTTCTCCAGGCCGTCGATCTGAAAATTGGCGACAATGACGTGGGTCTTATCGTCCTTGCTGCTGTCGTAGATCTCAATGTCGACTCCGTATCTCTGAAGCTCCCTCGCCGCGGAGAACAGCAGCGAATCCACAGCTTTCCAGTTCTGCGACGTGGGAACGACTATGATCAGATCGAGCTTCTTCTTCCGATAGGCCCGGAGGGCGCGAATGGCCGTTTTTTTGCTGAATCTGAGCGCCTCCTCGCGGGGGATCTCCGACAGCAGGCTGCCTATGACGGAAACATCCAGCTGCAGCTCCGGCGACAAGAAATACTCCACATACCGGTAACTGCACCCTTGCTCCGCGGAGAGGTGGTAGACCAGTTGGGCCACCGGGCTCTTCTTCGGCTCGACATAGGGTTTTACGTACTCTTCCAGGTAGCGCAGCACATAGACGTCCGCTTTTTTATCGCAGGTCTCATTCAGCCATTCCGCGGTGGTCTTCGCCGAAAGCCCACGCCCCCCCACGCCCATTCCGTCCGCGCTCACATCGATGCATACGGGGTGAGAGGAAGCGTTTTGATAAGCCGCTTTCGCCAGGTCCAGGGCGATCCCCAGGTTGTCCGCCACATGAACGCCCACGCGGACCGAGGCGGGCAGCGCCTCCTCGTACAGGGCAAGGCACTCCGTCAGGGACGCCTCCGTCATCACGCCGGACCCGTCCATGATGTAGCAGGCCCACGGCATGATCTGACCGATCTTCTTCAGGATGCCGCAAAGCTGCTCTTTGGAATACTGCGCGGTGTCCTCCAGCATGACCGCGACGGAATAGCCCTTCTTCCGAAGCCCGGCGCAGTAGGAGAGGTCCTCTGTCAGTCCTTCCTCCGCAACGGGGACGCGAATGATGTCCACCGTTTCACCGCTGTGCTCCGGCAGCCCGGCAAGGTCGATGCGGTCCTCCGACATCCACGCCGCATATTTCTGCCCTTTTCCGCGGGCCAGGGACGAGGGCAGCCTGCTCGATGAATAAATCGCAAACTGCGGCCCTTTTGTGTGGGATTGGAGCAAGCCGAGCTCAATGATATCCAGGCGGCTCTGCCCCAGCAGCGAATGCAGATCCCGGATGCTCTTTTCGCCGTAACCCCATTCGATCAGCTTCCCGCCCAATCCCAGCGTACAGTCCAGCAGATCTATGCTTTTTCTTTTTTTCTCCATACAGTGGGATCCTCAAAGCTTTTTCTCAAATGCCGAAGAAACGATCTCTTTCCGGTAGATAATCCTGTCCTCTTCCGAAAGGCCGGACAGGAAGCGCTGTATCGTGCCCGCGTCCAGCTTCATCCCAAATCCCAGCGCCCGGGCGTAATTGGGATTGCAGTTGTATTTCGCCGTCAGGAAGAAGGGGATGGAATACCCCCAGGGCTCCAGCTCATAGATCGCCTTGATCCATTTCTCATAGGTCTCCAGCATAGGCTCCAGGGCATAGTGCTTCCCGTACTGCTCGTTCAGATACTTCGCGAAGATCTCCAGGTTCAGGTTCCCCGCGCCTCGGCCGATGCCGTAGACGCTGGCGTCGATCATGATATCTCTGCCGAAGCCCTCCCTGAGCATCGCCTGGGCTACGCCCAGCGCCTGCATCATGTTGTTGTGCCCGTGGTAGCCCAGGGTGATCTGCTGCGGCATGTTGCCGTCCGCCAGATGCATATAGCGGAGAAGCCCTTCCGCGTTCTGCGTGCCCCAGCTGTCCACCACATAGATCGCCAGAGGGTCCAGCTGAGAGAATCTGCGGACCATGGAAACAAATTCCTCTTCGGAATACTGATCGACCCGGGCCGGCTGGACGCACAGCCGATAGCCCTTCTCCACGATCCCCCTGCAATACTCGAAGCCCTCGTCCAGCGCGTCCACCACTTTTCCGGTCTCGTCGTGCTTCGTCTTCCAGACGATCACCCGGATGATGTCCGCGCTCTCCGCGTCGGCGGGAGCCAGCAGCTCCACCGGAAAGGGATTCGCGATCTCGCACATCACGGCATATCGGACGCCCGGCTTTTTCTTCCCGATCAGCCGCTTGACCTGGTCCATGGAATTGAAAACCACCCGGTCCCTCTGATAGGGTTCGTTCCGCATGAAGCCCAGCTCCACCACGTCCGCCCCGGTCTGTTCCATGCGTTCCTTGATGTCCAGGATCGCCTCTTCCCCGAAGCGCCAGTCGTTGATATAGCCGCCGTCGCGCAGCGTACAGTCCAGCAGATTCAAAGAGCCCAAAGTACTCCCCTCACTTTTTCTTCTTTTCCAGCGCCAGATGGGCTTTTTTGACGATGTCCTCCGGGTTCAGGCCGTATTGCTCCCGCAAAAAGGCCTCGGTGCCCACCTGTCCGTATTGATCCCGGATCCCCACGCGAAGCACGGGGACGGGGCAGTTTTCGGAGACCAGCTCTGCCACCGCGCCGCCCAGGCCGCCGATCACATTGTGGTTTTCCGCCGTGACGATCACCCCGGTCTCCTCCGCGCAGCGGAGGACCAGCGCCTCGTCCAGAGGCTTCACGGTGATGGGGTCGACGACCCGCGCGGAGATCCCTTCCTCCGCGAGGAGGCGCTGTGCCGCCAGGGCCGTCGCCGTCATGACTCCGGAGGCGATGATCGTCAGATCCTCGCCCTCCGTCAGCACCTTCCCCTTGCCGACCTCAAAGGTCTCGTCCTTCTCATAGATATCCGGCGCGTTGCGGCGCGGCGTCCTGAAATAGGTGACGCCCTCCCGGTCCTTGGTGGACTTCAGCAGATACATAAACATCGCCGCGTCGGAAACGTCCACGACGCAGGCGCCGGGGATCGAGCGCATCAGCGCCAGGTCCTCAAAGCACATATGCGTCCCGCCGTTGTCCGTCGCCATGATCCCAGCATCGGAGCCGATCAGGTGTACGCTCTTCTTTGCGTAGCCCACGCTCAGGAACACCTGGTCGAATACGCGGCGGGTGGCAAAGGGGGAAAAGCTGTGGATATAGGGCTTGTACCCCGCAAGGAAAAGCCCCGCGGCCACGCCCACCATGTTCGCCTCCTGGATCCCGCAGTTGAATACCCGGTCCGGGTGCTTTTTCCACAGCTCCTGGGTCTTGAGGGAGCCCATCAGATCCGCATCCAGGTAAACCACTTTTTCGTCCAGCTCGAACAGCTCCTCCATGGTGGGAGAAAAGAGCTGGGTAATGTCCGCTTCCGGCTTGGAGCCCGTATATCTGAGTTTCATTCTGCTACCTCCACACCAAGTCTTTTCGCCTCGCTCCGGAGAAACTCCATCGCCCGATCCGCAAGCTGCGCGGGAACGCCGATGCAATGGTTGTTCGGCAGTTCCTGGATACAGGGGATATTCCCGCCCTTGACCGTGTCCAGCACGATCAGGCCGGGGCGGCCCTTCCGGCGGTAGGCCCGGGAAACCGCGTCCCGGATCGCCAGGACATCCTTTCCGTCCACCAGCTCCGCGTCCCAGCCGAAGGCCTTGAATTTCTCCACAGGGTCGCCCAGGCGGAGCACTTCGTCGTTGCTCCCGTCGATCTGCATCTTATTCCAGTCCAGGACCGCCGTCAGGCTTTCCAGCCCGTGATGGGCCGCAAAGGCCGCCGCCTCCCAGTTCTGCCCTTCGCCCAGCTCCCCGTCGCCGAGAATGCAGAACACCTTCTGATCCGTATGGGAAAGGCGCGTCCCCATGGCGAGACCGCAGGCGATGGACAGTCCCTGCCCCAGGCTGCCGGTGGTGGCGTCGATCCCCGGCACCTTCGTCCGGTCGCAGTGACCGGGAAGCGTGGTGCCGCCCCGGTTCAGGGTCCGCAGGAGCTCGTAGGGGAAAAAGCCCTGGAGGGCCAGCGCGGAATACAGGGCCGGGCCGGAGTGTCCCTTGGAGCAGACCAGATAATCCCTGCCTGCCCAGTCCGGCTCCTCGGGCCGGACCCGGAGGAACCGAAGATACAGGACGGACAGAAACTCCGCCAGATCCAGCGTTCCCCCGATATGCCCTCCGCCCTTCGCGGCGATCGCCTCTACGATCCCGATGCGGATGCGGAGCGCAAACCGTTCCAGTTCCAGTCTTTCGTCACGTTCGTTCATTGTGAGATCGCCTCCCCAATCGTTTCCGCCATGTAGTCGATCATCGCATCGCTCATTCCCGGATAGACGCCGACCCAAAAGCTGTTGTTCATGATGAAGTCCGTATTCTCCAGTGTGCCCACCACACGGTACGCGTCCGTATTCCGGATCTGGTCAAAGCAGGGATGCTTGATCAGATTGCCGCTGAAGAGCAGCCGCGTCTGGATCCCGTGCGCCTCCAGATAGGCGGTGATCCGATTGCGGTCCAGCCCCGTCTCCGGCCTGACCGAGATCAGGAAGCCGAACCAGGAGGGCTCGCTGTTCTTCGCCGGCTCCGGCAGGATCAGCCGGTCCGAGGCAGGCTGGGAAGAGAGCCGGTCGTACAGGCGCTGCCAGTTATGCCGACGGCGCTGGATGAAGGAGGGGAACTTTTTCAGCTGCTCCACCCCGACGGCCGCCTGCATATCCGTGACCTTCAGGTTGTAGCCGAAATGGCTGTAGACGTATTTATGGTCATAGCCCTGGGGCAGCTCGCCGAACTGCCCGTCGAAACGGTGCCCGCAGAAATTGTCTCTGCCGGACGGGCAGATGCAGTCCCTGCCCCAATCCCGGAAGGAGAGGATCAGCCGGTGGAGCAGGGGGTCGTTCGTATAGACGCAGCCACCCTCGCCCATGGTCATATGGTGCGGGGGATAAAAGCTGGAGGTCCCGATATCGCCCCAGGTCCCCGTGTATTTCGTAACGCCGTCGATGGTGTAGCGGGAGCCCAGCGCATCGCAGTTATCCTCCACCAGCCAGAGTCCGTGCCGGTCGCAGAAGGCCTTGACCTGGGAGAGGTCAAAGGGATTCCCCAGGGTGTGGGCGATCATGACCGCTTTGGTCTTTTCGCTCAGCGCCGCCTCCAGCTTGGAGACGTCGATGTTGTACTGCGGAACGGTCACATCCACGAACACAGGGACCGCGTCATACTGGAGGATCGGTGTGACGGTCGTGGGGAAGCCGCAGGCGACGGTGATCACCTCGTCTCCCTTCCTGATCTGCCGTTCCCCCAGCTCCGGCGCGGTCAGCGCCATAAAGGCGATGAGGTTCGCCGACGAGCCGCTGTTGACCAGATGGGCAAACCGGACGCCCAGCCACTTGGCAAACTCCTTCTCGAATTCCTCCGCAAAGCGCCCGGTGGTCAGCCAGAAGTCCAGGGCCGAATCCACCAGCGAGCACATTTCCTTTTCATCGAAGACCCGGGCGGCATAGTTGATGCGATCGCCGGGCTGAAACGCCGCTTTCTTTTCCTTGAACGCAAAGTAGTATTCCTTGACCAGCTCCAGGATCTCCTGCCTGGCGTCGGACTCATTCTCCCACCGTTTCATCTTTCTTCCTCCATGGTTCCAATATATCATCGTAGACATGCTGCAGGGTCATAAAATCATCCGGGAGCAGGGCAAACCATTTCAGGTATCCGCTGTCCTCCTCGCTCAGGCTCCCGTTGTCCAGGCGATAGTCCTCCGGCAGAGTGCAGCGAAACAGGATCGCCACATTGTGGCCCCGCTCCCTGGGATGGGCCAGCTCTTCCCGCCTGCCCCGGATCACATTCCGCACGGCGATCGCCTTCTCTTCGATCTGCACCTCGGAGTGGAGCTCCCGCCGGGCCGTCTCCTGGATGCAGTGGGCAAAGCTCTCGTTAAAGTGCATGCAGCCGCCGGGGATGTGCCAGCTCTCTCCGAAGAACTCGTCCTTTCTCCGAGACAGGAGAAGCTCACCCTGGGGATTGACCACCAGAAGATCCACATTCGGGATGGGGATCATCGCGCTGAGGGCCCAGAACAGCTCCTCCGGCATTCCCCGGTCGGTGTCCAGCTCTGCCTCCCGCAGGAGCCGGATCGCCGCTTCCAGTTCCGGCGTCAAAGGGTTCCCTCCCCCGCTCCCGCGTATTCCTCGATCTCTCTGTCCATTTCCTCCGGGATCCTTCCCTTTTCCAGCCAGAGCTTGCTGAAACGGACCGTCATTTCCATACACGTCCCGATATGCCAGCGGGGCCGCCAGCCCAGCACGCTCTTGATCCTGCTGCAGTCCAGCTTGAGGAAATTCGCCTCGTGGGGGGCATCCTTCGCCGCCCTGTTCTCCCATGCGGCGTCCCCGCCCCAGGCGGAGCAGAACAGATCCACGAGCTCCCCGGTGGTCAGGCAGTCGCACTCATCGGGGCCGACGTTATAGTACCCTGCCAGGGAAGGATCCTCATACTGCCGCTGAACGATCAGCAGATAGGCGCCCAGCGGCTCCGGCACATGCTGGTAGGGCCGCGTGGAATAGGGATTGCGGACGAGGATCCGTTCTCCCTTCTGCATCGCGCGGACGCAGTCCGGGATGATCCGGTCCTCCGCAAAATCCCCGCCGCCGATGACGTTGCCGGCCCTGGCGGTGGAGACCGCAACTTTTCCCTGGAAAAAACTGTTGATATAGCTGTGGGTCACCAG
Source organism: Oscillospiraceae bacterium (assembly GCA_017535635.1). Classification (GTDB taxonomy): domain Bacteria; phylum Bacillota; class Clostridia; order Oscillospirales; family Oscillospiraceae; genus UBA1774. The sequence goes on from JAFXTU010000029.1 coordinate 17,585, forward strand.
CTCGGAGCAGCTCTTGGAGTTGGAGTAGGGGTCAAAACCGTCCAGGGGCTCGTCCTCACGGTAGCCCCAGCACCACTCCCGGTTCAGGTAGACCTTATCCGTGGTCACGTTCAGGACGCTTCTGACATGCTCGCTCTTACGGACGCACTCCAAAAGGTTGACCGTCCCCATCACATTGGTCTCATAGGTGTAGCGCGGCTCCCGGTAGCTGGCCCGGACGATCGGCTGCGCCGCCAGGTGGAATACCAGCTCCGGGTCCGCCTCTTCAAAGGTCCGGCTCAGCTTGTCCCAATCCCGGATGTCGCCGATCACGCTGTTCATCCGCCCGTCCAGCTCGGCCAGCGCGAAGAGATTCGGCTCGGTGGGCGCCTCCAGGGAATACCCGGTCACCTCCGCGCCGGCCTTGACCAGCATCCGGCTCAGCCAGCTGCCCTTGAAGCCGGTATGCCCGGTCACGAATACCCGTTTCCCTCGGTAAAAATCCAGGTCCATTTCCTTCTACCCCTCAATCCTGCCAGACCTTCCAGGGCGCCACGCCTCTCGCCCACATGGATTCCAGCATCTCCTTCTCCCGCAGCGTATCCATGCACTGCCAGAAGCCGGTATGCCGGTAGCTCATCAGCTGTCCCTCGGCGGCGAGCCGTTCCAGCGGCGTGGTCTCAAACACGCAGGCATCTCCGTCCAGATACTCAAAGATCTCCGGCTGCAGGACCATGAAGCCCGCATTGATCGCCGCGCCGTCATTGGCCTGCTTTTCCCGGAAGCTCTTCACCGATCCCTGTTCCCCGATATCCAGGACGCCCTTCTGCTGCTTCTGGATCACCGAAGTCAGCGTCGCGATCCTGCCGTGGGACTGATGGAACGCCAGAAGATCGGAGATATTGATGTCGCAGACGCCGTCGCCGTAGGTCATATAGAACGGCTCGTCCCCCACAAAGGGGCGGATCCGGCGGATCCGGCCTCCCGTCATGGTGTTCAGCCCCGTGTCCACCACGGTGACGTTCCAGGGCTCCGCATGGGTCTGATGCACGGTGATCTTGCCTGTTTCAAGGGAAATGGTCACATCGCTCGTATACATGGGGTAATTGGCAAACCATTCCTTGATATACTGCTGCTTATAACCGGCGCAGACGATAAAGTCATTCACGCCGTAATGGGAATAAAGCTTCATTATGTGCCATAAAATGGGCATCCCGCCGATCTCGATCATAGGCTTCGGCCGATACTGGGATTCTTCGGAGATCCGGGTCCCCGCTCCGCCCGCCAAAAAGACAGCTTTCATTTTTTCTCCTCTTTCTTTATCATGTTCTTTGCTTTTATTCTTTCCAGGATCGCATTTGGAAGGAGGCCTACCGCCAGCGGCCTGATCACATAGGGCCAGGCTCCCGGCAGCAGCTTCAGCTCCCGAAACCGCTGATATCTCGTGACGGCCTCATTCCACCGGTGGGACATCCTGCGCCCGCCCTTTGCCGTGGCCGGGATCGTGTAATCCAGCAGGTTTTCCCGGAGATTCATGCCCCGGAGGCCCTTGGCATACATCCGCAGCAGCAGATCGTAATCCTCGCACAGGAACTGACGGGAAGCTTCCGAATAGCCTCCGGCAGCCTCCAGCGCCTCCCGGCGAAACATCAGGGCGGGATGGATGAAGGGCTGGGTATGATAGAAGTCCTTCACCTGCGGGAACTCCGGAAAGCTCCGGGAGCCCCAGACCGAGCCGCTGCGGATCAGGCGCACGCCGCTTCCCACAAAGGCGATCCCGGGATGCTGCTCCAGCGCCCGTATCTGCTTTTCAAAGCGTTCCGGCAGGGAGCGGTCGTCGTCATCCATGCGGGCCAGATAGCTGCCCCGTGCCTCGCGGAAGCAGGCATTCAGCTTGGAGGCCAGGTCTGTCCTTCCGTTCGTGCGGATCAGGCGCACCCTGGGGTCCTCCCCTGCGGTCCGATCCAGGAAGGCCTTCGCCGCAGGCGAGGAGCCGTCGTCACAGATCAGGAACTCCAGCTCCGAAAACGTCTGGTTCAGAATGGAGTCCACGGAGCGCTTCAGCGCTCCGGTATCCTCCCGACGGTATAAAACGCCCATCAGCACGGACACGGCCGGCGTCTCAGGCGCTGTAGGCATTGCACACCTCGTCCGTGCTTCCCATCATCCGCACATGCCCCTGCTCCAGCCAGATGACGCGCGTGCACATCTCACGGATCTGCTCAAGGCTGTGGCTCACGAACAGCACCGTCGTTCCGCCGCCCATCAGCTCCATCATCCGCGCTCTGCTCTTCTCCTGAAACGAGGCATCTCCCACGGACAGGATCTCGTCCACGATCAGGATCTCGGGCACCACCACCGAAGCAATGCTGAACGCCAGGCGGGCCATCATTCCGGAGGAATAGTTTCGGATCGGGACCTCGATGAACTGCCCCAGCTCGGAAAACTCAACGATCTCGCTGTATTTTTCCTTTAAAAAGGCTTCGCTGTAGCCGAGGATCGCGCCGTTCAGGAAGATGTTCTCCCTGCCGTTCAGGTCCAGATCGAAACCGCTGCCAAGCTCCAGCATCGGGACCACGTTGCCGTAGGTGGCGACGCTGCCCTCCGTGGGCTTCAGTATTCCGGAGATCACCTTGAGCATCGTGCTTTTTCCGGCGCCATTCCTGCCGATCAGACCCAGGGTCTCTCCCTTTTTCACCTGAAAGGAAACGTGATCCAGCGCCGTGAAATCCTCATACCGGATCTTCCCCCGGAGCGAGCGGGTGATAAACTCCTTGAGGGACAGGATCTTGTCCGTATTCATATGGAATCGCATGGTCACATCGTTGACCTCGATCATCGTTCTGCTCATGGCGGCCTCTCACAGATAAAGCACGAATTTATTCTGATTCCGGTAGAACACGAACGCTCCCACCAGCAGCATCCCCAGGGCGATCAGCAGACACTGGAAATAGGCGATGGGTTCCGGGGAAATGCCGTTCAGAATACACAAGCGGGCATTTTTCAGGAAGTAATAGATCGGGTTCACCTGCAGCACAAATCTGAGGTTCTCCGGCAGGATCTTTTCCGGGTAAAAGATCGGCGTCGCGTACATCCACATCATGCTCAGTACATTCCACAAAAACTGGGTATCCCGGAAAAACACCATAGACGTAGACAGCAACATGCCAAGGCCGAGGCAGAACACCACCAGACACGCAAAGAAATACAGGGCGAGGATCGCAGATTTCTGGAACTGCACCCCGGTCGCAAGGCATACAATGATCAGCGGGATCAGGGAGATCAGCAGATTCACCAGCGACGACAGCGTTCTCGTCAGCGGATAGATATACTTCGGCATATAGACCTTTGTGATCAGACCCGCATTGCCCAGGATCGAGCTCAGGGTCATGCCGCAGGACTCTGTGAAGAAGTTGAACATCACCACGCCGATCAGCAGATACACCGCGAAATTCTGAACGTCGTTCCTGAAGATGGTGGAAAAGACGAAATACTGCACCAGCATCATGAGGAGCGGATTCAGGAAGCTCCAGAACACACCCAGGATCGAGCGCTTGTACTTCGTCTTGAAATCCCGGCTGACCAGCTGTCGGATCAGGAAGCGGTATTTTTTCACCGCGATCAGCGCGTTGACGACATAGCTGCGCTTCCCTCTGCGATATCTTGAATAGACGACAAGACACAACAGGATCAGCGCCATTCCCAGCACAGCGCTGAATTCCCAGTAGTGCAGCCCGGTCCAGATATAATCCTCGCCCTCGGCGGAGAAGCAGAGCCTCCCCTCCGCCGGCTCTTCGTTCAGATAGAGAGCAAAGCCCTCTTCCTTCTCCTTTTCTCCGTCTGCGCCGGAAAAACGCAGGGGGGTAACGGCGTCTCCCGCAGCAGAATCCGCGTAGACGCGCAGGAGCAAGGGCACGTCATAGACCGATTCTGCCGGAGTCTCTGCCGTCACGGTCAGCGCAGTGACTTCACGGACCTCCGATGCGTTGAAGTCCTGGCTCATGATCAGCTCCCAGGTATCCATCCGAAGGAGCTCCACCGTGATCGTGCCGTGGTTTTCCCTGTAGTAGTTGCCGAATTGAACGGAGACAGATTCCAGTCTCTGGATCTTGGACTGGAAGATCTGCTCCACCACCGCGCCCTGCACCAGCTCCAAGGTCCCGGCGTCGGCAGGCGCCATCGCCACATTTCCCCGGGAGCTTCGGAATCGCAGCTGATCTCCCGCCAAAAAATAAAAGCTTACGAATACAACAACATATATCGCCAGCATTCTGAAAAACAGCTTTTTCAGGTGCAAAACAGTTTCATCTGTATTTTGCGCTTTTGCCGCCAATTTCCCATCCCCTTATCACAGGCGCATGTGGCATATGGTCAAATAAGACATGATTCCCCGCAGGAAACGGGTGAAACGCGGGAATTCCTTCCGGAGCGGCCCCTCCGCAGAATGGAAGGGATCCCGCAGGAACAGGACCGTTTTCCCGGTGGATCACCTCACGGTATAGCATTTCCTGCCAGAGGCATCCCCAATATATTGATTCAGCAACAGTCGCCGCATTTGAATTATTATAATCTCTTTTTCTGTTTTCGTCAACAACGCGGCTGCATTTCTCAACGTTTTTTCCCTTATATTTTTGCAAGCCAAGTCTTGTATTCAATTACTCATAATGATACGATACTGCCGGAGAATACAACACCAACCGGTTCATTACCAAGTATCCTTGAAGGAGGCGCTGTCCTATGGAAAACATTATGACCCTCATCCGCAGCCGCCGCAGTGTGCGGACCTTCGACGGGAAAGCCATCCCGCCGGAGACGGCCCGGCAGCTGGAAGTCTGGCTCAGTGACACGGAAAACCCCTTCGGCATTCCCATGGAATTCCGTCTGCTGGACCCCAAGGCCCTGGGGCTCAGCAGCCCGGTCATCACCGGGGAGACCCTCTGGCTGGGCGGGAAGATCGCCAGGGTCCCCAACGCGGAGGAGGCCTTCGGCTACGCCATGGAGCGGCTGCTCCTTCGGGCCTGGGGCCTGGGCATCGGCGCCACCTGGATCGGCGGCACCATGGACCGGCCCGCCTTTGAGCGGGCCATGGGTCTTGCCGCCGGGGAGATGATGCCCTGCGTGACCCCCCTGGGCGTCCCCGCGGAGAAGATGAGCCTCCGGGAGAGCCTGATGCGCAAGGGCGTGAAGGCGGACACCCGCCTCCCCTTTGAGAGCCTGTTCTTTGACGGGAGCTTTGATGCGCCCCTCTCCCCCGCCGCGGCGGGCGAGCTGGCGGAGAGCCTGGAGGCGGTGCGGCTGGGACCCTCGGCGGTGAACAAGCAGCCCTGGCGGGTCCTGCGGCAGGGAGAGAAATACCACTTCTACAAGAAGCAGTCCAAGGGCTTCGGCCCGGGAGAGGCCGGGGATATGCAGCGCATCGACCTGGGAATCGCCCTCGGGCACTTCGCCCTGGTCGCCGAAGCGAAGGGCCTGCGCCTCCGCTTCACCCGGGAGGACCCAGGGCTTCCCAAGCCCGGGGATATGAGCTATATCGGCGCTTATGAAGTGACCCGGCAATAATTCACGAATTTAATTGAATAAACTACTTGACAAAACCGGGACCAGGGCATATAATGCCGTCAAATCCGATTGAGCACAGTCTTTTTCAGGCAGGCCGCTGTGAGCGGCGGAGGAAAAACCATGCTGAAGAGCATCCGCACCGCGTACTTCTATTTTTGGAGCTTTACCGTCCGGGGACGGTAGGGCCGATTTGTGATGCGGGCGGAAGCAAAAGACAAGATTCCGGCGTGCGGCACAGATCGAGCCTGTGCCGCACGTTTTCTATACCGGAGCAGCTGAGGGAGGAAATATTATGATCGTAGTCATCCGTTCCGACGCCAGTAAGGACAAGCAGGACCGGCTCATCGACTGGCTGAAAAGCATGGGCCTGGGCATCCACGTCTCCGTGGGGGATTACCAGACGGTGCTGGGCCTCATCGGGGACACCAGCAAGGTGGACATCGACCTCATTGAGAGCCTGGACATCGTGGAATCCGTCAAGCGGGTCTCCGAGACCTTCAAGTGCGTGAATCGGAAGTTCCACCCGGAGGACACGGTGGTGGAGATCGGCAGCGTGAAGGTGGGCGGCGGTCACTTCTGCATGATCGCGGGCCCCTGCTCCGTGGAGACGGAGGAGCAGATCGTGGCCGTAGCCAGAGCGGTGAAGGCCGCAGGAGCGGACATGCTCCGGGGCGGCGCCTTCAAGCCCAGGACCTCGCCTTACGACTTCCAGGGCCTCAAGGGGGAGGGCCTGGAGCTTCTGAAGATCGCCCGGGCGGAGACCGGGCTCCCCATCGTCACCGAGATCATGAGCATGGTGGACCTTCCCCTCTTCGAGGATGTGGACGTGCTGCAGGTGGGGGCCCGGAACATGCAGAACTTCGACCTGCTGAAGGAGCTGGGGCGCACCGGTAAGCCCATTCTCCTGAAACGGGGCCTGGCCAACACCCTGAAGGAGCTCCTCATGAGCGCGGAGTATATCATGGCCAGCGGCAACGAGCAGGTGATCCTCTGCGAGCGGGGCATCCGCACCTACAGCGATTATCTGCGGAACACCCTGGACCTGGCGGCGGTGCCGATGCTCCATGAGCTGAGCCACCTCCCCGTGGTGGTGGACCCCAGCCACGCCACCGGCATCGCCCGGATGGTACCGCCCATGGCCCAGGCCGCCGCGGCCTGCGGGGCCGACGGTATCATGATCGAAGTGCACAACGATCCCATCCACGCCCTCTGCGACGGGGCCCAGTCCCTGAAGCCGGAGGAGTACGCGGACGTGGTGAAAAAGGTCCGGGCCATCCGGGAGGCGCTGGTATGACGGTAGGTATTCTTGGGCTGGGGCTCATCGGCGGCTCCTTTGCCCGTGCTTACAGCGCTGCGGGGCACACGGTGCTGGCCTGGGACACAGACAGCACCGTCCTCAGCTTCGCCAAGCTCTCCTCCGCAGCAGCCGGGGACCTGACGGCCCAGACCGCCCCCTGCTGCGACCTGATCCTCCTCTGCGTCTACCCCGGCGCGGCGCTGGCTTGGCTCCGGGAGATGGGGCCGAAGCTGGGCTCCGGCCCCGTGGTCATCGACTGCTGCGGCACGAAGCGCAGCGTCACGGAGCCGGGAATGGCTCTCGCCAAAGAACACGGCTTCACCTACCTGGGCGGTCACCCCATGGCGGGGACCCAGTACTCCGGCTTCAAATACTCCCGCTCCAATCTCTTCCAGGGGGCCCCCATGGTCATCGTGCCCCCGAGCCGGGACGACATCCGCCTCCTCGTGCGAGTAAAGGAACTGCTGGAGCCGGCGGGCTTTGGCAGCATCTCCGTCACCACAGCGGAAAAGCACGACGAGATGATCGCCTTCACCTCCCAGCTGGCCCACGTGGTCTCCAGCGCCTATATCAAGAGCCCCACGGCTCTGCAGCACCAGGGCTTCTCCGCCGGGAGCTACCGGGATATGACCCGGGTGGCCTGGCTGAACCCGGTGATGTGGTCCGAGCTCTTCCTGGACAACCGGGACAACCTGATCCGCGAGCTGGACACTCTGGCGGAGCATCTGAAGGAATACAGGGAAGCCCTCGCTGCCGGGGACCGGGAGACCCTCCTCCGGCTGCTGGAGGAGGGCAAGACCAGGAAAGAAGAGGTGGACGGCAAATGAGGACCATTCCCATCCGCGCCTCCCGGAGCTACGAGGTGCTCATCGGCCCCGGTCTGCTGGGAGAGGCGGGAGAGCGCCTGGCACAGAAGTTCGGCTCCTGCCGCGCTATGATGGTCTCCGACGACCGGGTGAACTCCCTCTACGGCGACGCCCTTGAAGCCACCCTCCGGGAAAGCGGTATCGAGGCGGAGCGCTTCGTCTTCCCTCACGGGGAGGAGAGCAAAACTCTCTCCTCCTACTCTGCGCTGCTGGAAGCGATGTGCGCAGCCAAGCTCACCCGGAAGGACCTGCTCATCGCCCTGGGAGGCGGCGTCACCGGGGACCTGGGGGGCTTCGCCGCCGCCACCTACCGGCGGGGGATCCCCTATGTGCAGCTCCCCACCACCCTCCTGGCCGCCGTGGACTCCTCCGTGGGCGGCAAGACGGCGGTGGACCTGGCCGGGGGCAAGAACCAGGTCGGCGCCTTCTGCCAGCCCTCCCTGGTCCTCTGCGATACGGACACGCTGGACACTCTGCCTCAGGAGGAACGCAGGGCGGGCTGCGCCGAGGTGGTGAAATACGGCCTGCTGGGGAGCGAAGCGCTGTTTGAAGCGTTGGAGAAAAACCCCGCCGCAGCCTGGTCGGAGGACACCATCGCCGCCTGCGTGGAGATGAAGCGGCGGTACGTGGAGGAGGACGAGTTCGACACCGGCGCGCGGCAGTTCCTCAACCTGGGCCACACCTTCGGCCACGCTGCCGAGCTGCTCAGCGGCTATAGCCTCCTCCACGGAGAGGCGGTGGCCATGGGCATGGCGGCCATTACCCGGAGCGCCGCGGAAGCGGGGATCTGCTCCCGCGAGACACTGGGGAGGCTGATCGCTCTTCTGGAAGCCTGCGGGCTCCCCACCGCTCTCCCCTATCCCGCCGAAGACCTGGCCCGTGCCGCCGGGACGGACAAGAAGGCTCTGGGAAAGAGCATCACCCTGGTGGTGCCGGAGGCGGTGGGACGCTGCCGCCTGGAGACGGTCCCCGTCTCGGACCTGCTCCTCTGGCTGCAGAGAGGGGGCGCTAAGTGAACCGTACCGTCCTGCCGGGAATACGGCGCGGGGCAGTCATTCCTCCCGCCTCCAAGTCCCAGGCCCACCGGCTCCTCATCTGCGCTGCTTTGGGAGACGGCGAGACCGTCCTTCGCTGCGACGGTCTTTCCAGGGATATCGAGGCCACGATCCGCTGCCTCCGGGCCATGGGAGCGGAGATCGAAGAAGAGGCCGGAGCGATCCGGCTCCGGGCCATTGAAAAACTCCCGGGCAAAGAAATCGTCCTTCCCTGCTTTGAGAGCGGCTCCACTCTGCGTTTTCTTCTTCCCGCGGTGGGTGCCCTGGGCCTCCGGGCCGTGTTCCGTATGGAGGGGAAGCTTCCCCAGCGACCTATGACGGACCTGGTGAGGGCCCTCAGCGCTCAGGGGATGGAGGTCCGGCAGGAGGGCGGCGCGCTGTACGCCTCCGGCCGCCTCCGGCCGGGGTCCTTCACCCTTCCCGGGAATGTCTCCTCCCAGTATATCTCCGGTCTGCTCATGGCCCTGCCCCGGCTGGAGGGGGACAGCACCCTCCGGGTGACGGGGCCGGTGGAATCGGCGGACTACATCGCTATGACGGAGGACGCCCTGGAAAAAAGCGGCATTCAACTGGAAAAAACCGGGCAGGACTACCGCATCCCCGGCCTCCAGCGTCCCCGGCTCCCCGGAGAGCTCCGGGTGGAGAGGGACTGGTCCGGCGCGGCCTTTTTCCTGGCCCTGGGAGCATTTTCAGAAGAAGGCGTCACGGTGCGGGACATGGACCCCTCCTCCCGGCAGGGGGACCGGCGGATCGTCTCTCTGCTCCGGGACTTCGGGGCGATCGTCACGGAGGAAAACGGAGACGTGACGGCGAAACGGGGCACTCTCCGGAGTCTGGACATCGACGCGGGCCAGATCCCCGATCTGGTGCCGGTCCTCAGCGTCCTCGCCGCCGCGGCGGAGGGCGAAACTCGGATCATCCACGCAGGGCGGCTGCGGCTGAAGGAATCCGACCGGCTGGAGACTACGGCCGGGATGCTCTCCGCCCTGGGCGCGGAAATTCGGGAAACAGAGGACGGCCTTCTCATCCACGGGAAGCCCGCTCTCACCGGGGGCACCACGGAGGCCGCCGGAGACCACCGCATCGCCATGTCCGCCGCCGTGGCCGCCGCGGTGTGCCAGAAGGAAGTGACGATTCTTGGGGCGGAGTGCGCCGCCAAATCCTATCCCCGGTTTTGGGAGGACCTGGAAAGCCTGGAGGTGAACGCATGAGCAGCAGCTACGGAGAAAACCTGCGTCTCACGATTTTCGGCCAGTCCCACGCCCCCGCCATCGGCATGACCCTGGAGGGCATCCCGGCGGGACAGGCGCTGGACCCGGAGCGCCTGCAGCGCTTTCTGGACCGGCGGGCTCCGGGGCGGAACGAGTATTCCACCCCCCGGAAAGAGGCGGACCGGCCGGAATTCCTCTGCGGCCTGGTGGGAAAGGTGACCTGCGGAACGCCCATCACCGCCGTCATCCGCAACACGGACACCCGCTCCGGGGACTATGAGCTTCTGAAACGCCTCCCCCGTCCCGGTCATGCGGACTACACTGCCCAGGTGAAATACTTCGGGCACCAGGACGCCGCCGGGGGCGGCCACTTTTCCGGCAGGCTCACCGCTCCCCTCTGCATCGCCGGGGGCATCTGCCTCCAGCTCCTGGAGCGCCACGGCATCCGCATCCTCTCCCGCATCGCCGCCATCGGCTGCGTCGAGGACAGGGGCGCTCTTCTCGCCTCCACGGCGGAAAAGGACTTCCCCACCGTGGACGAGGGGCAGGGAGCACAGATGCGCGCCCTCATCGCGGAGGCGAAGGCCCGGGGGGACAGCGTGGGCGGCGTGGTGGAATGCGCCGTTCTGGGCCTCCCTGCCGGATTGGGGGACCCCATTTTCGGGGGCATGGAAAACCGCATCGCTGCCGTCTGCTTTGGCATCCCCGCCGTGAAGGGGATCGAGTTTGGGGCGGGCTTCGCCGCCGCCCGGGGCCTGGGCAGCGAGATGAACGACGAATTCTGCCTGGAGGAGGGGAAAGTGCGCACGCGCACCAATCGCGCCGGAGGGATCCTGGGCGGCATCACCAACGGCATGCCCCTCCGCTTCCGGCTGGCGATCAAGCCCACCCCCTCCATCGCAATGGAGCAGCGGAGCGTGGACCTGCAGAGCATGGAAGAGACCACCCTCCGGGTACCGGGGCGGCACGACCCCTGCATCGTGCCCAGGGCGGTTCCCTGCGCGGAGGCCGCCGCCGCCATCGCCGTATACGACGCCCTGCTGGGCCGGAGAAGGGAGATCGGATAACAATGGATCAGAACGATTATCGGAAGCAGTTCGACGAGATCGACCGGGAGCTGCTGGAACTTTTTATCAAACGCATGGACCTGGCCGCCGGGATCGCGGCCTATAAGAAAGAAAAAGGCCTTCCGGTGCAGGACCTGCGGCGGGAGCGGGAAAAACTGCTGACCGTGGCGGAGGCCTCCCCGGAGGCCATTCGGGAGTATACGCCCCGGCTCTGGTCCGTTCTCATGGAACTGAGCCGCAGCTATCAGAACCGGCTGATGGGCAAGGAGAGCGCCCTCACGGAGCGCATCCGCAGCGCCATTGAAAACACCCCCGCCCTTTTCCCGGACCGGGTGAGCGTGGCCTGCCAGGGCGTGGAGGGGGCCAATTCCCACATCGCCTGCGACCGGCTCTTTGGGAGCGCCAACATCCTCTGGTTCCGGGATTTCGCCTCCGTCTACACCGCCATTGAAAAGGGGCTCTGCCGCTATGGTGTCATTCCCGTGGAGAACAGCACCGCCGGTTCGGTGAACAGCGTCTATGACCTGATGATGCGCCACGAGTTCAGCATCGTCCGGAGCATCCGCCTGAAGGTGGACCACAACCTGCTGGCAAAGCCCGGGGTGAAGCTTTCCGAGATCCGGGAGATCTACTCCCACGAGCAGGCCATCAGCCAGTGTGCGGAGTTCCTGCGCAGCCTGCCGAACGTGAAGGTCATCCCCTGTGAGAACACCGCCGCCGCGGCCAAAATGGCCGCCGAATCCCAAGACCGCGGCATCGCTGCTCTCTCCTCCCGGCTCTGCATGCAGTATTACAACCTGGACTGCCTGAAGGCCTCCGTCCAGGACCAGGACAACAACTACACCCGCTTCATCTGCATCGCCAAGGACCTGGAGATCTACCCCGGGGCGGACCGCACCAGCCTCATGGTGACCCTGCCCAACGAGCGGGGCTCTCTCTTCCGCCTCCTGGCCCGCTTCAATGCTCTCGGCATCAACCTCCTGAAGCTGGAGAGCCGCCCCCTGCCGGAGCGGGAATTTGAGTTCATGTTCTACTTCGACCTGGACACCCCGGTCTACGCACCGGAGTTTTTGCAGCTGATGAGCGAGCTGCCGGAGGCCTGCGAAAGCTTCCACTACCTGGGCAGCTACCGGGAGGTTTTGTGATGCTCCGCTGCGGCCTTCTGGGGAAAAAGCTGGGGCACAGCTATTCCCCCCAGATCCACACCCGGATGGGCGACTACGGCTACCGTCTCTTTGAGAAAAGCGAGGAGGAGCTGCCGGAGTTTCTTCGCTCCGGCCCCTGGGATGCCCTCAACGTCACCATTCCCTACAAAAAGGCCGTGCTCCCCTACTGCACCTCCCTCTCGGAGGCGGCAAGAAAGACCGGCAGCGTCAACACCCTGGTCCGGCTTCCGGAGGGCGGTCTCTTCGGCGACAACACGGACGTGGGAGGCTTTCTGGCGACGGTGCTCTCTTCCGGTCTGGAGCTTCGGGGGGAAAAATGCCTGGTCTTTGGCTCCGGCGGGGCCTCGGCGGCCGTCTGCGCCGCCCTGGATGCCCTGGGGGCGGAGGCGGTGGTCGTCAGCCGAAGGGGAGAAAACAACTACTCTGACCTCTCCCGGCATCGGGAGGCGGCCTTTGCAGTGAACGCCACGCCCCTGGGGATGTACCCGGAAAACGGCGTAAGCCCGGTAGACCTGGGGCTCTTCCCCCGCTGCCGGGGCGTCTTCGACCTCATCTACAATCCGGCCCGGACGGCCTTTCTCCTCCAGGCGGAGGCCCTGGGCATCCCCGGCTTCGGGGGACTGCAGATGCTGGTGGCCCAGGCGGCGAAGAGCAGCGAGGACTTCACGGGGAAGGTCATCCCGGAGGAGCGGGTCCGTGAGATCGAAAAGGAGCTCCGCCGGGAGACGGAAAACATCGTTCTCATCGGCATGCCCGGCTGCGGAAAATCCACCGTGGCCGCCCTTCTTGGCAAGGCTGCGGGCCGGGAGGTGCTGGACGCGGACGCCCTGATCGCCGAACAGGCGGGCCGCTCCATCCCTGAGATCTTCTCCGCCGAAGGAGAAGAGGGCTTCCGGCGGTGGGAGACCGAGGTGCTCCGGGAGCTGGGGAAGCTCTCCGGCAAGGTCATCGCCACGGGGGGCGGCTGCGTCACCCGGGAGGAGAACTACCCGCTTCTGCATCAGAACGGGCGCATCTTCTGGCTTCGGCGGGATCTGGAAAAGCTGCCCAGGGAGGGCCGCCCCCTCTCCCAGGCGGGGGACCTCCGGGAAATGGCCCGGGTCCGGGAGCCCCTCTACCGCCGCTTCGCGGACGAGAGCATCGACAACAACTTTTCGCCGGAGGAGACCGTCCGGCGCATTCTGGAGGGGATGGCATGAGATTCCTCGTCATCAACGGCCCCAATCTGAACCTGCTGGGGGTTCGGGAGCCGGACATCTACGGAAAACAGGACTACGCAGCCCTGCTGGACTTTCTGCAGAAGAGCGCGGAGGAGGCCGGGGTGGAGATCCGCTGCTTCCAGTCGAACCACGAGGGGGCCATCGTGGACGAGATCCAGGCAGCTCTGGGAAACTGTGACGGCATCGTCATCAACCCCGCCGCCTACACCCACACCAGCGTGGCCATCCTGGACGCCCTGAAGGCCGTGGCGATCCCCGCGGTGGAGGTCCATTTATCCGATGTCTCCGCCCGGGAGAGCTTCCGCCAGATCTCCTACGCGGGCATGGCCTGTATAAAGACCATTATGGGCCTGGGCTTTCAGGGCTACCGGCAGGCCATCCTGTTCCTGAAAGATTATCTGGAAAAACAGGCATAGGGTCTTTTCTCCGGGCCAGAAATAGGATATACTGGAGAAAACAAGCAAGAAGGAGGCAAGAACATGAAATATGATATTCAAGGCGAGCCCATGCCAGTGGTGATCTGCCACCTGGATGCCGGCGAGACCATGATCACCGAAAAGGGCAGTATGGTGTGGATGAGCCCCAACATGGAGATGCAGACCTCCGGCGGCGGCGTGGGCAAGATGCTGGGCCGGATGTTCACCGGGGAATCCATGTTCCAGAACCACTACACCGCCAAGGGCGGGGCGGGGCTGATCGCCTTCGCTTCCAGCTTCCCCGGCTCCATCCGGGCGGTGCCCGTCACCCCGGATAAGCCCTTGGTGGTACAGAAATCCGCCTTCCTGGCAGCAACGTCGGGGGTTGAGCTCTCGGTCTACTTCCAGAAGAAGGTGGCCTCCGCCCTCTTCGGCGGCGAGGGCTTCCTCATGCAGAAGGTCTCCGGCAGCGGCCTGGTCTTCCTGGAGATCGACGGCTCCGCCGTGGAGTACGACTTGCAGCCCGGCCAGCAGCTCTACGTGGACACCGGTAACCTGGCCATGGTGGAAAACGGCGTCAGCATCGACATTGTCACCGTGAAGGGCGCGAAGAACGTGCTCTTCGGCGGCGAGGGCCTCTTCCACACCGTGGTCACCGGCCCGGGGAAGGTCACTTTGCAGACCATGCCCATCTCCTCCTTTGCCGGGGCCATCGCAAACCTGATCCCCACCAAGAGCTGAATCCGATTCTTGTTCCCGCCGCAGCGTCGCTGCGGCGGGAACAATCTTTTTCAGCGCCAAGGCCTCCACCTCCGGCAAACTGCACAAAAAGCACGTCCTGGATTTGGCTCACCCTCCAATTTTTCTTTCTCTTCGTTCATAGTATAATAATACGGATATAACAATTCCGTAACCAAGGGGGGAGTTCCCCTTTTGCGGCTGCGGAGAACAGAAGCCGCGCCCAGGCGCGGCATGGAGGAGGAGAATCATGCTCAGCAAAAAAGACAATCTGCTGGAGACCATTCGCGGCGGACACCCGGACCGTCTGGTCCGACAGTTCGAGGGGACCGCCCTGCTCACCGGCGACCCGGTGAATTTCTACGTCCGGGGGGACCGTCACCCCGGCATGGAGCCCAAGTACGACCTCTGGGGCAGCCGGATCCTCTGGCCTGCCGGGGAGCCGGGAGCCATTCCCGATTCCTCCTACAAGGTCATCCCCGACGTGGCCTCCTGGCGGGATTTCGTGAAGGTGCCCGATCTGATCGCCAACTGCAGCGCCGACAAGCTCTGGGAGCCCTTCCTGGAGAAGGTGGCCCAGGTGGACCGCAATGAAAACCTCACCATGGTCTTCGCCCCCACCGGGATCTTCGAGCGCTTCCACTTCCTCATGGGTTTTGAGGACACCCTCTGCAACTTCCTGCTGGAGCCGGAAGCCATGGCGGACCTGGCCATGGCCATCGGGGAGTACCGCTACAACGGCTACAAGCTCATGGTGGAGCACGTCCACCCCGACGCCATCCTCAGCCACGACGACTGGGGCAGCAAGTCCAGCCTCTTCGTGCCCCCGGAGAGCTGGCGGGAGGTCATGCTGCCCGCCTACAGGAAGGGCTATGACTACCTCCACGATCAGGGCGTCCTGATCATCCACCACTCGGACTCCTTCTGTGAGCCCATCATCGAGGACATGGTGGACCTGCACATCGACATCTGGCAGGGCGTCCTGCCCCAGAACGACATTCCCAAGCTTCAGGAGCAGCTTCATGGCCGCATGACCCTCTCCGGCGGCATCGACGCCGCCATCGTGGACCGGCCGGATTCCACGGAGGAGGAGATCCGGGCGGAGACCAGGCGGGCCTGCCTGGAATACTACCCCGGCGGCTGCTTCATCCCCTGCCTTACCTACGGCGGCCCCGGCGCTATCCATCCCGGCGTGGACGACATCATCAACGACGAGATCGCCCGCGTCAGCGAGGAGCTCTTCGGAAAAGCGTAATTCATTCAGCCCTCCCGCGCAGCCCAGGCCGGGCTTTGCGGGAGGGCGCATCAAGATAAAGGAGGCCAAGTATGCAGGTACATACCTTTCCCCTGAATGACAGCGGCACCGCCAAGCTGGTGGTCAGCGTTTCCAATGTGCCGCCCGTCATGGTGAAGACCCCTGCCCTCATCCACGCTCCCGGCGGCGGCTTTATGTTCTGCAGCGAGTCCGACACCGTCACCATCGGCGCAAAATGCACCGCCAAGGGCGTGGGCGTCGTCTGCACCTACCTCTACCCCGTGGGCCGGGACTACCGCTTCCCCCAGGTGGTGGTGGACATGATGCGCAGCATCAAGATCGTCCGGGACCACGCGAAGGAGTGGGGCGTGGACCCGGAGAAGATCATCATCTCCGGCAACTCCGCCGGGGCCTTCATCTGCATGAGCACCGGCAACCTCTGGAACCGGCCCGAGCTGATGGAAAAGGCCGGCTGCACCGGCGAGGAGGGCAAGCCCAACGCCATGATTCTGGGCTTCGGCCCCATGTTCTGCGGCCAGCAGGAGGAGGAAGCCAAGCTCACCTATGTTCCCAACGGGGACCTGGTGGGGGATCAGACGCCTCCCGCCTTCTTCCACCACGCGAGGATGGACACCCTGGTGTCCGTCTACCAGACCATCGCCATGATCGACTCCATGGAAAAGCATAAGCGGCCCTTCGGCTGCTTCATCTCCGGCTTCGGCGGCCACGGGGAGACCGGCGGCACCCAGCGGATGCAGGGGGCGGACGGCACCGTGGGTCCCTGCGTGGACGACTGGTTCGAGGGTTGCTGGAACTTCATCGCCAATGTCCTCAAGATCAACCAGATCCCCCAGGCCATGCCCATGATGATGGCCCCGCCCTCCGGCGGCCCCGGAGGCCCGGGAGGCCCCGGCGGCCCGGGCGAGGGCGCGCCCATGATGCCCCCCATGATGATGAGCATGCCCGTTCCCCCGCCGGGAAGCGAGCCTAACGGCCCCGGCGCCATGCCCTTCGGCCAGGCCCACGACATCCACATGCCCTTCAACGTGGCCTATAAGGACAAGGACTTCACCACGTACAAGTAAACGCTGTTACAACGAGCGCCCGGCTCCAGACGGAGCCGGGCGCACATTCTGTATTTGTACTCTATTACTTCTTCTCTCTCAGGTAGATGAACCAGTAGGGTAGACCCACCAGACCCGCGCCGCCCACGATGTTGCCCAGGGTGACGGGGATCAGGTTCTTCACGATGAAGGCTCCCCAGGTGAGGGCGTCGTTCTCAATGCCGTAAACGCCCTTGGCAAAGAGGCCGGCGGGGATGTAGTACATATTGGCAACGCAGTGCTCAAAGCCGCAGAGGACGAAGAGCATGATGGGCATGAACAGGCCCCAGAACTTGCCGGTCACGTCCTTGGCGGCGAAGGAGATCCACACGGCGATGCACACCAGGAAGTTGCAGCAGATGCCCCGGATGAAGGCGTCCCCGAAGCTGAGGCCCACCTTGCCGGCGGCGGTGCTGACCATGGCGGCGGCCAGGCCATTGGAGAAGAGGCTGGCGGTGTGGCCGTAGACGGCCAGGAAGGCCACCAGAACGCCGCCGATCAGGTTGCCGATGTAGACGATAATCCAGTTGCGGAGCATCTGGCCCAGCTTCACGTCGCCGGTGAGCACGGGGATGATGATCAGGTTGTTGCCGGTGAAAAGCTCGCTGCCGGCCAGGAGGACCATACTGAGACCCACGGGGAAGATGCAGGCGCCCAGGAATTTGCCCACGGAAGCGGTCTGCACGCTGACGGCGGCGGTGGTGGCGCCCACGCCCGCCAGGGCGATGAACGCGCCGGCCAGGATGCCCAGGATGAAGAGCTTCGCAAAGCTGTTGGTCGCTTTGCCTTTACCGATGGCAATATAGTTTTTTGCCACCTCTGCGGGAGAATTCATATTCCCATACCCCTTTTCTAAAGAATATCTCCTAATAAAATAGAGTTTTCGACCTCGTTTGTCAAGGCCAAACCTTGCAATCCTCCCACATTTCATATATGATTACTCTGTTGTTTTCATGATAAAAGGAGGGCGAATGCCTTGAAGGACCTGAGCCAGAAACAGAAAAACCGACTGAAAGCGACGCTCCTGCTGGTGGCGCTGACCAATATGGTCTCCGTGGCCCTGAGTCCCGCCACGGAGCAGATCCGGCAATTCTTCGGCGTGGAGCTGGCCACGGTGCAGACGGCCATGAGCGCCACCAATGTGGTGCAGATCACCGTCAGTCTGGTGGCCATGTATCTCATCAACCGGGGCATCCTCACGAAAAAGCGGGCCGTGGTCATGGGGCAGAGCTTTTTCGGCCTGGCCGTGATCTTCGTGCTCCTGTTCCACAACGCCTTCTGGTGCGTCTACGTGCTCTCCGCCCTGGTGGGCGGCGCCTGCGGGCTCTTCGTCACCAACGCCTTCGGTATCATCTTTGACTGCTTTGAACCGGACGAGCGGCAGGGCCTCACAGGGCTCCAGACCTCCTGCATCAGCCTGGGCGGCATCCTGGCCTCCCTGGCCGGCGGTTTCCTGGCGGGCTTCTTCTGGTACGGCGGGTACCTGGTCCTCTCCGTGGGCATCGTCATCGCCGTGGTGGCGGCCCTGAACATCCCCGACTACAAGACGCCCAAGGCCCAGGAGGGCGGGAAGCGCTCCCCCATCCGGAGCCAGGTTTTCTTCTACGCCGCCTCCGCCTTTCTCTTCATGCTCTGCTACATCACCGTGGGTCAAAACATCTCCTCCCACCTGAGCCGCCACTATGAGAACTACTCCCGGCTGGCGGGCATCTGCTCCGCCGTGCAGATGGGCGGCGGCGTGGTCTCCGGCCTGCTCTTCAAGAAGATTTCCGGCAAGCTGCAGGACGATACCCTGGTCCTGTCCCTCTGTGTGCTCAGCGGAGGGCTGATGCTCCTGAGCTTTCTCACCACGTCCCTGCCCCTCATCCTGCTGTCCGTCTTCCTCTGCGGTCTCACCCTGAGCCTCTTCAACCCCTGGTGCATCTTCGGCGTCAGCGTCAATTCCGACCCCACGAATTCCGCCGTCACCAGCGTCATCATCTCCGCCATCGCCCCCTCCGCCGGCGGCTTCCTGAGCCCGGTGGTCTTCACCAACATCACCAACGCCCTTGTCCCCGGCGCCACGGATTTCCGCTACCGCTTCGTATCCTGCTGCGCCCTGGGGATCGCCGTTCTGATTTTTATCCGCAACCGGATCGTGAAGAAAAAGGCGGCGTGATTTCTCAGGAAATACTTATCGGGGCTGTGCTTTCGCACAGCCCCGAACCTATTTTGCTGTAATTATGTAATCGCCGCGATCCCCAGGCGCACGCCGTAGCTGATGAGCGTGATGATCACCCCAGCGATGAGGACGCCCAGGAAGATGGTGGGAAGGGCCCGCCTCAGCCGGATGTCCAGCAGGGCGGCGATGAGGCTCCCGGTCCAGGCCCCGGTCCCCGGCAGAGGGATGGCCACAAAGAGGCAGAGACCCAGGATCTCAAAGCGCTGCACCCGTTCCATGTTGTTTTCAGCCTTCTTTTCGATCCGGTCCAGGATGCCGTTGAGGAAGCTCCAATGCCGCCGGATAAAGGCAAAGATCCGCCGGATAAAGAGGACGATAAAGGGCATCGGCAGCATATTGCCCACCACCGCAGCCACAAAGGACTGCCAGGCGGGAAGGCCAAGGCCGCAGCCGATGGGAATGGCCAGCCGGAGCTCCGTCATCGGCACCATGCTCATCACCAGGACCCAAAGAAAATCCTTCAAAGAATCGCGTCCCCCCTCTCCGAAGTCTGTCCCGAAGAATACCATGTCCTGCCGGAAAATGCAAGTCTTTTCCCGGCCGGACGATTTTGCGGCGGCGCCAGGCTACTGAAGGCTGCGGGCGTAGTCCCCCAGGGCTTTCAGCTGCCGGGCACAGTCGGATCGATTCTTCCCCCGGACCTGGAGGTAGCACTTCACCTTGGGCTCCGTTCCGCTGGGACGGATGATGAAAACGCCGCCGGAGGCCAGGTCGAAGTAGAGCATATCCGCGCCCTTCATGGGAAGAAGCCCGGTCCTGCCCTCCGCGTCACAGCTCTCTCCCGTCAGGTAATCCCGCACCCGGAGCACCCGGTCCCCGCCCAGGGTCTTCGGAGGCTCCTTCCGAAGGGAGTCCATCAGGGCCTTCATTCTGCTGAGCCCGTCCACGCCCGGCATCACCAGGCTGATCGTCTCTTCCGCATAGCGGCCCAGCAGATCGTAGAGCTCTTCCAGCCGGTCCAGAAGGGTCTTGCCGTGCAGGGCATGATAGGAGGCCATTTCCGCGGCCATGACGGCGGCGGTCACGGCGTCCTTATCCCGGACGGCGGTGCCGAAGGCATAGCCGATGGCCTCCTCAAAGGAAAAGAGGACGGTCTTCCCGTCGGTTTCATGGACCTTCATCCGCTCGGCAAGGAATTTGAAGCCGGTAAAGGTGTCCTCCATTTCCGCGCCGTAGTGCTCCGCCACGGCTCTCGCCATCTCCGTGGAGACGATGCTTTTCAAAGCCACAGGCGCCTCCGGCAGGGTCCCCTTCTCCTTCCTGGCCGTAAACACATAGTCCAGGAAGAGGACGCCCGCCTGGTTCCCGCTGAGGAGCCGGTATTCCCCGCTGCGGTCTTTGACCATGAGACCCAGCCGGTCGGAATCCGGGTCGGTCCCGATGATCAGGTCCGCCTGCTCCCGCTTCGCCAGGTCCAGCGCCCGCTCAAAGCCCACCTCGAACTCCGGGTTGGGGTTGGCGCAGGTGGGAAAGTCTCCGTCCGGGTCCATCTGCTCCGCGACGCAGCGCAGATCCCGGACTCCCAGACGCGCCAGGGCCTGGGGCACCAGCTTCGCTCCGGCCCCGTTGAAGGGAGTGTAGACGATCCTCAACGCGGCCTTCTCCACGGTCTCCGGCAGGATGGACTGGCGGAGGCATGACGCCAGAAAGGCTTCGTCCGCCTCGGCGCCGATGCGAAGGATGCGCTCGTCATCCTTCTCTGCCAAAGGCAGGTCGGCCAGGACGTCGATCTCCTCCATGGCCTGGGCCACCTGGGAGGCGTGCTCCGGCGGGAGCTGGGCCCCGTCGGACCAGTAGACCTTATAGCCGTTGTACTCCTTGGGATTGTGGCTGGCGGTGATGTTGATCCCCGCCGCAGCGCCGTAAAACCGGATGGCAAAGGAGAGTTCCGGCGTGGGGCGCAGGGTATCAAAGATGCGGACCCGGATCCCCATGGCCGCCAGGACCCTGGCGGCGTCCCAGGCGTACTCCATGCTGTGATTTCTGCAGTCGCAGGCGATCACAGCGCCCTTCTCCGCCAGCCCTTCTTCCCGGAGGATCAGCGTTCCCAGGGCCCGGGTGGCCTGGCGGACCACATGGCCGTTCATCCGCCGGAGCCCGGGGCCCATGACGCCCCGAAGTCCCGCCGTGCCGAAGCTGAGGGGCGCGAAAAAGCGCTCCCGGATCTCAGTGTCATTCCCCCGGATGCTCTCCAGCTCTTCCCGCTCCTCCGCCGTGAGGCTTTCGGAGGCGAGCCAGCGTTCGTATTCCGCAAGATAGTTCATTCCTCTTCTCCTTCCACTGGCTTCATCAGCTCCCTGGCCAGCTCCACCATGGTCTCCGGCACCAGGACATCCATCCCGGAGCCTGCAAAGCCGAAGAGGAGCTTACTCAGCGCCCCGTCGGCGGTAAAGGTCCCCACCACGGGGACGCCGAAGCTCTGCAGCTGGGTGATCACCATCTGATAGTCCAGCTGCGTACCCGTCACCGTCATGAGCCTTGCGGGTTTCACAGGGCTCCCATCGTCATAGCTGGGCCAGATCCCGGCATCGCAGCCGCCGTCGCAGCCCTCCTCCTCCGCGCAGTGGACCGCACAGGCGCTGCAATTCCCGTCGCAGACATCCGGCTTGGGGGCTGAGGCCTCCAGCAGCCCGCCGCAGTCGGGACAGACCTCCATCCCCGCCGGGAAGCTCTTTTCACAATCCGAACACCAGGGCATGGTCCGATCCTCCTTTACTTGTGATACCTGGTCCCTTCCCGGATCTGAAAGGCGCGGTAGAGCTGCTCCAGCAGCATGATCCGCGCCAGATGGTGGGGAAAGGTCATCTTCGACATGCTCATACGTACTTCCGCCCGCTCCTTGATTTCCGGAGAGAGGCCCACGGAGGAGCCGATCACGAAGCAGAGCCTGCTTTTCCCCCGGAGGGCACAGGCCTCCAGGAATTCGGAAAAGCGAAGGCTGTCCAACTCCTTGCCCTCCACGCAGAGGGCTACCGTCAGTGCGCCGGAGGGAATGCGAAGGGCAATGCTCTCCCCTTCCTTCTTCATGGCCTGCTCCACCTCGGCGGGGGAAGGGTCCGCCGGAAGCCGGCTCTCCGGCAGCTCCTCCACCTCCAGGCGGCAGAGGGCAGTCAGGCGTTTCATATACTCCGCCGCCGCGGCCAGATAATGTTTTTCCTTCAGTTTTCCCACGCAGATGATCTTTATATTCAGCATATCTCTCTAATTCAGTTCAAAAGCCTCACTGTAAGCATCTCTGGGCGCGGCGGTGACGGACAGCGTATCGCCCACACGGGCACGCACCGCCGCCAGGGCCAGCTCCGGACGGTTGTTCTCCCGGCTGAGGTGACCCAGCAGCACCTTCTCTGCCCCGGTCTGGGCCAGCCAGAGGGCCAGCTCGGCGCCCAGCTCGTTGGACAAGTGGCCCCGGTCCCCCAGGATCCGCCGCTGGAGTGCGGCCGGATAGGGTCCCCGCAGCAGCAGGTCTACGTCGTGATTCGTCTCCACCACCGCAAAGCGGCAGCCTCTCGAGGCGGACACGACCCCCTCCGTCAGACAGCCCAGGTCCGTCAGCACCGCCAGGGCGCTTCTCTCCCCTTCCACCCGCCAGCCCAGAGGCTGGGCCGCGTCGTGAGAGAGGGGGATGCCCAGAATCCGCAGCTCTCCCAGCTCCAGGGTCAGGGAAGGGGGCAAGGGGCGCAGGTTCTTCTCCGCGCATTTATCCTCCCGCAGCAGCGCCCTCCCGGTCCCTTCACTGAGATAGACGGGGATGTCGGTGTACTTGGAGAGAATACGGAGGCCGGAGACGTGGTCCGTGTGCTCATGGGTCACCAGCACCCCGGTCACGTCCTCCAGGTCCAGGCCCTGGCTCCGAAGGCCCAGCCGGATGCGCTTCATGGAAATGCCCGCGTCCAGCAGAAGATTGACGCCGCCGCCCTGCACCAGGGCACAGTTGCCGCTGGAGCCGCTGGCAAAGCTGATGTATCGCATAGGCCGAAAAAAGGCGCATGAAAACCCTTTCGTTTCAATGCGCCTTGTCCTTTCTTTATGCCCTCAGGCCAGGCTGCGCCCGACCTCCGTCTCCTCAGGGATCTCTTCCTCCCGGATCTCGGCGCCCAGGCCCCGGAGCTTGGCGACCAGGTCCTCATAGCCCCGCTGGATGTGGTGGATGTCCGTGACCCTCGTCACGCCCTGGGCGGCCAGACCCGCGATGACAATGGCGGCGCCGGCCCGCAGGTCGCAGGCCTTCACCGTGGCGCCGGAGAGCTTTTCCACTCCCTCCACCACGGCGGTCTTCCCGTCCACCTGGATCTTCGCGCCCATCTTGCTCAGCTCGGAGACATACTTGAAGCGGTTGTCCCACACGTCCTCCGTCACCACGCTGGTCCCCTCCGCCAGGGCAAGGCAGGTGACGATCTGGGGCTGCATGTCCGTGGGGAAGCCGGGGTAAGGCATGGTCTTCACATTGGCGCAGTGGAGCGGGCCCTCCGTATGGATGCGGACCGCGTCGCCCAGGTCGATGATCTCCGCGCCCATCTCCGCCAGCTTGGCGGTGATGGAGAAAAGGTGCCTGGGGATCACGCCCCGCACCAGCACATCTCCTCCGGCAGCCGCTGCGGCGGCGAGATAAGTGCCGGCCTCGATCTGGTCCGGAATGATGGTATAGCTGCCGCCGTGGAGCTTATCCACGCCGAAAACACGGATCACGCTGGTCCCCGCGCCGCGAACATCCGCGCCCATGGCGTTGAGGAAGTTAGCCAGATCCACGATATGGGGCTCCCGGGCCGCGTTTTCGATGACCGTCTTGCCCCGGGCCAGGGCCGCCGCCAGCATGATGTTCATGGTGGCTCCCACGCTGACCACGTCCAGATAGATGTTGGCCCCGTGGAGCCGCCCGCCTCTGGCCTGGGCACAGACAAAGCCGCCCTCCACCCGGATCTCCGCGCCCATGGCCCGCATCCCCTTCAGGTGCTGGTCGATGGGCCGGACGCCGATGTCACAGCCGCCGGGCATGGGCACTCTGGCCTCGCCGAAGCGGCCCAGAAGCGCGCCGATGAAATAATAGGAAGCGCGGATCTCCCCCAGGGCAGGACCGGGCTCATGATAGGCAAGAGCCTGGCAGCTGATGTCCATGGCCGTCCGGTTGACGGTGCGGATGTGCGCCCCCATGTCCCTCATGCTCTCCAGCAGCAGCGTCACGTCGCTGATCTGGGGTATATTCTCAATGCGGCACTCCCCATCCACCAGGAAAGCGGCGGGCAGGATCGCAACGGCCGCGTTTTTCGCGCCGCTGATCTCCACCTCACCCTGCATCCGCCTGCCGCCGCAGATCACAAACTGTGTCAAATAAAGACCTCCCGTGCAGCCTCCCGGTCCCCGGGAACTCTGCCGCTTATTTCTTCGAGTTGCATTCATGTATTATACATGGTTTCCATAATCTTGTAAAGGCTGAATTTTACAGTCCCAAGGAGATCAGCCGATCCTCCCGAAGGTCCAGATACCAGATGCCGCCGTCCGTTTCCATCCGCCACACCGGGTCCAGCACCATGCCCGAGGCGGAGACGCTCAGCACGTAGCCCGTCCGCAGCTCCTCAATACGGGAAAAGACGCCGCCTGCGTCCCGGATCAGGTCATAGAAGCGCAGGAGCAGCGTGGCCGGGTCCGTACTCTCCGGTTTTTCTCCCGGCACAGGTTCTCCCAGGATGCAGCGGCCGGAGATATAGATGCCGCCGGAGCGCTGACTCAGAGAAAAGCGGCAGTTGAAAACCTCCACATCCCGCACCAGGCAGACATAGCTCTCTCCCTCCCGCTGGGCGCGGATGCCGCCCTCGGTCAGCCGGGTCTCCAGGCTGCCGCCGCCGGAGAGGACCATGATCTCGAAGTTCCCGCCGCTCCGGCACCAGGCCCAGCCGTTCTCGTTCTCGTAATACCGGATATTGCCACCCTGGTCCAGACCTTCCGTCTCCCCCAGCAGGGTCCCGACCAGCCGGTCCTCCAGGTCCCGATCCCGGGAGACGGCACAGACGGGGAGGTCCAGGGCGCCGGGGATCTGCTCCGCCGAGACCTGGATCCCCAGCCCGGCCATGACCTCCACCAGCTCTGTGCGGGTATGGGCAGCGCCCTCGGCGCTGTCCAGGCGCTCCATCAGCAGAATGCCGCCAAAGGCCAGATTGACGCAGAGCAGGATCAGGATCCCGATGGTCTTCAGTCTTCCTGCATCCATAACAGCTCCCCTTCCTCCGTCACCGCCCAGCTGAGCGCCAAGCGGCTCTGGCCGCTGTCTGACAGGATCAGCCGAACGCCGCTCCCCGGATAGAGACTGCCCGACGCCGCCGCGGCCTGCTTTTCCGGAAGCAGACCGGAGACGGGCTCGCCCCTCCGGTAGCGCCGCGGAAAAACCGTGAGCTCCCGCAATCCCTCCGGTCCCCACTCCGCCCACGCCGCAGCTCCCCCGGAGAGGAGCACCGGGATACCTCCTACCTCATATCCAAAGGTCAGGGACAGGACCTCATCCTCCCAGCTCAGTCCGATGAGGGACAGCCTCTCCTCGGCGGCATAGGTCTCATGGACCGTTTCCAGAAGCCTCCTTACCAGCTCGATACGCTCCGACAGGGAATCGGTCCTGGTCTGCATCGCGCCCTCGGCGGCGGAAAAGCTGATGCTGCCGCCGGCATCCAGCCGCAGGACGCCCGTTTCCCCGGGATAGACCAGGGTCCCGTCCGCCTCCGTATACCGGCTCGTTCCGCTGAGATTGATGCCGAAATGCTCCGCCAGGGCGGAGGCGGCCTCCTCCAGGCCGCCGGCTCCGTTCACGGCGCGGAGCTCCGGCAGCTCATCCAGCACCAGGGAATAAGGAGCAGAGTTTTTCAATTCCGGAAGAGAAAAGGCGAAGACGGCGCCATTGGGCAGAGTATCCTCCAGGAGCGCCTCCATAGAAAGCCGGGAAGCGGCGGTGATGCTGGAAAGGTATTCCCCCTCCTCGCCGGTGAAGCAAAGGCGGATGCTCCCGGAAGGGTCACTGTCCAGCAGGAAAGCGGATCCGGACGCCTCCTCCGCCCAAAGAACATCCACACCCACCCAGGCAGCCAGTACGGAAACGGGCAGGGAAAAACCGAAGTCCAGATAGAGCCCCGCGCCCTCCAGGCGGTTCCGAAACTCTTTTTCCGGGATGGGACTGGGTTTTTCCGCGCTGCCCAGGGCTTCCGCCAGGATCGGGCTGCACAGGTCGAAGAGGCGGGACATCTCCTCGGCATCATACTTCACGCCGCAGTGCAGGCCGCTGACGCCCGTGAGGACCAGCACGGAGGGGAGAGCAGCGGGAGAGCAGCTCAGGATCTCCTCCTCCTGGGGCGGCGTCGTCTCCGGCTCCGGCTCCGGGAAGAGCCCGCCGAAAATCCTCCCCCTCCAGGCCAGGAAAGCGGCGGAGAGGGTCAGCAGGATCAGCAGCGCCGTCTTGAGCGGCTCTTTAAACCGACGCATGCCGCTCCCCCTCCCGCAGCGTGGGAAGGCGTACGGTCATCGCGGTACCCTTGCCCACCTCGCTGTCGATCTCGATGCTTCCCTCATGCCGCCGGACGATCTCAAAGGCGATGCTGAGGCCCAGGCCGGTGCCTCCCAGGGCACGGGAGCGGGCCTTATCCACCCGATAAAAGCGGTCGAAGATACGGGGGATATCCTCCTTGGGGATCCCGATGCCCGTATCCTGTACCACGATACGATGGTCCTTTTCGCCGGGGATCACCGCCATCTCCACGCTGCCGCCGGAAGGGGTATAACGCACGGCGTTGGTGGTGATGTTGATGATGACCTGCTCCAGGCGCGCCTTGTCCCCCCAGACCCAGGCCGGACCGGAGGGGAGGGAGAGATCCAGCTTCAGGCCATGCTTCCCCACATCCAGGCGCATGGCCTCGTAGACGCTGCGGACGGACTGGCAGAGATCGCAGCGCTCCATGTGGAAGTCCACCTCTCCCGCGTCGAACTTGCTGAGGGCCAGCAGGTCCTGCACGAGCTTGGTCATCCGGTCGCTCTCCGAGAGAATGACCCCCAAAAAGCTGGAGACCGTCTCCGGGGGCATCTCCTGTCCCGCCTCCACCAGGGTCTCGGCGTAAGAACGGACGTTGGTGATGGGGGTGCGCAGCTCATGGGACACATTGGCCACGAATTCCCGCCGCTGTTCATCGCTGCGGCGCTGAACGGTCACGTCGTGGATGACCGCCAGGATGCCGCCCTGGACACCTTCCCCGTAGAAGGGAGCCAGGAAGATATCCAGACTCCGCTCGCCCACTTCCCGCTCGCCTTCGATGACCTCGTCGTTCTGCATTCCCCGGATCCGCTCCGGAGAGGCGATATCGCCGAAGATATCCCCGAAGGAGAGGGCCTTGCCCTGAAACTCCAGTCCCAGCAGACGCTCCGCCGAGGGATTGAACTGGATCACTTCTCCCTCGCCGGAAAAGGCGACGATGCCGTCGGTCATATGCAGGAAGACCGTAGCCAGCTTGTTGCGCTCGGACTCGATGTCCAGCAGGGTATCGCGGAGCCGGGCGCCCATCTCGTTGAAGGTGCTGGTGAGGGTGCCGATCTCATCCCTGGCCCGGACCTCGATGGGCGCGGAAAAATCTCCCGCCGCCATGCTCCTGGCTGCCTTCGTCAGCCGCTGGATGGGCTGGACCATGGTCTTGGCCAGGAGGAAGGACAGAAGGATGGAGATGAGCAGACCGATCAGAAGGGCCTCCAGGATGACGGTGAGCATCTCCCGGGTGAGGGCCGTAGCCGTCTGCCGGTTGTCCCGGACGCAGATCACGAAGCTCCCCGAATCCCCCTCGATGGGCACCGCCACGTCCATGTAATCCGCCGTCATGCTGCTGGCGTAGCCCTCCGTCCCGGTGAGGGCCGTGATGATGTTGGGAGTCAGCTCCAGCCTTTCACTGCCGTCGGAGGCGTAGAGGAGCCGCCCGGTGTCGCCGGAGAGGATGAAATAGGCGCGGGTGCTCTCTTCAATGCCCATGGCGCCGGAATAGGCGTTGAGGATCTCCGCCATGGGAGCGCTGCCCCCCTCCCGTCCGGCTGCAAGGCGGAGCTCCTGCACAAATTCCTCGTCGGAGAAGGCCTTTTGCATCTGCTGGTAGAACTGCTCCAGATAAAAGCGGGTCACGCCCCGCACCAGGAAGGCGCTGACCACCAGCATCAGGGCCAGGATCAGCAGGAGCATGATGAGAACGACCTTGAAATGCAGGCCGCTGCGCACGGTGGGTCACCTCCCTCCGTCAGTTTTTGAAAACCTTATTCTCCGCTGAGGTAGTAGCCGCCGCCCCGGCGGGTGCAGAGGAGCCTGGGCGAGGCAGGGTCGTCCTCCAGTTTCTCCCGGAGGCGGCGCACCGCCACATCCACGGCCCGGGTATCCCCGAAATAGTCGTAATTCCAGACCTGGCTCAAAAGCTGTTCCCGGGAAAACACGGTCCCTACGCTGGCGGCCAGGAGGCGCACCAGCTCAAATTCCCGCTGGCTCACGTCCACCGTCTCGCCGTCCTTCAGCACGGCCTGCCGGCCCGGGTCCACGGTGATCCGCCCGGCCCGCAGGAGCCCTGCGCTTTCCCCGGAGGCTCCGCTCTCTTCGGAGAGCACCTCCTGGCGGCGGATGTTGGTCCGCACCCGCGCCAGCAGTTCCCGGACGGAAAAGGGCTTTACCACATAGTCGTCCGCCCCCAGCTCCAGCCCCATGACCCGGTCCCGTTCCTCTTCCCGGGCGGTGAGCATGATGATGGGGGTCAGCCGGTCGGTCTTCCGCAGCTCCTCGCAGACGTGGAAGCCGTCCATGCCGGGCAGCATCACGTCCAGCAGGATCAGGTCCGGCCTCTCGGCCCGGGCCTTCTCCAGTCCCTCCGGACCGTCGTAGGCGGCGGCGACCTCATAACCCTCCCGCCGGAGATTGAAGCGCAGGATCTCCACGATGTTGGGCTCGTCGTCCACCACCAGGATCCGCTTTCCCATCCTCAGCCCTCCTCCAGAAGATACTTCGCCCGCAGCAGCACCGCCAGGGTCTTGGCATCGGAGATCATTCCCCGGGCAGCTTTGCTCCAGGCCTCCTCCAGGGACATGCGTACCGGTTCCAGAAATTCACCCTCGTCCAGGTCCGTCTCCCCCTCGGTGAGCTCCTGGGCGAGATAGAGATACAGCACCTCCGTCAGAAAGCCGGGACTGGTCTCGATGGCGCCCAGGAAGGTCCACTTCCCCGCCGAAAGACCCGTCTCCTCCTTCAGCTCCCGCTTCGCCGCCGGATAGGGCTCCTCTCCCCGCTCCAGCTTCCCCGCCACGGCCTCCAGGAGGACCTTATTGTGGGCATAGCGGAACTGACGCACCAGGGTCACGTTTCCCTCCCCGTCCACGGGGAGAATGACCACGCCCCCATGGGAATGGACCAGGTCCCGATGGCCGCCCTTCCCGTCCGGCAGAAGGATCTCATCCCGGGTCACGGTGAAGACCGGGCCAGAGTAGATCTCCCTGCCGGAGACCTTCTTCTCTTTCAGCTCCATAATGGACCTCCTATTCCTGCTCCGCCCACTTTTTCAGGGCCTCGGCCAGAGCGGTGTTCCCGCCGCTTCGCTCCTGGGACGCCATATACTTTTGCACGTCCCGCTTCCCCGCGCCCCGGTCCTCCCGGCGCTTCTCAAAGTCCGAGAGCTTCTCCCGGTAGCCGCAGACGCAGGTGAACATCCGCTTGTCCCCTTCGCCCCGAAGCTCCAGCTTCTTATGACAGTTGGGGCAGCGGGCGTTGGTGACCACGCTGAGGCTCTTCCGGTAGCCGCAGTTCCGGTCCGGGCAGACCAGCATCTTATTCCCCTTTTTCCCGGTGACGGCCAGAAGGAACTGGCCGCAGTCCGGACAGCGCTCCTTGGTGGCGTTGTCGTGCCGGTAGCTCCCCTGAGCGGCCTTCACCTCCGTCACCAGCCGGGCGGCGTAGGCGCGCATCTCCCGGAGGAAGGGCTCCGGGGCCTCCTTCCCTGCGGCGATGGCGCCCAGACGGGTCTCCCACCTGGCCGTCATCAGTGGGCTGCGCAGCTCCTGGGGCACCAGGCTCATGAGCTGGATGCCCTTGGAGGTGGGGACGAGGGTCTTTCCCGTCCGCTCCACATAGGCGGCCGACAGCAGCTTTTCGATGATATCCGCCCTGGTGGCGGGGGTCCCCAGTCCCCCGGTCTCCTCCAGGGTCCGTTTGTCCTCCCCCTGGGCGCTGGGGTGCTCCATGGCGGTGAGAAGAGCCGCTTCCGTATAGCGGGCGGGGGGCGACGTTTTTCCCTCCGTCACCTTTACCTCCCGGAAGCGGAGGGCATCCCCCTGCTTCAGCTCCGGCAGGTTCTGGCTCTTTTCCTCCTCGTCCTCCTCATCCTCCGGGAGGATGGACCCATAGGCTCTGTGCCAGCCCTCCTCCAGGACCCGTCGTCCCTTGGCCGTCAGGGTCTCTCCGCCGCAGTCCAGAGTGAGCTCCATTTCCTCATAGGAATAGGGCGGCAGCAAAACCGCCAGAAAGCGCCGGGCCACCAGGTCGTAGATGTTCTGCTCCGGCCCGGAGAGATAGCGGAAGTCCGCCGGCTCCTCCGTGGGGAGGATAGCGTGGTGGTCCGTCACCTTGGCATTGTTCACCAGGTACCTCGTCTGGAGGGGCCGGGTGCGCAGGAGCTGGCTGACTAGGGGCGTATACTCCCCGAAGCGCATGGCCTGCAGCCGCTCCGGCAGGGTGGAGACCACGTCGTCGGAGATATAGCGGCTGTCGGTCCTGGGGTAGGTCAGGACCTTGTGCCGTTCGTAGAGGCTCTGCATCAGGTTCAGGGTCTCCTTGGCTGAATAGGCATACTTCTTGTTGGCGTCCCGCTGCAGCTCCGTGAGATCATAGGCTGCGGGGGGCGGGACCTGCTTCACCTGCTTTTTCAGCCGGATGATCCGCGCGCTCTTCCCCTGGAGAAGACGGGCGACGGCCTCGGCGGCCTCCCGGTCGAAAAAGCGGCTCTGCCCCCCGGCATCCCGCCGGGTGGCCCGGAAGCCCGCCTCGGTTTTGGCGGAAACGGTGTAGAAGGTCTTTGGCACGAAGTCCCGGATCTCCCGCTCTCGCTCCACCAGGAGGCTGAGGGTGGGGGTCTGGACCCTGCCTGCGGAGAGGGAGGCGCCGTAGCGGCAGGTGAGGGCCCGCGTCACGTTGAGGCCCACGAACCAGTCCGCCTGGCTCCTGGCCTCGGCGGAGCGGTAGAGGGCGTCGTACTCCGAAGCGCTCCGGAGGCTCCGGAAGCCCTCCTTGATGGCCTTGTCCGTCTGGGAAGAGATCCACAGGCGGCGGGTCCTTCCCCGCCAGGCGGCCTTCTCCAGGATCCAGCGGGCCACCAGCTCCCCTTCCCGTCCGGCGTCGGTGGCGATGACCAGCTCCCCGATGTCGGGCCGCTTCAGCAGGCTCTGCACCACCCGGAACTGCCGGGAGGTCTCCCGGATCACGGTGAGCTTCCGCTTCTCCGGCAGCATGGGAAGGTCCTCCATGTTCCAGGTCTTGTACTTCGGGTCGTAGTCCTCCGGATCGGCCAGGGTCACCAGATGGCCCAGGGCCCAGGTAACGACATACTCCCCGTTCTCCAGATAGCCTTCCCCGCCCCGGCTCGCGCCCAGGACCCTTGCCAGCTCCCGGCCCACGGAGGGCTTTTCCGCCAGCACCAGCGTTTTTGCCATAAGTCAAGCTCCCTTCGCGGGTAGTTTCAAACCCTGTTCTTCAGCGCGCCGATGAGCCGGGAGACCGCGGTCTCCACATTGGCGCCGGAGGTGGCCAGGTTCAGGCGGATGTGGCAGTCCTTCTTCCCCGTCTCCGCGGCGGCCCGGTCCCCCGCGCAGCGGGACTCCGTGGGGAAAAACTGGTGCCCCCAGTCCACGGCGAGACGGCACTGATCCTGCACCACGCTTTTCAGCTCCTCCGGCTTCACTTGGGCTCCCAGGTCCACCCACTGGAGATAGGTGCCCTCCAGGGGGCTCACCACTACGCCGGGAAGGGCGGCGGGAAGGGTCTCCTCCACATAGCGGGCGTTACGGCGAATCAGGTCCAGACAGCCGGAAAGCCACTCCTCCCCGCCCCGGTAGGCCGCCTCCACAGCCGCGTAGCCGGTCATGTTGGAGCTCATGCCGATGAAGGGGCGGCAGTAGTCGTCGAATCTCTTCCGAAGCTCCCCGTCCGGTACGATGGCCATGGAGTGGCACAGCCCCGCCAGGTTGAAGGTCTTGCTGGCGGCGGTGAGCATCACGGTGAACTTCTCGCAGGGATAGGCAGCCAGGGTGGGCACATGCTTTCCTCTGACTTCCAGATCGTGGTGGATCTCGTCGGAGATCACATAGACTCCGTGCTTTTCGCAGATCGCCATCAGCCGGGCAATCTCCTCCCTCTTCCAGATCCGGCCCACGGGGTTGTGGGGGGAGCAGAAGACGAAGGCCTTCACCTTCTCCTCTTCGATCACCCGTTCAAAGTCCTCATAATCCGGGGTATAGACCCCGTTTTCGCTTTTCAGCAGGGAGCAGACCAGCCTTCTCCCCGTGTCCTCCACGGCGCTCATAAAGGGGTAGTAGCAGGGGCTCAGGATGATCACCGCGTCCCCCGGCTCGGTGAGCGCCCCCAGGAAGCGGTAGATGCCGCAGACCACCCCGGGGGTATAGCGGACCCAGCTCCGCTCTGCCCGGTAGCCGTGGCGCTTCTCCTCCCAGCCCAGGAAGGCGTCGTAATAGCTCTGGGCGGGAAAAGTGTAGCCGTAGGTGTTCATCCGGGCAAGCCTCGCCATGGCTTCCTCCACGCTGTCGGGGCAGCGGAAGTCCATATCCGCCACCCACATGGCAAGAAGATCGGCGTCGCCGAAGCTCATCTCCAGCCCGTCCCACTTGGCGCAGCCGGAGCCC
This sequence comes from Oscillospiraceae bacterium, assembly GCA_017535635.1. Lineage (GTDB taxonomy): Bacteria > Bacillota > Clostridia > Oscillospirales > Oscillospiraceae > UBA1774. The sequence goes on from JAFXTU010000029.1 coordinate 50,628, forward strand.
CGCCGGTCCCAGTAGTATTTTTTCTCGAATTCCGTCATTTCTTCCCTCGCTCAGCGGATGAAATTGGTGAAGGCCATTTTCTCTTCGGGAGCGGGATACTCGATCCCCGCCTGCTTCCCCGCCTCGATGCACTTCAGAAGCCAGGCCATGTTCCGGCCCAGGGTACGCATGATCTGCATCCCCTCCTCGTCCTTCCTGACCTCCTCGGGGGTGTTGCCGTGGACCACGTTCCAGTACCGGCTGCTCACCACCGGCATCCCGGAGATGGTGAAATACTTGTTCAGAACGTCGAAGGAGGCCGTGCCGCCGCTTCTGCGGCAGCTCAGGACGGCAGCCCCCAACTTCCCGGCGAAGGAGCCCTTGGCGTAGAAGACCCGGTCCAGAGCGCTGTGGAGATTCCCCGCCGGACCCGCGTAATGGACCGGTCCGCCGATGATCACGCCGTCGGCGGCGCGGATGGCGTCGATCAGGGCGTTGACGCCGTCCTCCTGTCCGAAGGCGCAGTGCCCGTCCCGGCAGGCATGGCAGCCCAGACAGCCGTTGATGGGCTTGTTTCCGATCCAGAAGAACTCTGTTTCCAGGCCCTGGGCCTCAATGGCCGAGGCCACCTCCCGCAGAGCGGTGTCGGTGCAGCCGTGGGGGTGGGGGCTTCCGTTCACCAGCAGTACTTTCATTTTCGCAGCCTCCTGTTTCGATTTCTGAAAAACAGGGGCGCATACTCGATATGCGCCCCTGTTTTTTACGGTTGTTTCGGACTCAGCCCTTGTAGCCTTCCCAGATGGCGTCCAGGAACTTCGCGGCGTCCTCCACGGTGAGCTCCTTGTCGGCGTAGACGGGGCACTTGGGCCAGAGGTGACGGGCGGCCACCACCAGGGGCGCGCCGGAGAGCACCTGCTCCTTGGTGGCACCGTAGCCGGCCAGGGTCTTGACCTGGCACTGACGCATCATGTCATGGATCACGTCGCCGATCTTCTCGGCGACTTCCAGGTTGGTCTCCTTGCCGGTGAGCTCCACCCGCATGGCCTCGGCGATCTTCTTGATCTCGACGGGCACAGCGTCGGCCATGAGCTTCAGCAGCTCGGGGGTGACCCAGGAGCACTCGATGCCGTGGGGAGTATGGCAGGTGGCGGAGAGGGCGTCACAGGTGGCGTGGCCCAGCTGGATGTCCGTGTCCACGAAGGCGAGGCCTGCCCAGTTGGAGGCCAGGGCCATCTCGCTGCGGGCTTCCAGATTGTCGCCGTGGTTGAAGCACTCCACCAGGTTGTCCCGCACCCGGCGCAGGGCGCTGAGGGCCAGCAGCTCGGAGTGGGGGTTCCGGTCCCGGGCGGTGATGGACTCCACGCAGTGGGCCATCACATCGAAGCCGGCCTGAGCGGTGACGGAGGGCGGGCAGGTCAGGGTCAGCTCGGGGTCGATGATGCCGATGGTGGCATGGATGAAGATGGCCTGCTTCTGGCCGGTGGTGTCGTCGGTGATGACGGAGACCATGGTGCCCTCGGAGCCGGAGCCGGAGGTGGTGGGGGCCAGCAGGATGGGGACCTTCTCAGGCTGCATGGTGGGGGGAGGAGGCGGCAGATACTTCTCGATCTTGGTCTCCTTCAGGTCCAGCAGCAGGGCCACAGCCTTGGCCAGGTCCATGCAGGAGCCGCCGCCGATGCCCAGGACGGAGTCGCAGCCCTGGTTGATGGCGAACTCGGCGGCCTTGTTGATCAGCGTGGAGGGAGCGTCGGGCTTGACATCGTTCCAATAAACGAAGTCGATGCCGTGCTCCTTCAGGCTCGCCTCCGCCTTGACGGTGTTGCCCGCCTTGGTGACGTTGGGCCCGCAGACGAACAGCAGCTTCTTGCACCCGAGCTTGGCGAGTTCTTCGCCGACGCAGCCGATGGCGCCCGCGCCGAAGATGACCGGGTTCAGCTGGGTGTACTTAAAAATGCCCATGGTAGTTTTCCTCCTTGTAAATCATTTTCCGATGGAAATTATAAAAGACTTTCGTCATTTATACGTCGATAAAGCGATAGCCCGCGCAGTTGAAGGCGGTCGTGAGGCCGCTGACATAGACCCCCTGCCTGGAGCCGGGGACCGGGCTGGATCCCATGTGGATGTGGCCGAAGAGGTGGACGCGGGGCTGGTTCAGCGCGTACAGCTCATGGAAGCAGCGGTAGCCCTCGTGAAAGGCGACCCCGTCGCCCAGGCCGGCGGCCGGGGCATGGGATACGAAAATGTCCATATGCTTGTCCCGGCGCAGCTCGCCCTCCAGCTTCCGGATCCGCTTTTCCATCTGCGCCTCCGTGAACTGGTGCGGATTTCCCGGATCGGTCCCGATGCAGCCCCCCAGTCCGGCGATCCGCAGGCCCCGGAACTCCACCACCCGGCCGTCGATGCTCTCGCAGCCCTGGGGCGGCTTGCTTGCATAGGAAGCGTCGTGATTCCCGTGGACGTAGAACAGGGGCGCAGGGATCATGGTCACCAGATAACTGAGGTAGCTGGCCTTCAGGTCCCCGCAGGAGAGGATCAGGTCCACTCCCCGAAACAGATTGGGATCGAAGTGCTCCCAGATAAACTTGCTCTCAATGTCGGCCACCGCCAGGATGTGCAGGGGCTTTCGCGCTCCCGGGAGCGGCGGCGGGCCGACGGGAGGCCTTCTCCAGTTCATTCGCACCCGTCAGGCTCCTTGTGATTATGTCCATGCTCGTGGTCGTGATGATGCTCGTGGCCGTGCTCGTGGTGGTGCTCGTGCTCACACTCGTGCTCGAAGACGCACCATTCGCCGAACTGGCCGACGATGGCCGCCGAAAGGCCCTCCAGCCGGTCCTCCGCATCCTCCAGCTCGCCGCCGAAGACGATGACCGTCACCCCCAGCTCCACATCCCGGAATCCCTGGGGAAGCGCAGACCCCTTGGCCTCCACTTCATAGCCGGTGGTGGAGAGCATCCGGGCTTCTCCGTCGCCCCAGCTCAGATAGGCCTTGGCGTGGCCGATCAGCAGGTCCAGCTCCTGGGCCCAGCGAACGGTGACCGCCAGCTGCTTTTTCAGCTCCGCCTCCGCCTGGGCCGCCACGATGCCGGGCAGGGCGAATTTCGCGGAGGCGACGTGGGCCTCCTCATGGTCGTGGGCAGCGATATGGACGGTGATCACTTCTGCCCCTCCTTATTCCCGGTCCACAAAGGCCCAGACGGCCTCGTCGATGGGCTTGTCGGCCACCACCTTGTGGATCTCTGCCTGAGCGCTGAGGCCTCGCAGCTCCTCAGCGATGGCGTCAGCCTCGGCGGTCTCCACCAGGTCTACCTTATTCAGCAGGATACAGTCGGCATCCTCCACCTGGGCTTCGATCAGATCAGACATATAGGCGTGGAGCCGCTTCCAGCGCCTGGCGTCTGCCAGGGCCAGGATCTTGACCGGGATGTGAAAGCAGGCCTCCACACTCTCCCGGATCTGCCGGGGATAGGCCACGCCGGTGGCCTCAATGAGGATCCATTCCGGGTCCATCGTTTCTCTCAGGGTGCGAATATCGGAGAGCAGGCTTGCGCCGCCGGTACAGCAGGCGCAGCCGGCGAAGAGCTCCTTCACCTGCAGGCCCCCGGCCTTGAGGACCTTATCGTCCACGCCCACTTCGCCGATCTCGTTTTCAATGATGACGACGCTTTTCCCGTTCTTCCGGGAGGCGGCCGCCAGCTTTTGGGCCAGCTGCAGCAAAGCACTGGTCTTCCCGGAGCCAAGGAACCCGGTCAACAGAAGGATCTTCATTTCGCTTCGCCCTCCCTGCCAAACTAAGAATACCCCATTTGGGCCGGTATGTCAACCTTATCCGGGGGCCGAAAGCGCCGCCCCGCAGGCTCTTGCCGGCGGGGCGGCGGCGGAAGTGTCCGGCTCAGTCAAAGGGCGTCAGATCGCCGGAGGAAGCAGGGGCAGGCGTCGGCGTCGGCGCAGGGGTGGGAGTGGGAGCGGGCGTAGAGACCGGGCGCTGGTAATTCAGATTGCTGGTCAGATACTCCCCGGAGACCCAGCCCATCTCGTTCTGATACTCCACCAGATACCAGCTGCCGTATTTGGAAACCGCACCGACCTTGGTCATGGAGGGGATCACGGTGATCCTCTCATAGCGGGTATCCGGGCCGGCCCGCATATTCAGCGTATCGGCGGCGGTGACGATATAGTAGACGTAATCGTCATAGACCTGATCCTCGCTGGGCTTCAGCTCCAGCTTGGGATACTTGCTCAGATCCAGCCAGAAAGGTTCCTCCGTAGGCGCCGGCTCCTCCGTCGGCTCCGCCGTGGGGGTGGGCGACGGGGCGGGAGTGGGAGTAGGCGTGGGCGAGGGCCGGGGAGAAGGGGTCGTCTCCGAAGCGGGCGTAGGGGAAACCGAGGCGGCGGGCGCGGGAGGCACCGTGTTCTTCTCCCGGGACAAGCGGAACAGGAAGATCAGGAGAAGCACATTCAGCAGAAGGCTGACGGCGAGCATACAGCAGATCACCATATTGGCCGTGGAGGAAAAGATTTTTTTCCGGGAAGACTCCTCATATCCGCCGGGACGGAAGCTGTCCCCCGAGCGGGGCCCGGAGGGATCGGCAGGGTCTGACACCCGGTCCCCCACCGGATCGGACATCTCCATGGTGCTCTCCAGCACGGCGGCGGCCACGGCGGCAGCCGTCTCCTCATCCAGATCCGGCTTTTGCTCTTCCGAAGGGGCCTGCTCCTCCTGCTTTTCCAGGTCGGAAAACGCATCCGCAATCGCCGCTTCTTCCGATCCCGCCGGGTCCGCCGCTTCTCCGGCGGCCTCCGTGTCCGCCGTTCCCGTCGGGGCTTCCTCCGGCGCGGGGAAGACCACCGTGGGGCGTTTCGGCTCTTCCGGGGAAGCTTTCGGGGTCAGCTCCAGCTCGCTGACTGCCTCCATCGCCGGACCGTAACCCTGCTGGGCGGACTTTTTCAGCCAAAGCATGGCGTCCAGAGAATACTTATAGATCTCGTCCTCGTCCTCGGTCTCCTTCAGGAGCTTTCCGTAATACATAGCAAGGTCATACTGGGCGACCATATTTCCGTTTTTCGCTTCCTGCAGCAGTTCTTCCAGGTTCATTCCGCACCTCACTGCCTTTCTCTCTCAGATAACACAATGCGCTGTGGTCCTTTTTTATGATTATACAACATACGGGGCCAAAGTCAATGATTTTTCCACTTTCATCCCCATTGGTTTTTCTTTTTTCCGGAAGGAGAAAACGAGGCTCTTCCCCCTTGCGCGAGGGGGGGCGAGGGTGTATACTCTGAAAATCAAGCAAAAGGGGGCGAAGGTCATGCGCCTGGGAGACCGGACGGCAGAGGCCTATGTGCTCCTGGGGAGCACGGTCTTTCTCTGGGCGGCTCCCTTCTTCGCCGCCGGCGGCGGCTACAGCCGCATCACCGGCTTCAAGGCCGCCGTCTACGCCGCATTGACTTTTTTGTTCCTTCTGTCGGCCCTGGACCTCCCCCGCTTCTCCGGTTTCTTTCGTGCGCCGGAGCGGGTGCTGACGGCAGCCTGGCTCTTGTTCTGCCTTCTCTCCGCCCTCTGTTCCCCTTGGCAAAGGACCGCTTTCCTGGGCGGCAGCCGGAAAGAGGGCTTTTTGCAGCTGGGGCTCTATGGCATGAGCTTTCTGCTTCTGTCCCTCCGAAGGCCCAGGCGAAGGGTCCTGCTCCTTGCCTTTGCCGCAGGCATCTTCTTTCTGGAGGTTTATTCCCTGATCCAGCTCCGGGGCTACGATCCCCTGGGCCTGTACCCTCCCGGCATGGGCTGGGCGGACGCCAACCTGCGCTACGCCGGGTCCTACCTGGGGACCGTGGGCAATGCCGGACAGACGGGGGCGGTGCTCACCGCCGCCGCCGCCCTCTTTTTCCTGCTCATTCTGGAAAAGGGAGGCAGGAGCTGGTTTCTCCTTCCCCTGCTGCTCCTCACCGCCTGGATCCTGTCCGAAACAGAGCTGACGGCTCCCCTGCCTGCCCTGGGCGCTGCGGCGTTTCTCTCGCTCTTTCTGTGCAAAACCCTGGAAAAGCTCTGTGCCTGGTTCTGCGTCTCTTCCCTCCTGGCCGCGGTGCTCCTTCACCGATTCCTTGCCCCTTCGGCGGGCCTTCTCCTGGCGGCGATGGCGCTGGGCGCCTGGGCCTTCCTCCGCCTCGGCCCCGGCCAGCGGCCGGTCCGGCTCTGGTCCCTCTGCCTGGGCGTCGGACTTCTCTGCCTGGCCCTTCTCTTCTTTCTTACTTACCGGGGCTGGTATACGCCCCTGTTGGAGGGGCGCGACCTCCTCCGGGGCCAGGTGCGGGAGGAGATGGGCAGCGGCAGGGTCTTCATCTGGAAGCAGGTCCTCTCCAAAGCGTGGGAACATCCGTTCCTGGGAACGGGGCCGGATACCCTGGCGCTCCGGGAGCTTACCCCCTACAGCTACTTCTCCGGGGACGCGGGGAGGACCGTGACTCTCTCCATCGACGCCGCCCACAACGAAGTCCTTCAGACCCTGATCTGCTGCGGTCTCCCGGCGGCGCTCTGCCACCTGGGGCTCTTTGTATGTGCCGCAATCCGGTTTTTCCGGGAAAAGGACGGCCGCCGCGCCTGCGCGGGAGGCGCAATGGCCTACGCTGTCCAAGCCATGTTCGGCATCTCCATGTGCGCTTCGGCGCCGGTCTTTTGGGTCCTTCTGGCCCTCAGCATTCCCGAAGGAGGCGGTCAGGCTGCCAAGGCTCAGCACACAGACGAACCAAAGTGATTTTTCTCAGGGCAGCCTCACGGGCAACATCCTCCGGCTGGCCCTGCCTCTGACCCTGGCCCTTCTGGTGAACACCCTGTACAGCATCGTGGACCGGATCTACATCGGCCACATGGCGGAGGGAGGCAAGCTGGCCCTGACGGGCATCGGCCTGGCCGCCCCCATCCTGATGGTCATCAGCGCCTTTCAGGCCCTCTGCTCCACCGGAGGGGCGCCTCTCTTCTCCATCGCCAGGGGCGAGGGGAACGAGGAGAAGGCGGGGCGCATCCTGGGAAACGCCTACGGCCTGCTCCTGATCTTCGGCCTGAGCCTCACCCTGCTGGGCTATCTCTTCAAGGCCCCCATCCTCTGGTGGACCGGGGCCAGCGAGGATACCTTTCACTTTGCCAACGACTACCTCTCCGTCTATCTGGCCGGGACGGTCTTCGTGCTCACGGGCGTCGGGATGAACCCCTTCATCAACGCCCAGGGCTTTGCCCGGACGGGGATGCTCACGGTGCTCATCGGCGCGGTCCTGAACATCGTCCTGGACCCGCTCTTCATTTTTGTATTTCACTGGGGCGTCCGGGGCGCGGCCCTGGCCACAGTGCTGAGCCAGCTCACCTCCTCCCTCTGGGTCCTCCGCTTCCTCACGGGAACGAGGGCCATCATTCCCCTCCGGGCGGAGAACCTGCGGCTCCGGAAGGAGATCGTGGGCCGGATGATGGGCCTGGGGGTGGCGGGCTTCGTCATGAGCTTCACCAACTCCGCCGTCAGCTTTTTCTACAATAACGGTCTTTCCCGTCTGGGAGGCGACACCCATGTGGCGGTGATGACCGTCATCAACTCCCTGCGGGAGCTCTCCTTCATGCCGGTCTCCGGGGTGACGGAGGGCGGGAAGCCGGTGCTGGGCTTCAACTACGGGGCCAAGAGCTGGGAGCGCTGCCGCAAGTGCATCCGGGTGATGACGTACCTGGTGGCGGCCTACTGCTTTGCGATGTGGCTGGCCTTCATGCTCGTCCCCGGCTTCTTCGTGCGTCTCTTCAACCGGGACCCGGAGCTGCTCAGCGTGGGGGTCTACGGGGTGCGGCACTACTACGCCATGTTCTTTTTCATGACCTTCCAGATGGTGGGGCAGAACGTATTCACCTCCCTGGGCCTGGCCAAGCGGGCGGTGTTCTTCTCCCTGCTGCGGAAATTCATCGTCCTGCTGCCCCTCATCCTCCTGATGCCCTCCATCACCGGGCTGGGCGCGGAGGGCATCTTCTGGGCGGAGCCTGTGAGCCAGATCATCGGCGGCACAGCCTGCTACACCGCCATGTACTTCACCGTCTACCGCCGCCTGGGGAAAACCAAACTCTAAAAACCAAAATCTAGGATAAGGAAACCGATTCTATGAACCTTGCATCCTGCTTCCTGCCGGGAGAGATCCTGCTTCCCCAGGGTGTGGATCTGCGCCGCTGGGCCTCTATCGCCTGCGACCAGTTCACCGCCGACCCCGCCTACTGGGCGCGGGTGGAGGAGACCGTGGGAGACGCTCCCAGCACCCTCTACCTCATGCTGCCGGAAATCTATCTGGGACGGAAAAACACGGAGGAGCTGCAGGCCAGGGTCGTCCGCCATATGGAGGACTACCTGGCGGCGGGCCTGTTCCGCAGCTTCCCCGACAGCTATTTCTACATCGAGCGCACCCTTTCCGGGGGCGGACTGCGGCGGGGTCTGCTGGGACTGCTGGACCTGGAATACTACGACTACCGCCCCGACTCCACGTCCCCAATCCGGGCCACCGAGGGCCTGGTGGAGGAGCGGCTGCCGCCCCGGCTTCGGGTGCGGAAGGACGCCCTTCTGGAGCTGCCCCATCTGATCCTCTTTTTTGACGACCCACAGCAGACGGTGGTGGCGGAAGCCGAGAGCAGCGCCGGGGAGATGCTCTACGACACGCCTCTCATGGAGGGGGGCGGCTCTGTACGCGCCCGGCGCATCACCGGAGAGGGGGTCTGGCGGGTACGGGAGGCGCTGGCCAGGCTGGGCGACGGGGAAAAGCTTCGGGATCGGTACGGAGACGCCCCGCCGGTGCTCTACGCCGTGGGGGACGGCAACCACAGCCTCGCCGCCGCCAAGCGCATCTGGGAGGAGCTGCGGGAACGGCTGAGCCCCGCCGACCGGCTGACCCACCCCGCCCGCTTTGCCCTGGCGGAGCTGGTGGACCTCCACGAGCCCAGCCTGGTCTTTGAGCCCATCCACCGGGTGCTCTTTAACACGGACCCCTCCGATTTCCTTCGGGAAGCCGGGGAGCGTTTCTCTTCCCAAAACGGGAGGCTCTTCCGCTGCCTTACGGCGGAGGGAGAAGTATCCCTCCGTGTGGAGGGCACCATCGGGGAGTGCATCGCCCAGTGCGAAGCCTTTGTGGAGGACTTCGTCCGGGCCCACGGGGGACGGATCGACTACATCCACGGGGACCGGGAGGCGGAGACCCTCAGCCGTCCCGAAGGCCGGGCCGGGCTCCTGATGCCGGAGATGGACAAAAGAGACCTCTTCCCCTCCATCATCCGCAGCGGCCCCCTGCCCAAAAAGAGCTTTTCCATCGGCCCTGCAAGGGATAAGCGCTACTACCTGGAATGCCGGAGGCTGCGATGAGGGACAGGATCGACCTCCACTGCCATACGGACTATTCCGACGGGGAGCTCTCCCCCGCCCAGGCGGCGGAAACGGCCCTTCAAGCAGGGCTTCGCGCCCTGGCAATCACCGACCATGACACCATGGAGGGCTTTTTGACCCTGGGACCCGTCCCGGGCCTGGAACTGGTGCCGGGAATTGAACGGAAGGCGGACTGGGAGGGCGTCGAGCTGCACATCCTGGGCTACGACGGGGATTGGGAAGCTCTCCGCCGCTTCCCCCAGGTGGAACGGGAACGGGAGGAGCGGAACGCCGCCATGGTGGAAAAGCTCCGCTCGGCCGGGGTGGACATCTCTCTGGAGGAGCTGAAGGCCCGGAAAAAGGGGGTCGTCGGTCGGCCCCACATCGCCGAGCTCCTGGTGGAGAAGGGGTACTTCTCCTCGGTTCGGCAGGCCTTTGACGAATGGCTCAGCGAGGGGAAGCCCTACTATGTCCCCATCGCCCGGGAGACGGTCCCGGAGGTGGCGTCCCAGCTCCGGGCTTCCGGGGCAAAGGTGGTGCTGGCGCACCCACTGCAATACAAGCTTTCCGAGGCGGGTCTGCGGGAACTGGTGGAGCTTTGCGCGGAGAGCGGCTTTCACGGCATGGAGGTCTACTATTCCGGCTACACGCCCGCCCAATCCTCCGATCTGGCGGCGCTGGCAGATGAATTCGGCCTCTGCCTCACCGGGGGCAGCGACTTCCACGGCGCCAAGCGGCCCGAGCGGGTCCTGGGAGGTGTGGACGTCCCCTACTCCCTGCTGGAAAAGCTGCGGGAGAAGGAATAGAACCGCAGGCAGTTTTCCCCGCCTCCGGCCCGACGCCGGGAGGCGGGGACCTTTTTGCCTTCCGCGCATAGGATGGACGGAGGTGATGACCCATGACCATCGCGCTGCTGCCGGGGGACGCCCGGCAGAGGTATTTGGGGGATCTGCTGGGCCGGGAGGGACATGAGATTGTCCCCTACGTTCCCGGCGAAAAAGCGGACGCCTGGCTCTTCCCCCTGCCCACCGGGGATCACCCGGCTTTGGCGGAGCTGCCTCCCGACAGTCTTGCCCTGGTGGGCAAGGCCAGGGGGGACCATCCCCGGCTGCGGCTCCGGGACTACTATTCCGGGGAGGCGGTGCAGCTTATGAACGCGGCCATCACGGCGGAGGGGGCCATCGCCGCCGCCATCGGGCACACAGGCCGGACCCTCCTGGGTTCCCGCGTACTGATTTTGGGCGGAGGGCGCATCTCCCGGGCCCTGGCGCCACGGCTCCGTGCCCTGGGGGCCGCGGTGACGGTCTATGCCAGGCGGGCGGAGGAAAGGGCCGTTGCCTTCGGTACGGGCTGCGAGGTCCTTTCAGTGCTTCCGGCACAGCCGGAGGGCTGGGACCTGCTCTTCAACACCGTCCCCTTCCCCATCCTGGACAAAGCCCCGGACTGCCCTGCCATCGAGCTGGCCTCCGCCCCCGGAGGCTTCCGGGATCCCGGCGGCGTCATCCCTGCCGGGGGACTTCCGGGCAAAACAGCCCCCCACAGCGCGGCGGAGGCTCTTCTGGAGCCCATCCGGGCCATCCTCAGGGAGGAAGCATCATGAAAAAACTGGGGCTCGCCGTCTGCGGCTCCTTTTGCACCTTTGACGAACTGCTGCCCCAGGTCCAACACCTGAGGCAGCACTATGAGCTCTACCCCATTCTCTCCGAGGCGGCCTACCTGACGGACACCCGCTTCGGCCTGGCCGCCGCCTTTGTGAAGGACCTGCGGGAGCTCTGCGGCCGGGAGCCCATCACCACCATCGAGGCCGCCGAGGCCCTGGGGCCGAAGAAGCTCCTGGACGCCCTGGCCGTGGCCCCCTGCACGGGAAACACCCTGGCCAAGCTCGCCGCCGGCATCGCGGACACCCCCGTCACCTTCGCCTGCAAGGCCCACCTGCGCAATGCCCGGCCCGTGGTGGTCGCCGTCTCCACCAACGACGGTCTGGCCGCCGCGGCGAAGAACCTGGGAGCCCTGCTGAACCGGAAGCACTACTACTTCGTCCCCTTCGGCCAGGACGATCCGGCGGGAAAGCCCGCCAGCCTGAAGGCGGACCTCAGTCTGCTGGAGGACACCGTGGCCGCCGCCCTGGAGGGCAGGCAGCTGCAGCCGATCCTGAGGTAAAAGAAAACCGGGGAGCTGGAAGCACAGCTTCCCGGTTCGGTGCCTGAATGAGCCGATCAGGGTTCTTCTTTGCTCTCCTCCGTGAGGCGCAGAGAGTAGGCCGGGCTCAGGGACACGGAGAAGTGGAGGATGGGCCGCCGCAGCTCCAGGATGGAGAGGGGCAGGTGCTTCATCCCCGCGGGCATGAAGATGATGGAGCTCCTGGTGAGGCGGTGTTTTTCCCCGTTGATGCCGATCTCGATGACGCCACCCAGGTCGTACTTATTCTCCGGGTCGGAGCCCAGGAAGCCCACCAGCTCGTCGAAATCGTGGACATGCTCCTCGTGGTAGGGCAGGGGCCGGAAGTCCGGGGCGTGGACGTACCAGGTGGTGTTCATCTGGAAAGCGCCGGGGACCTGGCTGGCGTCCATATACAGGATGCGGCTGCCCCACTTCTTGTATATCTCGTTGAAGGGGTTATCCCCGGTGAACTGGGCCGCCAGCTCCTGGACGATCTGGCCCCCGTACTCTCCCTCGGTGTTCATGACGTAGTTTTCCATGCGGATTTCTCCTTTTCAGTGCAATCGGGTAGGAGGTCACCCATTAGTTGAGTGACCGACCTCCCACACCACCGTGCGTACCGTTCGGTACACGGCGGTTCAACCGCATAAGTGCAGATGCTCGTACAGGTCGAGAAGGCTAACAAGTCCGGCCTGTGCGAGC
>JAFXTU010000030.1 GCA_017535635.1 Oscillospiraceae bacterium
TCAGGGGCAGGTAATGGAGCTGCAGCGCCGTGGCTCCCGCCGTGTCCCCCTCCAGATACAGATGGCACATGCGGCTGGTCTCCGCCGGGAGCAGATTAGAGAGGACGGAAATGACCCCCTTGCCCCCCAGGGAGAGGATGGGCAGGACCTGGTCGCCGTTGCCGGAATAGAGGTCCAGCTTCCCGTCCACCAGGGCGGCGGTGGTGACGATCCTGGAGATGTCGCTGTTAGCCTCCTTGATGCCGATGATGTTGCCGTGGTCCGCCAGGCGGGCGTAGGTCTCCGGCTCGATGTTCACGCCGGTGCGGCTGGGGACGTTGTAGAGGATCAGGGGCTTCGTGACCGCGTCCGCGATCATGGAGTACATCTTCACCAGCCCGTTCTGGGTGGCCTTGATGTAATAGGGGGTCACCACCAGCAGGGCGTCGGCCCCCACCTCACAGGCGTGTTTGCTCATCTGGATGGAGACGCTGGTCTCGTTGGAGCCGGTGCCCGCGATCATGGGCACCCGGCCGGCGATGCGCTCGGCGCTGTAGCGCAGCACCTCCATGTGTTCTTTCACGCTGAGGGTCTTCCCCTCCCCGGTGCTCCCGGCGATGACCAGGGCGTCGATTCCCTTTTCGATCTGCCAGTCGATGAGCTTTCCCAGGGCTTCATAGTCCACGCCCGCCTCGGTGGTGGGCGTGATCAGCGCCGTCGCGGCGCCCATAAAGATCGGTTTTCTCGCCATGACGCTTCCTCCTGTTCTTGGATGGATACGGAATCGCATCTATGGCTTCCATTATACCGAAGCTTTCCAGGAATATCCACCTTCGGTTTTGCGCAACCGATCCCGGCAGTCCGGAGGCAGGCTCAGAGGGCGATCTCCGCGTGACGCGCCCGTTCGCCCTCCTGCAGCTCCGGCGCGCAGGAGGGCGAGGATCAGCACCATCCGCTCCCGAACTACAGTCCCTTTCCGCAATGCTATTGATTTACGCCATCTGCTTCCAAAGAAAATATACTGCGTCACGCCGCGGGCAATCGCCTTTCGCCGTAACGGTCAGACCATCGGTCAGGCCGCTGCCGTCGGCCCAGGTCAGCGCCTTTTCGGACCAGTGATCACCGGAGGCGTCCGCGCCGGCGGCGCGGGCCATAAAGGTCAGCATCTGGTCGTAGGTGAGCGTTCCGTCGAGACCGAATCTTCCGCCGCCGACGCCGTTGGTGATGCCCCGCTCCGAGGCCCACAGCACGGCTTTATAATACCATGCGCCGGGATCGGTCACATCGGCAAACGGCGATGCCGCAGTCATCGGTTCCGGGCAGCCGGCAGAGCGCCAGAGGAAGGTCACTGCCTGGGCGCGGGTAACGGGATCGCCGGGGCCGAAGGCGGCGGCACTTTTTCCGTTCGTGACCTGAGGTTCGAAATAGTAGGCCCACAGGACGGCGCCGTAGAAGTAGTCCGCCTCCTCCACGTCCAGGAAGGGATTTGCGCGCGTCGAAGCCGGTTCCCCGGCCAGCACCTCCACCGTAATCCTCCGGGATTCGCTCGTCGCGTTGGCGTTGTAGGCGCAGACCCAGCACTGATAATAGCCCGGGTCGATCAAGCCGAGCTCATATCCGACGTTGTTTTCAAGATCGTCTCCGTACAGGATCCCGGTTTGCTGGTCCAGAATATAAAACCAGAACCCGGCAGCGTTCTCGGCACTCCAAAGGAAGCGGACCACTTCTCCGCTCCGGACGGCAGCACTGCTCACCGTCAGCGTCACGTCGCCGGGAGGCGGAGTCACCGGAGGGCTCCCGGAGACCGGCGCTGTGCCCTTCGTGGTGAAGGAGCGGACGTTGCCTTCGTAGTCTCTGCCGTCCACGGTCACGTGGAAGCGATACTGATATGCGGTCCCGGGGGTCAGGGTGACGCCGACCTCGCTGTTCATGTCATACCAGGCGTGGAAAACGGCGGTGTTCCGCCCGACGTTCGTTACCGTATGCCAGTAGTCCTTTATGACGTTCCCGTCGGAATCCATGAGCAGGACCCCGGAACGGGAAACGCCGGTCCCTGGGGTCTTTGTAATTTTCGTCACTACGCATGCGTTGGTGTCGGTGATGAATTCCCTGGCTTTGTAGGCGCTGTCATCCGTGGGAGCCAGCGTCACAACCGTCGTCGGCGGCGCGGGAGCATCCGTGGGCTCCGACGCATTCGTCGGCTCCGGCGCTTCCGTCGGCTCCGGCGCTTCCGTCGGCTCCGGGGGCGCTTCGATATGGACAGAGCCTCCCGCAGGTACGGCGGCAAACGTGATGTCGTCGGAATAGAAGCAGGCGTCCTCCGACAGCATGGTCAGACAGGCGGAATAGCAGTGCTGACTTTGCAGAAATATCCCGGCCTCGCTGTTCAGATCCACGGTGAGCTGAAAGCTGGATTTCGCCTGAAGCTGGTCGGCATTGGGAACGTCGGCGACGAACTGTTCCCGCCCCTGCATCCGCTCCTTGGCGGAAAAAGATCTGAGCAGCTCCCCCGTGGGGTCCGTGGTCCCGATCGGAGTTATCACGATTCCGTATTTCACCAGCCGATATCCCGTCGGCTTCTGGACGGTGGCCTTGAAAAACGCGTTGGTGGAGGTGATGCTGCCGACAGAGAGGTCGGCAAAGGTGACGGAGACAGGAAAATCAAACTGGAAGTCCAGATAGGAATAGTATTCCCAGCCGTCGATGCCTCCCGATCTGACGTGAAGCCAAAGGTTGCCGAAGGCATTGGTCGTCATTTCCACCACGTCATAGAGCTCGTTCTCTTTCAGCTTTCCTGCGCCCGGGGCCTCCCGGTAGGGCTGTGAACGCACCGTGACTGCCGCATTCGCCCGGTAGACGCCCGCTCTGTAATCGTTTATGGAAGCGGAGATGTTCGCCTGCCAGTTATAAACCGTGCCGCAGCTGCATACGCCAAGACCATCCCACTCATGCTGGTGGATGTTCGCCCGGTAAAGCTCGTTGATCGCATCGTAGTTGCTTGCATGAAAGCAGGTGATATACTTTGAATCGACCTTTGTATAATCATGCCTGCTTTTTTCAACGATCTGATTGACGTGGTATCCGTCGATCCCCGCCTGTCCGTTGGAATCGTAAAGATACATCGCTTTGCCGACCTGATCCACCCAGCCGACAAAGATGCCGTAATGCCGTATCTTATAATATCCGGGCTTGTTTGGATTCGGTTCCTCGACGCATACGAAATCCCCGTATTGCAGCTGACTGACGTCGTGAAACTTGTCGCCCTTGCGTCGGCCCGCCGTGTCCTGCCCGTAGATCGCGTACCAGGCAAACGTGGCAAAGGAGCGGCATGTATAACAGCCCGACTCCAAACCCGCATTTTTCGCGTCGGAAAAGATGGAGTGCTGCGTCAGCTTCCCGCTCAGGACATGCTGCAGCTCGCAATGCTCGCAGGTCCCATGTGCGTCATGGGCGCAGGCACTGCCGGTGTCCGTGAAGTATGCCCCGTCTCCGCAGCCGAATTCCGTCTGCATCTGCCGGATGCGGTATTCGATCCCGGAATGGTCCGCTGTCTCCGCTGCGGGCTCTGCCGCAGGGACCGGCATCGCAAGCAAACACAATGCCAATACCAGAAGGAACAGACGCTTTTTCACGAAAATACACTCCCAATCGGTTTTTCTTCCTGAGCATATCGCGTCACGGGCCTGCGCCGCCGAGGCGGGCGATGACTCAAAGTCCGATCTCTTCTCCGCCTGCCCGGACGCCCGCCAGGAGCGGACGGAGCTTTTCCAGGAAAGCCTCCACCTGCTCCGGGCAGCGCCCGATGTAGAGGGCCGGGTCCAGCAGCGCCTCCATCTCCGCTAAGGTCAGGCCGAACTTCTCCTGGGCCGCCAGTCGGCCCAGGAGGTCGCAGTCCCCGCCGTTTTTCATCACCGCCGCAGCCTCCATGGAGCATTTCCGGATGATCTCGTGGAGCTCCTGCCGGTCTCCCCCCTGCTTCACCGCCTCCATCAGCAGGTTTTCCGTGGCGATGAAGGGCAGATTCTCCCGCACCGCCTTCTCGATGATCTTCTCATTCACCTGCAGGCCCGCGGTGACGTTCTGCCCCAGGCGCAGGATGGCGTCGGCGCAGAGGAAGCCCTCCGGCAGGGAGATGCGCCGGTTGGCCGAGTCGTCCAGGGTCCGCTCCAGCCACTGGACCGAAGCGGTCAGGGGGGCGTTCAGGGCGTCGGCCATCAGATAGCGGGCCAGGGAGCAGATCCGCTCGCAGCGCATGGGGTTGCGCTTGTAGGCCATGGCGGAGGAGCCGATCTGGTTCTTCTCGAAGGGTTCCTCCACCTGCCGGTCGTGCTGCAGGAGGCGGAGGTCGTTTGCCATGCGGTAGAGGCTTTGCCCGAGAGAACTGAGGGCGTTCAGGATGCGGCTGTCCACCTTCCGGGGATAGGTCTGGGAGGAGAGATCGAAGCAGGCATCAAAGCCGAAATCCCCGGCCAGGCGCCGGTTCATCTCGTCGATCTTCCCCTGGTCCCCATTGAAGAGCTCCAGGAAGCTGGCCTCGGTCCCGGTGGTGCCCCGGCAGCCCAGGAACCTGATGTTATCGAGGGCGAAGTCGATCTCCCCCAGGTCGGACACCAGGTCCTGCATCCAGAGGGCGGCCCGCTTCCCCACGGTCACCAGCTGGGCGGGCTGGTAGTGGGTATAGCCCAGGGTGGGCGTGGCCTTGTACTTGTCCGCAAAGAGAGCCAGGTTCGCCAGGACCTTCAAAAGCTCTCCCCGGAGATGGCGGAGAGCGTCCCGGTAGAGGATCAGGTCCGCGTTGTCGGTGACGTAGCAGCTGGTGGCCCCCAGGTGGATGATGCCCGCGGCGGAGGGGGCGGCCTTCCCGTAGGCGTAGACGTGGGCCATCACGTCGTGGCGGACTTCCTTTTCCCTGGCCCGGACGCAGTCGTAGTCGATGTCGCTGATGTGCCCTTCCAGTTCGGCAACCTGGGCTTCCGTGATGGGAAGGCCCAGGGCCATCTCTTCCCTGGCCAGGGCCACCCAGAGCTTCCGCCAGGTCTGATACCGCTTGTCCGCCGAGAAGAGAGAGAGCATGTAGTCCGAGGCGTAGCGGGATGCCAGGGGGGATTCGTAGCGGTCCGTCATTTCGCAGCCCTCCCCCGGAGGATGATGCTGTCCCGCTCGGGCCCCACGGAAACGTAGTCGATGGGGCAGCCCACGGCTTCCTCAATTCTCTGAACATAAGCCCGGGCCTCCCGGGGAAGCTCCTCCCAGCTTCGGGCGGAGGAAATATCGCAGCCCCAGCCGTCCATATACTCCATCACCGGCTGAGCGCTGTTCAGCTCTGTGGGGTAGGGAAACTCCTTCGTTACCTTCTCCCCGATCCGATACCCCGTACACAGGGGGATCTTCTCCAGATAGCCCAGCACATCCAGCTTGGTGAGGGCGATGCCCGTGGCCCCCTGGACCTGGACCCCATAGCGGGTGGCCACCAGGTCGATGGGCCCCACTCGCCGGGGACGCCCCGTCTTCGCGCCGTACTCCTGTCCGGCCTCCCGGAGCTTTTCCGCCTCTTCCCCGAAGAGCTCGCAGACAAAGGGCCCCTCCCCCACGCAGGTGGAGTAGGCCTTCACCACGCCCAGCACCTCGTCGATGCGCAGGGAGGGCAGGCCCGCGCCGATGGGGGCGTAGGCCGCCGTGGTATTGGAGGAGGTGGTATAGGGATAGATGCCGTAATCCAGGTCCCGCAGGGCCCCCAGCTGGGCCTCCAGGAGGATGCTCTTTTTCCGCTCCCGGGCCTCCCGGAGAAAAGCGCCGGTATCTGTGAGGAAGGGCAGGAGCTTCCGGGCGTATTCCTCCGTCCATCGCTCCAGGGTCTCCATGGTATAGGGCTCGGCCCCGTAGACCCCGGTGAGGGTCAGGTTCTTCCACTCCAGCAACTCCCTGAGGTGCTCCCGGTATTCCTCCGGGTAGAGGAGCTCTCCACTGAGGACCGTTTTCTTCTGGTACTTGTCGGAATAAAAGGGGGCGATGCCCTGCTTGGTGGAGCCGTACTGCTTATCCGCCAGCCTTTGCTCCTCCAGGGCGTCCAGGTCCCGGTGCCAGGGCAGGAGCAGAGAGGCCCGGTCGCTGATCTTCAAGTTCTCCGGCGAGATGGGGACGCCCCTGGAGCGCAGGTCCTCCATCTCCGTCCACAGATTTTCCGGGTCCAGCGCCACGCCGGGGCCCAGGACGTTCACCACCCCCGGCCGGAAAATGCCGGAGGGGAGCAGATGCAGGGCAAACTTCCCCAGCTCGTTCACCACGGTGTGGCCGGCGTTTCCCCCGCCCTGGTAGCGGACCACCACGTCAAAATCCCCGGTGAGCAGGTCCACCATCCGGCCCTTGCCCTCGTCTCCCCAGTTGATCCCCACGATCGCACAGTTTTTCATGGTATTGCCTCCTGTTCTTCCAACAGAGATATATCAATGGCCTCGCAGAGTTCGCGCCCGCAGGCGCGAATAGAATTGGAATCATTTTTCGCGGGGACATGCGCCTCGCGAAAAATACATCTCGCGGAGCGGACTGTGCGAGCTCGTCGTCGCAAGCTCCATATCCCTCGCTTCGCCCCGAAGGGGCAAAGCTCGGTCATTTCGCTGCTCCTCCTCTTCAAAATGGAAGCGATCGCTTCCATTTTGAGAAGGACGTTTCGCCGGAATGTTCAAGCGGTGCCGCCTGCGGCGCCGCGCAGGATTCCGGCGAATAAGGACGCAGTGCGGGGAGCGCAGCGCAATCCCCTCTCAACTCGGAGCCCAGCGAAGCGGGTCCGAGTTGACTATTTTCCGCTGTCCCCGTAGTTGGACAGGACCCGCGCGGAGGGATCGTTCACGTCGCAGCCGGGCCAGCTCCTGTTGGGCATCCAGAAATCCCGGATCATCCGGGCCTGGCCGGGATAGTACTTCTCAAAGATCTCCCGGTACAGCAGGCTCTCCTTGGTGAAGGGCGGGCAGTAGTCGTACTGCCGCCGCTTCTCCTCAAACTGGGCGTCGGTGTAGCGTCCTTCGGCGTACTCCTTCAGGTCGTCCACCATGCTGTGACCCACCGCGTCGGAGAAGGCCGCCTTCTGCCGCCACAGGATCTCCTCCGGCAACAGCTTATCCTTTTCAAAGGCGCGGCGCAAGAGGTATTTTCCCATTTGATAAGTATTCATCTTTATTGCGGGATCAATGGACATGACGTACTTCACAAAGTCCAGATCCCCGAAGGGGACTCTAGCCTCCAGGGAGTGAACGGAGATGCAGCGGTCGGCCCGGAGCACGTCGTACATATACAGTTCCTCGATCCGCTTCTTCGCCTCCCTCTGGAATTCCTCCGGAGAGGGGGCAAAGTCCGTATACTTATAGCCGAAGAGCTCGTCGCTGATCTCCCCGGTGAGCAGGACCCGGATGTCCGTGCGCTCGTGGATGGCCTTGCAGCAGAGGTACATCCCCATGCTGGCCCGGATGGTGGTGATGTCCCAGGTTCCCAGGGCGGCGATGACCTCCTCCAGAGAGGCCAGGACCTCCTCCCGGGTCATATACACCTCGGTATGCTCCGCGCCGATATAGTCCGCGGCCAGGCGGGCATATTTCAGGTCGATGGCGTCGGTATCCATGCCGATGGCAAAGGTGCGCACATGCTTCCCCAGTAGTTTGGAGGAGATGGCGCAGACCAGGCTGGAATCCAGGCCGCCGGAGAGGAGGAAGCCCAGAGGGGCGTCCGCGTCCAGGCGCTTCTCCACGCCCCGGATCAGCTTCTCCCGGATCTGAGAGCAGATGGTATCCAGGTCTCCGCTCACATACTGCTCCACGCCGATCACGTCGGCGTAGGGGATGAACCTGCCTTCCGCGTAGTAGTGCCCCGGCGGGAAGGGGAAGATCTCTTTGCAGAGGCCCACCAGGTTCTTGGCCTCGCTGGCAAAGACGATGCTCCCGCCCTTGTCGTAGCCGTAGAACAGGGGGCGGATGCCGATGGGGTCCCGGGCGGCGATGAGCTCGTCCTTCTCCCCGTCGTAGATCACCATGGCAAACTCCGCGTCCAGCCGCGCAAACATCTTCAGGCCGTACTCATGGTAGAGAGGCAGGATGATCTCACAGTCAGAATCGCTCTGGAAGGTATATCCGTCCTCCTCCATCTCCTTTTTCAGGGGACGGAAGCCGTAGAGCTCCCCGTTGCAGACGCACATGTTTTTCCCCAGGTGAAAGGGCTGCATCCCCTCCTCATGGAGGCCCATGATGGCCAGCCGGTGGAAGCAGAGGCAGCCCTCCCCCGCCCTTTCGATCCGGGACATGTCCGGACCCCGGGACCTGGTGCGGTCAAAGAATTCCCGCAGCGCATCCTCGTCGATGCTCAGCTTCGCAAAGCCCATGATGGAACACATATCGTTCACGCTCCCAGCAGTTATAGTCAGTTGGAATGGATCTTCCGTTCAAAGCGGTTCTTCTCTCCGTCGGCGGGCACCGGCGTGGGGTATTCCCCGCCGAAGCAGGCGGTGCAGAAGCCGGTGTCCGCTCCGGTCAGGAGCTTCAGATGCTCCAGGCTCAGATAGCCCAGGGAATCCGCGCCCAGGATCGCGGCGATCTCCTCCGGGGTATGGTGATTGGCGATGAGGTTCTCCGCGCTGTCGATGTCCGTGCCGTAATAGCAGGGCTTCACAAAGGGCGGCGCGCTCACCCGCAGGTGGATCTCCCTGGCCCCGGCCTCCCGCAGCAGCCGGATCGTCCTCCGGCAGGTGGTGCCCCGGACGATGGAGTCGTCGATCAGCACGAGGCGCTTTCCGCCGACCACGGCCCGGATGGGATTCAGCTTGAGCCGCACC
Organism: Oscillospiraceae bacterium; assembly: GCA_017535635.1. GTDB lineage: Bacteria > Bacillota > Clostridia > Oscillospirales > Oscillospiraceae > UBA1774. The sequence continues at coordinate 8,795 of JAFXTU010000030.1, forward strand.
CCGGCCTCCCGCTCCCCCTGGGTGGGGGCGATGAAGGTCCTGCCGATGTACTTATTCTTGGTGAAGCCGATCTCGTAGGGGATCCCGGAGGCGTGGGCGTAGCCGATGGCGGCGTCCAGGCCGGAGTCCGGGACGCCGATCACCGCGTCGGCCTCCACCGGGTGCTCCCGGGCCAGGAATTCCCCTGCCCGCCGCCGGGCCAGGCAGACGCTGGCCCCGTCGATGGCGGAATCCGGGCGGGCAAAGTAGATGTACTCAAATACGCAGAGCCGCCTCGGAGCGGCTTTGCAGTGGCTCCGGTCGGACCGGACGCCCTCCTCCCCCACCGTCACCACCTCGCCGGGCTCGATATCCCGGACAAAGGCCGCGCCGATGGCGTCCAGGGCGCAGCTCTCGGAGGCAAAGACCACGCTTCCGTCCTCCAGCTTCCCCATGCACAGGGGGCGGAAGCCGTACCGGTCCCGGGCGGCGATGAGCTTGGAGGGAGAGGCGATCACCAGGGAATAGGCCCCCTCCAGGGAATCCATGGCCCGGGAGACGGCCTCCTCGATGCTGCCGGAGCGCAGCCGCTCCCGGACGATCACATAGGCGATGGCCTCGGAATCCGTGGTGGTGTGGAAGATGGAGCCCTTTTCCTCCAGGAGCCTCCGAAGCTCCATGGAATTTACCAGGTTGCCGTTGTGGGCCAGGGCCATCCTTCCCTTGTGGTGGTTCACCAGCAGGGGCTGGGCGTTCTCCCGCCGGTCCGAGCCGGTGGTGGCGTAGCGCACATGGCCCAGGGCGATGTTCCCCTCCCCCAGGGCCTCCAATCTGCCGTGGGAAAAGACCTCGTTCACCAGCCCTTCGTCCCGGCAGGCGGCGAATACGCCGTCGTCGTTCACCACGATCCCCGCGCTCTCCTGGCCCCGGTGCTGCAGGGCAAAGAGGCCGTAGTAGATGAGGGGCGCCAGCTGAGTCCGCTTCGGCGACCAGATCCCAAAGAGGCCGCATTCCTCCCGGGGCTTATCCCGCTCAGGCATTCTCCGCCGCCTCCAGCCGGGCCATGATCTCCCGGTAGGCGTCCTCCACCCCGCCCAGGTCCAGGCGGAAGCGGTCCTTGTCCAGCTTCTCTCCGGTCTTCACGTCCCAGAGGCGGCAGGTGTCCGGGCTGATCTCGTCGGCCAGGATGATCGTCCCATCGGGCAGGCGGCCAAACTCCAGCTTGAAGTCCACCAGGGTCACGCCGCAGTCCAGCCAGAAGGCGCTGAGCACCTCATCCACCCGCAGGGCGTAGTCCTCGATGGTCCGCAGCTCCTCCGGGGAAGCCAGCTTCATGGCCAGGACGTGGGAGGGGACGATCAGCGGGTCGTTCAGCTCGTCGTTCTTATAGGAATACTCCACCGTGGGCTTCTCGAAGCGCACACCCTCCGGGAAGCCGTAGCGCTTGCAGAAGGAGCCGGCGGAAATATTGCGGACGATGACCTCCAGGGGCACGATCTTCACTTTTTTCACCAGGGTCTCCCGCTCCGAGAGCTCCCGAACCAGGTGCGTCGGAACGCCGGAAGAGGCCAGGCGGCGCATCAGGGCGTTGCTCATCCGGTTGTTGATCCTGCCCTTGCCCGCGATGGAGCCCCTCTTCTTTCCGTTGAAGGCCGTGGCGTCGTCCTTATACTCCACGATCAGCAGTTCCGGGTCCGAAGTGGCGAAGACCTTCTTGGCCTTCCCCTCATAGATCTGTTCCAGCTTTTCCATCAATAAAGCCTCCCGTTCCGCGGCGCCCCGTCCAGGTGGACGGAGCGCCGCGCCAATTATCTGACTTATTCCACATCCTGGAGGGCGTCGTAGCCCTCCTCGCCGGTGCGGACCTTGATCACGTTCTCCACGTCGTAGACGAAGATCTTCCCGTCCCCGATGTGGCCGGTATACAGCACCTTCTTGGCCGTCTCGATCACGTCCCGCACGGGGATGGCGGACACCACGATATCCACCTGCACCTTGGGCCGCAGGTCCGTCTCCACGGCGACGCCGCGGTAGAACTCCGTGTGTCCCTTCTGCATCCCGTAGCCCATGACGTGGCTCACGGTCATGCCGGTGATGCCCAGGCGGCTCATGGCGTCCTTCAGGGCGTAAAGCCGCTCCTCCTTGAAGACGATCTCCACCTTGGTGAACTTGGGCCCCTCGCCCCGGAAGGCGGGCTCCCGCTTCACTGGGATGGCCTCGGCGGGCGGGGTGGTGCCTGTGACGGCCAGGATGGGCTCGCCGGTGCCGAACTCGGCGTACTTATCCACGGCGGGCATGAAGTCCGCGTAGGCGCTGGGCAGGCCGTGCTCGCTCACGTCCAGGCCGGCCAGCTCGTCGGCCTCCTCCGCCCGGAGGAAGTTCAGCTTCTTCAGCAGGGCAAAGAAGAGGAACATGGTCACCGCCGCCCAGGCCGCCACGGCCAGGAAGCCGATGAGCTGGATGCCCAGGAGCCGGAATTCCCCGGTGTAAACCAGGCCCCGGAGTCCGGCGGGGGCGTCGGGAGTGGCCAGGAGGCCCACGGCGAGGGTGCCCCAGATGCCGTTGGCGCAGTGGACGCCCACGGCGCCCACGGGGTCGTCGATGTGGAGCTTCAGGTCCAGGACCTCCACGACCACCACAACCAGGATGCCGGAGACGACGCCCACCACAGCAGCTCCGATGGCGTCCAGGGCGTCGCAGCCGGCGGTGATGCCCACCAGGCCCGCCAGGGAGGCGTTGAGGCACATGGAGACGTCGGGCTTCCCGTTTTTGCACCAGGTATAGATCATGGTGGTGCAAGTGGCGACGGCGGGGGCGATGGTGGTGGTCAGGAAGATGCTGCTGAGCTCCGAGACCGAGGTGGCCGCCGCGCCGTTGAAGCCGTACCAGCCCAGCCAGAGGATGAACACGCCCAGAGCGCCCAGGGGGATGGAGTGGCCGGGGATGGCGTTGACCTTGGTGACCTTCCCGCTCTTATCCTTCACGTATTTGCCGATCCTCGGCCCCAGGAGGATGGCCCCGATGAGGGCCGCGATGCCGCCCACCATGTGGATGGCGGTGGAGCCGGCGTAGTCGTGGAAGCCCAGGCCGCTCAGCCAGCCGCCGCCCCAGACCCAGTGGGCCTCGATAGGGTAGATCACCAGGCTGATGAAACCGGAATAGACGCAGTAGGCGGAGAACTTGGTCCGCTCCGCCATGGCCCCGGAGACGATGGTGGCGGTGGTGGCGCAGAAGACCAGGTTGAAAACGAAGGTGCTGGCGGCGGTGAAGCCCTCCGCCGGGGAGGCGATGAACTCCCTGAAATGGGTGAAGAGGTCCAGGTTCGGCTTGCCGATGAAGCCCATCAGGGCGTCCTCCCCCATCATCAGGGTATAGCCCAGGAGGGAAAAGACCACGGTGCCGATGCAGAAGTCCATCAGGTTTTTCATGATGATATTGCCGGCGTTCTTAGCCCGGGTAAAGCCGGTCTCCACCATGGCGAAGCCCGCCTGCATCCAGAAGACCAGTGCCGCTCCTATCAAAAACCAGAATTCAACCGTCATTTTGATCTACCTCTTTTCTAAGCCGCGCGGGCCTGGCCCGCGCGGCGGGTCGGATTAGAATTTTAAACGCCAAACAGAAGGTCGCCGTAGGTGGGGAAGGGCCAGTAGGAGGCCGCCGTCAGCGTCTCGGCGTCGTCGCACAGCGCCCTCAGCGCGGCCATCTTGGGCAGCACCTCGTCCCGGACCTGATAGGCCTCCTTGGTCACCTCGCCGATGCCGTCCAGCACGGTGACGGTCTTCTCCAGCTCCTCCGTGGCGGCGTCGGCGCAGTCCGCCAGACAGGAGAGCTTCCGCACCAGCTTCGTCTCGTAGGCGCAGGTGAGGCTGGGATCCGCCGCCTTCTTCCCGGCGACGCCCTGAGCCAGGGCTCCCGAGTAGGCCGTCACGGCGGGGATGATCTCCTTCCGGGCCATGTCCGCCATGGTCAGGGCCTCGATGCGCACGGTGCGCACGTAGTTCTCCAGCTGGATCTCGTAGCGGGACTTCAGCTCGGTCTCGGAGAAGATCCCGTGGGCGATGAGCATGCTCACGTTCTTGGGATCCAGCAGCCGGGGCAGGGCGTCGGCGGTGGTGCGCATGTTCAGCAGGCCCCGCTGCTCGGTGGCCTCCCGAATCCAGGCGTCGTCGTAGCCGTTGCCGTTGAAGAGGATGCGCTTGTGGGCGATGATCTGCTCCTTGATGAGGGCGTGGAGCTTATCGTCGAAGTTCTCCGCTCCCTCCAGGGCGTCGGCAAACTGCCGCAGGGACTCCGCCACGGAGGCGTTGATCATGATGTTGGCGCAGGCGATGGAATCGCCGGAGCCCACCATGCGGAACTCGAATTTGTTGCCGGTGAAGGCGAAGGGGCTGGTGCGGTTCCGGTCGGTGGTGTCCCTGGTGAAGCGGGGCAGGCTGTCCACCCCCAGCTTCAGGACCTTCCGCTCCGTTCCGGCGTAGGGGCTGTCCGTCTCGACGGCCTCCAGCACGGCGCTGAGCTCGTCGCCCAGGAAGATGGAAATGACGGCGGGAGGCGCTTCGTTGGCCCCCAGGCGGTGATCGTTCCCCGCCGTAGCCACACTGAGGCGCAGCAGATCCTGGTAGTCGTCCACGCCCTTGATGACCGCCGTGAGGAAGAGGAGGAAGCGGGCGTTCTCGTAGGGGGTCTCCCCGGGGCTCAGAAGGTTGTCGCCGGTGTCGGTGGACATGGACCAGTTGTTGTGCTTTCCGGAGCCGTTGACTCCCGCGAAGGGCTTCTCGTGCAGGAGGCACACCAGGCCGTGCTTCCGCGCCACCTTCTTCATGATCTCCATGGTGAGCTGGTTGTGGTCGGTGGCCACGTTGGTGGTGGCGTAGATGGGGGCCAGCTCGTGCTGGGCCGGGGCCACCTCGTTGTGCTCGGTCTTGGCCAGGATGCCCAGCTTCCAAAGCTCCTCGTTCAGGTCCTCCATATAGGCCTGGACCCTGGGCTTGATGGCCCCGAAGTAGTGGTCCTCCAGCTCCTGTCCCTTGGGCGGCTTGGCGCCGAAGAGGGTCCGCCCGGTGTAGATCAGGTCCTTGCGCTTCAGGTACATCTCCCGGTCCACCAGGAAGTACTCCTGCTCCGGGCCCACGTTGGTGAAAACGCGCCTCACTTCCTTGTTCCCGAAGAGCCGCAGGATCCGCAGGGCCTGCTTGTTCAGGGCCTCCATGCTGCGCAGCAGGGGCGTCTTCTTGTCCAGGGCCTCTCCGCCGAAGGAGCAGAAGGCCGTGGGGATGCAGAGGGTGTTTTCCTTGATAAAGGCGTAGCTGGAGGGGTCCCAGGCGGTGTAGCCCCTGGCCTCGAAGGTGGCCCGCAGGCCGCCGGAGGGGAAGCTGGAGGCATCCGGCTCGCCCTTGATGAGCTCCTTGCCGGTCAATTCCATAATGACCCGGCCGTCCGGCGCGGGATTGATGAAGCCGTCGTGCTTCTCGGCGGTGATGCCGGTGAGGGGCTGGAACCAGTGGGTGAAGTGGGTCGCTCCATTCTCCACGGCCCAGTCGCACATGGCCTGCGCCACGGCATTGGCGAGCTCAAGGTCCAGTTCCGTTCCGTTGTCGATGGTCCGGCGCAGGGAGCGGTACACCTTTTCCGGCAGCCGGGAGCGCATGACCTTGTCGTCGAATACCTTGCTGGCGAAAATTTCCGATACGGTAGACATTGCGATCTCTCCTTCTTTTCATTTTGGGCCGATCGTTTTGGGCCGATCGTTTTCAAAAACAAAAAGGAGAGACATCGACGTAGGGGCACTGGGCCCGCAAGACGTCGTTGTCTCTCGATGGTCGCCATATTACTCCGGAAAATGCAGGATGTCAACCGTCAAATTGCAAAAAACGGCCCAAAGGCGATTTTTATTATTTCGTCGCTTTTTTGGTTGACAAGCGGAGCGGAAGGGAGTATCCTCCGGGATAAGAGCAAAGGCGCTCTGTGGGAGAGGTATGCCCTCCCGCAGCCGCCCTTGCTCTTTTTTACGTTGTTCAAGAGGAGATGAAGCTCATGCGCTTATTGGAAGGCGAGTTCCGAAATCCCTCCGGCTGCGCCATCTCGGCGGTGATCTCCAGAAACGGGGAACGGATGAGCGGAGAGAAGATCATTGAAAGCATGAAGCCCATGCACGAGAGGTCCAACGGCCTGGGCGGCGGCTTCGCCGGATACGGGATCTATCCGGAATATAAGGATCTCTTCGCCCTGCACATCTTTTTCAGCGGCACCAAGGCCAGGGAGGAGTGCGAGGCCTACCTCCGGGGCGCCCTGGAGCTGGTGAAGGCGGAGGTGATCCCCACCCGCACCATCCCGGCCATCACCGACGAGCCCCTGATCTGGCGCTACTTCGCCACGCCCCTTCGCAGCGTGCTGGCCAGCATGCAGGTGGACGAAAACGAGTACATCGCCCGGGTGGTGATGCACATCAACATCACCATTGAAGGGGCCTACGTCTTCTCCAGCGGCAAAAACATGGGCGTGTTCAAGGCGGTGGGCTACCCCGAGGACGTGGGCGTGTTCTACCGGCTGGAGGAGTACGAGGCCTACTCCTGGACGGCCCACGGCCGCTATCCCACCAACACCCCCGGCTGGTGGGGCGGCGCCCATCCCTTCGCCCTGCTGGACTGGACGGTGGTGCACAACGGGGAGATCTCCTCTTACGACGCCAACCGCCGCTGCATCGAGATGTACGGCTACAAGTGCACTTTGCAGACGGACACGGAGGTCATCACCTATATTGCGGACTATCTGCTGCGCAAGCAGGGCCTGAGCCTGGAGGAGGCCGCCGGTGTTATCGCCGCCCCCTTCTGGGACACCATCGCCAGAAGGCCGGAGGCGGAACGGCGGGAGCTGGAATACCTGCGCACCGTCTTCCCCAGCCTCCTGATCACCGGCCCCTTCTCCATCATCCTGGGCTTCACCGGCGGCCTCATGGCCCTGAACGACCGGCTGAAGCTGCGGAGCATGGTGACGGCGGAGAAGGGCGACCGGGTCTATATCGCCTCCGAGGAGGCCGCCATCCGGGCCATGGAGCCCGGGGCGGAGCACATCTACGCGCCCGCCGGCGGCGAGCCGGTGATCGTCCGCGTGAGAGAGGGGTGCAGCTTATGAGCGGGATCAATTACATCTACCCGGATTTCGAGGTGGTGCGCCGGGACGAGCGCTGCATCCGCTGCCGGGTCTGCGAGCGGCAGTGCGCAAACGAGGTGCACCGCTTCGACCCGGAGCGGGATATGCTCATCTCCGATGAATCCAAGTGCGTCAACTGCCAGCGCTGCGTCTCCCTCTGCCCCACCCGGGCGCTGAAGATCGTGCGCTCGGACTGCCGCCTGAGAGAAAACGCCAACTGGGACGGGGACACCATCCGAGAGATCTACAAGCAGGCTGCCAGCGGCGGCGTGCTCCTCAGCAGCATGGGGAACCCCAAGCCCCTGCCGGTGTATTGGGACAAGCTCCTCATCAACGCCTCCCAGGTGACGAACCCCTCCATCGACCCCCTGCGGGAGCCCATGGAGACCCGGGTGTTCCTGGGGAAGAAGCCGGAGAAGCTGACGCGGGACGAGAACGGGAAGCTGCGCACGGACTTGACGCCCCAGCTGGAGCTGAGCCTGCCGGTGATGTTCTCCGCCATGAGCTACGGCTCCATCAGCTACAACGCCCACGCCTCCCTGGCCAGGGCGGCGACGGAGCTGGGTACTTATTACAATACCGGCGAGGGCGGCCTTCACGAGGACTTCTACCGCTACGGCCCCCACACCATCGTGCAGGTGGCCTCCGGGCGCTTCGGCGTCCATGAGGACTTTCTGGAGGCCGGGGCGGCCATTGAGATCAAGATGGGCCAGGGGGCCAAGCCCGGCATCGGCGGGCACCTCCCCGGCGCCAAGGTGGGGCCGGACGTGAGCCGGACCCGCATGATCCCGGAGGGGTCTGACGCCATCTCCCCCGCCCCCCACCACGACATCTACTCCATCGAGGACCTGCGGCAGCTGGTGTGGTCCCTGAAGGAGGCCACGGAGCACAGGAAACCCGTGATCGTGAAGGTGGCCGCGGTCCACAACATCGCCGCCATCGCCAGCGGCATCGCCCGCAGCGGGGCGGACATCATCGCCATTGACGGCTTCCGGGGCGGCACCGGCGCTGCCCCCACCCGCATCCGGGACCATGTGGGCATCCCCATCGAGCTGGCCCTGGCCAGCGTGGACCAGCGGCTGCGGGACGAGGGCATCCGCAACAACGTGAGCCTGGTGGTGGGCGGCTCCATCCGCTCCTCCGCCGACGTGGTGAAGGCCGTGGCCCTGGGGGCGGACGCCTGCTACATCGCCACCGCGGCGGTGCTGGCCCTGGGCTGTCACCTCTGCCGCACCTGCCAGACGGGCAAGTGCAACTGGGGCATCGCCACCCAGCAGCCGGAGCTGGCCAGGCGCCTGAACCCGGACATCGGGGCCGAGCGGCTCACCAATCTCATGACCGCCTGGAAGCGGGAGATCATGGAGCTCATGGGCGGCATGGGCATCAACTCCATCGAGGCTCTTCGGGGCAACCGGCTGATGCTCCGGGGCGTCGGCCTGAACGACGCGGAGCTTCGCATCCTGGGCATCAGCCACGCGGGGGAATGATACTATGAAACGGGTATATGTGAACGAGGAATGGTGTCTGGGCTGCCATCTCTGCGAGTATAACTGCGCCTTCGCCAATTCCGGCGAGAGCGATATGGTAAAAGCCCTGAAGGGGAAGACCCTCTATCCCCGCATCCATGTGGAGGGAGACGAGCAGATCACCTACGCGGTCTCCTGCCGCCACTGCGCCGACCCCCTCTGCGTCCGGAGCTGCATCTCCGGGGCCCTGCACCTGGAGGAAGGGGCCGTGTGCATCAGCAGGGACAAATGCGTGGGCTGTCTCACCTGCGTGCTGGTCTGTCCCTACGGGGCCATCGCCCCGGGGCCGGACGGGGCGGCCCTGAAATGCGAGCTGTGTCTGTCTAACGGCCGGGGGGAGCCCGCCTGCGCCGCCGGCTGTCCCAATCGGGCCATCGTCTATGAGGAACGGGGGGAGGAGAGCAGATGAAGAAGTACGTCATCATCGGCGGCAGCATCGCCGGCGTGAGCTGCGTGGAGGGCATCCGCAGTATTGACCCGGAGGGAGAGATCACCGTCATTACCTCCGAAGCCCACTCCAACTACGGCAGGCCCCTCATCTCCTACTACCTGGAGGGAAAGACGGACCTGGTACGCATGAGCTGGCGGGGCGCGGACTTCTTTGAGCGGAACGGCGTCACCGTGCTCCACGAAGTAAGCGTGACGAAGCTGGACCCGGAGGGGCAGAAGCTCACCCTCTCCACGGGGGCCGCGCTCCCCTACGACGAAGTCTGCCTCTGCACCGGCTCCTATCCCTTCTCCCCCAAGTTCGAGGGGCTGGAACCGGTGGAAAAGCGCTTTTTCTTCACCACCCTGGCCGACGCCCTTGCGCTGGAAAAAGCCGTGGACCGGCTGACGAAGGTCCTCATCATCGGCGCGGGCTTCATCGGCCTGAAATGCGCCGAGGGGCTGCGGGACCGGGCGGGGAGCGTCACGGTCTGCGACCTGGCAAAACACGCCATGAGCGCCAATCTGGACGCCGACTGCGCCCCCATCCTGGAGAAGCATCTGGAGGCAAACGGCCTCCGCCTGATGCTGGGGGATACCGTGGTCCGCTTTGAGGGGCAGCGGGCGGTGATGCAGAGCGGGAAGATCGTGGACTTCGACGTGCTGGTGATCGCCATCGGCACCCGGCCCAATTCCGCCCTGGCCGCCCAGGCGGGGGCCAAAGTCAACCGGGGCATCCTGGTGGACGAAGCCATGCGCACCTCCCTCCCCGGAGTCTTCGCGGCGGGCGACTGCACCGAGAGCATGGACATCTCCGCCGGGGAGCCGGGGCTCTTGGCCGTCCTCCCCAACGCCAGCCTCCAGGGGCGCTGCGCCGGGGTGAATATGGCCGGGGGCAGCGATACTTTCCGCAAGGGGATCAAGATGAACTCCATCGGCTTCTTCGGCCTCCACATCATGAGCGCCGGGACCTATACCGAGCCGGTATACACCGAGATCACGGAGCAGGGCTGCAAGAAGCTCTTTGCCAGGGACGGAGTCCTCACCGGCTTCATCCTCCTGGGGGACGTGCACCGGGCGGGGATCTACACCTCCCTGATCCGGGAAAAGACTCCTTTGGACAGCATCCGCTTTGACGAAGTGAAACTGGACCCGTCCCTCCTCCCCTTCGGGAGGAGCTACCGGGCGAAAAAGCTGGGAGGTGCGGTATGATGAAGAGCATTGACGCCAGTGGAATGGATTTCAGCGAGCTGAACCGGCAGCTCCGGGAAGCGGAGGGCGGCGCGGAAATCAGCGCCTGCCTGGGCCAGCGCTTCATCGGCGCAGGGATGGGGAAGCGGAAGATCCGCATCCACGGCGTCCCCGGCAACGCCCTGGGGGCCTACCTCAACGGCGCGGAGATCGAGGTCTTCGGCAACGCCCAGGACGCCGTGGGCGACACCATGAACGCCGGGACCATCCTCATCCACGGCAGCATCGGCGACACGGCGGGCTACGCCATGCGGGGCGGAAGGATCTACGTCCGGGGCAACGCGGGCTACCGCACGGGCATCCATATGAAGGCCTACCGGGAGCACCTGCCGGTGATCGTCATCGGGGGCAAGGCGGGCTCCTTCCTGGGCGAATACCAGGCCGGGGGCGTCATCGTCGTCCTGGGCCTCCACACCGACGGCGGCCCCATCGTCTCCAACTTCCCCTGCACGGGGATGCACGGGGGCAAGCTCTTCCTGCGCTCCCGCTGCGAGGACGTGCTCTTCCCCAAGCAGGTGACGGCCCGCCCCGCTTCCCCGGAGGACATGGAGGAGCTGCGGGGCTATCTGAAGGAATACTGCGAGCTGCTGAGCATGGACCTGAACGCCGTCCTGGACGCGCCGTTTACCCTGGTGACGCCGGACAGCGCGAACCCCTACCGGCAGATGTACGTAGCTAACTGAGAGGCGCGGCATGAGGGAAAATCAGCGCGTTCTGATCCTGGATTTCGGCGGGCAGTACAACGAGCTCATCGCCCGCCGGGTCCGGGAGCAGCAGGTCTACTGTGAAGTACACCCCTGCTCCATGCCCCTGGCGGAGATCCGGGACTATGATCCCATCGGCATCATCTTCACCGGCGGGCCCCACAGCGTCTATGAGCCCGGCGCGCCCACGGTGGACGAAGGGGTCTTTTCCCTGGGCGTCCCCATCCTGGGCATCTGCTACGGCTGCCAGCTCCTGGCCCATCTCCTGGGGGGAGAGGTGGTCCCCGCCGGGGAGGACAGCGCCCGGGAGTACGGCAAGACGGAGACACAGTTCGATGCCGCTTGTCCCCTCTTCCAAGGGCTTTCGGAAGAGAGCGTCACCTGGATGAGCCACGGGGACTATCTCTCTCAGATCCCGGAGGGCTTCACCGTATCGGCCCGGAGCGAACGGTGCCCCACCGCCGCCATCTGGGATGCTCAGCGGCGGTTTTTCGGCGTTCAGTTCCATCCGGAGGTCCACCATACGGCCGGGGGCTCGGTCATGCTCCGGAATTTCCTGTTCACGGTCTGCGGCGCGAAGGGCGACTGGACCATGGCGGATTATCGCAGCCGAACCGTGGCCTCGCTCCGGGAAAAGCTGGGCGGCGGCAGGGTGCTGCTGGCCCTCTCCGGGGGCGTGGACAGCGCCGTCTGCGCCGCCCTCCTCGCGGAGGCTGTGGGGCGGCAGCTCACCTGCGTCTTTGTGGACCACGGCCTGATGCGCAAGGGCGAGGGGGACGCGGTGGAGGCCGCCTTCTCCCGGCGGGAGCTGAACTTTGTGCGCGTGAACGCGGAGGGGCGCTTTCTCCGCCTTCTCTCCGGCGTCTATCAGCCGGAGCGGAAGCGGAAGCTCATCGGGGAGGAGTTCATCCGCCTCTTCGAGGAGGAGAGCCGGAAGCTGGGGACCATGGAGTACCTGGCCCAGGGGACCATCTACCCCGACGTGATCGAATCCGGCGGCGGAAACGCCGCGGTGATCAAGAGCCACCACAACGTGGGGGGTCTCCCCAAGGACGTGGGCTTCCGGGAGATCGTGGAGCCGCTGCGGCTCCTTTTCAAGGATGAAGTCCGCCAGCTGGGGCGGGAGCTGGGTCTGCCGGAAGCCATCGTGAGCCGACAGCCCTTCCCCGGTCCGGGTCTGGCCATCCGGGTCATCGGCCCGGTGAGCCGGAAGAAGCTGGAAATGCTCCGGGAGGCCGACGCCATTTTCCGGGAGGAGATGGCCGCCGCCGGTCTTGCCTCCGCCGCCGACCAGTACTTCGCGGTGCTGACCAATCTGCGCAGCGTAGGGGTCATGGGGGACGCTCGGAGCTACGACTGGGCCGTAGCCCTGCGGGCCGTCAGCACGGAGGACTTCATGACCGCCGACTGGACGAGGCTCCCCTACGAGGTGCTGGACCGGGTCTCCACCCGGATCGTGAACGAGGTGGCCGGGGTGAACCGGGTGCTCTACGACATCACCTCCAAGCCCCCCGCCACGGTGGAATACGAGTGAGCTTTCATGAATACAGAGGGATCCCTATGAAAAAAGGATATCTTGTTTTGCAGGACGGGCAGGTCTTTGAGGGCCTTCGCTTCGGCGCAGAGGGGGAAGCCCTGGGCGAACTGGTGTTCACCACCGGCATGAGCGGCTACCTGGAGACGCTGACGGACCCCAGCTACGCGGGACAGATCGTCCTCCAGACCTTCCCCCTCATGGGGAACTACGGCGTCATCCCCCAGGACTTCGAGGGAGTGAGCCGCCTGCGGGGCTACGTGGTGCGGGAATACTGCGACGCCCCCTCCAATTTCCGCTGCCAGGGGACCCTGGACGCCTACCTCCGGGAGAAGGGCGTTCCGGGGCTCTTCGGCGTTGATACCCGGCGTCTCACCCGCATTCTCCGGGACTGGGGCGTGATGAACGCCCTGATCTGCGATCAGGTCCCTGAGGATCTGACGGTGATCAAAGGCTACGCCGTCCGGGGCGCGGTGGAAGAGGTCACGGTCCCGGTGGCGTCCTTCTATCCCGCTGAGGGGGAGCGGCGCTTCCGGGTGGCCCTGATGGACTACGGCATGAAGAAAAACATCCTGCGGGAGCTGCAAAAACGGGGCTGCGCGGTGACGGTCTACCCGGCTTCCACATCTGCGGAGGCGGTGCTGGAAGCGAGGCACAACGGCGTGATGCTCTCCAACGGCCCCGGCGACCCGGCGGAGAACACGTTTCAGATTGAGCAGATCCGGATCCTGCTGGGAAAGCTTCCCCTCTTCGGCATCTGCCTGGGCCACCAGCTCACGGCCCTGGCCGCCGGGGGCAGCACCTACAAGCTGAAATTCGGGCACCGGGGGGTCAACCAGCCGGTGCGGGAGGCTCGGGGAGCGCGCACCTACATCACCAGCCAGAACCACGGCTACGCCGTGGGGGAGGGCGTCCCCGGCGGAACGGTCTCCTTCTATAACGCCAACGACGGGACCTGCGAGGGCGTGGACTACCCGGACAAAGGCGCCTTTACCGTCCAGTTCCACCCGGAGGCCTGCGCGGGACCCAGGGACACCGCCTTTCTCTTTGACCGCTTTATCACCCTGATGGAAGGGGGCGCAGTGTAATGCCGCTGGATACCAGTGTCAGAAAGGTCCTGGTCATCGGCTCCGGCCCCATCGTCATCGGCCAGGCGGCGGAATTCGACTACGCCGGGACCCAGGCCTGCCGGGTGCTGAAGGAGGCAGGGCTTCAGGTGGTGCTTCTGAACTCCAACCCCGCCACCATCATGACCGACCCGGCCATGGCGGACGCCATCTACCTGGAACCGCTGACGGAGGAGACCGTAGAGCGCATCTTCCAGAAGGAGCGGCCGGACAGCCTCCTGGCCGGGCTGGGCGGCCAGACGGGCCTCACCCTGGCCATGCAGCTGGCAAAGTCCGGCGCATTGGAGAAATACGGCGTCCGCCTCCTGGGGACCGGAGCGGAGGCCATCAGCAGAGCGGAGGACCGGAAGCTCTTCAAGGAGGCCATGCAGGAGATCGGCCAGCCGGTGGTGGATTCCGGCATCGCCGTGACGGAGGAGGAGGCGCTGCTGGTGGCCGGGCGCATCGGCTACCCGGTCATCGTCCGCCCCGCCTTCACCCTGGGGGGCGGCGGGGGCGGTACGGCCAGGAACGAGGAGGAGCTGCGGACCATCGCCCACACGGGCCTGGAGGCCTCCCCCATCACCCAGATCCTCATCGAGCGCTCCATCGCCGGCTGGAAGGAGATCGAATTCGAGACCATGCGGGACTCTGCCGGCAACGTCATCGCCGTCTGCAGCATGGAAAACGTGGACCCGGTGGGCATCCACACCGGGGACAGCGTGGTGGTGGCTCCGGCCCTCACCCTGGCGGACAAGGAGTACCAGATGCTCCGGAGCGCCTCCCTGGAGATCATCTCCCACCTGGGCATCGTGGGGGGCTGCAACGTGCAGCTGGCCCTGGATCCGGAGAGCTTTGAATACGCGGTGATCGAGGTGAATCCCCGGGTCTCCCGCTCCAGCGCCCTGGCCAGCAAGGCCACGGGCTACCCCATCGCCAAGATCACAACGAAGATCGCCCTGGGCTATACTTTGGACGAGATCACAAACGACATCACCGGCAAGACCTGCGCCTGCTTTGAGCCGGCTCTGGACTATGTGGTGGTCAAATTCCCCAAGTGGCCCTTCGACAAATTCGCCGACGCCTCCCGGCTCCTGGGGACGCAGATGAAGGCCACGGGAGAGGTCATGGCCATCGCCCCCAGCTTTGAAATGGCCCTGATGAAGGCCGTGCGGGGGGCGGAGACCGGCCTGGACACCCTGAACCGGACCCCGGAGGACGCTTCTCCCCTATCGGAGCGGCTTGCGAGGGCGGATGACCACCGGCTTTTCACCATCTTTGAGGCGCTGAAGGCCGGGATGGACGTGGAAGAGATCCACGCCCTCACCCGGATCGACCGCTTCTTCCTTTACCATCTGAAAAATCTGGCGGACTTCGAGGGGACGCTCTCAGAGGGCCTCACCCCGGAAGCCTACGAGGAGGGCAAGCGCCTGGGCTATACGGACGCCGCCCTGCTCCGCCTCAGCGGAGAAAAAGAGCTCCCCTGTCCGGCAAGGGAGCTGAGCTACCGGATGGTGGATACCTGCGCCGCGGAATTCGAGGCGGAGACCCCTTACTTTTACTCTACCGCCGACCGCTTCTGCGAAGCCAGGACCTTCCCCCGCTCGGGCAAGCCCGTGATCGTCGTCCTGGGCTCGGGGCCCATCCGCATCGGCCAGGGCATCGAATTCGACTACTCCTCCGTCCACTGCGTCCGCACCCTGCGGGAGCTGGGCTACGAAGTGGTCATCGTCAACAACAACCCCGAGACCGTTTCCACCGACTACGACACCGCCGACCGGCTGTACTTCGAGCCTCTCACGGAGGAGGACGTGATGCAGATCCTGGCGGCAGAAAAGCCCGTGGGGGTGGTGGTGGCCTTCGGCGGGCAGACGGCGGTCCGCCTGGCGAAGTTCCTGGACGGACAGGGGGTGCCCATCCTGGGCACCAGCGCGGACGGCATCGACATGGCGGAGGACCGGGAGCGCTTCGACGAGCTCCTGGAGCGCTTTGGGATCAAGCGGCCCAGGGGAAAGGGCGTCAAGGGCCTGGAGGAAGCCCTGGCGGCGGCGGAGGAGCTGGGCTACCCCGTCCTGCTGCGCCCCAGCTACGTCATCGGCGGGCAGAACATGGTCATCGCCCACACGGAGGAGGACGTGCGCACCTACATGGAGGTGATCCTCCAGGGGAAAATCGAGAACCCGGTGCTGGTGGACCAGTACCTCATGGGTACGGAGCTGGAGGTGGATGTCATTTCCGACGGAAAGGACGTGCTGATCCCCGGCGTCATGCAGCACATTGAGCGCTCCGGCATCCACTCCGGGGATTCCATCGCCGTCTATCCCCCCTTCTCCATCGGGGACAAGATGCTCCAAACCATCGTGGACTGCTCGGAGAAGCTGGCCCTGGCCCTGGGGACCAGGGGCCTCATCAACATCCAGTACCTCATTTACCACGGGGAGCTCTACGTCATCGAGCTGAATCCCCGGGCCTCCCGCACGGTTCCCTACATCTCCAAGGTGACGGGGGTACCCATGGTGGACCTGGCAGCGAGAGTCATGGTGGGACAGAGCCTCCTGTCCCAGGGGTACGGGACGGGGCTGTACCGCCGCCCGCCCTACGTGGCGGTGAAGGTCCCGGTGTTCTCCTTTGAGAAGCTGGCGGACGCCAACGCCGCCCTCAGCCCGGAGATGAAGTCCACCGGCGAAGTGCTGGGCGTGGGGAAAAACCTGCGGGAAGCCCTGTTCAAGGGCCTGATCTCCGCGGGCTACCACGTGGAAAAGCACACGCATGGCGGCGTGCTGATCTCGGTGAACCGCCGGGACCAGCCGGAGATCGTGGACGTGGCCAGGCGGCTGGACGAGCTGGGCTTCCGCCTCCACGCCACCGAGGGCACGGCCCAGGAGATCGCCCGGCTGGGGGCCGACGTGGAGATCGTGGGCAAGCTGGGGAAGGACAGCCGGGTCTTCCGCCTGCTGGAAACGGGGCAGATCGACTATGTGATCCTCACCGGAAGCGCGGAGAAGGCCTACATCCGGGACTTCATCCGGCTGAACCGGCGCTGCATCCAGCTGGGGATCCCCTGCCTCACCAGCCTGGACACGGCCCGGGCTCTGGCGGATATCCTGGCCTCCCGCTACACCCTGTTCAACACGGAGCTGGTGGACATCTGCCATCTCAGGAAGCGGCGGCAGACCCTCCGCTTCTCCAAGATGGAGACCTGCGGCAACGACTATATTTTCCTGGAAAACTTCGACGGGGATATCCCCTGCCCCGAATCTCTCTGCGTCACCTTCTGCGACCGGCACTCCGGCATTGGGGCGGACGGCCTGATTCTCATGGAGCGGAGCAACGTGGCGGCGGCGAAGATGCGGATGTTCAACGCCGACGGCAGCGAGGGGGCCATGGCGGGCAACGCCCTGCGGTGCATGGCGAAATACCTCTGCGACCACGGCCTGGCCCAGGGGGAGGAGATCCCCATTGAGACGATCGGCGGGGTCCGCCGGGTGCGGGTCTACACCACCGACGGGCTGGTGACCTCCGCCAGCGTGGACATGGGAAAGGCCTCCCTGGACATGAGAAAGCACCATTTCACCCTGCCGGGAGAGAGCTTCGTGGACTACCCCGTGACCATCGGAGGCCGGGAGGAGCGGATCACCTGCGTGGACATGGGGAACCCCCACTGCGTGGTGTTCTGCCGCCGGGTGGACGAGGTGGACATCCGGGAGGTGGGGCCCCTCTTTGAAAACGCGGAATACTTCCCGGAGCGGATCAACACGGAGTTCATCCGGGTGGTGAACCCCAGGACCATCAAGATGCGGGTCTGGGAGCGGGGCAGCGGGGAGACCATGGCCTGCGGCACCGGGGCCTGCGCGGCGGTGGCCGCGGCGGTGGCAAACGGCCTCTGCGACACGGACTGCGATATCTCCGTCCGCTGCATGGGGGGCGAGCTCACCGTCCACTATTCGGAGGAGGGCGTCACGCTCACGGGGGATACCCGGCTCGTCTACACCGGCGAAGCGGAATTCTGAGGAGGGAAAAAGATGCGATTTACGAAAATGCAGGGGCTGGGAAACGATTACCTCTACGTCTACGGCGTCCCGGAGGACCCCGGTCCCCTCTCTATCAGGCTTTCGGACCGGCACTTCGGCCCCGGCGCCGACGGGATGATCTGGATCTCCCCCTCCGAAGTCGCGGACTTCCGGATGCGCATCTTCAACGCCGACGGCAGCGAAGCCAAAATGTGCGGCAACGGGATCCGCTGCGTAGGGAAATACGTCTTTGAGAAGGGCTATACGGCGAAAACCCTTCTTCGGATCGAGACCCTCTCCGGCATCCGGGAGCTGACGCTCCATGTGGTCGAAGGGAAGGTCAGCTCGGTCACGGTGGATATGGGGACCGTCCTGGTCTCCCCGGAGAAACGGCTGTCTCCGGAGGGGCAGGCGCTCGTCTGCACCCCCGTCAGCGTAGGGAATCCCCACGCGGTGATCTTCACGGAGGACGCGGAGGCCGTGGCTCTTACCGAGCTGGGCCCCGCGATCGAGCACCATCCCGACTTTCCCGGGGGCGTGAACGTGGAGTTCGTGCAGCCCCTGGGGAAAAACCAGCTGCGGATGCGGGTCTGGGAGCGGGGCAGCGGCGTGACCCTGGCCTGCGGGACCGGGGCCTGCGCCAGCGCGGCGGCCGCCGCCGCCCGGGGGCTGTGTCCCTACGGGGAGGAGATCCGGATGGTGCTGGACGGGGGCGAGCTCACCGTTCGGGTCGCGCCCGACGGAAAAGTGAAGATGACCGGGCCCTGCGAATTTGTCTATGAGGGGGATACCACCATATGCTGACGCCGAATGCACACTACGGGGAGCTGAAGGACTCCTATCTTTTCGCCCGCATCGCTGAGAAAAACCAGGCCTACAGTCTGGAGCACCCCGGGGTAAAGCTCCTGCGCATGGGGATCGGGGACGTGTCCCAGCCCCTCTGCCCCGCCGTGATTAGGGCCCTCCACGAGGCCGTGGAGGACCAGGCAAAAAAGGAGAGCTTTCACGGCTATCTGCCGGAGTGCGGCGCTCCCTTCCTGCGGGAGGCCATCGCCGCATATTACGGACAGAGGGGAGTCACTCTCTCCCCCCAGGAGGTCTTCGTCTCCTCCGGGGCCAGCGACGAGCTGGGGCACATTCTGGACCTCTTTGACAGCGGAAACGCCGCCCTGATCCCGGAGCCCGCCTACCCCGCCTATGTGGACGCCAGTGTCCTGGCCGGGCGGAGGATCGTCCACCTTCCCACGGACGCGGAGCACGGCTTTCTCCCGGACCCGGCGGGGGCGGGGGACGCCGACCTCATCTATCTCTGCTCCCCCAACAACCCCACCGGCGCGGTGCTGCCCAGAGAACTCCTGCGCGCCTGGGTGGACTGGGCAAATCAGCGCGGCGCGGTGATCCTCTTCGACGCCGCCTATGAGGCCTTCATCTCCGACCCGGGGCTGCCCCACAGCATCTTTGAGATCGAAGGGGCCAGGACCTGCGCCATTGAGATCTGCTCTCTGTCCAAGACGGCGGGCTTTACCGGCACGCGCCTGGGCTACACGGTGATCCCGTCCCAGCTGGAGCGGAAGGGCATGAACCTGCGGGAGATGTGGGTCCGGAATCGGACCACGAAAAGTAACGGCGTGTCCTACATCCTCCAGAAGGGCGGCGCGGCCGTCTTTACGCCGGAGGGGCAGCGGCAGGTGCAGGAGACCTTGAAAATCTACAAAAACAACGCAAAAACCATGGCGGACACTCTCGACCGGCTGGGAATATGGTATACTGGGGGAAAGAACGCCCCTTACATCTGGATGCGCTGCCCCGAACCCTTTTCCAGCTGGGAGTTTTTCGACCACCTGCTCCGGGAAGTCCAGGTGATCGGGACGCCGGGGGAGGGCTTCGGCGAGAGCGGCGAGGGCTATTTCCGCTTTTCGGCCTTCGGGGATCCGGCGGATACCCGGGAGGCCATGGACCGTCTGGCGGTCCTGCTGAAATAATATCTGGAGGAAGAAGCTATGTGTGGGATCGTCGGATTCACGGGGGCCCAGGAGGCGGCGCCCCTGCTGCTGGAGGGCCTGAAGCGCCTGGAGTACCGGGGTTATGACTCCGCCGGGATCGCCGTCATGGGCAAGGACGGAATTCAGGTGGAGAAGGTCAGCGGCAAGGTGGAAAAGCTCTGTGAGCGGACGAAGGACGGCGCTCTGGTCCCCGGAAAGACCGGCATCGGGCACACCCGCTGGGCCACCCACGGGGCCCCCACCGAGCCCAACGCCCACCCCCACCTCTCCAACGACGGGCGCTGGGCCGTGGTTCACAACGGCATCATTGAAAACTACGCCACCCTCCGGGAGGAGCTGACGGCCAAGGGCTACGTTTTCCTCAGCGAGACGGACACGGAGGTCATCGTCCACCTGCTGGAATACTACGACAACGGCGACCTGAAGACCACGGTGATGAAGGCGGTGGCCCGGCTGGAGGGCTCCTATGCCCTGGGCGTCCTCTGCGCCGACCAGCCGGACCGGCTCTTCGCCGTCCGGGAAGCCAGTCCCCTGATCCTGGGGGTGGGCGTCGGGGAAAACTACTTCGCCTCCGACGTGACGGCCCTGGTCTCCTACACAAAAAACGCCGTCTACCTGGACGACGGCGACTTCGCGGAGCTGAGCCCCCGGGGCATCACGGTCTACGACTGCTCCGGCCAGCGGATCGAGAAGCCCGTGAGCCGGATCACCTGGAACGTGGAGGCCGCCGAGAAGGGCGGCTACGAGCACTTCATGCTCAAGGAGATCATGGAGCAGCCCGCCGCTGTCCGGGCCGCCATCGCCCCCCGGGTGAAGGACGGGGAGATCCGCCTGGAGGAGTTCGATCCCAGCGAGGAGGAGCTGCGGGGCATAAGCAAGCTGGTCATCACCGCCTGCGGCAGCGCCTACTACGCCGGCTGCGCCGCGAAGTACGCCCTGGAGTCCCTCTGCCGCATCCCCACGGAGGCGGTCCTCGCCAGCGAGCTTCGGTACTCCGACCCTCTCATCGACGAACACACCCTCCTCATCGTCATCAGCCAGTCCGGCGAGACGGCGGACACCATCGCCGCCCTGAAGGAGTGCCGGAGCCGGGGAGCCAAGGTCCTCGCCATCGTGAACGTGGTGGGGAGCACCATCGCCAAGCTGGCGGACTGGACCCTCTACACCTGGGCGGGGCCGGAGATCGCCGTGGCCACCACCAAGGGCTACACCACCCAGCTCACGGTGCTCTTTCTCCTGGCGGTGTTCATGGGGAGGCGGCTGGGAAGGGTGGACGAGGAGCAGTACCCCGGCCTCCTCTACGACATCCTCCGTCTGCCCCGGCTGATCCAGAACGCCATCGACCTGAACCACGGCATCCCCGCTCTGGCGAAAAAGTACCACAGCGCCGCCTCCCTTTTCTTCATCGGACGCAACACCGACTGGGCCTCGGCCCTGGAGGGGGCGCTGAAGATGAAGGAGATCTCCTACATCCACGCGGAGAGCTACGCCGCCGGGGAGCTGAAGCACGGCACCATCGCCCTCATCGAGGAGGGGACGCCGGTCATCGCCGTCTGCTGCAACGAGGCGCTGGAGGACAAGACCATCAGCAACATCGTGGAGGTCAAGGCCAGAGGGGCCAGGGTGCTGGCGGTGGCCTTCCGGGGAGACCGGAAGATCGTCTCCCAGGCCAACGACATCATCTATATTCCCCGAATCCACACCCTCTTCACCCCGGTCCTGGCGGTGCTCCCCATGCAGCTGCTGGCCTATTACGTGGCGAAGGAAAACGGCTGCGACATCGACAAGCCGAAAAACCTAGCCAAATCCGTGACTGTGGAGTGAGGGGCGAAGCGGAAAGCGGGTTTGCTTGTAATGCTCCGTGATCTGTGGTAGACTAGGGCTATCCACTGGAAAGGGGTTGACAAGCATGGAGTATTCCGTCCGTTTGGACTGGGACGCGGAAGCTGCTGTGTGGATCGCCACCAGCGAGGACATTCCCGGCCTGGTCCTGGAATCCGGGTCCATCGACGCTCTCATTGAGAGAGTCCGTTACGCTGCGCCGGAGCTGATCGAGCTGAATAAACAGACTTCATTCTGAAGCAAAGCGGCATCCCCTATCGTTTCCCCTGATCTTCTTCCCCGCCGGTCTCCGGCGGGGATTTCGCTATCCGGCGGTCCCGGCAAGCGAGGGCCGGAAGCGAGGCCACCGCGGTTTTTTCTGAAAATCCAAAGACTTTTCCAGCCTTTTCCCTCTTTTTCGCGTCTATCCAGTGTGGCCACAAAAAATGGAAGGCAGGTGCGGATATGGCGGACTCCTCCCAGCTCAGCGATAAGACCCTGGTGGAGAAAACGCTGCTGGGCGACAACCGCTCCTTTGAGGAGCTGGTGCTGCGGCACGAGCAGGCGGTGAAGGCGGCGGCACTGCGCATCACCCGGAATCCCTATTCCGCGGAGGATGCGGCCCAGGATGCCTTTGTGACGGCCTGGATGAAGCTTTCCACCCTCCGGGAGCCGGAGAAGTTCCGCCCCTGGGTGCTGAAGATCGCCAGAAACCGGGCCAGGACCCTCCTGCTGCGCTACGAGGACGCCCTGAGCGCCCTATCCCCAGACCTGGCGGAGGCCAGGGAACACGCGGGGGACGAGGACCCGGCCCTCTCTGCCATCCTCACGGCGGAGACGGAGGCGGAGCTGCACGCGGCGGTGGACGCCCTCAGCGCCTCCCTCCGGGAAACGGTCCGTCTGCACTACTTCCGGGGCTTCTCCGTGAAGGAGATCGCCGAAAAGCTCAGCGTCCCGGCGGGGACGGTGCGCTGGCGGCTCACGGAGGGGCGAAGACAACTGCGGAAAGGATTTGGGATCGTGGAAAAGAACTATCAGGAAAACGAGCCCCTGGTCTCCCGCGTCCGGCGGCAGGTGGAGGAGCTGAAGCTCTGGCGCCTGAAAAACGACAAAACCGGCTTCATGCGGGAATACCGGGAGGTATTGAACGACGTAGAGAACCTTGAAGAATCCGAGGAGAAGCAGAGCCTGCTGGCGGAGGTTTTGCTCCGGGGGGCCTGGTGGCTCCCCGGGACGCCGAAGGACGCGCTGCGCTCGAGGATCAAGGCGGCGGCCCTGGCGGGACACAACGACGATGTGCTGTCCACCGTGGCCTATGAGGAATCGCAAAAGCTGCGGGGTGAGGAGCGGATCCGCTTCCTCCGGGAGGAGCAGATCCCCAAATATGAAAACGCCGGCTTCCCGCAGACCCTGGGCGCTCTCTGGTTCAGTCTGGGGATCGATCTGGCCCAGGCGGGGAGACCGGAGGAGGCCGACGCCGCCTTTGAAAAGGTGCTCCGGATCCAGAAGACCACGGACTATCTCTATGCCGCCGCTCTCGCCGCCCGCGTGGTGGAAAAGAAAATGGCGGCGGTGGAGACGAAGGATCCGGAACGAGCCTATCTCTGCGCCAGGGGTGAAGTCCTGAGGAAGATCGACGGCAAGTGGTATTCCTGGCTGCGGAACGGCTACGGGCGGGGCGGATACGGGACCGCTGGCACCGAAGCCGCCATTCTGTACTACGCTTCCCTTTGCGACGGGCTGGTGTTCGACCCGGCGTTGGACCCCGGAGAGAGTGTCAGCTCCGCCGACGGGGAGATCACCCTCTCCTGCCGCCGGGCGGAGGGGAGCATCGTCACACCCACGGGGGTCTATGAAAACTGCCTTATTTACGAGCTCCGGGGCAGTGGAAAACGGCAGATCAACCTGGAGACCGCTCTGGCCCCCGGTGTGGGGATCGTCCGGCAGGTAAACTGGGAATCCCAGGCGGAGTTCCTGCTCACCTTCGCGGCCATTCTGGGCGGCGAAGGGTACTTCCCTCTCCATGTGGGAAATCGCTGGGAGTACCACGCGGAAAGCCTGCGACCCGGGACCCGCTGCCGGGACGAGCAGTATCTGGAGGTGATCGACCTCTCGGAACATCAGGCGGTCCTGAGCCGGGGCTGCTTCTGCGTCATGGACTACGACCTGCGGTATTGGTGGGGGAACATCCTGGCCGCCCGCCGGGGCTACTACGACCAGCTCAAAGGGCAGCTTACGGACGTGGAGCCCTATTTCCAGGCGGCGGAACGGCTGGCAGAGACGCCCCGGGAGAAGGTGCATACCCGGGTCGCCCATGAGGTGATGCGCCGTATCTTCGCCACCGCGCCGGAGACGAACCCGGATTACACGGAATACGGGCGCTGGAATTTCTTCGGTATCCTGCCCTTGGAACGGCAGGACGGGCAGACCCTGGTGTCCACGCACGAGGACGTCTTCCTCACCTCCAGCTTCGAGTGGAAGCAGTGGGGCGGCGGCTGGGAAATGTACGCCGTGGGCTGCAATTTCCTCTATGAGATGATGGAGAACGCGGGGGGCTGTCTCTGGAGCGACGCCTGGATCCCCGGCCATTCGGAAGATCTGAAAAAGATGGACCCCGAGGCGGGCACGCCGGTGGAAAGCCATCTCACCGTGGGCAAGGCAGAGGAAAGGGTCAGCACTCCCGCCGGGGACTTTGAACGCTGCCGCCATATCATGGCGGAGGTGAAATGCTCCTTCGGCTATTTCAGCGGGCATCTGGAATTCTGGTACGCCCCCGGGATGGGGCCGGTGAAGTTCCTGCGGACCGTCACGGAGGACGGGGAGCCCAAGGCCGCGGTGTGGCTCCTGACGGAGTTCCGGGGCAGGGGCGCGGGATACTTCCCCGTGGAGGACGGGCTCTTCCGCCGCTATGAGGCCCAGGGCCTGGGGAGAGGCTACCACGGCAGCGTGGAGTATACCTATGTGGTGGACGCCGACGGCGCCTCCATTTATAAAAACGCCCTGGGCACCCAGGACCGGGCGGACTATGAACGGATGCAGACGGAAAAGAGCACGAAATAGGAGCGGCAAACCCATTTTTGCACGTCGGTCAAAGCCTTTTGCGATGATTCCAAGAGCACCACGGTATAAACTAATTTCTGGAGAAAAAAGAATACAGGGATTGCCCAAAAGTGGTTATATGGAGTTGCAAGCCACCTTCAACCAAAGGATGTTAAGCTGTATTTATTGCGGATTATACTACAGGTATATTTACAGGCTCTAGCACCGGTGATATAGTATCGCCATTATTCAGGGCTATGCCCGGAAAGGAGAGGGACATGTTCAACGATCGCCTTTTGACTCTCAGGGTCACTACTGAACGTCGCCAGCCCAGCACTCAGCGTCCGGGTCTTCTTTTCCTGTCCTCATATAAGACAAAGCAGAACGACTGTATGCTCTCCTAGCTCTGCATTGGTGTTCTGATCCTTCCACGCCGCTTGTCTTATATAAGGCAGGCGGTATTTTTTCCCTATTGAAGAGGCCGCAACGGCGGTCCCAATGGAAGTACGCAATGTTTTGGCCGATATCATGAAACGCATAACCAATGAACGGTCTGAGCCGGAAGAGGAGAGTGATCAAAGTGAACAAATTGCCTGTAATAGACATGACCGCAACCGGTCAGAACATTGTCAGGCTGCGGATCAACGCCGGTCTCACGGTGAAAGATCTTCAGGACATCTTTGGATTTGCAACGCCCCAGTCAATCTATAAATGGCAGCGCGGCGCTGCCATGCCTACGCTGGACAACATGGTCGTACTCGCGGCGGTGTTCGGCGTGCCTGTGGATTCGATCCTTGTATACAGGAGAAATATCACTCCCAGGTAAAAGCATCGGCTGACAGCGTTTTTCAGCAGACATCTGTGAGAATTAACAAATGAAATGATACTTACAGCCCAAACAACGGAAGCAAGGGAGGCCATATGAACACAAAACAAAAGAAACAGCGATTCAAAACCATGGCCTGGGCGTTCCGCATCGCCTGGAGCATCGACCACTGGACCATGCTGCTGTGGTTTTTCGTCTGCGGAGCGCTGGCAGTCCTGCCCGCGGTGGCGCTCAGGTTCAACCGGGATACCTTGAGCGTCCTGAGCGGTTATCTCTCCGGCGCGCCATATACCTATGCCGACGCAGTAAAACCCATCGTGAAGCTGGGTCTGTTGATGATCGCCATCGGGCTTTCCGCCCGTGTAAACGCTCAGTTCGTGCGTATGATGACCTACGACTCCTATTTCGGCGGCATGTATGCCTACATCATGGAGCATGTGCAGGACATCGACATGAAAGACCTGCTGCGGAAAGAGGTCAACGATATGTGGATGAGCGCCATCCTGGAAGGCAATTCCCTATGGGCTTTCGTGGAAGGCCTCTGCTTTATTTTCTCCAAGCTGGTGGGGATCACAGCGCTGCTCATCACTGCCTGGTCCATGTCCAGGTCGGTGTTCCTGGCTTCCGCCGTTTATGTGGCGGTGATCTTCATCATCAGTCTGGCCTTTTCCAAGGAAACACGCCGGAATCAAACCGAGGATTTCAACGACGAGCGGCAGATCGAATACTATGAACGCATGTCTGAGAACCGGGGGATGGCGAAGGAGACCCGCATCTTTGAGAACACCGATCAGGTGATCAAGCAGTGGAGGCAGCCCTATCTTCGAATCCAAAAGCGGGACCTTCGCCGTGCTAAGGCGGCGGAGCTGCGGGACTTCATCACCGGCGCGGGCTTTTACGCTTTTCTGATCATTGCGGTGGGCGTGAGCATCGCCGCCGTCGCTAAAGGCAGTATGCGGCCGGATGCTTTGCTGGTCATCTTTACCCTCTGCCTGAATCTCCTCAACACCATTTCCGGCACCGCCCGGTACATCGTCAAATTCGATTTCGGGCTCATTGCCCTGGACAAGCAGCGCCGCTTCTTTGAGCTGGTGAAACCTCGTCCCGACGGGACGGAGATTACCCCCGCCGACCCGGAGACGGTCTTTGACGTTCGGGACCTGCGCTTTTCCTACGGGGACAGCCCGGCCATCGACGGCGTCAGCTTCCAGGTCAGGCGCGGAGAGGTGGTGGCGCTGGTGGGCGTGAACGGCAGCGGGAAAAGCACCCTGGTAAAGCTGCTTCTCAATATGTATAAGCCGGATTCCGGCTCCGTGCGCTTCTTTGGGCGGCCCTACGGGGACTACCGGCGGGACTACGTCCGCAGCCGCCTCAGCGTGTTTTTCCAGGACTTCTACCTTTTCCATTCCTCTCTGCGGGAGAACATCGGCGTCGGCGCCGTGGAGCACATGGAGGATATGCCCATGGTTTTGAAAGCCCTGCGGAAGGGCGGGGCGGAAAAGGTGGCCGCCAATCTCCCCAAGGGGCTGGACACCCTGTTGGGCAAATTCCAGGACAAGAGCGGTTCCGAGCTCTCCGGCGGAGAAAAACAGCGGGTGGCCTCCGCCCGGACCCACATGGCGGACCGGGATGTGCTGATCTTCGACGAACCGGCCTCCATGCTGGACCCCATTGCCGAAATGGAGCAATTTCTCGGCATCAAAAACCTGCTGAAAGGGAGAACGGCCATTCTCATCAGCCACCGGGTGGGCTTTGCCCGCATGGCGGACAAGATCATCATGCTGGACGGCGGGAAGATCGCCGAGATGGGCAGCCATGAGGAATTGATGGCCTTGAACGGCCGTTATGCCCACTTCTTCAATGAACAGGCCCAATGGTACGGTGTGTCTCAGGCTGCGGCGAATGGAGGTGCGGACGCATGAACGATAAAATACTCTCTTTCCCGGAAGCGGTAAAGATTTTCGGGAAAGCCCTGAAGGTGAGCCTCCGGGCAAGGGGCGCCGCCTCTCTCGTCCTCAGCCTGATCGGTTTCGCGGTGGCGTTCCTTCCCATGCTGATCTCTCTTGCGGTGCGCCGCTTTTCGGACGCGGTGCAGCAGCTCTACGGTCAAGGGGAAGCCGCGGTTGTCAGCGTTCTCGGCATTTTTGCCATTCTGTCTGCGCTCTACATCGTACAGCTGATTTGGGGTTCCCTCAGCAGCTATTTCGAGCAGCGGGACCAATATAAGATCCAGATGTTCATGGAGGAGCGGGTTCTGCGCTGCTCCTGCGACGTGAAATATAAGTACATCGAAAATTACGACGATTTCAAACAACGGATCAGCTTTGTGGAAACGGAAGCCGGGAATCGTGTGGCAGAGAGCGTGGGAACAACGATCCGCTGGCTGCAGAGCATCATCACCTTTATCAGCATCGTGACCGTTCTTTGGTCAGTGGACGTTTGGATCGTGGTCATCCTGGTGGCGACCTGCATCCCCGCCATCATCATCACCGCGAAATTCAGCGAGAGCGAGTATCACAACAAGGGCTTCTGGATCTTGGAATACCTCATGGCCTGCGCCTATTTCTTCGAGGCCACCATGCAGCAATCCCTGAATGACGTCCGCTTTTTCGGCGCCTACCACTGGCTGAAGGGCAAATTTGACCGGAAAAACGCGGAGTACATCCAGATCAAAAACCGGGTAACGAAAAAGCACGTGCTGTTCAACGCCATTGCGGACATCTTCCGCAGCTGCGTTTATATCTTCATTCTCCTGATCGCGGCGAGGAAGATTTTCGACAATCCCGCCGTGGGGATCGGCGCTTTCATGCTGGTTTTCACCATGGCCAGCCAGCTCCAGGATGTGACCGCCCGCATCTTTACCGAGGCGGCACAGTTTGTAAGCAACGCCGCCTATATGCGGGACTTCTTCTCCCTGGACGAACTGGAATACGAACAGAGGGACCCGAAGGCGGAGGGGTGGGAACGGTTCGACCTGGACTTCGATCATGTCAGCTTCACCTATCCCAATACGGAGCGGGAGGTCATCCACGACCTGACGCTGCACATCCGGGAAGGGGAAAAGATTGCCATTGTGGGCGAAAATGGTTCAGGAAAGACGACCTTCATCAGCCTGCTCTGTGCGCTGTATGAGCCGGACCGGGGGACCGTCGCCATGGGCGGGGAGAGCATATATACCGACGTTTCCCGCACACGCCGCACCCTGTCGGCAGCGTTCCAGGACTTCGCCCGCTATGAGACCAGCATCCGGGAGAACATCGTGGTCTCAGACCGCAGACGGGCGCCGGAGGACGCTGCCGTGGAAGCGGTGGCACGCCGCAACGGGGCCTGGGAATTCATCGCCGCTCAGGAGCATGGCATGGATGAAGTGGTCGGCTCCTTCAGCGAGACCGGCAACAACCTCTCCGGCGGACAGTGGCAGAAGATCGCCCTCTGCCGCTGCGCCTGGCGGCAGGACGCGAAAATCATGATCCTGGATGAGCCCACAGCAGCCCTGGACCCCCTGGCGGAAGCGGAGCTGTATCGGAATTTCACGGATCTTACCGGGGACAGGACTACCATCCTCATTTCCCACCGGCTGGGCATTACCCAGCTGGTGGACCGGATCTTAGTCTTTGATGGAGGGCGGATCGTAGAGGACGGCAGCCATGAGGAACTTCTGAAAAAGCAGGGGCTTTACGCCCGGATGTTCCAGGCGCAGGCGCAGTGGTATCAATAATATCAATCTCAATTAAAACGCTTTAAATAGCGTTTTAATTGCCACACGGCATGAAATGCCGTGTGGCTGCAAGCCAAAGGCTTGCAGGATCAGGTATTACACGTTTCTCGCCGCACGAAACGTGCGGCAGGCATGGGCGAAAGCCCATGCCAATAAAAACATTTTAAATGTTTTTATTTGAGAATAGTATAAGGCAGACAGAAAGAAATCCTATCATGAGCAACCGGGGCGCGGACAAGCCGCGCCCCGGTATCAGTATCTAATTGGAGAAACAGCCTCGCAGAGTTCGCATCCGCAGATGCGAACAGAATTGGAATCATTTTTGGGCGGAATTCATTTCTGCCCAAAAATACTTCTCGCGGAGCGGACTGTGCGAGCATTCTCGCGCGAGGGGACATTCCGCGGGCGAGAGGTCCCCTTTGGGGACGCCTGCGCTACAGACCCGCCGCGAAGCGGTGGGCGTGCGGTCTGCGAAGCGAGTGCGGGGAGCGCAGCGCATGCTTTCTCAACCGGAAGCCCAGCGAAGCGGGTTCCGGTTGAATACTTACTCCGCCGCGGTCCAGGCGGTCTCCAGGGCCACCTCCATCATGTCGGTGAAGCTGTTCTGCCGCTCCTCGGCGCTGAGGGCCTCCCCGGTGAAGATGTGGTCGGAGATGGACAGCAGGCTCAGGGCCCGTTTGTGAGAGGCCATGGCCTCCCAGTAGATGCCTGCCGTCTCCATTTCCACGGCCAGAAGGCCCATATCCCGGTACTGCTCATTGGCCCGGGAATTGGCGTTGTAGAACTGGTCGGAGGTGAAGACGCTCCCCACCTTGACGGGGATCCCCTTCTGCTCCGCGCACTCCACCGCCTTCCGCAGGAGACCGAAGTCCGCCTGGGGACTCAGGATGCCGGGGAACTGGTACTGCCGGGCGTAGTCGCTGTTGGTGGAGGCGGTCATGGCGACGACCAGATCCCGGAGCTTGGCATCCTCGCCGATGCCCCCGGCGGAGCCGATGCGCAGGACGGTCTCCACGTCGAAGAAGTGGAAAAGCTCGTGGACGTAGAGGCACGCGGAGGGAACGCCCATGCCGCTGCCCATGACGGAGATCCTTTTCCCCTTATAGAGGCCGGTGAAGCCCAGCATATTGCGGACGGTGTTAAAGCAGACGGGGTTTTCCAGATAGGTCTCCGCCACCTTCTGGGCCCGGAGAGGGTCGCCGGGCATGAGGACCACCTTGGCGATCAGGTCGGGGTCCGCCACGATGCAGGCGGAGGGAGAGGAACGAAGCTCGGACATGGGTCATTCTCCTTTCGTCAGTTCAGCAAACGCTGTTCATTCAAACAGGGCTTTCAGGCTTTCGGTATAGGGCGGGCGGCAGATGCCCTTCTCCGTGATGATCCCGGCGATGAGACTGTGGTCCGTCACGTCGAAGGCGGGGTTGAAGCATTTGACCCCCTTCGGGGCCATGGGCTCCCGGTACCACTTGGAGCGGATCTCCTCTTCATCCCGCAGCTCCACGGGGATGCCCTTTCCCGTGGGACAGCTCCGGTCGATGATGGAGGTGGGGCCCAGGACGTAGAAGGGGATATTGAAGTGCTTTGCCAGGATGGCTACGCCGTAGGTGCCGATCTTGTTGGCGGCGTCCCCGTTCATGGCCACTCGGTCGCAGCCCACGAAGCAGAATTGGATCTTCCCCTGGGACATGACCGTGGCGGCCATGTTGTCGCAGAGAAGGGTGGTGTCCACCCCGGCCCTGCTCAGCTCCCAGCTGGTGAGCCGCGCCCCCTGGAGAAGGGGCCTGGTCTCGTCGCAGTAGGCCCGGAGGCGGATGCCCTTTTCCTGGGCCAGCAGGATGGGGCCGATGGCGGTGCCGTAGCGGGAGGTGGCGATGGGGCCGGCGTTGCAGTGGGTCAGCACCCCGTCTCCTTCCTTCAGGAGGCTGAGGCCGTGCTCCGAGATGGCGGTGCACATGGCGATGTCCTCCTCCAGGATAGCCTGGCACTCCGAGCGGAGGGCAGCCAGGTCTCCCCCGCTCTCCTCCGCGGCATGGGTCATCCGCCGGAGGGCCCAGCTCAGGTTCACCGCCGTGGGGCGGGAGGAATTGAGGTAGTCCGCGTCCTCCCGGAAGCGGGCGAGAAAGCCTTCCCTGGGGTACTGCCGGGCGAGAACATACATGGCGAAGCCCGCAAAGATGCCGATGGCGGGCGCGCCCCGGATCTGCAGCTCCTTGATGGCCCGGTAAAGCTCCTCCCGGGTGCGCAGGCGGAGATAGACCTGGCGGTTGGGAAGCTGGGTCTGGTCCAGGATCACGAGTTCTTCTTCATCCTCGCTGAGGCGGACGTGGTCGACGGTCTGCATTGTATGGGCCCCCTTCCTTTTGGATCGGTTTCATGATAGCACTGCGGAATTGGATTGTAAAGCGCTCGCGGAAGGGAGGTCCAGCAGCACCGCCCGGCAGGGCGCGCCGTCCGTATCCCCCAGGTTCAGGGGCGCGCAGTTCAGATAATAGGCCCCCTCCGGCACGGCAGAAAGGCGGACCCCCTCCAGCAGTACCACCTCAGACGCCAGCAGCGCGAGATGCACCGCCATGGGAGCCTCCTCCGGGCCTACGGTCTGGGATTCGTTCCCCAGGAGGTCGATCCCCGCCGCCGCGAAGACCTTCGCCGCCTCCAGGGTGACGGCGGCCTTTCCCTTGATGAGGATCCTCTTTTGGGCCCCTTCGCGGGCGCGTTTTGCTTTTTCCAGGATCGCTTCGGCGTCCCGGGCCGTAACCTCCCCCTCGTGGGAGGCCACGTAGGCCGGGCCGATGAACTTTTCCAGCGCCACCCGGCCGATCCCCTTCCCCTCCCGCAGAAAATGGAGGGGAGCGTCCGCATGGGTCCCGTTGTGGACACAGAGGGAGAGGTTGGTCAAATTGTATTCATCCCCCCGGTCCATGCTCCGGACCAGGGTCTTCTCCGGCCTTGCGTCCCCCGGGAACACCGCGCATTCCAGCAGCGGCTGGGTGATGTCATAGATCATGATCTGAGCTCTCCGTCAGTAAGGTCTCGCCCCGCACCCGGATAAAGACCATTTCGTCCGCGGCGTTTTCCACATCATCCTGCCAGGTGAGCTCGTCCCCTTCACCGAAGAAGAAGGCGCCGGTCCCGTTCTCGTACAGGGTCTCCCAGGTCTCCTCCGTCCCGTCGTCCCCGGAGAAGGTCACGACGGAATGCGTGCAGTCCTCATAGCGCAGGCTCATCCCGTCCTCCCCCAGCGTGGCCGTCATCTCCCAGAAGGCGGTCTCCCAGGCGCTGCCGCTCCAGCGGACCTCCACATGGTAAGGGCCCTGGGGGGCGTCCTTGGAAATGGTGATCATGGCACGGCCCGCGATGCTGTCCGCCCAGACGCCGGTGAGAAGGGAGTATTCCCCGTCCCCGTCGCTCCAGAGGCCGTGGGCTTCGGCGATGGCGTCGTACCACTCCCGCACCACTTCGCCGGCCACGGTCTCCCCGTCCGCGTACTCCGCCTTATAGAGCATCTCGTTCCCGCCGCCCCAGACCTGGCGGATATAGCTGCCGTCCGTGAAGAAGAAATCCAGCCGGATATCGTCCTCAGGGAAATAAACCACGGCATACTCCCCGTCCGGCGTCTCGCTCAGCTCGGCGCGCTCCAGGGTGAGGCCCTCCAGCAGGCGCTCCACATAGGGCGCCGCGTCCACGCCCTCCGGCTCCAGGGGGCCGAACTCCAGGGTGCTGACGGTGTAGCTTACCCCGTCCATATAGGCGGCCCGGGCGAGATAGCTTTCCGCAAGGGAATTGCCCCGATCAAAGGGAGTGAGGCCGTTCTCCTCCCGGAACACCTCCCGCACGCTGCCGGAGGCCCACTCGTTCAGCATCGCCCACTGCTGCCAGTCCGCATTCGTCTCGTCGCCGATGCCCTCGTAGCTCTCCCGCACGAAC
The DNA here is from genome assembly GCA_017535635.1 of Oscillospiraceae bacterium. Lineage (GTDB taxonomy): Bacteria > Bacillota > Clostridia > Oscillospirales > Oscillospiraceae > UBA1774. Next base: position 41,811 of record JAFXTU010000030.1, read on the forward strand.
TGCACGTCCGTGGGATGGCAGAACATATAGTAATTGCCCTCGTCGTCCCTGGCGAAGACCTCCCGGCCGGACATGTCGTAGCAGAGCATCTCGTGCAGCTCATCTTCGCTCACTCTGCCGATGCCGAAGAGCCGGCCGCCCTCAAAGCCCTGGGCCCGGGCCGCCTCCACGGAGGCCTTTTCCGACACGTTGAACAGAAGGCCGTTTTCGTCGTTTTCCGGCGCGTCCACGATAAGCAGTTCCCCGTATCCCGCGGGGATGGAAAGGATCATGCCGTCGTTGTGATATAAGATCTCCCCCGGCTCCGGCTTCGTGGATGGCCCCGGCTCCGCCGGGGCGGGGGGCGCTTCCGGCGTCCCCTGGCTGGCAGGCTGGCCGCTTCTGGAGGCACAGGCCGCCAGGGAAAGCAGCAGGATCGCCGCCAGGAGCATACACAGCGCTTTGGTCCTCATGCGTTCAAGTCCTCTTTTCATTATTATTTCAAAAACCGCCGCAGGGCCTTTTCTTCCGCCTGGGGGAAGAGCTCCCGCAGGTGGTCCAGCAGCAGGGCATGGGATTCCTCCGGACTGTGAAGGTAGACCTTTTCCCTGAAGGCCTCCCCCATCTGCTGTTCCGGCGTGGAGTACTCCGCCACGCCCCAGCCGTGGGGGCGGCCGTGCTTGTCCAGGGCGTAGACGAAATCGGAGATCAGCACATAGCACTGCTCCTGCAGGCGGGTGATGATGCCGTCGAAGCCCTTCTTCCCCTCCGTCTTCCCGAAGCGCCCGGAATAGGCGTAGCTCCCCGAGGCCCGGAGGACCTTACTGAGCACCGGGGCCTGGCTCTCGATCAGCTCATACAGCTCCTGGTCGGCCCTCTTCACCAGCCCCTCGTCCGCGCGGGCGTCGAAATCGTAGCCGTCCCGCCGGTAGTTGGCCAGCTCCAAAAACCACTTTTGGCTGACGTAGGCCGCCTTTTTCTCAAAAAACTTCCCGTAGGCGCAGCCGCTTTCCCGGATCACCGGCCCCTTCCAGGCCCAGGCGTCCTCCCCGTCGTCGGACCAGAAGGAGGAGGGAGCGCAGTGCTCCTCCAGGGAAAAGCCGGGGATGGAATTGGAGAAATAGGGGACGATGCCGTAAGCTTCCACCGCGTCCAGCAGGTCCTGCCGGGTACGGACGTAAAAATCGTATTTCATGGGTTTTCCTCGGATCGCGTTTTTCAAGATTATATCACTGCGCAAGGCTTTTGCAAGGGCTCCGCGCTTTCCGAAGCATAGTTCCCGGCCCGGGTTGGAAAGCTAGGACCGAGGTGATCGAAATGGACATGAAAACGCTGCCCCTGGGCCTGGGCATGGCGCTGGCCCAGAACGAGGCGGCCATGGAAGCCTTCGCGGCCATGACCGAGGCGGAAAAACAGCTCCTCCTGGAGCGGGCCCATGAGGTCCGTTCCAAGGACGAGATGCGAAGGCTGGTGGCGGGCCTGGAAGGACCTTCTCCCGTCCTCGACACGGACCTGGGGCGGGACAATCTGGAAAACGACCTCCCCGCCGCCGACCGGCACGAGCTGTAATACCTGAAAAAGAGGCCGCCGCAAAAAGCTGCGGCGGTCTCGGTTCTCTCTGTCAGGGATCCTTCATCTTTTCGTCCAGGTCCGCCAGGATGCCGCCGAATTCGGCGTAGTAGGCTTCCTTGCCGGTATGCCCCTTCAGCTCCAGGGGCATCTCCTTCAGATTGGTGAGCACCGTGGGGACCCACTGGTAGGGCACGGAGACCACCACCGTATCCGCCTCCCAGAGCTGCCGCCCGTGGGGACCGTGGATGAAGGCGGGGACGACGAAATTGATCTTCCCGCTCATATAGGGGTAGACCATAAACCAGGAGCAGCCCATCACCGGGGTGCTCTCGGAGTGATACCCTTCCCCGGTGGAGTAGGTGCCGGCTCGAAGCACCGGCTCCAGCTTGGCGGCGGGCCCGGTAAAGATGAGCACATCCGGCACCTTTTTGAGCTGATGATAGGGGACGAAGGAGACGTAGTTCACCGAGCCGCAGGGCAGGCGCTTCACGGAATAATAGAGCCGCGCGTTGCACCGCGCCTCGTCGAAGACCCCCAGCCGGGGGCCGATCTGCCCGCTCTCCGCCGCGGGGGAAAAGCTCTCCATCCCCACCATGATCTTCCCCACGCAGGTCTCCTTGTTCTCCCTGGAGAAGTAAAAGCTCTCCCCGGTCTCCTGGGCGTGGCGCAGGATCTCGCAGAGGGATTTTTCCACGCTCCCGTCCAGGGGCGGGATCCCCTCCGGGCGGAAGAGGTCGTAATACACGCCGACGGGGGGCAGACTGAGGCCCAGCTTGTGGATGACGGAGTAGTCCAGTTCCATGCTTCTCTCCTTTCTCAGACGGTTCCTTGCTCTTCGGTTTTCTTTCCCGGTCCCGCGTCCCCGGCGGCGAACTCCGTCAGGGGCAGGGCGGACCAGGCGTGGCAGTCGCTGCGGGGGGAGAAGGGCGTCTCCGGGAAGGTGGTGCAATGGAGGTCGATGAAGTCCTGCCAGGTCTGCCACAGGGCCTGGGTACGCTCGTACATCCCGGCCTTTTCCAGGGCGCGGAAGAGGTAGTAGCTCTGCATGAAGCTGCACTGCACGAGGCTCCTGTCCTCCAACGTCTTTTCCATCACGGCCTTTGCCCGCTCCCCGGCGCAGAGGCCGGTGAGGACGGCGTAGATCTGGGTATGCTGGCTGTATTCCTCCGTCCCCGCCCCCTCCCGGTAGAGGCCCCGGGAGGCGTCCCAGCAACGCTCCTCCACCAGGCGGAGAAGGGTCTGGCACTCCCGCTCATAATACGCAGCCAGGTCTCCCCGGTGAAATTGCGGCAACAGACGCACAAGGCTCCGGGCGGCGTAGACGAAGAAGAGATTTTGCAGGGCGCTCTCCCCCTCCCTCGCCGCCGTGGGCATGGAGGCCCCGGCCCCGGCCCACTCCGGGGCCCAGTCGAAGTAGTCCCACCAGCCCTGGGGAGCCAGGAGGCCGCTGGGTGTCCGCTTTCCCAGGAAAGTCTCCAGGATCCGCTCCGCCAGGGGGATATAGGGCCGGACGAAGTCCGGGTCCCCGGTATGGTTGACATAATCCTCAAGTATCAGGACATAGTACAGGGCAAAGGCGGGGATGGTCTGCTCATCCCGGGAGGGGAAGCGGGACTGGGTGAGGCCGAAATTCTGCATGGAGCTTCCGAAGAGCCGGATGGCCTGCCGGGGAAGCTCCAGATCGTCCGTGGCGGCGTAGGTGAAGAGGATCTCCAGCCGCCCGTCGCAGGCGTATTGCAGCTGCTCATAGTAGGGGCAGTCCTCATAGGTGTCGTGGGCGCAGAGCTGGAGGGTGCGGAAGGCCACGTCGTAAAGCTTCTCCCTCTTCGGGTCGGAAAAGCTCGGCTTCTTCGTGTTCACCAGAGGGTAGGCCGTCTCCACATAGGGCTGAGGCAGAATCGTCAGGGCCTCCTCCCCCGTCTCCACGGTGATCTCCACAAAGCGGAAGGTGCGGAAGCGGAAGGGCTCAAACACCGTGTCCCCGCCCACGGTGTACTCGTCCCGGACGCCCTGGATGAAGCCGGCAGCGTCGTCCCGGACGCCCTTACAGGGCCAGCCGTTTTCGTCCTTTTGGAAATAGCTCTCGGCGTAGGTGATGTACACCCCGGCTCCCTTCCCGCCCCGGAAGCCCACGCGGAAATAAGCGGTGGTGAGCTCCCCGGCGTCCAGCACAAAGCTCTCCTTGCTGCGGGGGGCGATCGTCCGCTCCGCCCAGTCCGGGAAGGACTTCTCCTTCCGGTACAGGAGCGGGATGGGCCGGGGCAGGAAGACCTTCCCCTTCCTCGCCCCGAAGGGATCGTATTCCCTGGGCTGGGTCACGGCGACGGGCAGGGTCTCCCCCTCGTCCCAGTTTTCCTTGAAAAAGGGATTCTCCAGACTGCGGGCCCCGTCGATGGACTCATTGCTCCCCAGCATGAAGATCTGGTGGTTGTTGAAGCCCTGGCCCCGGTCCAGCCAGGCCCGCCATTGATCTGGGTCCCGGGGATCGGCGTCCCCCAGCTCCCCCTCCAGGGAGAAGCCGGGCCCCTCCTCGTCCCCGAAGCAGTAGTAAGGGCCCTCCTCCCCCTCCGGCCGCTCCGGATAGGAGAAGACCTGGAGCAGGATGCGGTTCTCCCCCTCTCGCAGCCGGGGGGCGATGTCCAGCCGGTCCCAATAAGCGACCTCCCGGGCGCTGCGGCAGGGGCCGAAGAGCAGGCTCTCCCCGTTGACATAGAGCTTATACTGGCTCCGGGCGGCGACCTCAACAAAGCACGTCTCCGGCAGCGTTTCCATCCGGCAGCGGAAGCCGAACCAGGCGGGCACGATGCGCCGGGTCGGATCATAACCCTCCTGCCGGAGGGTTTCCGGGCTCAGGCCCAGGAACTGTTTTCCCGAAATGGGATCAGGCATTGGCGGCGCCTCCTTTGTCTCTGTTTCCTTCTTAAATGGTATCATACCATGAACGGCGCGAAATGAAAAGGCGGAAAGAGAAGCGCCGAGGAAACCCCTCAGGCGGCGAAACCCCGACACCCGCTTATGCTCATCTTGCAAAAGAATATCTGGACAACGGCCTTCGTTTATATTATACTTAATTATCTAAATTGAGAAAGTATGCCTTTTTCCCCGGAGGAGGCTTCCTTATGGATAATAAGAAAGGTCTGATCGCTCTGCTCCACCGCTGGGAGCAGACGATGTCGGTGCGCACCATTCGCAGCGGCCTGGTGAATATGATCCCGGTCCTGATCATCGGCGCCTTCGCTCTGATCCTGCAGACCTTCCCCGTGGAGGCGTATCAGCGCTTCATCGCCACCCTGGCGGGCGGCTTTGTTCTGGACCTGCTGGAGCTGGTGTACAGCGCAACTTTCGGGGTCCTCTCCCTGTACATGACCATCTTCATCAGCCGCTCCTACATGAAGCAGAAGGCCGACCCGGACGCGCCGGTGGGCGGGGCCCTGGCCGCCTCCGTCATCGCTTTCTTCATCCTAGCCGGGGCCTATCTCCCGGATTTCGGCAAGGACAGCATGGGCCCGAAATCCATGTTCCTCGCCATTCTCACCGGGCTTCTGGCTTCCCGGCTCTACCTCTTCCTCTTCCGGAGGACCCACGGGAAGCGCCGGGACCTCTACTCCACGGGGGCGGACCGGGAGTTCAACCGGATGCTGGCCACCCTCTTCCCCATCGCCGGGACAGCCCTGGTCTTCGGCCTGCTCAACGCCCTGGTCATGCGCCTTTTCCGCGTGGATTCCTTCCGGATGCTCCTGATCCACGGCTTCGACTGGCTCTTCTCCCAGATCGGGAGGGGCTTCTTCAAGGGCTTCTTCTTCGTACTGCTCTCCTCGCTTCTGTGGTTCTTCGGTATCCACGGCAGCGATACGTTAGAGAGCGTGATGCAGACCTATTTCACACCGGGGCTGGCCGCCAACCAGGCGGCTGTCGCGGCGGGAAGCGCACCGACCGA
>JAFXTU010000031.1 GCA_017535635.1 Oscillospiraceae bacterium
CACATTCCGCTCGCATGTGCCATAATCTTTTTGCGGTATTATTCTTTTCACAAATTAATATTACCACAAACAAGAAGCCGAGGCGACTGTTTTAGCCACCTCGACTTCTTGTTTTTTTTCAGGGACTTTTGCTACAGCCCCGGACTACCCGCTGACCCTGGTGGCCGGCTCCCGCATTTCCACCCGCTTCCATTCCCGCTTTCACGGCGTCAAGTCGGCGGCGTATTTCCGCCCGCTCCCCTCGGCGGAGCTCCATCCTCTGGACGCTCAGGCCCTGGGCATCCGGCAGGGGGACCCCATCACCGTCTCCACGCCCACCGGGGCGATCCGCGTGCACGCGGAGCTCACCAAGGCCGCCAAGCGGGGCACGGTGTTCATGTTCCAGAGCTATGCCGATGAGGCGGATGTGAACCGGATCATCGACGCTGATCACCTGGACCCCTATTCCGGCTTCCCGGGATATCGGACGGTACGCTGCAAGGTAGAGGGGGATCGGGCAGGATGAACAAGCATTTCACCTTCCATCCGGAGCGATGCACCGGCTGCGGCGCCTGCGTAATGGCCTGCATCAACGAAAAGGGCACCGACATCGAAAAGCAGGCGCCTTACCGCCTGCTGAAGCGAAACGAATACGGCGACGGGGGAGATCTGCGCATCACCTGGTTCGTCCACGGCTGCATACACTGCGCCGACCACCCCTGCGCCGAAGCCTGCCCGCGGAATTGCTTCTCCCTGGACAAAGAGACCGGGACCGTGCAGCTGGACAGCGCCTCCTGCGTCGGCTGCCGCCGCTGCGAGAGAGCCTGCCCCTTTGAGGCGATCCAGCAAGTCGAAAAGCGGGCGGCCAAATGCGACGGCTGCCTTCGGCGCCTCCGGCGGGGTCAGCTTCCCCTCTGCGTTCAGGCCTGCCCCCGGCAGGCGCTGACGGTGGACGAAAAGAATCAGGTGGTCCTGGACGGACTCGCCAGGCTTCAGGAAGAGCTGGCGGAGTACCGCCGCAGAGAACGGGATGGCAGTCCGCAGTAAGAGGACAGAACGCGGCTGCGCGCGGAAAAAAACTGCGTCCGCCTCCATGATTCTTCAATCTGGCAGTATTTCTGACCGCGGAGACGCTTCTCCGCAGGGGCCATGCCTCACGGCTTCCGTAAAAACCGCAGCATGCGCTCCTTATAATCCGGAGCGGTGTCATAGACCGCGTGGCCATAGCCGTCATACAGATAGAGCTCACAGTCCGGCCTGCCTCTGAACCCCTCCGCGAGCCGGGGGGCGGCGTCCCCGCCCAGCACCCGGTCGTCCCGGGACCCCAGGACCAGCACCGGACAGGCTATTCTCTCCAGCTCCCCGCTCACGTCAAAGCCCTTTACGCCCTCCGCCAGGACGACGAAGCGCCGCAGCTCCTCCGCCGTCACGGTCTTTGCGGCCTCCAGCAGCAGCGCCCGGGACTGCTCAAACACCGCCGGGGGATAGAGGGCCTCCCCAAAGGCCAGATAGAGCGCCTCCGCCCTTCCGTCCCTCGCCGGGCGGATCCAGTTCTCCTCGATGGCAGCGTACTGCGCCTTGGTCACGGATGCCGCGGCGGAACCCAGGACCATCCGGCACACAAGCTCCGGCTGCTCCAGGGCCATCACCAGGGCCATCATGCCCCCCTGGGACGCCCCGAAGAGACACACCGGGCCCAGCCCCAGGGTGAGCAGCGCCTCCGCCGTGTCCCGCGCCATTTCCCGCACGGGGTAGACGGGGGGCAGCTCCTTTCTGCGGTCCATGACATAGACCGTAAAATCCTCCGCCAGAGGCCGGCAGCTCTCTTCGATCAGCTCCGCGGAGCCCATGACGCTCTGGACGCTGAGGCCCGGAAGGATCACCAACGTCTCCTTCCCCTGCCCGAATCGAAAATAATCCATGGTAAAGCGGTCCGTCCGGACCGTTTCGATCTTCATATCTCCATCCCGCCTTTCCAAAAAAGCCCTTCCTCAAAACAGCAGCGTGATCAGAGTATGATCCCGCTGCTGTTCCGTTGTTCATAAGTCTGACTTACTCCTGCCGGCTTCCGCCCTCGCCGGGACCGCCCTGGCCGCCGGGGAAGCGTCCCCCGCCGAAACCGCCCCGCGGCCCGCCAAAGCCGCCCTCCGGGGGCTTGAAGCCCTCGGGGAACTGGAAGCCTTCGGGGGGCTTGAAGCCCTCGGGAGGCCGGAAACCGCCGGGGAAGCGTCCCCCGCCGGGGGCGGCGGGCGCGGCTTCCTCCGAGGCAGGCGCGGCAGAGCCCGCGGTGCCCTCCTGGGCCGCCTCGATGTAGCGGCGGGCCTGGGTGGAGAAGAGCCGGGCGTATTCCCCGTCCTGGGCCATCAGCTCCCGATGGTTGCCGATCTCGATGATCTCCCCCTCCTTGAGTACGATGATCTTGTCGGCGGTGGTGGCGCTGGAGAGCCGGTGGCTCACGAAGATGGTGGTCTTGTCCTGGCGCAGCCGGTCGAACTGGCTGAAGATCTCCTGCTCGGCGATGGCGTCCAGGGAGGCGGTGGGCTCATCCAGGATCAGGACGTCCGAATCCGCGTAGAAGGCACGGGAGACGCTGAGCTTCTGCCACTGGCCGATGGAGAGCTCCAGGCCCTCGTCCTCGAAGTAGCGCATGAGGGGCGTCTCATAGCCCTTGGGCAGCTTCTCGATGAACTGGCTGGCGCCGGACTCCTCTGCCGCCCGGTGCACGTCGCCGTCGTCGATCTCCCGCTGGATGTCGCCGAAGGCGATGTTCTCCCGGATCTCCACGGCGTACTTTCCGAAGTCCTGGAAGATGATGCCGAAGACCTTGTAGAGCTTCTCCACGTCGTATTCCCGGATGTCGCGCCCGTCCAGGAGGACCTGGCCCTCCGTGGGGTCGTAGAGCCGGGTGATGAGCTTGATGAGGGTGGTCTTGCCCGCCCCGTTGAGGCCCACCAGCACCGCCGTCTCCCCGGGGTGGATGGTAAGGTTCAGGTTCTTGAGCACCTTCCGCGTGGTGCCGGGATAGGCGAAGGAGACGTTTCTAAGCTCGATGGTGTGGCCGCAGTGCCGCTCCGGGGACACCGGCTCGTCCACGGAGGGCACGATGGTCTTCTTCTCGTTCATGAAGAGGATCAGGTTGTCGATGAAGAGGCTGCCCTCGTAGAGGTTGGAGGAGAGCTGGATGATCTGCCCCACCCCGTTGGCGATGGCGTTCAGGGAGGCGGTGTAGGCTGAGTAGTCCGCGATCAGCTTCACGTTGGTGGCGATGAGGTAGAAGAGGGACATGTTCAGCCCCGCTGAGCAGAGGCTCAGGAACATCTGCCAGCCGCCCTGGGACCAGATGATCTTTTTGATCCCCTTGAAGTAGTTCTCGAAGATGTTCTTGTACCTTCCGATGAAGAGGTCCGAGAGGTTGAACAGGCGGATCTCCTTCACCACGTCCTTGTTGGTCATGAGGTTGGAGTAGTAGTCCATCTGCCGCCGGTCCTTGGAACGGAAGCGCATATAGAAGAAGTTCTTCCGGCGGAAGTGAAAGTTCACCACGGCGGTGAGGACGTTCAGCCCCACGAAGAGGATGAAGAGCACGTCTGCCCGCCAGTCCAGCTGGGAAAGGAGCCGGGCCAGGAGCGCGATGTAGCTCACCATGCTGATCACGCTGGAGATGAGGTTGAAGGCGGAGTTGAGAATGGCGACGGGACGGTTGCCCGCCTCCCGGCTGGCGTTCTCCAGACGGGCGTAGAAGTCCGGCATGTCGAAGGAGGCCAGGTCCACTTCCTTGGCCTTCCGCATGATCTTGACTTTTACGTGGTTGGAGACGATCTCGCCGGAGATGTTGGTGATGATGCTGTTCAGGTTGGTGATGATGCTGTTTAACAGTGTGTAGCCGAATTGGAGCATCAGGGGCGGCAGCAGGTTCACCGGCTCGGTGAAGCTCTGCACCACCTTGGCCAGAAGGTTCGCGGTGATCAGGGTGCCCACCAGGGGCATAATGCCGTTGTAGACGGTCATGAAGAGCATGACCAGCAGGAGGCTCTTCTTGGCTTCCCACACCAGCTTGAAGATGTAGAACAGGCGGGAGGCCGTCCCGCCCACCACTTCCTTCAGGTAGCGGGGCACGTCGGCCAGGTTTTTCGGCTTCGCGGCCTTGAGATCATCCTGCATTCCACCGGGGAAATGAGGAGGCATGGTTTGGATCCCTTCCTTTCGCCCGCGCCGCGCCGTCCCCTGCCTTTCCCCAGGAGAGAGTCGCCAACGGGGCCTCTTTTTTTGCTTATATTATATTCCATGCAACGGAAAAATGCAAGAGAGAATTAAAGTACCTGATGAAATTCTTCATCCCCGGCAGTAGGCCGGGGATGAAGAATCGAGTGGAGTTTGGAGCGTGGAGAGTGAGGAGTGAGGAGCTGCGGTATCGCCTTCGGCGACAGGATCAAGACGGGCTCCCTCTTTGAGGGAGCTGTCGCCGTAGGCGACTGAGGGAGTCCTCCCGGTTTCTGCCGCACTCCTGGGAAGCGCACTATTCTCGGAGGACTCCTTCCGTCATCGCCTGTCGGCGATGCCACCTCCCTCAGAGAGGGAGGCTGCTTCTTATGCTCGCGCGGATACCTATTAAACAGCAAACCGGAGCCCAGCGAAGCGGGCACGCTTTGGAGAGGAGGGGCAACGAAGCGAGCCGTTCCCCAAAACCAAACGGAAGCCCAACGAAGTGGGTTCCATTTGGAAGAGGAGGGCCGGCATCTGCCGCCGGGTCTGCCGGGCGGGCGTTCCTTTCCCGCCCGGCCATTGCCGGAATCTTTCAGGTATTCGCGCTCGCGCGGATACCTTTAAAGAACCACCGCGCAATCCAGCGAAGCGATTGCGCGGTGGAGAGGAGGGGCAACGAAGCGATACGTTTCCCAAAACCAAATGGAAGCCCAGCGGAGCGGGTTCCATTTGGAGGAGGACGACTTGCCGGAATCTTTCAGGTATTCGCGCTTGCGCGGATACCTGACATTCCGGCAACAAGGACGAATAGACGGAAGCCCCGGTTTTCACCGGGGCTTCCGCCGCAAAAAAGGGAGGGGAAAATCAGTCACGCGAAAGGACACACAAACTCTCGCGGCTGAAAGCGATGAGCTACTTAGCGAGCGGGCGTGGGTTCATCCTCGTCCTCGTCGTCGGGATGGTAGTTCTCACGGAACAGGTAGTGTCCGTCAGGCTCCTTCTCGGCGAAGAGGGTACGATCGTGGAACTGCGCCAGGCTGCTGCGGTGGCCGATGGAGATGATGGCGGAGCCCTTCATCTCTTCGCTGAGCATGGTGTAGAGCTCCAGCTCGCTGGGTTCGTCCATGCTGGCGGTGGCCTCGTCGAAGAAGAGGTACTCGGGGTTGAAGAGGAGGGCGCGGGCGATGCCCAGACGCTGCTGCTCGCCGCCGGACATCATCATGTTCCAGTGGCCGTACTCGTCAAGCCGCATGGCCAGCTCGGGCATGCCGACGAGCTGCAGGACCCGCACCATCTGCTCGCGGCTGTAGGTGCCGGAGGGTTCGGGGTAGGTGATGGCGTCGGCCAGGGTGCCGATGGGGAAGTAGGGCTTCTGCGGAAGGATCATGACCTTCTTGTCCTTGGGCAGTACGATCTCGCCTTCGCCGAAGGGCCAGATGCCGCTGATGACACGGAAGACGGTGGTCTTGCCGGCGCCGGTGCGGCCCTTGACCAGGACCTTCTCGCCGCGCTTGATGACGACGTCGTTGGCGCTGATCTGGCGCTTGCCGGTGGGCAGGTCGACGTCCGGATGCTTGATGACGATCTGGTCCTCGTCGCCCTCTTCGATGCGGATCTTGCTGTTCTGGGTGACGTCCTGAGTCAGATTGTAGTTGTTATTGAAGGCGTAAAGACGGTCGATAACAGCCACGTACACGGCCAACATACCGTAGTTCGTGACGAACCACTTCAGGCCGGTGACCACGTTCAGGAAGGCGGTGGCGATCTGCTGGAAGACGCCGTAGCCGGAGATGGCGCCGTAGTAGAAGTAGCTGGGGCCCAGGAGGAAGGTGTACATCATGGCGTCCACGTAGGAGAGGAAGCCCTGCACGATGCCGTAGAACAGGTTTCGTCCCATCAGGCGGAACTGGTTGACGATGATGTCACCGAAGGACCGCATCAGACGGCCGTGCTCCACGTCCTCGCCGCGGAGGAGGGCGATCTGCTCGGAGCATTCACGCACACGAACCAGAGCAAAACGGAAGTTCGCGGCGTACATCTGCTGATCGTAGTTCAAACGGGACAGGGGTTTGCCGATCAGGTGGGTGATGACGGTTTCCACGGCGGCCCAGATGACGGAAATCACCACGAAGTAGCCGGGGAAGGACCAGTCGCGCCCGCCCAGGAACAGGGGGATGGTCAGGGACAGATCATACAGCATGATGACGTAGGTCACGAGGCTGATGATGTTCTGCACGAAGGAGAAGGAGAAGGTCCAGGTGCTGCCGATGAACTGGGAGATATCCTCAGCGATACGCTGGTCCGGGTTATCGGTTTCGTTGCCGGTCAGCTGCATGCGGTAGTGGGTGGAGCCTTCCAGCCAGTAGTTGATGTAACGGGCGGTCATCCACCGGCGCCAGCGGATCTGGATCCAGCTCTGGATGTAGGAGTTCAGGGAGCCGGTAAAGGTACTCGCTGCGCCCACCAGAAGGAAGACCACGATCTGCTGCTTCCACATTTCCGCGTCATAGGTCTGGAAAGCATTCAGCCAGTCACGGTTCCAGATGGTCATACGCACGCCGACGCGGGTCTGGAAGACCATGACGAAGACGTTGACGGCCAAGAGGATCAAGCTGCCCCAGCGCTCCTTGGAGTACGCCCAGTAGGGGGCCGCGATCTTCCATATACGCTTGACGACTTCGCTGAATTTCTGTTTTTTCATAGTCATGGGTTGCATTGTTCAGTGATCCTCCTTTCTTACAGTCTACGGGTGACTTCGTTGTCGCCCCGAAGGTCCTCATACTTGACACCGGCGGTCCGCAGCTCGCGATTGTAGGCAAAGAGCACGATGATGAGCAGCGGGATGATCAGGCCGAGGCCGATGATGAGGATGCGCAGCAGACTCCGTCCGTCGGGACCGCCGAAGATGGAGTAGTCATGCGCGGGGGGAGTGTACTTGTCCTGGATGGGGGTGAAGGAAGACACGTTGTCGGAGACGGCCACGGCGCTGACGCCGGGGTAGGCGGCGACGCCGCAGGCGGGCATCTTGCTCAGACGGGCGTTGCCCAGGGCGTTGGTGGTGCCCAGGACGGCGCCGGTCTCGGCGTCGACGATGTCCACGTTCTCCACAGCAGCATTGGTGTACTGGAAGGTGGTGAAGTCAAGGGCCCACTGGTTGACCTTGACGATCTGGGTCTCAGCGTCGTACTCCAGGCTCACGGGAGGAGTGGCGCCGTTGGTGTCGGCCACTACGATGATGTTGTCGCCGGGCTCCACGGGGGCGGTGTCAGCGGAGATATAGGAGGAGTTGGCGCCGGAGCCGAGAGGAGCGGAGTTCTTGATGACGTAAGGCGTGGTGGCGATGCCCCAGAACTTGTCGATCATGTACATGCCGTAGGAGTTGTTGGTGCCGGCGTTGAAGCCCATGAGGCCCTCGCTGTAGAACTGCTCGTGAGCGGCCACGATGACGGCCTCCACGGAGTAGGTGGTGACCTGCACGGGCTGGGCGGCGACCTTCAGGACGCCGTCAGCGGACACGGTGATGTACACGGTGATGGGAGCGCCGGTCTCAATGCCGGGGGCGGGATCGCCGGGCACGAAGGGACCGGAGGGGGCGCCGAAGCCGCCGCCGAAGCCGCCGCCGGCTGCGGGAGCCGCCGGAGCCGCGGGAGCCGCGCCCTCAGAGGCTACGCCGTTGATGGTGGCGGGCATCGCGGACATGGGGGAGGAGGGGGGCAGGCTGGCCCAGTTGCCGGGATTGTCCTTGTCCAGGATGGCGATCATGTTGCCGTCATCCAGCTGCGCGTAGCACTCGCTGTAGTTGTCGCCGGCGATCTGGTAGACCTCGCCGGCCTTCAGCTCAAACTTGGGCTGGCCCTGGAAGATCAGGGTCACGTCCTTATCGAAGCTGAAGGAGCCGGAGTGTTCGAACCAGAACCCGTACTCGATGCCGCTTCCGAAGCCGACGGAGGCGAGATCAAAGATCGCGATCTGTTCGTCCACCCCGTTCGCCGTCATGGTGACGGTTTCCCCATTGTAGGTGGCATTGGGCACGATGACCACATCGTCCGCCGCCAGTACCATGGGGGCCGCCATTGCCGCCAAAAGAAGAACGACAATGGCGAGGGCAAACACTTTTTTCATCTTGTTTCTTCCTTTCATAGTTTCTAAAATCTACGACAGCCGGAGCAGCCGTATATTTTCCACAAAATCAGGGCGCAGGGGGAGCGGGCACTAAGGCAATTTGAACACATTTTACAACGCGTTCACATTTTAGACAATATAGCGGCAGTCATGAAATCACCTGACGAAGGTCAGGTTTACGCATTATATACCTTACTAAAGTCATATGGCTTTAGTAAGGTATATGCCCCAAAACGGGGCGTTTCCCCGGCTTGGGCCAGCCATTTCAGGATCCGGGCGGGGATCTCCTCCCGGTTTTCCTCCGTCACCTCCAGCAATTTGCCCAAAGGAGCGTCTCCCCAGGCCCCCAGGCCCTGGCGCACCACCCCCAGCACCGGCTTCGGGCCCCGGAGGAGGCGCAGCACCGTCTCCCGGAAGCGGAGCGCGTCGGCCTCCAGGAAGCCCAGCTCGTCCAGAACGATGAGCGAAGTGCCCTCCTCCCGCTCAGATCTCTCCAAAAGCTGAACGCCCAGGCCGTCAAAAACCTCGGCATAGACCTCCCGGCCCGCCGGGCCCATCCGGGCGCAGACGGCTCCGGCGGTGTAGTCCGGCTCCGGGCTCCAGGGGAGGAGCCAGAGCCGCTTTTCTTCGCTGCCCCGGGGCGCGTCGAAGACGGTCATGATCCCGCCGGGACTCTGGCCCGGGGCGGCGATCGCGCGCCGAAGGGCGGTGGATTTGCCGATCCCCCGGGGACCGGTAAGAAAGAGGGGCATGGTTGACCTCCGGGTTAGAGTTTAGAGTGGAGAGTGGAGAGTGAGGAGTGAGGAGTGTAATAACCAAAACAGAGCCCAGTGAAACGGGTCTGTTTTGGAGAGGAGGAGCCGGGGGAATCTTGCGGGTATTCGCGCTTGCGCGGATACTCGCCATTCCCCCGAGCGACGACGAGGGAGTGAGGAGTTGTGGTGCCGCCTGCGGCGGATATATAAATCCATCGCCGAAGGCAATACCTTATCTAACCACTAACCACTAGCCACTAACCACAGTTTACTCCGCCGTAGAGCTTATTCCGTGGGGCTTGGGTTTATGCGGGCCTCAGCTTATCCTACCTCGACGCCGTCCTCCCGGAGCAGGGAGACCAGGGCGTCGGCCAGGCCCTCATAGGGGACGGTGTGCAGACGCTGCCCCTTTCGGAAGAGGAGGCCGCAGTCCTTGCCCCCGGCCACGCCGTAGTCCGCGGCGGCGGCCTCGCCGGGGCCGTTCACCACGCAGCCCATCACCGCCACCCGGATGGGGGCGCGGCAGCCCTTCAGCTTTTCCTGTACCTCTATGTACAGCTTCTCCAGGTCGATCTCCGTCCGTCCGCAGGTGGGGCAGGCGATGAATTCCGGCGCGTCCCGCCGCAGCCCCAGGGCCCGGAGGATCTCGATCCCCACCTCCGGCTCCCGGAGGGGATCCCCGGTCATGCTGACCCGAAGAGTGTCCCCGATGCCCCGGAGGAGGAGGGCCCCGATGCCCGCGGCGGCCTTCACCACCGCCATCTCCCCGCCGCCGGCCTCGGTGATGCCGATGTGGAGGGGGTAGTCCAGCTTTTCCGCGGCCAGCTCGTAGGCCGCCACGGTGGCGGGAACGTCGGAGCACTTGAGGCTGAGGCAGATGTCGTCGAAGCCGAACTTGTTCAGCAGGCGGACGTGGCCCAGGGCGGACTCCAGCATGGCCTCCGGCGTTGGGCCGCCGTATTTTTCCAGGAGCGGCTTTTCCAGGCTGCCTCCGTTGATGCCGATACGGATGGGGACCCCGGCGGAGCGGCAGGCTTCCGCCACCCGCCTTACGTTCTCCTCGGGGCCGATGTTGCCGGGATTGATCCTGATCTTGTCCATCCCCGCCTCGGCGGCGGCCACGGCCAGGCGGTGGTCGAAGTGGATGTCCGCCACCAGGGGCACGGGGCTCCGGTCGCGGATCGTGCGCAGGGCCTGCGCCGCCCGCCCGTGGGGCACGGCCAGGCGGACAAGATCGCAGCCCGCCGCCGCCAGGGCTTTGATCTGCCCGACGGTGGCCTCCACATCCTCCGTCTTCGTGCTGCACATGCTCTGGACGCTCACCGGGGCCCCGCCCCCGATGGTCACATTGCCTACATGGATCGCTTTCGTCATAAGGATCCTCTCCTTCCATTAGCTAGTCGCCTCGCAGAGTTCACGCCCGCGCGTCCTTATTCGCCGGAATGGCAGGTATTGCCGTTTCGCGGCAATACCTGCAAGATTCCGACGAAATGTCCTTCCCAAATCGAAGCAGGATGCTTCGATTTGGAGAGGAGGAGCCGGGGGAATTTTGGCGGTATTTGCCCAAAGGGCAGATACCGCCTATTCACACGTGCGACGACGAGCGGGGAGCGGAGCGCAAACCTCCTCAAACCGAAGCCCAGCGAAGCGGGTTCGGTTTGAATTAAAACAGCTTCCTTATATCGTTGAACATCACAAACACCATCAGCCCCAACAGCAGCACCAGGCCGGCGGCGTGGATATAGCTCTCGATCTTGGGGCTGGGCTGCTTCCGAATGAGCTTCCCGATGACCCAGAAGACCAGCATGGAGAAGATGTGCCCTCCGTCCAGGGCGGGGATGGGCAGCATGTTCATCACCGCCAGGTTCACCGCCACGAAGGCGATGAGCCCAAAGACGTTGCTGAGGCCCTCCCCCACGGTGGGGGCCTCCGAGCCCACCTCTCCGATGGTCTTCACGATGCCCACGGGACCGGAGAGGTCGTTCAGGCCCGCCCGGCCGCTGAAGAGATAGCGCAGGCTCACCCACACCACTCTCGCGTAGTAGCCGCAGTCGTACCAGGCCTCCCGGATCGCCACCGGCAGGGTCAGCTCCTCCTGGAGGAAGAGGAAACCGTATTTCAGCACCGTGTTCCCCGCCTCGTCCGTGTACTCCCGGAGGGTCAGGGGGTAGTCCTCCAGCTCCACCCGTTTCCCTTCCCGCCGGAGCACGACATCCACGGTCTCCGCGTCGTTCAGGGACAGGAAGAGGCTGAAATCCCGGGTGGAGTTCACCTTCCAGCCGTTCACCCGGAGGATCCGGTCCCCGGTCTGGAAGCCGTATTCTCCCTCATAGGGACAGCCCTCCATGAAGCCGGCCAGCCTGGCGGTGGGGACCAGGTAGTCCCCGGCGGCGCAGTAGCCCAGGTAGAGGCAGAGGGCGATGAGGAAGCCGATGAGCAGGTTCGCCCCGCTCCCGGCAGCCAGGACGCAGATCCGCTGCCAGATGGGCTTTTTCGTAAAGGCCCGGGGGTCCTCACTCTGCCCGTCCTCCCCCTCGATGGCGCAAAAGCCCCCGAAGGGCAGGGCCCGGAGGGAGTAGGTGGTCTCCCCCTTCTCCCTGCGCCAGAGGGTGGGGCCCATGCCGATGGAAAATTCGTTGACCTTGATGTGAAACAGCTTGCTCACGGAAAAATGGCCTCCCTCATGGGCGGCGATGAGCACGCCGAACATGAGGATGCCGATCAGGATATAGAGGACAGACACGCTTTGCTCAGCCTCCTAGCTTCTTCGTCCGAGCCCAGGATCTCTTCCAGGGTCCTTCCGGGACGCCCGGAGAGGGCCTCCAGGGTCCGGGAAACAATTTCGTAGATCTGCGTGAAGCCGATGCGCCCTTCCAGAAAGGCCCGGACCGCCTCCTCGTTGGCGGCGTTCATCACGGCTCCGTCCGCCGTTTCCGGCCTTTTTGCGCAGTCCATGGCCAGCCCCAGGCAGGGGAAGCGCTCCAGGTCCGGCTCGGCAAAGCTGAGGGGGGCGGTCTTCGTCAGGTCCAGGGCCGGGGCGGGACAGGGCTTCCGTTCCGGCCAGGTGAGGGCCAGCTGGATGGGCAGGCGCATATCCGGGCTCCCCAGTTGGGCGATCACCGCCCCGTCCGCGAACTCCACCGCCGAGTGGACCACGCTCTGGGGGTGGATCAATACCTTGATTTTCTCCGGGGGCACGCGGAAGAGATGCATGGCCTCGATGAACTCCAGGCCCTTATTCATCAGGGTGGCGCTGTCCACGGTGATCTTGGGGCCCATGCTCCAGTTGGGGTGCCGCAGGGCGTCCTCCCGGGTCACATGCTTCAGCTCTTCGGCGCTGTGGTTCCGGAAGGGGCCGCCGGAGGCGGTGAGGAGGATGCGCTTTACTTCTCCCTGCCCCTGAAGGCACTGGAAGATGGCGCTGTGCTCGCTGTCCACGGGCAAAAGGGGGACCCCCGCCGCCTCCGCCGCCGCCGTTACGAGGCGCCCGGCGCAGACCAGGGTCTCCTTGTTGGCCAGCGCCAGCTTCTTGCCCGCTTCGATGGCAGCGAGGGCGGGCCGCAGTCCCACAGCCCCGGACATGGCGGCCAGCACCGTGTCCGCCTGGGGCAGAGAAGCGGCCTCCAACAGCCCCTCCATGCCGGAGAGGACCTTCACGTCGGTATCCGCCAGCCTCCCTCGCAGGTCGGCGGCGGCCTTTTCGTCGTAGAGAATGGCGATTTTAGGGCGGAAGCGCCGGGCAGCGGTTTCCAGGGCCTGGGCGCTGCTCCCCGCCGCCAGGGCGCTGATCTCCAGCCCCAGCCCCTCCGCCACGTCCAGGGTCTGCCGCCCGATGGAGCCGGTGGCCCCCAGGATGCTCAGGCCCATCAAAACACCTCCAGAAGCCCCAGCAGCACCAGGGTCACCGGGGCGGCGAAGGAGGTGCTGTCGAAGCGGTCGTAGGCCCCGCCGTGGCCGGGGAGCAGGTTCCCGTAGTCCTTGGCTCCGGTGTGGCGCTTCAGGAGGGAAAAGCTCAGGTCTCCCAGCTGGGCCGCCGCCCCCGCCAGGAGGCCCACGACGCCCAGCTTCCACAGGCTGCCGTACAGCCCGAAGAGCCGGAGCACCAGCCCGTAGAGCACCATGCCCAGGGTGGCGGAAAGGAGGCCCCCCAGGAGGCCCGCAATGGTCTTGTTGGGGCTGGTGCGCTTACTCATCTTCCGCTTCCCCAGGGCCCGGCCCGCGAAGTAAGCGCCGCTGTCCCCCACGAAGGTGGCCACCAGAGGGGCCAGGACCAGGAGGTTCCCCCGCGAAGTGAGGCGCAGGGCGGTCATGGCCCCCAGGCCCAGGGGCACGAAGGCCCCGGAGAAGAGGGCGGCTGCCAGACCTTCGATGCCGAACTTCTCCTCCCGTTCATAGTATGCCACCCAGCAGAGGAACAGAAGGAGGCAGAAGGGGAGAAACACCAGCACCGTCTTTTCATAACCCGGGAAATAAATGACGAGCTGCACCGCCGCCGAGGAGGCCATGGTGAGGCAGAGCGCCCCCCGGCGCTTTTCAATGTGCAGGATGTGGAAGAGCTCCCAGGTGCCCAGGACCGTCACGGCGCAGAAAAGGATCGTGGTGGCCCAGGCGGGAGCGAAGCACAGCAGGGCCAGGATGGCCGGGACGCCCACGGCTGCTACCAGTAGTCTTGCTTTCATGGAAGAAATTACTCCTTGAGCGGGAAAAAGAGGCCGGCAGCACCCACGGGCGCTCCGACCCCTATTTTTCCCGCTGAATTTTACGCCTCGATCTTCTCCATCACGAAGGCTTCGATGATGTCGCCTTCCTTCAGGTCGTTGAACTTCTCGATGGAGCAGCCGAACTCGTAGCCCTCGGCCACCTCCTTCACGTCGTCCTTGAAGCGCCGGAGGGAGGCCAGCTCGCCCTCGTGGACCACGATGCCGTCCCGCACCACCCGGACGCCGGAGGAGCGGACGATTTTCCCGTCCTGCATATAGCAGCCGGCGATGGTGCCCACCTTGCTGACGTGGTAGGTCTGGCGGATCTCCGCGTGGCCGGTGAGGACCTCCCGGAACTGGGGCGCCAGCATGCCCTTCATGGCGTCGCTGATCTCCTGGATGCAGTCGTAGATGACCCGGTACATCCGCATGTCCACGCCGCTGCGGGCCGCGCTGTCCCGGGCGGCGGCGTCGGGCCGGACGTTGAAGCCCACGATGATGGCGTTGCTGGTGGCGGCCAGCATGATATCGCTTTCGTTGATGGCGCCCACGGCCCCGTGGATGACCCGGACCCGGACTTCGTCGTTGCTGAGCTTCTCCAGGGAGGTTTTTACCGCCTCTACGGACCCCTGCACGTCGGCCTTCACGATCAGGGTCAGCTCCTTCAGCTCGCCCTCCTTGATCTGGGCGAAGAGGTCGTTGAGGCTGACCTTCCGCTCGCCGCCGGTGGTGGCCTTTTTGTTCTCTTCCTTCCGCTGCTCCACCAGCTCCCGGGCCATGCGCTCGTCCTCCACCACGTCGAAGGCGTCGCCGGCGTTGGGGGCCTCCCGCAGGCCGGTGATCTCCACCGGGACGCTGGGGCCGGCCTCGCTCACCCGCTGCCCCTTGTCGTTCACCATGGTCCGCACCCGGCCCACGGCCATTCCGGCGATCATGATATCCCCGGAACGGAGGGTGCCGTTCTGCACCAGCACCGTGGCGATGGGGCCGCGGCCCTTGTCCAGCCTGGCCTCAATGACGGTGCCCTTGGCGCGGCGGTCGGGGTTGGCCTTCAGCTCCCGCATCTCGGCGGTGAGGGCCACCATCTCCAGGAGGTTGTCGATGCCCTCCCCCGTGCGGGCGGAGACCTCGCAGCAGATGGTGTCGCCGCCCCACTCCTCGGTGAGGAGGTCGTACTGAGTGAGCTGCTGCTTTACGTTCTGGGGGTTGGCCCCCGGTTTGTCCATTTTGTTGATGGCCACCACGATGGGGATGTCGGCGGCCCGGGCGTGGTTGATGGCCTCGATGGTCTGGGGCATGATGCCGTCGTCCGCCGCCACCACCAGGATGGCCACGTCCGTCACCATGGCGCCCCGGGCGCGCATGCTGGTGAAGGCCTCATGGCCGGGGGTGTCCAGGAAGGTGATGGTCTTGTCCCCGATGTCCACCTGATAGGCGCCGATGTGCTGGGTGATGCCGCCGGCCTCGCCCTCGGCCACATGGGCGTTGCGGATCTTGTCCAGGAGGCTGGTCTTGCCGTGGTCCACGTGGCCCATGACCACCACCACCGGGCTCCGGGGCTTCAGCTCCTCCTCGGTGTCCACATGGTCGTCGAAGAGCTTCTCCTCGATGGTGACCACCACCTCGTGCTCCACCTTGCAGCCCAGCTCCATGGCGATGAGGGCGGCGGTCTCGTAGTCGATCACGTCGCTGAGGGAGGCCATGATCTTGTTGCGCACCAAGGCCCGGACCACCTCGGCTCCGGTCTTCTTCATGCGGGAGGCCAGCTCGCCCACGCTGATCTCGTCGGGGATCTCCACCTTGGTGGGGGCCTTCTTGGCGATCTCCAGCTGCAGCTTCTGCATCTGGGCCCGCTGCTCCTGCCGGCGCTTAGCGCCGGAGGCGGCGGTCTGTCCCCCCTGCCGCTTATCCCGGCGGGAGGCGAATTTCTCCTTGCCCTGCTTGGCGTTCTGCAGCTTGTCGGGCACGAATTTGTCCAGCCGCTCGTCGTATTTGGCGGTGTTCAGGGTGGTGCTCCGGGTGTCGATGAGGCGCTTCTGGGGCACCTTGCCGGATTCCTGTTTCTTCTGCCCGCCCTGATTCTGGTTCTGGTTCTGCTGGGGCTGCTGACCCTGGGGCTTCTGGCCCTGCTGGGGCTGCTTTTGGCCCTGCTGCGGCTGGGGCTGCCTGGCGCCGCCCTGCTGGGCCTGCTGGGCCTTGGGAGGCTGCTGGCCCTGGGGCTTGGGCCCATTCTGGGGCTTTGCGCCCTGCTGCCCCTTCGCGCCCTGGTCCTCCTGGGCAGCCTGGGACTTGGGCTCCTGCGGGGCGGCGGCCTCCTCCGGGGCGCTCTTCTCCTCCTGGACCGGGGGCGCCGGAGGCTCCGGCGACTTCTGCCGGGCGCCGGCGAAGACCTCGTCCAGGGACTCGATCTGGTTGTGGAAGGTCAGGTAGTCAAAGACGATGTTCAGCTCCGCCTCCGTCAGCACCTGCATGGTGCTCTTGGGCGCGGTGCCGTACTTCGCCAGGATCTCCGTGACGACCTTGGAGGCCACGTTGAAATCCTTGGCCACCTCCCGAACACGATATTTAACCATGTGCCTTCCTCCCTTTCCTGGATGGTTTCTCCCGCAGCAGCGCCGCCGTCTCCCCGTATTCCGGGAGCTGGGCGGCCAGCTTTTCCGCGAAGGCAGCGGCGAGGCCCCGATCCGTCACCGCCAGGATGGCGCAGACCCGTTTGTCCAGCAGCTCTCCCAGCGTATCCTTATCCCAAGGCAGCCGAACATGGGGTATTTCTCCCCACACGCTCAGGTTCAGCGCCTTTTTTGTCGTATTGGCGGCGGTGTCCGCCGCAGTCATGATGAGAGCGGCCTTGCCGCTCCTGGCGGCGCCGGAGACGCCGTCCTCCCCGGTGAGCAGGGCTCCCGCCTTTTTGATGAGTCCCAGGAAGCTCAGGGCTTTATCCACCGTCCGCCGCCTCCTTTTCCAGCTGCAGAGCCAGCGCGTCGTAGATCTCCGGGGGAATGGAGGTATCCAGGGCCCGTTCCAGGGCCCTGCTCTTCCGCGCCCGGGCAAGGCACCCCGCCTCCGGGCAGAGGTAGGCCCCCCGGCCGGGGCTCTTGCCCCGGCTGTCCAGGCTGATGGCCCCCTCGGGGGAACGCACCACCCGGATCAGCTCCTTCTTCGGTTTCATTTCCCGGCAGCCGGTACACTGCCGCATGGGAATCTTACGAACCATTTCGTCGTCACAAGCTCCGTATCTGGGATCGGTATTACTCCACGTCCTCCGGAAGGTTCTCCTCCGGCAGCTCCTCCAGGTCCAGCTGGCTCAGGTCGATCTTGATGCTGCCCTGGGCCGCCATCTCGCTGGCGGGCTTGATGTCGATCTTATAGCCGGTGAGCCGGGCGGCCAGGCGGGCGTTCTTCCCCTCCTTGCCGATGGCCAGGCTCAGCTGGTTGTCGGGCACCACGGCCCGGCAGCTGCGCCCGTCCTCCAGGAGTGTGGAGGTATAGACCTCCGCCGGGGCCAGGGCGGCGGCCACAAACTTCTCCGGGTCCTCGCTCCAGGGGATGATGTCCATCTTCTCTCCCCGCAGCTCCTCCACCACCGCGCCCACGCGGCTGCCCTTGGGGCCGATGCAGGCGCCGATGGGGTCCACCTCCGGGTTATTGGAGGCCACGGCCAGCTTGGTCCGTACCCCCGCCTCCCGGGCGATGCTCTTGATCTCCACCACGCCGTCGTAGATCTCCGGCACCTCCAGCTCGAAGAGGCGCTTCACCAGGCCCGGATGGGTCCTGGAGACCACCACCTGGGGCCCCTTGACGGGACGGCGGACCTCCACCACGTAGACCTTCAGATGGTCCCCCTCCCGGATGGCCTCGGAGGGGACCCGCTCCTCGGCGGGCATGATGGCCTCGGTGGCGCCGGAGCCGCCGGAGATGCGGATGTGGACGCTGCCGTTCCGGGGCTCGATGCGGGTGACGAGACCGGTGAGGATCTCGTGCTCCTTGGAGTTGAACTCCTCGTAGACCATGCCCCGCTCCGCTTCCCGGATGCCCTGAATGATGACCTGCTTCCCCGCCTGGGCGGCGATGCGGCCGAATTTGTCCATATCCACGTCGAAGGGCAGCTTGTCGCCCACCTGGATGTCGGGGTCGATGGTCCGGGCCTCCTCCAGGGAGATCTCCAGGGCGGGATTCGTGATCTCCTCCTCCACCACGGTCTTCTCAATGTAGATGCGCACCTTCCGCTTCACCGGGTCCACATCCACCACAACGCCGTCGGCCGCGGCGGGATTGTCCTTTTTCACGGTGGCCACCAGGGCCGCCCGGATCTTTTCGATCATATAGCTCTTGGAGATGCCCTTCTCCTTCTCAATGAGATCCAGAGCCAGGAAGAATTCGCTGTCCATGTCGTCTCTCCTTAAATAGTTACCCGCAGGCGCACCTGCGCGATCTCCGCTTTCGTAAAGCTGGGCCCCTCCGCCAGGGTCACGGCCCCGTCCCGGTACTCCTGCAGCGTGCCCACGTATTCCTTCCGCCCGTTTTTGGCGCTGTAGAGCTTCACCGCCACCTGGGAGCCCAGAAAGCGCTGGAAGTCCGAGGGGCGTTTCAGCTCCCGCTCCGCGCCGGCGGAGCAGACTTCAAAGATATAGCTCTCCTGGATGGGGTCCAATTCATCCAGCAGGGCGTCCACCTCCCGGCTCACCGCCTCGCACTGGTCGATGTTCACGCTGGCGTCTTCGTTGTCGATATACAGCCGCAGATAGCGCTCCCCCGCCTCCCGGACGAACTCCACGTCCCAGACGAAGCAGCCCTGCTTCTCCGCCGCCGGGGCGGCCAGCTGCGCCACAAGCTCCGTGACCTTCATTGCCTCGTTCCTCGCCGCAGGGGGCAGCGCCGGACATTCCCGGCCTGCCGAAATTTGGTCAAGAAAAAGAGTGGGGCAAACCCACTCTCCTTACCTTACCATCCTACCATACAAAGGCACTATACCACAGGAGAAAGGGGATTGCAAGCCCTTTCTCCCATTTTCTGCCGGCGGTATTCATAAACACTCAGCCGCACAAACGGCAAACCGGAACTAACCACCAGCCACTAACCACCAGCCACTAACCACCAGCCACTAACCACTAACTCACGCGATCCCGCCCTGGGCTTCGGCGTTCGTCTGGATCCGGTTCATTCTCGCGTAGCTGCCCCCCAGGGCCACCAGCTGGGCGTGGGTGCCCTGTTCCGTCACCCGGCCGTTTTCGATGACCAGGATCAGGTCCGCGTTCCGGATGGTACTGAGACGGTGGGCGATGGCGATGATGGTCCTCTTCCCGGCGATGCCGCCGATGGCCTTCTGGATCTGCTGCTCCGTCTCCACGTCCACGGAGGCGGTGGCCTCGTCCAGGATGATGATGGGGCTCTGGCGGAGGATGGCCCGGGCGATGGCCAGGC
>JAFXTU010000032.1 GCA_017535635.1 Oscillospiraceae bacterium
ACATTCCG
This sequence comes from Oscillospiraceae bacterium, assembly GCA_017535635.1. Classification (GTDB taxonomy): domain Bacteria; phylum Bacillota; class Clostridia; order Oscillospirales; family Oscillospiraceae; genus UBA1774. The sequence continues at coordinate 9 of JAFXTU010000032.1, forward strand.
CTCGCATGTGCCATAATCTTTTTGCGGTATTATTCTTTTCACAAATTAATATTACCACAAACAAGAAGCCGAGGCGACTTTTTTAGCCACCTCGACTTCTTGTTTTTTTTCAGGGACTTTTGCTACAGCCCCTCTGTGTGATCTCAGTCTTCCGCCTTTCCTTCCGCCAGCAGCGCTTCCACGGTCTCCCGCTGCGTGCCCCGGCGGGGCTTCGTGCGGTCCATCGGCGACCAGGCCAGTCCCCGGAAAAGAACGGAGGTGTGGACGCCCGGCGTGAGCCTGTCAGCAGCGTCGGCATAGTCCAGGGCCCGCCGGGCATATTCCCTGCTTTCCTCCGGCCGGTCCCTCGTCTGTGCCGCCAACACGGCGCAGGCTCGGGAGAGAGGGGCGTACAGCAACCCGTAGTCTCCTTCCTCAAAGAGAAGCTCCAGCAGCCGGGGCAGCTTTTCCAGGATCCGGACCCGCTCTTTGGTAGTAAGCGCATCTTCGGAAGCGCGCTCAAAGATCAGCTTTTGCAGGATGTCTGCCAGGTCCAGGAGGGTGCTTTGAATGTGCTGCTGCCGCTCCTTCCCCTCCAGCACCTCCAGGGCGCAGAGCTCAATGCCGGACCAGAGGGAGGGCAGCTTTTCCATCTGCTCCCTCGCCCGCTCCGGCCGCCCCAGGGCCTTGTGGCCCAGGGCAAGATAACGGATACAGCGGCACTTCTCCTCCAGGTCCTCCGTCATGCACAGAAACCGCTCCCCCACGGAGAGGGACAGTTCCAGGCCGCGTCTCCGTCCTTCCCCTTCCTGGTTCATGGCCCGGAGATAGGCGTCGACCATCAGGTCGCTCATCACCTCCGGCTCGTTGGGCAGTCGGGCGTACATGGCCTGACTCAAGGCCAGTGCCCCGGCGGTATCCCCCCGGTGATGCGCCTCCCGATGCCGAGTCCGGTACTCCTCCAAAGCCGAATCCAGGAGGGCGCGGTCCGCCCCCAGCAGAGCATCCACGGTGACCCCGTAGAAGGAGGCCAACGTGGGAAGAAAGGTGATATCCGGATAGGTGACATTGTTCTCCCAACGGCTGACGGATTGTTTGGAAACGTCCAGCAGCTCCGCCGCCTGCTCCTGGGTAAGTCCCCTGGAGCATCGCAGGTCCCGCAGGTTTTTCCCGAAATCAAAATACATAAGGGTACCTCCCAATCATCTGTTTCACGGCCGCAGCCTCAGTATGAGGGAAGAACCGGGAAATCGCAAGCGCGGGAACAGAGACGAAGAAATCGGAAAGTGAGGAGGCCGGACGGGGGACGCCCCTAGTTCCGGCCCAGCCAGGCGCGGAGCTTCTGCCACAGCTCCAGGCAGCGCAGGCGGAGCACCCGGCCCTCTCCCCGCAGGAGCTTCACTTCGCCGGGGGAAAAGACGGCAAGGCTGTCCTCCCCCTCCTCCTCCGCCGCGGCGAGGCAGAGGGGCGGAAAGACCACGCACCACCAGTTGTGCCCTTCTCCGGGCCCGACGGTGAGAGTCAGGGTCTCGTATCTTCCCGCCGGGAGGGCGAAGGAGCCGTAGTCCCGGAGGGGGCAGTCCTCCTCTCCCAGCCTCCCCCGGACGGGGGCAGGAGCGTCCCCGGAGCGGAGCAGGGCCTCCGCGCGGCGGCAGAGCTCCGGCAGGGATTCTTCCACCGCGGCTCGTGCCTCGGAGAGATCGGAGCAGTCCTCCAGCAGGGGGGTGAGGAGAGCCAGGGCTTCGTCCCGCACCAGGAGCTTCCTGGCCTGGTCCTCCGGGCTGTCGGAGGCGGCCACCACCCGCAGGCGCAGTACCTTCCCCCTCAGGGGCGCGGCGGCGGCCTCGTCCATGGCGGCGGTCCAGAGAGAGAGGAAGAGGAGGGTGAGGAAAATCAGGGGGGCGTACTTTTTCATGGAGAGGCCTTTCTTCTTGAGAGAGGAGTGAGGCGACAGGGTCCGTACGAAATGCCAAGCCCGTCATTGCGAGGAGGCCCGCAAGGGCCGACGTGGCAACCCGTTCCCGCGTCCTTATTCGCCGGAATACGGCGCAGCGCCGCAAGCGGCACTGCTTGAAGATTCCGGCGAAACGTCCTTCCCAAATCGAAGCAAGATGCTTCGATTTGGAGAGGAGGAGCAGGGAGGATCATTCATGTATTTGTGCTTGCACGGATACATGACATTCTCCCGAGCGACGACGAGAGGGGGCTCTTGAGGGCGCCGACAGAGAACGGGGGTTACGGATTGCCACACCAGTGACGTCGGTCACTGGTTCGCAATGACAATAATAAAAAAACTAAGGGGCGGGAGCCATCGGCTCCCGCCCCTTAGTTTTGCCGTTTTTCCGAAACCTAAACCAATCTCGCCGTGGTCGCCGCCGTGTCGCAGGCGATGCCCTGCCCCGTGAGGGTTTCCCTTGCCCTCCCGGCGGCCTCCGGGGAGGGGAAAATGCCGAAGATACCGGAGCCGGTGCCGGTCATGGCCGCGCCCAGGGCCCCCGCGTCCAGCAGCGCGCTCCGGATCTCCCGGACCGTGTCCCGCTGTTTTTTGGGAAGCACCTCCTCAAATATGTTGAAGAGCCTTCTTGCCACGCCGGGAACGTCCCCTTCCTCCACGGCCCGGCACATGCCCCCCACGTCGGGCCGGACCCGGAGCTTCAGCCGGTCCACCGCCTGAAAGAGCAGGGGGGTGGAACAGCTGAAATCCGGGCGGCAGAGGATCAGCGATACACCGCTCAGGTCCGGCAGAGGGGTGAGCTTTTCTCCCTTCCCTTCCGCCAGGACCGTGCCGCCCCGGATGCAGAAGGGCACGTCCGCCCCCAAGGGGAGGCTCATCTCCTCCAGCTCCTCCCAGCTGAGGGGATAGCCGGAGAGCCGGTTTAAAAGCCGCAGTACCGCCGCGGCGTCAGAGCTGCCGCCCCCGTAGCCGCCGCAGACGGGGATCCGCTTCCGTAGCGTGATGAGGCCGCCGACGGGCCCCAGGCCCGTCTTTTCCCGGAAGAGGATGGCCGCCCGTGCCGCCAGGTTCGTGTCCCCGGTGGGGAGGTAGCACAGGTCGGAGCGCACCGTCCAGGGGCCGTCCCCTTCCTCCAGGGTCACATCGTCGTGGAAATCCGTGCTCTGCATGATGCCCCGGACCGCGTGATACCCGTCCGGCAGCTTCCCCGTCACCTCCAGGCAGAGGTTCAGCTTGGCCCAGGCCTGTTCCGTGTTTTTCATGAGCGGAACAGCATTCCCATCAGGGCGACGCCGTCCTCCACATGGGGACCCAGGAGGCCGTTTGCCTCGGTGTAGCTGAGGCCGGAGCCGGCGGAGGTGCGGCTGTCGTAGAGGATATAGGGGACGTAGCCGTGGGCGTGACCACGGGTGTCGGTGAGGGTCTTATGGTCGCTGAGTATGAGGATCCTGAAATCTGTTCCCTTCAGACCGGACAAAATCGTGCCCAAAACAAAATTATCCAGGTCGGAGATTGATTTTTGCTTCCCCTCAGTGTCTCCATTATGGGAGCACTCGTCGGGAGCCTCCACGTGGACCCCCACGAAATCGTAGCCGTCCTCCAGCAGAGCCTTCACCGCGGCCTGGCCCTTTCCCAGGTAATTGGTGTCCTTCTCCCCGGTGGCGCCGGGGACCATGATCCGGTCCAGCCCGATGAGGGCGCCGATGCCGTGGCAGAGGGGCACCGCCGAGATCACCGCCCCCCGCTTGTGGTAGGCCTTCTCGAAGCTAGGCAGCTCCACCGCCGTTCCCTGGGCCCAGAACCAGATGCAGTTGGCAGGCAGCTTGCCCTCTTCCCGGCGTTTTACGTTGATGGGGTGCGCCGAGAGGATGCGGAAGGAGGCCTCCATCAGGCCCCGGAGCACCGGCGCGGCGGAGCCGCCCCTGGGCAGATGGGGGCCGCACTCCTCGGTGAGGTGGTCGTGGGGCGGGGTGAGCGTAAGGCCCTCCGCGTCCCCCTTGTGGCGGATGACGATGTGCCGGTAGGTGAGGGTGGGGAAGACCTCCGCTCCCGCCGCCTCGGCCAAGGCGTGGAATTCCGGGTCGGCAAAGAGGTCCAGCACCAGGGTCCGGCTCAGTTCCCCGTCGATGCCGCCGGAGGAGTGGGAGAGGATCTTCCGCTTCTCGAAGGGCAGGTCCCCTTCCTCCAGAGAGGCCATGTTGCAGCGGAAGGCCACGTCGCCCGGCTTTAAGGCGATGCCCTGGGCCGCCGCCTCCAGGGGCGCCCGCCCGGTGTAGCACTGCCGGGGGTCGCAGCCGAAGATGGAGAGGATGGCGGTATCGCTTCCGGCGGGGAGCTCACGGGGGCAGTTCGACACGCTGCCCAGCTCCCCCTCTCTGGCGAGAAAGTCCATGTTGGGCTTGGGGGTGACCTCCAGGGGGGTCTTGCCTCCCAGCTTGTCGGTGGGGTCGTCGGCCATGCCGTCCCCGATGATGAGAATGTATTTCATTTTCTGCGTCTCCAATACGGTTTTAAATCACAAAGCAGTATACCACGCCGGGGACGGAGGAACAAGCGGAAGCGGCGGATTTTTCATTGACCGGCATTCCCCGGGAAATGAGCGGAAAAAAGGAGGAAAAAGCGTGACACGAGACACCACAGTGAATCGGAATCTGCGGCTGATCATGCGCCGCAAGGGGGTCCGGCAGACGGAGCTGGCGGCGGCCTGCGGCCTTGCCTACCAGAATCTCCACCGGGCGGTGAATGGGCGGCGGCCTATTTACGCCGACGAGCTGCCCGGTCTGGCCCGGGCCCTGGGAGAGAGCGTGGAGGCCCTCCTGGGCCTGGAGGAGGAGCAGGGGGAAAACCCGTGGGCGTGAGGAAAAAGTACAGCCCCAAAAGCCTGGAGGCGGGGATCGACCGCTACTTCGCCTCCATCCGCCGGACCGTCACCGCCGTGGAGAAGGTGGAGACCGGGGAGAAGGGCGCCAAGGCTTTCACCGAGCAGCCCATCCTCAGCGACACCGGGGAACCGATCCTCTACCGGGAGTATGTGGTGGCCCCCACCCTCTGGGGCCTCTGCGAATCCCTGGGCATCAGCCTGACGGAATGGGGGAAGCTCTCCGACCGCAGTCTCCACCCGGAGCTGTCGGAGGCGGTGCAGAAGGCCGGGGCCCTGATGCGGGAGTGGAAGGAGCAGACCCTGCTGACGAAGAAGGACGTGCGGGGCCTCATCTACCACATGCAGAACCATCTGGGGGGCCTGGAGCTGCCGGAGCGGGGAGAAGAACCCCTGTCCCTGAGCGAGAAGCGAAGCCTGCTCCGGGACGAGCTGGACGATGGGGAGAGTGAAGAGTGAAGCGGTGAGAGTGGAGAGTTGAGAGTTGCGAGTGAAGAGCGGAGAACGGAGTGAGAAACGACGAAGGGCACTTGACTGGTACGAAGCCCTGAAAAGGACCTCCAACGCCGCGTTTCTCCCCCTCTTCTTCGACGAGCACCGCTATCTGGTGCTCTGCGGAGGCGGCGGGTCCGGCAAGTCGATCTTTGCGGGGCGGAAGGTGCTGGAGCGGGTCACCACGGAGCCGGGGCACCGCTGGCTCGTGTGCCGGAAGGTAGCCCGGACCCTGCGGGACTCCTGCTTTGCCCAGCTGCGGGGCCAGATCAGCGAGCACTACGCCGGGGCAGGGGCGAAGGTGAACACTTCGGACATGCGGATCACGTTCGCCAACGGCTCGGAGATCCTCTTCGCGGGGCTGGACGACGTGGAAAAGCTCAAGAGCATCTACGACATCACCGGCATCTGGATCGAGGAGGCCAGCGAGATCACGGAGGAGGACTTCGCCCAGCTGGACATCCGGCTGCGGACGGTCTTCCCCCACTACCTCCAGATGATCCTCAGCTTCAACCCCATCAGCATCACCCACTGGCTCAAGCGGCGCTTCTTCGATACCCCGGACGAGCGGGCGCGGACCCACCGGAGCACCTACAGGGACAACCGCTTCCTGACAACCGAGGCGGTGCGGACGCTGGAAGCCTTCAAGGACACGGACGAGTATTACTATACGGTCTACTGCCTGGGCGAGTGGGGCGTCACGGGGAAGACGGTCTTCGACGGCAGGGCGGTCACGGCGCGGCTGGGAGAGATCCCGGAGCCGGTGAGGCGGGGGTTTTGGGAGTACGGAGAAGAGTTAGGAGTTAGGAGAGAGGAGACTTCTTCAGTTAGGAGTGAGGAGTTAGGAGTGAGGAGTTGCGGTGTCCCTACGGGACGATATTTTAATATTTCCGCCGAAGGCGGCACATTCACTCCTCATTCCTCACTCAACACTCCTCACTGGACGGAGGACGCAAGCGGCCCGGTGATCGTATACCGGGAACCGGAGCCGGGGCGGCCCTACGTCATCGGCGGCGATACCTCCGGCGAGGGGTCCGACTGGTTCGTGGCCCAGGTGCTGGACAACGTGACCGGCGAACAGGTGGCCATCCTCCGCCATCAGTACGACGAGGACACCTACGCAAAACAGGTGTACTGCCTGGGGAAGTACTACAACGACGCCCTGGTGGGCCTGGAGGCGAATTTCAGCACCTACCCCATCAAGCGGCTGGAGATGCTGGGCTACCGGAATCAGTTCATCCGGGAGGCGGAGGACACCTTCAGCGGCACGGTCCGGCAGGCTTTCGGCGTGAGAACGGACGCCAGGACGCGGCCCGTGATGATCGGCCAGCTGGTGGAGACCATGCGGACGGGGATCGGGACGGTCAACGACCGGACCACGCTGGAGGAGATGCTCACCTTCGTCCGAAATGAAAAGCTCCGCCCGGAGGCGGAGGAGGGGGCGCACGACGACTGCGTGATGGCGCTGGCCATCGCCTGGTACGTCCGGCCCCAGTAGCGCATGACGGTGCTGACCGAGGGGACCGATTCGCGCAGGGCGTGGACCGAGGACATGTATGACGACTATTACGCGGCGGATGAGGAAACGAGAGCAAGGCTAAGGGACAAATGGGGATCACCGCCATAAGACCAAATCGAAGCCCAGCGGAAGCGGGTTCGATTTGGAGAGGACGTGGCCCGGCATCTATCGCCGGGTCTGCCGGGCGAGAGTTCCTTACTCGCCCGGCGCAGCCGGAATCTTGCGGGTATACGTCCCGCGGACGAATACCCGCCATTCCGGCGAATAAGGACGAAAGGGGGGAACAGCGCATTGACCTTGAAGGACTGCATCGACTTTGTGGACGGCATTGAGCCCAACGACTACACGGAAGGCCAGAAGACGGCCTGGGTCTCCGAGGTGGAGGGAATGGTCATCACCGACGTGCTTCTGCGTCCGGTCCGGGAGTTCACGCCGCTGGACTATGGACAGGACAAGGACCGGCCTCTGGCCGTACTGCCGCCCCATGACAAGCTTTACCGGGACTATCTGCAGGCACGGATCCACTTCGCAAACGGAGAATATGACCGGTATTCGGGCAGCATGGCCCTCTTCAATGCGGAGTGGGGGGAGTTCGTAAGATGGTTCGCCAGGAATTACAGTCCGGCGGACAAGGAGGAGGAATAGAATGATCACATTTATGGGGTATATCGACTCTCCGGAGGAGATGCTGGGCGGGAAGAAGCGCTGCCTCTTCGGCTGCGACGACAGTTCGGACACGGCGGACCTTCCCACCGCGGCGGGCTTCACCCTGCCGGACGGGAGCAAAACTGCGCCCCCTGCGCCCTTCAGCTACGCCCTGGTGCGGGGCGGGGACGTGCTGGCCCTGGGGTCCGGCGGGACCTGGGAGGCGCTGTGATGCGCCCGGGGAAGGAAATCGACCTGCTGCTGGCGATCCGGGCCAAGGAGCGCTCGGCGGTGCTGGCCTCCTACCCCACGGATACGGCCTCCGGAAGCCCCGCCAGCTTCCCGGACGGGGCGGACGGGGTCCCGGCGAAGAGCCTCGTGGTCAGCATCCAGCCGGTGCAGGAGGGTTCCGGCGATCCTAGCCCTACTAACGTGCGGCCCATCAGCGGATGGAAGGGTCTGAAGTTATCAAACGGCCCGGCAATGCCGGATCTGACGGCATACGATGTGCTGGACATCGACTATGACACACCTGTTGACCCTGATGTCCGGCATACAATGACTTTTGCGACGATCAACTGCCTTGCAAATGTGCAGTTCGACGCTGCCGAGGCGCTGATTTACTGCCCCGAGGGGCTGAGCGCCGGGACCCGGTATTACATTACCGCTGACCACGCCGCGTACAACGCCGGGACCACGCAGGACGGCGATTTTGGATTCACGCCCACCCAGGCGGTCCCCGCCGGAGGGTATGTGCGGCACAGCGTCCTGGGTGTGTATCGCAGCGACAGCACCTATACCAAGGCGCAGGTTCTGGACGGGAAGTTCGTCACCTATGGCATCGATTTTGCCCAGATAGAGCAGCTTGCTACCGACGAGGGCAGCGAGGGCTCTTACCTGGGCAAGACCACAGCGAACGATCCGACCTATCTGGATTCCAACTACCCCAATGTCAACTATACGCAGAGGAACGGCCAAGGTTCCAACGACTGGGAGACCTCCAACATTCGGCAGTATCTGAATGCCGTGGGGACCGGTTGGTGGGTGCAGAAGACGAAGTTTGACTTCCCGCCCGCGAACGTGGACACCTTCCAGGGTTTCCTTACCGGTCTCAACCCCTCCCTGCGGGAGAATATACAGACCGTGAAGAAGCGCTATGCCACCTCCGCGACAGACCGTTCTGGCGGCACTCCCCTGTATAAGGATGTGGAGGATAAGGTGTTTTTGCTCTCCCAGACTGAGGTCAATTTGGGCGCGAACAACAGCCAGTACGAAACCAGTTTTGGTCTGGACGACACTCTGAAGACCACCCCGTATGCCTTCTACGTCGGCGCCGTCAGCGCCGACCGCATCAAGCTTCTGAACGGGTCTCCCCGTAACTGGTGGCTGCGCGGGCCTTACCCGACCAGCGCTAGTCGTGTACGCTGTGTCGGTACGGACGGGTCCCTCAGCAGCGGTATTGTGAACGGCAGTCTCGGGCTGGTGGCGGGCTTTGCGGTCAGAGTCGAGTCACTCTACTCGTTTTCCTGGGAGGCCGAGGCCGGGACCGTCTACGGCGGGACGCTGGACGTGAACACGGGGCTGCTGACAGTGACCCGCGGACAGATCGCCTCCTATGCCGGGGAGACGCTTCCGGGAGATTGGATCTCCGACCGGGACGTGTACGCCGCCGGGACAAGCCCCAGCACCGGGGCGCAGGTGGTGTATGAGCTGGCGGAGCCGATCACCTATCAGCTCACGCCGACTGAGGTGCGGACCCTGTACGGAGAAAATAACCTTTGGGCGGACACCGGGGACGTGACGGCGGAGTATAGGGCAGACCTGGAGAAGTACATCGAGAAGAAGATCGGGGAAGGGGAAACACAGTGGGGGACAGACTTGAGGTGTTGAGAAATGCTTGCGCGGCATGGATTAAACCTCTGAGATCCGCCGCAGGCGGCAGCTTCACGCTTCGCTCAAAAACAAAGGGTGGATGCTATGAACAAAACTGAAAAACTGGACTACTGGAAGGACTGGCTGGGGCGGAACGAGGCCGCTTATGAGGAGGAGCTGGGGAAGATGGACCGGCGGGAAGCTCTGTACCGGGGGGAAGTGCGGGACATTGAGCCTTTGACCCGGCGGGACCGGGAGCGCAGCGGGGAGCGGCGGAAGACCGTCCACCTGCGGAATATCGTGGCGGAGAACATCGAATCCGAAGTCAATTCCACCATCCCGCAGCCGAAGGTAACCGCCCGGCGGCAGGCGGACGAGGGAAAGGCGAAGCTCCTGGAGGACATGCTCCGGAACGAGCTGGATCGGCTCCCCATGGAGGAGCTGAACGACCTGGCCGAGCGCACCATTCCCATCCAGGGCGGGGCCTTCTGGCTGGTGGAATGGGACAACTCCAAGCGTACCCACTCTACCGTGGGGGACGTGGTGGTCTCCCTCCTCCACCCCAAGCAGGTCATCCCGCAGGACGGCGTGTACGGACGTCTGGAGGACATGGACGCGGTCGTCCTGAAGCTCCCGCAGACCCGGGAGAGCATCCGCCGGCAGTACGGGAAGGACGTGGACGAGGGCGAGGCGGAGCCGGAGGTCCGGGCCCTGAGCGGAGAGGCGGCCACTGCCGACGATATGGTCACCCAGTATGTCGCCTACTACCGGAACAAGTCCGGCGGCGTGGGAAAGTTCTCCTGGGTCTGCGACACCGTCCTGGAGGACATGGAGGACTACGAAGCAAGGAGGCTGCGGCGCTGCGTGGAGTGCAGGTCGCCGGTGACGGACCGGGAGGCGCGGGTCTGCCCCGTCTGCGGCGGGAAGCTGGCCGAGGGCGTGGAGGCCGAGGAGGAGCTTTTCTCCGGCGTCACCACCCAGGCGGGGACGCAGATCCCCGGCGCGGCGGCGGGCGTGGACGAGGCTGGGCTGCCCGTCCTCACGCCCACACGGCTCCCCTACTACAAGCCGGACGTGTTCCCGGTGTTCCTCCAGCGGAACGTTTCCCTCTTCGGGCGGCTCCTGGGGGACTCTGACGCGGACAAGATCGAGGACCAGCAGAACACGGTGAGCCGCATGGAGACGAAGATCATCGACCGGCTCATCAAGGCCGGGACCCGGATCACCCTCCCGGACCGGGCGGACTTCCGCGTGGACCCGGAGGACGGGGACAAATGGTACATTGGGAACGCGGCGGACAAGGCCATGATCGACGTGTATCAGTTCTCCGGGGACCTGAGCTTCGAGATGCAGTACCTGGCGGGGGTCTACGAGGAGGCCCGGCAGATCCTGGGCATCACCGACTCCTTCCAGGGGCGGCAGGACCGGACTGCGGAGTCCGGCGTGGCCAAGCAGTTCGCCGCGGCACAAAGCGCGGGGCGGCTGGAATCCAAGCGGGTCCTGAAGGAAGCGGCCTACGCCGAGCTTTTCAAGCGGATCGCACAGCTCAAGGTAGCTTACGCCGACGAGCCGCGGCCCATCGTGGCCTCCGACGACCGGGGCGAAGCGCAGTACGAAGAATTCAACCGCTACGACTTCTATGAGCAGGACGCCGCCGGGGCGTGGCACTGCATCCTGGATGACGACCGCTTCCTCTTCTCCTGCGACACCTCCACGCCGCTGGCCAACAACCGGGAGCAGATGTGGCAGGAGGCTGGCGCCATGTTCCAGATGGGGGCCTTCGGGCAGCCGGGGAGCATGGACGCCCTCATCCTCTACTGGACCAAGCTGGAGCTCCTGCACTACCCCGGGGCCAGCGACACGAAGGAATACCTGGAAATGCTCAAAAAAGAGCAGGAGCAGCAGGAGACGCAGCCTGGGGAATACCGGGAGGAACTGCTTCGCCAGGTGGACACGCAGGCAAAGGAAGACGCCTGGCGGGAAGCCATTCGAGCGAAGATGAAAAGGGGGTGAAAGCATGGAAAAGAGCACGGAAAAAACCTACGCCGGAAGGATCTCCCAGACGGGGAGCCAGGAGGTGAAGGCCCCTGCGCAGATCGCGCCCAAAAAGGGCAAGAGCGTTGTCCGGCGGGAGAAGGGCCGTCGGACGGGGAAAAAGCGAGAATGGAGGGACAGAATGGAAATCACAGAACAGAGCGCACGGTATGAGCCGGAGGCGGTCATCCGGGCTGCGGAGGGAGAGGGCGCGGCCCTCCCCGCCGCTTATCCCCCGGAGGGCTTTCCCGGACGGGAAGCTCCCGCAGCGGAGGAGGACGGCAGCGGCCTGGTGCAGAAGCAGCTGGCCCAGATCGCCCGCCTGGACCCGGAGATGAAAGACCTGGAGCGCATCCTCCGGAGCGAGGCTGGGCCGAGGTTCCGGGAATACGTGGAGATGGGACTGGATTTCGTGGACGCCTACACCCTGGCGGCCCGGTCGAGACTGGCGGCGCTCCAGAGCGCCGAGGCCGCGGAGGCCGCACGGGTCAAGGCTGCCGGGAAGGACCACCTGAACGCCACCCAGAGCCGGGGCGGGGAGGGAGACATCCCCATGCCCCCCGACGAGCTGGAGCTGTTCCGGGCCCTGCTGCCGGGGACGCCGGATTCCGAATTTCGGAAATACTGGAATAAGAACAGGCGGAAGTGACTGTGAAGGGGGGACTCCCTCAGTCAGCTCCGCTGACAGCTCCCTCAGAGAGGGAGCCGAAAAGGAAAGGATGATCATTTATGGCTCGTGGTTTTATTCCTCACTCTAATTCCGACGGGCGGGTACAGCCCTGGGAATACCTCCCGGCGACGGGCAGCACCAAGCCGGACATCGGTCTCGCGCTGGTGCTCTCTTCCGGCAAGCTCGCCAAGGCCAGCGGCACCACCAAGCCCGCCTACATCTGCATGATGGAGGCTCCCGCCGCCGTGGCGGCGGGGACCCTGATCCCCGTGATCAAGGCGGAGCCGGACATCGTGTTCGAGTGCGTCAACTCCGCCAGCCTCAGCGGCGTGGAGATCGGCGCGAAGGTCACCATCCACACGGACGGCCTCCAGGTCACCGGCACCACCACCGGCGGCGTGGCCTCCATCGTGGACAAGGACGGGGACGCTGTGGGCAGCAGAGTGCTGGTGCGGTTTGAGTAAGAGTGAGTAGTGAGGAGTGAGTAGTGAGGAGTTTCGGCATCGCCTCCGGCGGCGTCCTTATTCGCCGGAAAGAGGCAGCACGCGCCCACCGCTTCGCGGCGGGTCCCCTCGCGCGGAATGGCGAGTATCCGCCCAAAAGGCGAATACCCGCAAGATTCCGGCGAAACGTCCTTCCCAAAACGGAACGGAATGTTCCGTTTTGGAGAGGAGGAGCCGGGGGAATCATTCATGTATTCGCGTACGGCGCGGATACATGACATTCTCCCGAGCGACGACGATGTTCCGAAGGGACACACCACAGCTCCTCACTCCTCTCTCAACACTCCTCACTGAAAGACACGCCACTCTAATGAGAAAGGAAGGGTATAGTTAATGGCAAACATCGTATTCTCCGAAGCCAGCGGGGTCAATGACTCCATCTTCGGCAAGAACCAGGCGCCGGTCCGCATGCTCATCGAGAAGCGGGGAGAGCAGTTCGAGCAGATGAGCGTGGTGAAGAAGCTCTTCGCCATGGAGAAGAGCTCCCACTTCGCCGAGAAGTTCACCAGCCTCACCGCCATGGACGGTTTCCAGGTGGTGGGTGAGAACGGCGCTTACCCCACGGACGGCATGGAGGAGGGCTACTCCAAGCTCCTGGAGGCGGTGGAGTGGAAGGATTCCTTCTCCATCTCCCGGAAGATGGTGGAGGACTCCGAGACCATCGACCTCCGGCGTCGGCCCGGCGCCTTCGTCACCGCCTACTACCGGACCCGGGAGAAGTTCGGCGCGGCCCTCCTGGGCGGCGCGATCCAGGGCAATGCCAGCGTGAAGTTCGGCGGGGGCAGCTTTGGCCTCAAGACCAGCGACGGCAAGAACCTCTTCGCCGCCGATCACCCCGCCAAGGTGAAGGGGGCGGCGCAGTGCAACCTCTTCTCCGACGCTTTCTCCGACGACGCCCTGGGGATGCTGGAGGTGAAGATGCAGAACATCCGCGGGGACAACAACGAGATCCTGGACGTGGCTCCGGATACCATCGTCATCCCCAACATCCACGCTCTCAAGAAGGCCGTCTTTGCCGCCATCGGTGCGGAGAAGGACCCCAGCACGGCCAACAACGGCTTCAACTACCAGTTCGGCCGCTGGAACGTGGTGGTCTGGAGCTACCTGAACCAGTACATCACCGCCGGGACCGCTCCCTGGCTGCTTCTGGACAGCCGCTATAACCAGGACTACGGCACACTCATCTGGCTGGACCGGGTGGCCCTGGAGGTTTCCAGCAAGATCGACGACAACACCGACGCCAACGTCTGGCGGGGGAGAGCTCGGTTCACCGCCGGCTTCCACGACTGGCGGGGCATCGCCTGCGCCGGCGTGGCCGGGGCGACGCCCCTGAGCTGAGCCCCATGAGGACGGAGACGTCGGGAAGCCGCTCCGAATACGGAGCAAGGCAGAAGGGGATGGGCGAGGTCAGCCGGGGAGAATTGGACGAGCTGCGGCGGCGCCTGGAGAGCTGCGAGGAGCGGCTGCATCACGGGGATACGACCCTGGCCCTGCTGGACCAGCGGCTGCGGCAGATCGACAACAAGCTCTCCGAGCTGGGCGTCTTCGTCCAGGCGCTGCGGGACCGGCCTGCCCGGCACTGGGACACCGTGGTCTCCCTGGCACTGCAGTGGGCGGTGACCCTGCTGCTGGGCTATGTGGCGCTGAGACTTAAGCTCAGTTAGGAGTGAGGGGGGAGCTGGGGGTCTGGGGCGGGCCTCCTCGCTCTGCCCTCCTCCTCCGACAACGCAGAAAGAAGGCGAGAGGAAAATGCCGGATTCTATGCACATGATCGACGCGGGGCTGCCCCGCTGGAACGGGAGCGAGAGCACCGAGGAGAAGGTCAGCGCCATCCAGAACTACCTCTTCATGCTCCTGGAGGAGCTGCGCTACCTCCTCCGGCACCTGGGGAAGGACAACTTCACCCAGGCCGGGGCGCAGGAGGTGGTGGAACAGGCTTTCGGCGGGGACGGCAGCGGGACCGGGGAGACGAACAACTACTTTGAGACCCTGATCTCCGAGATCATCCTGGCCAATACCATCCTCAGCAACACCGTCGTCACCAACGAGCTGTACGCCAATTACGGCGACATCGCGGACCTGACCGTATGGAAGCTGCGGACGGACTACCTGCGGGCGCAGAACTACCTCCACGGCAGCAGGGCGGACGTGAACTACATCTCCATCCATGAGGAGCAGATCGACTTCATCACCGCTTCCGTGGCGTCACCCCTGCGGACGGAGCAGCTGAGTCGGGACGGGCGGCCCTACTATTGGACGGACGAGAGCCGAACCAGAATGACCTGTATGGAGGCGACGCCCTGGCCGGTGACGGTCTACGTCTACGACGAGCTCACAAAAATGTCCGTCCGCTTCCAGGAGCTCATGACCACCCAGGGGACGACCACCTACGGCCCGGTGATCGTGCTGGGCGCGGGCGACGGGCAGGGGAACTCCAAGGGCTACATCTTCAAGGAACAGAACGACCTGCTGATCCGCTACGTCACCTCCGGCGTGGAGGAGACGGACATCGCCCTCTCGGACTTCGTGGACGCGAAGCACAGAAGGCTGGCAAGCTGCACCATCGACACGGGGAACGGAACGGTGGACTACACTGTGGAGGGCAGCGAGGAGGAGTACGGCCTGACCTTCACGGTAGACGGTGACACGGTTACCTACACTTGGCCGGACGGGCATGAATGCGTGGTGAATGTGGTATGACGAGGGCAGAGCTGCTGCAGACAGCGGTGCTGGCGATGACGAGGCAGAACGTGACCGGGCGCGGGAGCGGCAGAGAGAGTAGCGGAGGGCTGTGGCGACCGGACAATCCCGGCTTGTTTTCCAGAGGCGGAGTGGTATCCGGGTTTACTTCCGGTCATATGGCTCTATGCTGTAACGACGATAAAACCTACATTGATCCGGACTGGACCAGGGATATGAGGTGGGCTGCCGCTTTCTTTGCGAACGGACCACGGGCCACCAGCAGACGCTTTTCGGGAGCTATAGCCAGTTTAAATATGCGCCGACCATCGACTGGCAGCAGAGCGACAAACCCTTCCTCTGGTGCGGGCATTCCGACAGAGGAGGCAGCGGTCACAACTGGGAATACGCGTTGTCACTGGGTTATGGAGAAATAGATTTCGGGATCTGGTATGACACCTGGATAAGCTGGAGAAACGGGATCCTGACCCTGGGGGTGAAGGCTCTGAACGGCTCCTACTCCGATGAGATTTCGGCGTCGGGCATTCCGGCGCAATTCCATTCAGAGAGCACCAATCGAAGATTCGGCTTCGGCGGGATCGCACATGCGTCTTATAACTCAGCGACCTACACCAACATTGACCTGTCCGGCTCTTACATCAAGATCGGCGGCGTCCCGGTGTGGGGCGCGGAATTAGCAGGAACGGGGGACGGGGGTCCCTCATCCGTCGCCTGCGGCGACACCTTCCCCCAGGGGAAGGCAAAGAGGAGGTTGATTTGATGAGTTTGCCTAGTCTGCCCTATTCCAAGGGCGTCCTGTATCCCGTTGTGCGTACCGTCTTCGGCGGGCTGAACCACAACCCCGGCGCGAAGGACGGGGAGCTGTACGACATGCGGAACCTGTCGGCGCGGGAGTACCCGCTCCTGAGCACCCGCGCGCGGCGGAGCCTTTCGGCGACGTTCACGGCCCCCGGCGGCATCGGGGCCGGGGACGCGCCCTTCTGGGTGGACGGGATCAGCTTCCTCTACGACGGGACGGCGGTGGGGACCGTGTCCGCCGGGGAGAAGGTCTTCGCCCTCATGGGAGACCGGGTGCTCATCTTCCCGGACAAGAAATACTACGACGCCGCCTCCGGGACCTTCGGGAGCCTGGAGGCGAGCCGCAGCGGGAGCATGAGCTTCCAAAACGGGACGTATACCGGCGTCCCGGCCCAGGCCAACACCATCTATCTCTCCGGGGCGAGCTGGGGGACGGACTTTCGGGCGGGAGACGCCGTGACCATCGCGGGCTGCGCGGTGCACCCGGAGAACAACGGGAGCTACATCATCCGGGAAGTGGAGGGGGATTACCTCCGCTTCTACGACAACTCCTTCACGCTGGACCGGAGCTGGTCCTACACCGTGGGGCCGGACGGCCTGGAGGCGGGGCAGTATCACTTCACGCCCTCGGACACGGCGCTGCAGTTCACTCTCCCCGACATGAACGAGGGGGACGCCCTGCACTGGGACGGCGCGGCCATGACCGCCACCGTGGGCGGCGTGACTTCTTCCGTCACCGTCACGGAGGGAAGCGGCGGGGAAGAGCTGGTCTTCGGCTCGGTGTGGGTGGACTACACGGAGACCGGGACCGTCACCGTCAGCCGGGACGTGCCGGACCTGGACTTCGTCTGCGTGAACGAAAACCGGCTGTGGGGCTGCGCGGGGGATATCATCTACGCGAGCAAGCTGGGGGACCCCTTCAACTTCAACGTGTTCGACGGCCTCAGCACCGACTCCTGGCAGAGCGGGAACGTGGACGCCGGGGACTTCACCGCCTGCGTCAGCTACCTGGGCTACCCCATCTTCTTCAAGGAGGACATGGTCTACAAGGTCTACGGGGACCGGCCGGACAACTTCCAGTGGACGGCCTCGGCGCGGCTGGGGGTCCAGCCGGGGAGCGCGAAGAGCCTCGCCGTGGCGGGGGAAACCTTGTACTACCTCTCCAGAGCGGGCATCTGCGCCTACACAGGCGGCATCCCGGCGGTGATCTCCGCGCCCCTGGGGATGAATACCCGGTTCGACAGCGCCGCGGCGGGCTCCGACGGGCTTCGCTACTACGTCAGCATGCACTCCGCCGACGGCTGGGGCCTCTACGTCTACGACACCCAGGCCCGGACCTGGCACAGGGAGGACGAGAGCGAGGCCATGGGATTCGTCTTCGTCTACGGCGGGCTGTATATGCTCCTCAGGACCGGCGGGCTGTGGCGCATGGACGGGCAGGACGGGACGGAGGAAGCGGCCTTCGCCTGGATGGCTCAGTTCGCGGATTCTACCCGCTTCTACGAGACCTCGGACAGCGGGAGCCAGAACAAGAAGGGGCTGCTCCGGGTCCTCCTCCGCTGCGAAATGGAGGAGGGAGCGAGCCTCGCGGTCCACGTCCGCTACGACGGCGGGGCGTGGGAGGAGAAGCGGACGATCACGGCCACGGAAAAGATGAGCTATCATGTGCCGCTGATCCTCCGGCGCTGCGACCACTACACGCTGAAGCTCACGGGGATTGGGGGCGCGACGGTCTACAGCGTCACGGAGGAGAAGTACGGCGGGAGCTGGAAGCAGACAAAGTGAGGGGTTAGGAGTTAGGAGTGAGAAGTTAAGGAGCCGCCTTCGGCGGTATATTATAATCGCGTAAGCGACACCACAACTCCTCATTCCTCACTCCACACTCCTAACTGATATAAACGGGAGGGAAAACAGTGACGAATATGACAGCGCCTCAAATCCAGCGGGGCAGAAAAAAGGAAGAGGACCCGGCAGAATTGCCGCAGGGGATCGGGGGTCCGGAGAGCAACATCCGGGCGCTGGACGCCCTGGCGCACGCGGTGCTGGCCGGTGCGGGGGGAGTGACCGCGCCTGCTGCACAGCCGGGTGTGGGGACGGAGAACGGGGCCTCGGGAGGGACGCTCTCAGCCGCTTTGTCCCGGCCCCCTCAGGAGGGGGGCCAGGGCGGAGACAAGCTTATGAGCGCGGAGGTACACGCACCCTCGTCCCTGCGGCCCAGCGGCGGCACGGGGAATGTCGGCGGCAGCGCGCCCAAGATGGAGTACCGGGAGATCAAGGAGGCGGCACCCTCCGCCGGGACCGTATACCAGCAGTACCTGAGTACCTACGACGGTCGGAAGGACAGGCTCATGGACAGGCTGGAGCGGGAACAGTTCAGCTACGACCCGGCGACGGACCCGGAATGGCAGGCATATCAGAAGCAGTATCGGCGGGAAGGCCGGCGGGCCTCTGAGGACGCCCTGGGCCGGGCTGCCGCGACGACCGGGGGCGTACCCTCCTCCTATGCTGTCTCCGCCGCAGCCCAGGCGGAGAACAACTACGCCGCCAAGCTCTCCGACCGGTTTCCGGAGGTCTACCGGAGCGCCTACAGCCGCTATCTCCAGGAGTTTGAACGGCTGCTCAGTCTGGCAGATACCTATGAGCGCTATGCCGGGAAGGAGAACGAATGGCAGAGGGCGCTGCGTGAGTACGAGGACCGGCTGAGGGAGAGATAGGCGGAAAAACCGCCCCCGGGCCGAGGCCCGGGGGCGGAAACACTGCTTGGATCAGAATAACTGACTGTGTTTTTTACTTCGCGGTGACGAGGGTCACGAAGATGGCGCCGATGGGCGTCTGGACCTTCGTGGTGCTGTTCTGCTTGTACATGTAAGTGATCTGCACGGTGTAATCCTCCAGCAGATCCATCACATCGTCCATGGAGTTGATGGTCAGAGAGCTGAAGCCGTCCTTCGTGGTAGCGCCGGAGATGTTGTAGAACTTCAGGCCGGAGATATCCACGCCGTCGGAATTCAGGTAGAACTTGCCGGTGGTGGTGTTGTAAGCATCATCGTCGACAACCACATCGGTGGCAACCTTGGTGTTGCTGCCGGTGCCGGTGTAAGGAGTCTTGGTGAGGGTGTACACACCGTCTTCCACAGTGTAGGTGTAGAAGGAGTTGTTGGCAATGACCTCGGGATTCTTCACGTAGACGTTCTCGGTCTTCACACCGTCAATGTAAGCGGTGTAGTAGCTGTAAGCCTTGTCGCCCACAACACCGGTGCCGCCCGCGGAGGGCAGGGAGGCGAACGGAGTGCCGTAGAAGTTGCCGACGCCGAAGTAGATGAAGCTGTTGTTGGAAGCGTCAGCCGCCTTGGGCGTGTCATCGATCCAGATGGCCTTCAGCTCATAGCCGGAAGCAGCCTTGTCGCCCCAGTAAGCATAGATGGTGCCGGCGGGGTTGGCGTTGGGCAGAGCCTTGATGGTGCTGGGGCCGATGACGGCGCCAGTGTCGGTGGTCTTCTTGAGGTAGAAGATCTTGGTGTCGTTGGTGACGTAGTACATGTTGCCGCCAGCGTCCTTCAGGAAGGAGGTGCGGTTCGCATCCTTGTTGAGGGCGCCGCCGCCGACAGTGTCAAGCTTGGTGACCTCGCCGTCGTCGTTGAACTTCAGGGTGTAGACACCGCGAGCCCAGCCGCCGGTGACAGCACCGTTGGCGCCGGCCTTCAGAGCGTCAGCCGTGCTCTTGTCGCCGTTGGGATCATCAGCCAGATCGTCGTTGATCTTGTAGGAGATGACTTCGCCGGTGGCGTCGATCACGCGGATGTAGAAGTCCGTGGTGCCCTTGCCGCGGCTGGCAACGGTGCCGCTGGTGCTGACCTGGAAGTTCTCGTGCAGGAACACGTAGTTGCCGACAGTGTCATCTCCGGCCGCGACAGCGTCGAAGTACCAGAAGAAGAAGCCGTCCTGGTAGCCGTAGAGCCGATATTCCTTACCGGCCTCCACATTGAGGTAGCCGCCGGTGATGCCAACAGAGCCGTCCACGATGGAGTTGGCGCTGGAGTAGATGGAGCCGTTGATGGTGCCGTTGCTGAGGGTGGAGATCTTCACATCGCGGGTGGTGGTGGGCCCGATGTTGGTGAAGGTGCCGGCCGTCTTAACGGTGACGTAGTCGCCCACGGCGATGGCGTCGTAAGCGCTGTAATCGGCGGTCTTGATCTTGCCGGCAGTCTTCAGGGTGATGCCGTCGGACTCGATCTTGATGACCTTGTCGGTCTTGGTGCTGGAGCTGGTACGGGCAATGACCATGCCATCGGAATCCATGATGTAGGTGCCGGAGTCATAGAAGAGGTTGGAGTAGCTGCCGCTGGTCTTGTCCTTTATGTCTCCGATTGTCTTGACGTTCTTGTCGATGTTAGCCTTTCCGCCGAAGAAATCACCGAAGTAGCTGACGTAAGTATCGTTGCCCTTCTCGTAGGTGTAGTTGTTCCAAACGGGGATGTTCTTGATCTGGACATCAGCGTTGTCCTTGTTGGCCGCGTAGAGGGCCACATAGGTGTCGTTGAAGTTGCCGAAAGCGTTGGAGAAGGTGGTGGAGATGTCTTCCAGGGTGTAGGCCTCGTAGTAATTGCCGCTTTCGCCCTTCTTCTCCACGTCCTTGTAGTAGACCTTCACTTCATGGGCTACGACGCTCAGAGGATCAGCGGTGCCGTAGTCGTACGCGAAGTACAGGGGCTTGCCGCCGAAGGTGCCGTCGTCCTGCCGGGGGTAGACCGTCGTGTAGGCAGCGCCGGTGCCCTCGTTCGCCTGGACCTGGCCCTTCACGCTCACGAAGCTCCACACGGAGGAACCGAAGGTGACGTTCTTGCTGTCCTTGTCCTTGACATCGCTGTAGCCGTTCTTCTCGCTGTAGTCCTGCAGAGGAACCTCGGTCAGGGTGTTCAGCACGTAGGCGGCGCACTCCTCGCGGGTGGCGGGAGCGTCGAAGTTGTCGACGTCGATGTCGTCGCTGTAGATGCCCTTACGGACGGCGTCTTTGAAGACTTCGGTATCCCAGCCGCGGCCCACATACTCGCCCTCCTGGCCGTAGCCGGCAGCGCAGAGCAGCATCTTGGCCATCTCAAGGCCGGTGATGTTGTCGTTGGGATAGAACTTGCCGTCGCCGCGGCCGTTGATGATGCCCTGGTTGGCGCAGTAAGAAACAGCGCCGGCAGCCCAGTCGGGAATCTCATCATCGAAGCCGGTGCTTCTCTTGGGGAGCTGCTCCGCCCTCTTCTCGCCCAGCATCATGCGGGCGATCAGGACGGCGGCCTCAGCGCGGGTGATGTTATCCTTGGGCTTGAAGGAGCCGTCGGGATAACCCTTGATCAGGCCCAGGCCGGACATGACGTTGACCGCGTCCGTATAAGTGACCTTCGCGTCATCGGTAAAGGCAGCGCCGGCGCCGATGGTGCAGAGGCCCAGGACGAAGACCATCGCCAGGATGAAGCACAGGGCCTTCTTCATGGTTCTCATGTTCTTTTCCTCCTTTATAGATTTTTACGGCGGGCCCCCAACATGAAAGAGGCGAGCCGTTGTGAAAACGCTTTCGCGTGATCACCGTTCTTTTGCACAGGCGGCGCGCAGAGAGGCGCCCCCTTTTAAGTGCACCGCGAGTTTAGCCGATTTTCGTCCGAATTGCAATAGGGGGAAAGGATGTGTAACTTAAGTGTTACAATACGGGAGGAGAGAGGAGTGAATGTGCCGCCTGCGGCGGATATTATTGGATAGAGTCGATGACTTCATTCCTCTTTTTTTGCGCTCAAAACATCCTTTGTGGTTTTCGTGGTGGCGGAAAGCATTCTGCGGAGTTCCTCGGCGTCGGCGCGGAGGCTGTGATACTGCGATTCGTTCAGATAATCGGTCTCATAGAGCAGCTCCAGCCAGTAAAGTGTTTCCGCGGCTTCCTTCAAAGCAATATACGTCTTTGCCAGGAATTCACTTTTGCTGACTGCGTAGTGGGCCTCCGCCAGGTTGGCGCCGATGGATGTGCCGGAGCGGAGGAGCTGCCTGGAGAGTATAAATTCCTTTTTCTCCGTTTGCAGGTATTTGTACAGCCTTATAATCCGAATGGCAAACGCCTTGCTCTTATCCCCGGCGATGTTCATAATGGTTCCCTCCCGAAGAGTGATTATAATATCATCGCCGAAGGCGATACCGCCTCTCCTCGCTCCTCGCTCCTCGCTCCTCACTCCTCATTTCTCACTCTTCCCGCTGCTCTGTACTGCGATGGCGGCCAGGATGAAAGCGATGCCCAGGAGCTTCAGGAGGCCGTGGGGCTCGGCGTAGGCAAGCATGCCCAGCATCGCCCCCACCAGCGGCTCCGAAGCGGCCAGAATGGCGGCCCGGGAGGAGTCCATCCGCTGGAGGCCCCAGGTATAGAGGACGTAGGGGAGGGCCGTGCTCACCACCCCGATGGCGAGGCAGCTCCACCACAGTGCCGGATCCCCTGCCAGGGCCGAGACCACGCCCCCCGGGCTCCCCATGGGCAGAGAGGCCAGGGCCCCCAGCAGGAAGGTATAGGCCGTGACGGTCATGGAGTCGTAGCGCCGCAGCCCCAGGCGGGCGAAGATAGTATAGAGGGCGTAGAAGAAGCCGCTGCCCAGCCCTGCCAGGAGGACTCTTCCGCTCAGCCGGTAGCCCCCGCCCAGGGCGCCGCTCACCAGGACGCAGCCCAGCACCGTGAGCCCCAGGCTCAGGAGCCTGGACCGGGTGATCTTCTCCTGATAGAAGAGGGCGGAGAGGAGCAGGACGAAAGCGGGGGAGGAGTAGAGGAGCACTACCGCCACGGAGGCCTGGCTGTGCACCGTGGCGTAGAAGTAGAGGACGTTGAAGAAAACCACGCTGACGATCCCCGTCCCCGCGAAGATCCAAAGGTCACGGAGGCGGATGCGCAGCTTCCCCCGGTCCCGCAGGGCCAGGAAGGGGAAAAAGCAGACCGCCGCCGTCACCAGCCGGATGCAGGAGATCTGCAGGGGCTGAAGCCCTGCGGCGTAGAGGCGGCGGACGAAGAGGCTGATGATGCCCCAGGAGGCCCCGGCAGCCAGTACCGCCAGGGCGGGAAGGTGTTTTTTCATGGTCGGAAGCTTTCTCTTCGGGTTTGGTTTGAGGAAGGCATCGGGGCGGAAGGGGGGAGGACCTTTGCCCGGCGCGCTGTCGCCGCCGGAGCCTCCGGGGCACTCCTCCCGAAGCCTTTGGCATTCTAGCAAATGCGCCGGGGTTTGTCAATTTGCGGCGGAAACTCCCGGTTCAGCTTTTGCCGGTGTCAAGGCGCAGAACAGGAGGGGCTGTAGCAAAAGTCCCTAGAAAAACAAGAGACCGAGGTGGCTAAAAAAGTCGCCTCGGCTTCTTGTTTGTGGTAATATTGATTTGTGAAAAGAATAATACCGCAAAAAGATTATGGCACATGCGAGCGGAATGTGC
>JAFXTU010000033.1 GCA_017535635.1 Oscillospiraceae bacterium
CCGGAGAGCCGCAATCCCCGCTCCCCCACCTGGGTGTCGTAGCCGTCGGGCATGGCCATAATGTCCTCGTGGATGTTGGCGGCCCTGGCCGCCGCCCGGATCTCCTCCGCCGTGGCCTCGGGGACGGCGTAGGCGATGTTCTCCGTGATGCTGCCGTTGAAGAGGAAGGTGTCCTGCAATACCGGGGAGATGTTCCGCCGCAGGCTCTCGATGGTCACCTCCGAGATATCCTGCCCGTCGAGGAGGATGCGCCCGGCAGTGGGCTCGTAAAAGCGGGAGATGAGCTGGGTCAGGGTGGTCTTCCCCACCCCGGTGGGCCCCACCAGGGCCAGCATCTTCCCCGGCGCGCAGGTGAAGCTGATGTCCTTGAGGACCGGGATGCCCTCGCTGTAGGAGAAGTCCACGTGCTCGAAGGCGATGGCCCCCTCCACGTTCTTCAGCTCCCTGGCCTGGGGCTTGTCCACGATCTCCGCCGGGGCGTCCAGCACCGCCACCACCCGCTCGGCCCCCGCCAGGGACTGCTGCAGGTTTTCCAGCAGGTTCGCCAGCCCGGTCACCGGGGCGTAGAAGAGGCCCAGGTAGAGGAGAAAGGCCACTACGTCCTCCACCAGCAGCCCCTCTCGCCAGGCCAGCCAGCCCCCGAAGCCCACCACCAGAATGGTGCCCAGGGAGGAGATGAACTCCACGGAGGGGTGGAAGATGGCGCTGAGCCGAAGGGCCCGGAGCATAGCCCGGACATGCTCGAAGTTCTTGTCGTCCACCCGGCCCGTCTCGTAGCTCTCCCGGCCGAAGGACTGGATCTCGTGGAGGCCGGAGAGGTTGTCCTGCAATTTTCCGTTCAGCTCGCCCATCTTGTTCTGGGAGAGGCGGAACACGGGCCGCACCTTTTTGGCGAAGAGGACCCCGGAGGCCAGGATCAGGGGAATGGGGGCGCAGGTGATCAGGGCCAGCTTCCAGTTGATGGTGAGGAGCACAACGAGCACCCCCAGGAAGGTGACCAGGTTGGTGATGGTCTCGGGGATGATGTGGGCGTAAAGGAGCTCGAAGTCCCGGGTGTCGTTCACGATCCGGCTCATGAGGTCGCCGGTCTGCTTGTCGTGGAAGTAGCCCAGGTGCATCCGCTCCAGCTTGTCATAGGTCTTGGTCCGCAGGTCCCCCACCAGCTGCCAGGCCGCCCGGTGGGCCAGGTAGTTGGAGAGGTAGCGGAAGAGGATGCGCATAAGGTAGAGCCCCACCAGGATCAGCGTCAGCAGGCCGATCCGGCGCATGGCCGCCTCGTCCACGCCCCGGCTGACGATGCCCGTCATGGCCGAGAGGGCCCTGGGCGCCGCCAGGTTGATGAGGGTGAGCATCAGCGTGGAGAAAATGGCGGCGGCGTAGAGCTTTTTATAGCGCCCTGCCTCCCGGCTCAGCCTCCAGAGGAGCTTCATGCCTCCTCCCCCTTTCCTTTGTTTAATGAGGTTGTAAAAAACATCATAGCATACGATTTTTTTCCGCGCAAGACCAGATAAGTCAGGGCTTCCGCAGAAGCGGAAGCCCCGAAAATCTAACCACTAACCACTAGCCGCTAGCCACTGTTCTTCTCGTACAGGATCCGCAGCCCGTCCATCACCAGGTCTTCGTCCATAAGGATCTCCCGCCTGCAATAGGGGACGATCCTCCCGCTGAGGCCCCCGGTGGCGACGCGGACACACCTCTCCCCCAGCTCCTCCTCGATGCGGTCGATGAGGCCGTCCAGCATGGCGGCGTGGCCGTAAAGAATTCCGGACTGCATGCACTCCGGGCTGTTCGTGCCGATGACCTTCCCCGGCTCGCCGAAGGGGAGCTCGGGGAGCTGGGCCGCGGCGGCGCTCAGGGCGCCGAAGGAGACCTTCACCCCGGGGCAGATCACCACGCCCCGGAAGACCCCCTCCCGGTCCAGCACGGAGAGGGTGGTGGCGGTGCCCAGGTCCAGAAGAATCTGGGGCAGGGGGTACTTCTCCAGGGCGGCTGCGGCGGCGGCGATCAGGTCCGCTCCCAGCTCATCGGGATCGTCGGTGGCGATCCTCAGCCCGGTCTCCATTTCGGGGCCCACCACCAGGCTTTCTTTGCCGCAGAGAAGCCGGACCGCCTGGGCCAAAACCCGGTCCAGGGGCGGCACCACGGAGGAGATAACAGCCCCCTCCACGCTCCCCGCCTCGAGCCCATGGAGCTCCAGCAGGCTTTTCAGCAGGGCGGCGTATTCCGCCGCAGTCTGCCTCGGGTCCGCGGCAAGGCGCTCCAGGAAGAGGGTCTCTTCCCCCTCCAGGCCGCCCAGGACGATGTTGGTGTTTCCCGCATCCAGGGCCAGGATCATGCCTGCTTCTCCCCCGCCAGGGCCAGCGCCCGGTCCAGGACCGCAAGAGCCGCCTCCTCTTTGGAGAGCAGGGGAAGCTGCCGGGTATCCTCCCGGGTGATGAGGGTGAGGACGTTGGTATCCACCTGGAAGCCCGCGCCGGGCTGCTTCACGTCGTTTGCGCAGATCATGTCCACGTTCTTCTTTTCCAGCTTGGCGCCGGCGTTTTCCAGCAGGTTCTCGCTCTCCATGGCGAAGCCCACCACCACCTGGCCGGGCCGCCGGTGCGCCCCCAGGTACTGCAGGATATCCTTCGTGCGCCGGAGGGTGAGGGTGAGGCCCCCGTCCTTTTTCTTGATCTTGTTTTCCGCCACTTCCTCCGGCGTGAAGTCGGCCACGGCGGCGGCCATGACGATGAGGTCCGCCTCTTCAAAGCGCGCCTCCACCGCCCGGAACATCTCCTCCGCCGTCCTGACGGGCACGGTCTCCACAAAGGGAGGCGGCTCCAGGGCGGTCTCCCCGGAAACCAGCGTCACCTCCGCGCCCCGGAGCATGGCCATCCGGGCCAGGGCATAGCCCATCTTCCCGGAGGAACGGTTGGTGAGATAGCGGACGGGGTCCAGGGGCTCCTGGGTGGGCCCGGCGGTGACGAGGACCTTTTTCCCCATGAGGTCGTGGGGAAGGGCCAGCTCCCGCAGGACGTACCGGAGCAGGGTTTCCGGCTCCGGGAGCTTCCCCGGCCCCACCGCGCCGCAGGCCAGAAGGCCGGAGGCGGGGGGAATGACGGTCCAGCCGTAGTGCCGCAGCGTCTCCAGGTTGTCCTGGGTGACGGGGTTTTCCAGCATATTGGTGTTCATGGCCGGAGCGATGAGCCGGGGGCAGCGGCAGGCCAGAAGGGTGCTGGTGAGCATGTCGTCGGCCAGGCCGTGGGCCAGCTTGGCGCAGACGTTGGCCGTGGCGGGGGCGATGATCGCCAGGTCCGCCCGCTCGGCAAGGGCGATGTGGGACACCTCCTCCGGCCCTCCCCGGTCGAAGGTGTCGGTGTGCACCTTCCGGTGGGTGAGGTGCTCAAAGGTCAGGGGCGTGATGAACTCCATGGCGTTTTTGGTCATGATCACGTCCACTGCCGCGTGCTGCTTTACAAGCGCGGAGGCCAGGGCGGCGGCCTTGTAGGCCGCGATGCTGCCGGTGACCCCCAGCAGGACCGTTTTTCTCTTCAGCATAGCAGGAACCCTCCCGTCATAGGATGCGCAGTTTTCTGACAGTATAGCTCATTTGGGAAGAAACTGCAATGAAATATCAAGGGGCTTGCTTTTACAAAAAAACGTGGTATAATCCGCATGACCAAAACGGAGGCGGGCAGGCGCAGGGTATCCTTTCGGAGGAGGAACCGCAGCGCCGCCGGTCCCGCGGCCGTTTTCGGCGAAATCACTGTACTGCATCCGCCTTCCGAGCGGAGCAACAACAGGAGGTAATTGAATATGGAAAAGAAGGCAAAAAAGCCGGACGTGCGCGCTCTGGCGATCCTGGGCCTGATGACGGCGCTGCTCATTCTCTTCTCCTTTACGCCCATCGGGACCATTCCCATCGGCCCGCTGTCCATCACCCTGAACATCATCCCCATTGCCATTGCCGCCATCGCCCTGGGGCCGATGGGCGGCCTGGCGATGGGCTGTGTTTTCGGTCTGCTCAGCTTTCTGCAGTGCGTCGGCGTGGGCGTCCCCAGCGGCATGGGGATCATCCTTTTTGACATCTCCCCCGTTCTGGCCTTTGTCCAGCGCTTCGTCCCCCGCGCCCTGGACGGGCTGCTGGTGGGCCTCATCTTCCGGGCCTGCTCCAAGGGCCTGGGGCCCAAGCCCTCCTGCTTCGTGGCGGGCTTCTGCTCCGCCTTCCTGAACACCCTGCTTTTCATGAGCGCGCTGGTGCTCCTCTTCGGACACACCGAGTACGTGCAGGGACTGATGGATAAGACGGGCAGCCATAATTTCCTTGTCTTCATCGTTCTTTTTGTGGGCGTCAACGCCGTGGTGGAGATGGTGGTCTCCACCCTGGTGTCCGGCTTCGTGGGCACGGCCCTCCACGCGGCAAAGATCCTGCCCCTCAAGGACAAGAATAAGGCCTGATTCGGCCCCGCAGGGTGAGAACCGCCCCGCCCCGCACATACGATAGGAGACCGCTATGCTTCTGGTTATCGACATCGGGAATACGAACATCACCATCGGCTGCCTGGAGGACGAGAAGATCTGCTTCGACGCCCGGATCGCCACCGACCGCGCCAGGACCTCCGACCAGTACGGCGTGGAGATCAAAAACATGCTGGAGGCCTTCGGGGTGCAGCTTACGGACATCCACGACTGCATCATCTCCTCCGTGGTGCCTCCCGTCTTCAACTCCGTCCGCACCGGCGTCTACAAGATCACCGGGCGGGAGCCCATGGTGGTCCGCCCGGGCCTGAAGACCGGTCTGAACATCTGCATGGACACCCCCTCCCAGGTGGGGGCGGACCGGATCGTCATCGCCGTGGCCGCCCTGACCAAGTATAAGGCGCCCCTGATCCTCATCGATATGGGCACCGCCACCACCATCGAGGTGGTGGAGCCGGAGAACCGCTATGTGGGCGGCGTCATCATCCCCGGCGTGCGCATCTCCATGGACGCCCTCACCAGCCGCACCGCCCAGCTCCCCGGCATCAGCCTGGACAGGCCGGGGAAGGTGGTGGCGAAAAACACCGTGGCCTGCATGCGCAGCGGCATCATGTACGGCACCGCCGCCATGCTGGACGGGATGATCGACCTCATCGGCCAGGAGCTGGGGCATGAGTCCACCGTCATCGCCACGGGGGGCCTCGCTCAGTTCATCATCCCCCTGTGCCGCCACGAGATCCTGCTGGAAAAGGACCTGCTGCTCCGCGGCCTGTATACACTATATAAGATGAATCAATAAACAGATTCCGCCGGGCCGATCCTCTCCGACAAACCGGAAAGGATCGGCTCTTTATCTGTTTTTGTGCATTTTCAACGAAAAAACGCTTGTGTTCAGCTCCATAGTATGGTATGCTTTAAGTTAATAAAGAATATTCTGCCAAGAGATATGCGGAAGCCCCGCGGGAATCCTGCCGGGATCGGAAAAGGAGGCGATGATGCGGCCATGAGCATGGATATCTTTGAGCTGTTCTCCGGCGCGAAATCGCCGGCGGCGATCCTGGAATATCTGGACGGCTCCGCCTACGACGGGCTGTCGGAGGTGGACCTCCGGAGCGACCGGCTCCATGTGCTCTTCCGCTCGGAGGGGAAGTACGCCGGGCCTGTGCAGGACAGCGCCTACAGCGAGTTCCGCTCCTACGCGGGCAACCGCTTCGTCCACCCGGAGGACCGGAACGTCTACTTTTCCCTGACGGAGCCGGAGACCCTGGAGCGGCGCTTCGCGGAGTCGAAATACCCCGGCATCCTCAGCGCCCAGTATCGGCTCCTGATCCGGGGAGGCGGCTACCGCTGGGTGGAGCAGACCCTGGTCTATGGCGAGCAGTTCGGCCTGAAGCCGGGGATCATGCGGGATTACCACTTTGACATCCAGCTCCAGAAGAACCGGCGCCTGGGCCTGGCCCTGTCCTCGGAGGGCAAGCGCAAGCGGGACGAGGTGACGGGGCTCCTGGTGGGGGATTCCTTTTTCCCCGCCGCCCAGGCGATGCTCTCCATCCCCACGGACAAGGGCCGGTGGAGCCTGCTTTTCATCTCCATCGAGCATTTGAAGCTTTTCCGGGAGTGGTTCGGCAAGGAAACGGCGAACGAGCTTCTCTCCCGCCTGGGGGCCGTGCTGCGCCAGGAGGCCTCGGAGACCAGCGGTCTGGCGGGCCACCTCTGGGACGACGACTTCCTGCTCCTCACCCCCTACGACATGGAGCGGACGAAGGCCCTGTATGAAAAGCTCCACGACGAGATCAAGGTCTACGGCATCCCCGTGGGCTTCCTGCCGGTGATCGGCGTCAGCGTGGAGCGGGAGGGGGGCACCGTGCTCAGCATGGCGGACCGGGCCGGCGTGGCCGCCGCCTCCCTCCGGGGCAATTTCCGCGTCCGCATCGGCCAGTACCGGCCCGAGATGGGGGACCGGACCAGGGAGGAATACCGGATCCTCTCGGAGGTCCAGCAGGCCATGCAGAACCGGGAATTCTCCTTCGTCCTCCAGCCCCAGTGCCGGATGGTCACCGGGAAGATCGTGGGGGCCGAGGCCCTGATCCGCTGGAGAAAGGCAGACGGGACCATGGTGCCGCCGGGGGACTTCATCCCCGTGCTGGAGCGCTACGGCTTCATTTCCGAGTTGGATAAGCTCATTTGGCGGAGGGTCTGCTCCTGGCTGCGGAGCTGGGTCCGAAAGGGGCACGAGCCGGTCCCCATCTCGGTGAACATCTCCCAGGCGGACATCCTCACCTTCGACGTGCCGGAGTATCTGGACTCCCTGATCCGGCATTTCGAGCTCCCCAGGGACTCGCTGAAGCTGGAGATCACCGAGTCCGCCTACGTCTCCGAGATGGAGACCGTGCGGAACGCCGTCCACCGCTTCCGGGAGCTGGGCTTCCGGGTGCTGATGGACGATTTCGGCAGCGGCTACTCCTCCCTGAACATGCTCAACAGCCTGGGCGTGGACGTGGTGAAGCTGGACGCCCACTTCCTCCACCTGGAGGAGGGAGATGAGCGGGGCCGGCAGATCCTGGAGGCGGTCATCGACATGACCCGGCGTCTCAGTCTGCCCATCATTGTGGAGGGCGTGGAGACCGAGGAGCACGTCCGCTTCCTCCGCAGCCTGGGCTGCCGCTACGTCCAGGGCTATTACTTCTACAAGCCCATGCCGGTCTCCGAGTTCGAAGCCCTGATCGGGGACGAGGAGAACGTGGACCGGGAGGGCATCGTCTACGGCGGCGTCCGGCTGTTCCACATCCGGGAATTTTTGGAGCGGAGCATCTACAACGACGTGATGCTCAACAACATCATCGGCGCCGTGGCCTTCTACGCCTGGGACGGGGAGGGGCGGGTGGACATCATCCGCTACAACGAGGTTTTCCGGGACGTGGTGGCGGACCCGGACTTCGACAACCGCCTCACGGACATCCTGAACTATCTGCACCCCGACGACCGGGCATTTTTCCTCCGCCTGATGAAAACCGCCTACGGCGACTCCATGGGCGGCGCCTCCGGGGTGATCCGGGTCTACCGCGCCACCGGGGAGCTTGGCCGCTTCCTCCTCCGCCTGTATTACCTGGAGGAGCAGGCCGTAGGAAAGGTCTTTTACGGCTCCCTCCACGAGCTGAGGGACGATCTCCCCTCCGCCGGAGAAGGCAAAGCCCTTCCTCCCGAGGGAGAACCGCATCCCTGAGCAGAGATCGGGTAGGAGGTCACCCATTAGTTGAGTGACCGACCTCCCACACCACCGTGCGTACCGTTCGGTACACGGCGGTTCAACCGCATAAGTGCAGATGCTCGTACAGGTCGAGAAGGCTAACAAGTCCGGCCTGTGCGAGC
>JAFXTU010000034.1 GCA_017535635.1 Oscillospiraceae bacterium
CACATTCCGCTCGCATGTGCCATAATCTTTTTGCGGTATTATTCTTTTCACAAATTAATATTACCACAAACAAGAAGCCGAGGCGACTGTTTTAGCCACCTCGACTTCTTGTTTTTTTTCAGGGACTTTTGCTACAGCCCCTTATTCTGCCCGGGTCAGAGGATCCGTGTTATGGCTGCACGTAGCAGTGCAGACCGTCCTCTGTTTCGTAGAAGCGCGGGGTCACGTGAAAAGCCTGCTTCACTTCCTCCGAGCGCAGGACCTCCAGGGCTCCGCCGGCGGCGAGCACGCGTCCCTCCGCCAGGAGAACGGCGTGGTCGGCGTAGTGGAGGATGGCCTCAAAATCGTGGAGGATCATAATGACGGTCTTGCCCCCGTCCGCCAGCGCCCGCGCCCGGTCCAGCATTTCAAACTGGTTTTTGATGTCCAGGAAGGTGGTGGGCTCGTCCATGAGGATCACGTCCGTGTCCTGGGCCAGGGCCATGGCCAGGTAGGCCTTTTGCCGCTGC
Source organism: Oscillospiraceae bacterium (assembly GCA_017535635.1). Taxonomy (GTDB): domain Bacteria; phylum Bacillota; class Clostridia; order Oscillospirales; family Oscillospiraceae; genus UBA1774. Next base: position 510 of record JAFXTU010000034.1, read on the forward strand.
CCGCCGGAGAGATTCTCCATCTTCCGCCCGGCCAGCTCCGACAGTCCCACCCAGGCCAGCGCCTGGGCGACCTTCTCATAGTCCTCCCTGCGGTAGCGCCGGGGGTAGCTGAGATAGGGGAAGCGGCCGTGCATCACCAGACGCTCCACCGTGATATCCGGCACGTTGCGGCTCTGGGGCAGATAGGCGATGCGCCGCGCCAGCTCCTGCTGGGAGAACTCCGCCAGAGCCCTTCCTTCCAGGCGGATGTCGCCGGAGGTCTCCGGCACCAGCCGGATCAGAGAGCGCAGCGTGGTGCTCTTTCCGCAGCCGTTGGGGCCCATCAGGACGGAGATCTTTCCCTCGGGGAAGGCCGCGCTGATCCCGTGGAGGATCTCCGCGCCCTCGTAGGACGCGTGCAGACCGGTAATGGAGATCATGGCTGCCTGTCCTTTCTCCTGAGCAGGAGCCAGATAAAAAACGGCCCGCCAAGGAAGCTCATCAGGATGCCCGTGGGCAGCTCATAGGGCGCGAAGATCATCCGGGACGCCAGGTCGCAAATGGTCACGAAGCCGCCGCCCAGCAGGGCGCAGAAGGGGATCAGCCGACCGCTGTCGCTGCCGATGAGCCGCCGGGCCATGTGGGGCACGATGAGGCCCACAAAGCTCAGGATCCCCGCGAAGCTCACGCTGGCGCCGGCCAGCAGGGCTGCCAGGGTCAGCATGGCGTTGCGCATGGCCGAGACCCGCAGGCCCAAGGAGTGGGCCGTGTCGTCCCCCAGAGAGAGAACGTCCAGCTCGCTCGTCAGCGTGCAGATGAGGGTAATGCCCGCCAGGATCAGCACGGCGGCAGGCAGGAGCCGGGTCTGGTTGACCGAGGAGAAGCCGCCCACGCGGAAGTCCACGCTGGCCAAGGCCGCGTCGGGCACCATGGTCACGATGGTCTCCGTCACGGCGTTAAGGCAGGCAGTCACCGCCACGCCCCCCAGAACCACCGTGGTGCGGGAGGCGTTGCTCTTCCGGGCGACGATCACCACCAGGAAGGTGGCCGCCATGGCGCCCAGGAACGCCGAGCCGGCGACGGCCCACGCCGCGTAGGTCCCGAAGGCGCAGCAGGCCGCAACCGCCAGTCCGGCGCCGGCGTTGATGCCGATGATGCCCGGGGAGGCCAGACTGTTGGCCAGCACCTTCTGGATCACCGCGCCGGACACCGCGAGGCCGGACCCGGCCAGCAGGCACGCCGCCGTCCGGGGCAGACGCACATACCAGAGGATCCGGGCGGCCGCCGTCTGATCGGGGCCGGACAGCAGCGCCCGCCAAAGCTGCGGCAGGGTGATCCGCGACGCCCCGAGGCAGATGTTCAGCAGAGCGGCGGCCGCCAGAAAGACGGCCGCGCCCAGGAGCCACGGGCCGCGTTTACTCCCCGTAGAGGAGCTTTTCCAGCTGTTCATAGGCGATTCCCCAGCGGTTGTTGGGTTTGAGGTGGTAGAGGGTCTTCTCCATGTAGTGGACCTGCCCCTCCTTGACGGCGCTCAGGCCGGACCAGGCGGGATTGGAGAGCAGGTTGTCCTCCAGCGTCTTCTGGGCGCCCTCCCGGTCGCTGCCCTGCATGACGATGAAGATCATGTCCGGGTCCTCCTCGATGATCTTCTCCAGGCTCAGGTTTTCCAGCAGCTCGCTCCCGTCGGCCACGTTCACGCAGCCCAGATCCCGGAGCATCAGGCCCAGCACGGTCCCCTCGGAGCCCTTGACGTGGATGCCGGAGGCGGCGATGCGCACCAGCAGGACCCGGGGCGCGCCCTGCTCTGAAGCCGCGGCGGCGGAAGCCTTGGCCTCCTCCACCTGCCGCTGCACCTGCAGGCCATTCGTCTCATACAGGTCGGCCCGGCCGGTGATGTCGGTGCAGGTCTTCAGCATCCGAAGATAGTCCTCAAAGCCGTTCACGTCGAAATACAGAGCCTTGACCCCGGCACCCTCCAGGGTCTCCTTCATCTCCACCTGGCTCTTGGTGTTGGCGCTGGCGATGATCAGGTCGGGCTCCAGATCGAAGAGGGCCTCCACGCTGATCTTCTGATAGCTGCCCAGATCCACGACGCTCCCGTCCAGTCCCAGATCAAAGTCCTCCCAGGCGTCCTTGGGGGCGGCGATCAGCTCGCCGCCGGCGAGGAGCCAGGTCTCGGCAAAGCTGCCCATGAGCACGGCGACCCGCTTCGGTTCCGTTTCCAGAGTGATCTCCCGGTCCAGATCGTCCCTGACCGTGACCGTTTTCTGCGTCTGGGCCTCGGGTTCCCTGCCGCCCGCCTCCGCGGGCTTTGCGCCGCAGGATGCCAGCAGCAGGCACAGCAGCGCCGCCAGGATGCTCACACACTTTTTCACCGTTCTTGTTCCTCCTTGATGCTTTCTCTTTCTGTTTGGATCGCCTGCCGGAGGTCTTCGATCTCCTCCGGAGCCAGCGGTTCCCCCTTTACCAGCATGGCGTCCAGGCAGCGGCGCAGGAACCGGCGCCGGGTGGGCTGGTCGTCGAAGTATTCCCGGGACAGGGGCCGGAGCCGGGCCAGGATAGCCAGTATTTCGTCCATCCGTTCCGGGATGTGCTCGGCCAGCCTGTCCCGCAGCCAGGCACTGGCGGCGGGGCTGGCCCCGGTGCTGGAAACCGCAAGCACCGTCCGCCCCTGCCGATGGACCGCGGGGAAGAGGGCCGTAGTGTCCTCCCCGCGGCAGGCGCTGTTGAAGGGGATGTGTCCGGCGCGGCAGGCGTCCCGCAGCAGCGCTTCCGCCTCCGCGTCCCCGGTGGCGTCCACCACCAGGAATCTCCCTTCCACGTCCTCCGCCCTTACCGTCCGGCAGAGGACCGTTACCGGCAGAGCCCGGAGCTCGGAGCAGATCTCCGGGGCGGCCACCGTAACGTCCGCCCCCTGGGCGCACAGCAGCTCCGCTTTACGCCGGGCCAGGCTGCCGCCTCCGGCGATGAGGCAGGGAACGCCCTGCCAATCGATCCAAATGGGGAAGAGCGCCATACCGCGTCCCTGCTCCTTTCGCCTTATTTCATGAAATAAACGGCAATAGTCCGGTTTCCTGCCGGAGGGCGTCAGCATCACAGACCCGGGGCCGCTTCGGGCTGCTTCATGGCCTGCCGGATCTGGGCCAGCTCCTCCTGCAGCTTTTCGATCTTCAGGCTGCGGATGTCCGGCTTCTGCTTCACCTCTCCCCGGGGATCCTCCGGGGCGGGGGCCTCGCCGACGCCCTTGGGTTCGTGCTTCATCGGGTCCGATTCCGGGGGAAACAGCGCCTTCCGGGCTTCCGGATCCCGGTATTTTTTCGCCAGCTCCTTCACCGCCGGGTCGGAAAGCATGGCGACCTTCTTCTGGGTGTAAGCGTCGGCGTCGATCACCGTGTGATTGGCGCTCAGGATGATGCCCTTCTTTTTGCCTCCGTGCCAGGCCCGGTAATACACCTGGGTCTCCGCCAGGGCCAGGGCTGCCGCCACGTCCGACAGCGCGTCGGCTTCCGACAGAGTCTTGTCGGAAGCGAGGCTCTCGCAGTCCCACATCGCGTCCTTCAGAGCGTACAACCCGGACTTGAATTCTTTCTTCGGGACGGGCTCCAGGGCCGAAGGGTCGTCCTCCCGCTTCACCTGGAAGCCGGTGCGCTTCAGCGTCCCCTTCAGCCGGACAAAGCTTCTGTCAAAGGCTTCGAGCGTTTCCTCGTCCTTCACGTTGGTATGCCCGGCGATGTGCCTGAGGCCGTACTGCTTGAGGCTGATCTTCTTATAATCCTCGTCGTGCCCCAGGCGGACCTCGTTGGTGCGGTCCACCACCGCCTGGGCCGCCATGCGGGCATACTCCCCGCCCTCGGCCAGCACGGAGAGCACGTCCAGGGACTGGTCAAAGCAGTTCCGGTCCGCCTGCTTCCGCCGCAGGCTCTTCTTGCCCTTGGTATAGTCCACGGTCTTGTCCAGGATCTCCTGGAGCTTCTTCTCCCCCACTGTTTTCCGGGTCGTCCAGGTCGATGGTGCGGATGCTCTCCCGGAAGCGCTCCCACTTTTTGCTGCGGCCCTGGGGGCTGTCCATCATCGGCTCCATCTGCTTCAGCTTTTCCAGATAGGTCTTCCCGTCCGGGCAGGTCCTCTTCAGATACGCCGGAAGATCATAGAGCTGTTTGAAGGCCTCCTCCCGCGTGTCCGAATCCGGAGAGGCTTAGGAAAAGCGGATCAGCTCTGTGAACTGGGAGAGCTCGTCCGCCTCCTCCGGGCCCACCGCCTCCTCAAAGCTCCCGGACATGGACAGGGTCTGGAGCCGCCCGGCCACGCCGGTCATCGCGGTCTCATAATAGGGGTCGAAGGTGTCGATCTGATGGAAACGGTCGCTTTTGCTTGGCATGGTTCATCTCTTCTGTCCTGGATCTTGTGGCTGGGGCGCTTTGCCGGATGGTTTATGCCAGCCCGGGCTTACAGAGGCGGCCGATGCTTTTCCGGTGCGCGAAATAGAGCTCCTCCGTGGCGAGGGCCATTTTCGTCACCGAAAAAAGGCAGTCGTGGGGGTAGATGTACCAGGTGTCCCCCAGGGTGTTGAGGTCCACGCAGTCGCCGTGTTTGCCCAGGTAATCGTACTCGATGTGGCAGGAATAGAGGCTGGGAACGGGCTTGATCATCTCAAAGGGCTCTCCGCGGCCGTCTTCGCCCCGGACGGTGAAGCCGTTCATGTCATGGACAAGGGTCCCTTCCCCCAGCCGGAGGAACCTGTCGGCATTGGGCAGGGAATCCACCGTGACGGGGAGGGGCCCCGAGGAATAGCGCCCCTCGGCCACCTCGCGGCGCACGTTATCCCGCTCCCACTCGTACCAGTCGGGGATGTGGCTGAATTCCGTCTCCCCCTCCAGGGCATGGAGCTCTCCCAGCTCGGACATCTCCCAGCGCTTCCCGCAGGCGTCGCAGCGAAGGACGCTGCCCCGGGAGCTCATCTGATACTCCATTCCGCAGGCCGGACACTGGTAGAGCACCTTGTGCAGTCCCTCCGCCCGTTTCGGATAGCTTGTCCGGATCCCGCGCTCCTTCTGCCAGGCGAAATCGTCGTATTGAAAGGTCTCCACGATCCTCCGGTTGATCTCGTCGGGTCCCGTCCGGGCCAGCTCCTCCGGGGTGAAGAGCAGCCGCATCTCCGCCTCCGTGGGCGCGACGCCCCGCTCATGGAGATTCCAGAAGGGGGAATTCACGTGATGCCCATGGCAGATCAGCGTCACCACCGGGACGCGGAGAAGCCTGCACAGCTTGCCCACCGACTCCGGCAAAACCGCCGTCGTCCCGCAGAGGGAGTACCTGGCCTCCGGGTAGATCACGGCGATATCCCCGTTTTTGATCACCTGCTGCAGCTGCCGCACCAGGGTCAGGTCGCTGGTGAACTTCCGCTTGCAGATGCAGCCCGCATCCCGCAGCAGCTTCTCCCGCCCGATGAAGCCGTCGATGGCCACCACGTAATTGGCCCGGTGGGGAAAGATCGCCCGCGTGGCGACCTTGAAATCCAGAAAGGCGTTGTGGTTGCACAGGAGGACGTAGGGGGGCTTCAGGCCCTCCGTCCCGTATCTGCGGAGGATGGTCCTGTGCCTCAGCGTGGCAGGCCAGCTGAGCAGGAAGGTCAACGGCCGAAGATACCACTTCGTGCGCACCGGCGGCCTCTGCATATCAAATCGTTCCAATTCCTGCCATTCATCCTTGTTCTTTTTCTTTCAATTTGCGCCGGATCCGGAATGCCGCGCCCCGGGTGACGGGGGGCGGATCCTGCAAAACAGTTCACCGGGATTATACTTTGTGTCTGCGTTCTTGTCCATATCCTTTTGCGTTTTCCTGCGCCGGAACAGGGGAAATGCCGCCTCCGCCTTGAAAACCCGGGGATCAACTGTTATACTTTACAGAAAAAAAGGAGGAGCAGCCATGTCAGCAAAATATCCCCACGTATTCGCCCCCATCACCATCCGGGGCGTCACCTTCAAGAACCGGATCGAACTGGCTCCCCCGGGCGCGCTGGGTACCGGGGACGAGCGCGGCTTTGTCACGGACAGATTCATCCGCTGCTTCCGCATGTTCGCCAAGGGCGGCATCGCCATCGTCTCCGTGGGCAACTGTACCATCGACATCACGGAGTCCAGCGACGAGGACGGGCAGCTCCAGCTCTCCGATCCCGCCTGCGTGAACCAGCTGGCGAAGTTCAGCCAGATGTGCGAGAGCTACGGCGCCCACGCGAACCTGGAGCTCTGCCACTGCGGCAAGGACAACATCCCCGAGCGGGTGGGCGGCCGCGCGGCCTACAGCGCCTCCAGCTTCGTCACCGTGGCGGAGGAAAAGCGAGCCGCGCAGCTGGGCCGCGAGCCCATCCCCACCGTGGAGATGAGCAAAGAAAAGATCCGGGAGACGGTGGAGAAATTCGCCTTTGCCGCGGAGCTCTGTAAAAAAGCCGGCATGAAGATGCTGATGCTGCACGGAGCCCACGGCAATCTTTTTGCCCAGTTTGCCAGTCCCTTCTTCAACCGGCGCACGGACGAGTACGGCGGGAGTACGGAAAACCGCGCCCGCTTCGCCGTGGAGGTGCTGGACGCGGTCCGCGCCAGGGTGGGGGAGGACTTCGTCATCGAGTACCGCATCTCCGCCGAGGAATTCCATCCCACCCAGGGCACCCATTTCGACGAGGCCCTGAAGTTCATCGGCTGTATCAAGGACAAGGTGGACATCCTCCATGTGTCCGGCGGCATCCACGACGTCTGGGGAGAGCCGCAGTACATGCAGTATATGTACCAGCCCTATGCCCTGGAGCAGATGTACAACGTCCACTTCGCCGCGGACATCAAGAGGACCTATCCGGAGCTGATCGTGAATACCGTGGGCTCCATCAAGGACATCGCCCAGGCGGAGGAGATCATCGCCTCCGGCAAGGCGGATTTCGTGGCCATGCACCGGGCGCTGAACGCGGACTTTGAGATGGTGCGGAAGTACGCCGAGGGCCGGGAATACGAGCATACCCCCTGCCTGCGCTGCGCCTGCTTCCGCATGTCGACGCCCCCCGCCTTCCCCTGCGCGGTGAATCCCATGTACGGCATGTACGAGGAGTACCCGGAGGGCGTGCTGCCCAGGGCCCCCGTGCGGAAGAAGGTGGCCGTGGTGGGCGGCGGGCCCGCCGGGATCGAGGCGGTGAAGGTGCTGCTGGAGCGGGGCCACGATGTGACGATCTATGAAAAGAGCGCCGACTTCGGCGGCAACGTGGCTAGCGGCGTGGCCGCCTCCTTCAAGCAGGACCTGCGGGATTACCTCGCGTATCTGCGCGCTTTCGGCTCCTGCGCGAAGGTCCGAAGGTTCATGAATACGGAGGCCACGCCGGAGCTGCTGGCGGCGGAGCGGTACGACGCCGTGGTCATGGCCATCGGCGCGGAACCCATCCTGCCCAGGGTGCCGGGCTGGGACAAGCCCCATGTCCACTGGGCGCCGGATGTGGAAAACGGCAAATACCCCTGCGGGCAGAAGGTGGTGGTCGTCGGCGGTTCCTCCGTGGGCACGGAAGCGGGCATCCACCTGGCCATGGAGGGCAGAGAAGTCACCGTGATCGACATGGACAAGCACTGCAGCCTGGTGAATACCGGTGCGGAGTACATCCTTACCAAACTCATGGAGGAGCATCACGTCCGGCGGGAGCTGGGCTGGAAGCTGCTGGAGATCCGGGACGACCGGGTGATCGCCCAAAACGCGGACAGCGGGGAACTCTGGGAGATCGAGGCGGACACCGTGCTCTTCGCCGTGGGCATGAAGCCAAAGAGCCGGGAGGCCTGGAAGTTTCTGGGCTGCTGCCCGGAGAGCAATTTCTTCGTGATCGGGGACTGCCGGGCCTCCGGCGACGTGCGGGACGCCGTGCACGGGGCCTTCGAGTCCCTGCGCTATTTCTGAGCCGGAAAGAGAAACGAGTCAGGAGGTATTGAAAAATGCTGGAGCTGGAAAACCGTTTTTACCCCTTCCCCAAGAAGGACAACAAGGTGAACTGGGCGGGCTACGCCCCCTATCGGATGGAATTCTTCAACGACGATTCCTTTGTCCCCGGCGTGGATTTCGGCCAGGGCTTCCTGGTGGCCACGCGGGTGGGGACCATGGATATCCCCCACATCCACGACGGCGCCCACAACTTCTTCGTGTTCACGGGGGCGGACCTGGCCAAGCTCTTTGAGTCGGAATTCGAGGTGGCCTTCTGCATCGGCGACACGGCCCAGTCCATGGAGATCTACAGCATCACGAAGCCCTCCATCGTCTGGGCCCCCGCCGGGGTGTTCCACAGCCCGGTCTACTTCAAGAAGGTGAAGCGGGGGATCAACACCATGCTTTCCTACGTGGGCACCACCATCGGGAGGGTCTATCCCCGGGAAGACAGCCAGGGCAACGAGGAGTGGATCTATGAAAAGGACAAGATCCGCTACTGCGTCAAGGACCCCGCCAGCCCCTGCACCTTCTGCGGCCTCTGCTTCACCGATCCGAACCAGACGGAGGAGGACGTGCGCAAGTACATGGAGCCCTTCTACAAAAACGCCTCCACGGTGGGAAAGTACAGGCACTGCATCGTGGAGCTGCGGAAGGACTACCACACCCTGGGCGACGCGGTGATGAATCCCCGCTGCGTGTTCAAGGGGAAGGAGGATATGCCCAACACCGTCCAGCAGTTCAGCTTCAACATCGTCACGAAGCCCTGCGAGCTGGGGGACGAGCAGCCGGTGAGCAACGGACAGGTGGCGGAATTCCTCTGGTTCTCGGGCTGCGACGTGGTGGAGCCCTGGGAGAGCTTTGACGCTGAGATCGAGGTCATGCTGGGCGACGATCCCGAGCAGATGAAGCCCGTCGTATTCGACAAGCCCGGCATGGTCATCGTGCCTCCCGGCACCTGGCGGGGGAAGATCACGGTCAAGCGCGCGGGGAAGCCCATCTGCTTTATCCCCTTCTATCCCCACGACAAGCCGCGCTACCGGCTCACGCAGGAGACGGTGAACGGCAAAAAGGTGCTGGTTTACAACGACGAGACCACCATCACCCAGCCGACGGCCGGCGACGAGCTGTTTCTGCAGATGAAGCGGAGCAGGTGAGCGGATTCCAGAAAAGAAACAGAACGAAGTATGAGAATTGTATTTGTCCGGCACGGAGAGCCGGATTACGCCCGCGACTGTCTGACGGAGACCGGCCGCGCCCAGGCAGAGGCTGCTGCCCTCCGTTTGAAGGGAGAGGGCGTCGAGGAGCTCTGGTCCTCGCCCCTGGGGCGGGCGCTGGAGACGGCGAGGGCCGCGTCGGAAGCGCTGGGGCTGCCGGTCCGGGTCCTGGACTTCATGCGGGAGGTGACCTGGGGCAGCATGGACGGCGCGGAATTATATGCGGGCGGGCATCCCTGGGCCATCGTATCCGAGATGGCGAGGCAGGGGCTGAGGCTGAACGACCCGGGCTGGCGGGAGTCCCCCTTTTTCCGGACCAACCGGGTCGTGGAGTGCGTGGACCGGATCGAAGCCGGGATCGACGACTGGCTGGCGGGCTTCGGCTATGTCCGCGAAGGGGCCTTCTACCGCCAGACCGGGGAGGAAAAAGAGCATCGGACCGTGGCGTTGTTCAGCCATGGCGGCTCCTCCTGCGCCGCCATGGGGCATATCCTGGACCTGCCGTTCCCCTATGCCATCGCCCTGCTCCATATTGATTTTACCGGGATCACGGCGGTGGAGCTGGAGGGCAGGGCCGGGGACGGGGCCCTTGCCCGCATCCTGCGGTCCAACGACACGGGGCACCTCCGGGAAGGGTGACCCTGGCGCGAAGCCGACTGAGGGAGTCCTTCGTCTTTCTGAGCGCACCCCTGAGAGCGCTCTGACGGCGGAGGGCTCCTTCCGTCTCCCTCGGAGAGGCAATGTCGTCAACTTAAGGAAGCCCCCCCGTCCCCCTGCGACAAAGGACGAGGGACGCTGCGCACGGGCCTTCTTCTATGATCGCATTCTTCGGGCACGACGCGGTCCTTCGATCGGCTCCCCGGCGCGTTCGGAACGGAATTACGGTTTTTTTCAAATATACTCATTTTGATGGTGCAACGCAGGGGAAAATCGTGAATACTGCCGGGGTAAATTGGATAATCATGCGCTTTGCTGCCGGATTCCATGCGAATGTGCGGATCCGAGGAAGGAAATACAAGATGAAAAGAAAGAAAAAGCTGCTGTCGGCGCTGCTGACCCTGGCGATGGTACTGACGCTGCTCACCGCCGCTGCCCTGACCGCCCTGGCTGATGCGGACCTCTCCGGCTCCGGCACGGCAGCCGACCCCTATCAGATCGGCAGCAAGGCCCAGCTGGAGAAGTTCCGCGACATCGTCAACGGCGCGAACGGAGAGAGCCGGAACGCGGCCGCCTGCGCCGTGCTCACGGCGGATATCGACTTGGGCGGCGCGGCCTGGACGCCCATGGGGGACGAAACCCGGCAATGGCAATACACCGGCACCTTTGACGGGGCGGGGTTTGCGATCTCCGGCCTGAGCGTCACCGGCGGCTTCGAATTCCGGCACAGTCACCGCAGAGGCAGCACACCGTAATAGCTCCGTCGAGGCCGGCGGCGTCGCGGGCGAGAACTCCGGCACGGTGGAGGAGTGCTACTACCTCTTCGTCCCGGCGTTAAACGGCGTCGGCTTGGGCGTCGGCGGGGCCTCGGCCCTGTCGGCGGCGGATACGTCGAAGCCCACGGCAGCACCCGTACCAAATCCGACTCCGGCCAGGCGTCCCCCGGCATCGGCGCGGGCAGACCCGAGCCGGACCGCAGCGCTCCCCGCAGCTCCGGCTCCTTCACCATGACGGGCGGCACCGTCGCGCCGGAGGCGGGAGCGGTGGCCGACAGCGGCAACCATAGAGTGGGCGCGCAGGCCATCGGCGTAAATCTGGACGACAAGAACAAAAACGGGAAGGATATCGGCGGCGAGGTCACACTGGCACTGCCCTATCTCCTGGGCGAAGACCAGGACCCGAAACGGGTGACGGTGAGGGAGACCGGCGAGGACGGCAGTGAGAACAAAGGGGAGAGCGCCTTTGACGCAGAGGCCGGGATCGTTACCGCCTCCGCTTCCGGCGACAGCGGAAGCTTCGTTCTGAGCTATGCTCCCTTCCCCTATAAGGATGTTCCCCGCGACAGCTATTTCTACGACGCGGTGGATTGGGCCGACCGCATGGGCATCACCACGGGGACCGGCCCGGACACCTTCAGCCCCTATGCTTCCTGCACCCGCGCCAGATCGTGACCTTCCTCTATCGGGCATACGGCATGGAATAATGCCAAGCAAGACCTTCGTAAAGAGATCGAAAGGGCATGACCGGCGTTTTTGCCGGCCATGCCCTTTTTTCCGGATCGTAATGGGCGTCCTGCCCGTTTGTGGGGGAGGGGAGAGCCTATGCTTTCGGCTCCGCTGCCGTCCTCTCTGTCAGGAATTCGTCGAAGCGCCGGATCAGCACGGCAAGCTGCTCCCGGCTGAGGCTGTCCTTCGGCCGGAGCGTCCGGTCCTCGAAGCCCTCGATGAGCCCCGCCGCGACGGCCCACTTCATCGGGTCCGCGGCAAAGCCGCTGAGTTCCGTTTCGTCCTGGAAGCCGTCCAGCACGGAGTCCCCGCCGGCGGGCAGGCCGCCGAGGCCGAGAGAGGCCGCGTAGCGGAACAGCATCGTGACGAATTGCTCCCGGGTCACCTCCGCCTTCGGGCCGAACAGACCGTCCCCGTAACCGTTGACGATGCCGTTTTCATAGGCCCAGGCGGAGGGCAGGTCGTAATAGGCGCCTGCCTCCACGTCGCCGAAGGGCTGGGGCGCACCGGGGACCGGTTCGCCGGCCATCCGGTAGAGCACCGTGACCACCATGCCCCGGGTCGTGGGAAGGGTGGGGCTGAAGCAGCCCTCTCCCGTGCCGATGAGCAGCCCCTTCTCATAACAGTAGACGATGGCCTCCCGGCTCCACCGGTCCGCCGCTACGTCCCCGAAGGGCAGCTTCGCTCCTTCGGCGGGCTTTTCAGACCCGGCGGGGGAAGTCGGCTGAGTGGGATCCTCCGGCTGAGTGGGATCCTCCGGCTGAGTGGGCTCCTCCGGCTGAGCGGGATCCTCCGGCTGGGCGGGATCCTCCGGCTGAGCGGGATCCTCCGGCTGGGCGGGATCCTCCGGCTGGGCGGGATCCTCCGGCTGGGCGGGATCCTCCGGCTGAGCGGGATCCTCCGGCTGAGCGGGATCCTCCGGCTGGGCGGGATCCTCCGGCTGGGCGGGATCCTCCGGCTGGGCGGGATCCTCCGGCTGAG
>JAFXTU010000035.1 GCA_017535635.1 Oscillospiraceae bacterium
CATTCCTCTTTCCTCACTCCTCACTGAATCCTCCCGTGCAGGTACTCCAGCGCGTCCGCCAGGCCTCCCACCTGGTCGATGAGTCCCAGGGCCACGGCCTCCTCCCCTTCCAGGATGCTGCCCACGTCCCCGGCCAGCTCCCCGGTCTTAAGCATCAGCTCCGTGAGCTTTTCCGAGGAGATATGGCTGTGCTGGGTGATGAAGCGAAGGATGCGGTCCTGGACCCGGGCCAGGTAGCTGTAGGTCTGGGGCACGCCGATGACCACCCCGGTGAGGCGCACGGGATGGACGGTCACGGCGGCGGTGGGGGCGATGAAGCTCCGGGAGGCCGCCGCCGCGATGGGCAGGCCGATGGAGTGGCCGCCCCCCAGCACCAGGGAAGCGGTGGGGGTCTTCATCCCGGCGATGAGCTCCGCGATCCCCAGCCCCGCCTCCACGTCGCCCCCCACGGTGTTCAGCAGGATCAGGAGGCCCCGGATCTCCGGGCTCTCCTCGATGGCCGCCAGCAGGGGCATCAGGTGCTCGTATTTCGTGGTCTTCACCGAGGAGGGCAGGACGGTGTGTCCCTCGATCTGCCCCGCGATGGTGAGACAGTGGATCTGCTCCGAGCAGGGGGCGCTCCCCAGTTCCCTCAGCTCCGGCAGTTCCTGGCTCAGTTCCTCTTCGGACATAAAAAACCTCCCGGAAGTGGCATAGTATCAGTATGCCGCCTCCGGGAGCTTTCATGCTTTGATCTGTTATTTGTTCCTCTTTTTTCTCTTTTTCACGCCGACGGCGATCCCCGCGCTCAGGACCGCCAGACCGCCGATCACCCCCAGGACGGCGCCCCAGGGGGCCTTGGCAGGAGCCTTTTCCGAGGTGGTCGCGGGGCTCGGGGCGGGCTGCTGCGCGGAGGGGACCGGCGCCGCCGATGCGGGAGGCTCCGGCACTTCCGGCCCTTCCGGCCCATCCGCGGGAGGCTCATAGGCCGCCACGGGCACCGGGTCAGGCCCCTCCCCGATCCAGGGAGCCACGGCACTGAGGCCGCCGTAGTTCCGCTCCCAGCCGTCCTGTCCGTCGATCACGTCGGCCTTAAAGGGGTCGGTGTTCAGCGTCTCCGCCACGGCGGGGGGCAGGGGCTCGTCGAAGAAATACCAGTTCAGGTAGTCGGCGGTATAGGCCACCTGCCAGGGGTCGGTGCCGTGGCCCCCGGCGGGGCGGTAGCAGAACTTCACGTAGTCCTCCGGGACGTAGCCCAGCCAGGCATAGACGCTCCCGGCGATCTCCAGGCTCAGGGCGTCCCCCTGGGACTGGTCGGCGTAGTCGTCCACGGTGGACTGGAGGACGATGGCCCGGGGCTTGGCGTTCCCCTGCCGGGGGGAGAGCACCAGGGAGGCAACCAGCTCCTCCTGGTCGAAGGGGAGGCGGCAGCCGTAGCCGTAGTCGCTCCCCTCCCGCTGATAGAAGCGGCCGGGAGTGAGAAAGCGGCGGAAGAGCTCGACGGTGCGGCCCGGGTTGTGGCGCACCGAGTCCGCCAGCAGCTCCCCGCCGGGGACCAGGCCCCAGGAATAGCGGTTCCCGCCCTGGGGATAGTTCATGTTATAGCGCCAGACCGCGGGTCCCGTGGCCCCCGCCGCGCCGGGGATGCAGACGTCGATCCGCTCATCGAAGACGGCGGAGACGAAGGCGTACTTCCCGTAGATGGAAAAGCCGCTGACGGCCAGCTTCTCCGGGTCCACCAGGTCCTTTGCCGCGCCCAGGTCCCCCAGACGGACCCCCTCGGCGCAGAGCTTCTCCAGCACGTCGACGCCGATGGAGGCCCCCAGGGCCGCCAGCATCTCGTTGGACACCTCCCCCAGGTCCCCGTCCCGGCGGTAGGGGAAAAAGCGCCGGAGGGTCCCGGCCCGGTTGCCCCCCGTGGCGGCGTTCAGCCAGGGGTCATTCCGGTCGTCGGTGGTGACGGATGCGGGGATCTCCAGCACGGCGATGCCCTTGCTGAGGAGCGTGGCGCTGTCCGCCCCAAAGGAGAGGAGCACCGGGGCGGGGCGGGTGGGCCTTTCCGGGATCGCCAGAGTGAATTCGATGGTCTCCGTCCGGTCCCCGTAGGTAACGCGGGCGGGGACGACCCAGCCGGCGGGAGCATTTGCAAAGGTCGCCCAGTCAAAGCCCCCCTCGGTCCAGCGGATATCCCCCAGCTCGATCCGGTCCGGCATGGGCGGCTTATAGCCGTATTCGTAGAACTGGGCCAGGTCCAGGATCTCGGCGCGGCGGGCGCTCCAGTCCTCCGGTCCGGAGACGGGCCTTCCGTCGAAGAATTCGTAGATGTTGGGAAGGGTGGTCTCCACGGGCAGGTCCATGGGGTCGGGATACCGGGTGTCCCCCCAGCGCAGGGCGCCCACGGCCGCCTCCAGCGCCTCCGCCGCCGCGTCCACCGCCGCCTTGTCCCCGGTGCCCAGGGCCGCCTCGGCGGCGCCTCTCGCGCCCTCCAGGGCGCTCTGGCTCTCCGGCGTCCAGACCCCCTTCACGAAGCTGGGACTGTCCAGCCAGCGCAGGAGGTTCGTGATCTTCCACTCGTCGCAGGGGAAGGGGTCCGTGCCGTTCCAGCCCGCAAGCTCCACTTCTCCCCAGTCCATGTTGTAGTCCTGGCTCCCGGCGGGGAGACTGTCGTCCTCGTGGCTCCAGTAGACCCGGGCGGTGCGGGGAAGTCCGTCGGCGGGGCTGTCCCCGATCATCACGTCCAGGCCGATCCGGGTGCCGTTATCGCACCTTGCCCCGTGGAGCTGAATCTGCAGCTCCACGTTGTAGCCGCTGCCGTCACTTCGCTCCTTCACCGCCCAGGCGGTGATCCGGTTCGAGAACTCCCGGTTCGTCTCCATGGCGTGGAGGGAGGAGTGGTTCACCACCATGCCGTTCACTTCGTAGGTGAGAAGGCCCTCTCTCGTGACCGTGAAGAGGCCGTCGTCGTCCTCGAACTTGCCCCCCTTGTCGTTCCAGAAGTCCAGGGAGAATTCCACCCCGTCCTCGGAAGCGTAGGTGTTGGGGTCATTCTTTTGGGTAAAGAAGTTGTAGCCTCCGGCGCTTCGGGCGCTGCCGGGATCGGGAAGCCCGGAAAAGGCCGGGGTGGAGTCAAAGACCTCCGCCAGAAGGTAAAGCTTTTCCCCGTCCCAGAGAGCCCGGAGGGTCCCCCGGGTGTCGGTGGCGGCGCTCGCGGCGGTATCCCCCCGCTTGGCGTGGGCAATCTCGGCCTTCTCCGCCCGCTCCCAGGCGGGGTCGATCTCCCCGTCCACATTGACGGGCGACCGGGTGAACTCCGCCCGGAGCCGGGCCGGGGCCGCCGCAGCCGCGGCAAAGCTTACCAGCGTCAGCAAAAGCAGGACGGCCAGGACCACAGTCAGCATACGCATATCTTCCTCCTGTATTGCGGCAACAGCGAGGGGCGGCGGAACCCCGCCGCCCCCCTCTGTCGGGTCCGATCTGGCTTTTTATTCCGGCGTGTGGTCGAAGTACTTCTTGATGCGGAACTTGCCCAGCTCCCGCATAAAAGCGCCGGTGATGTTCAGCTGGAGGCCGTTGTGGCTGACGCCGTAGAAGAAGCCGCCGTCGTGCTGGGTCTTGCGGTTCATGATCACGAGACCCTGGCTGCCGTTGCAGTTCTCCTCCACCCACTGGAAGAGGTAGACGTCGGGCCGGAGCTTGATGTAGAAGCAGGGGCTGGACCAGGTGGCCCCGCCGGAGTTGTCCCCGGAGAAGATGGTCCAGGAATAGCTCTCAGGGGAGGAGTAGACGTGGATGGAGCTCATGGTCTCGCTGTAGGCCCAGGCGAAGGAGCAGCCCACCAGCTCGTCGGTGAAGTGGTGCCGCCGGGCGAAGGGGGCCTTGGGGCCGCCGGGGATCTCCACGGTGCCGAAGAGGACGTTGGCGCCCGCCTCCCACTCGCTGTGCCAGTTGCCCACCCCGGTCTTGATGGTGGTGGCCAGGCCCGTCTTCAGGTCGATGATCTGGGCTGCCATGGAGCAGTCCGGATCGCCGGAGAGGATGTGGGCGAAGAAATACAGCTCCTTGTCCGGCTCGAAGCACAGGTACTTCTCTTCCTTCCAGGCCCGTCCGCCGTGCCGCCAGCGGAGGGTGCCGCCGTCCACGATCTCGTATTCCCAAGGCTTGCCCGCGTCCCCGCTCCAGGGGGCCTGGGCGTACTTCTCGTTGTCGTTCCAGACCTTGAACTTCTTGCCCACCAGGGCGAAGGACTGGGCCAGGTTGTTGCCGGAGGCCATGATGTTCTGCCCGCCGCCCAGGATGAACTGCTGCTTGGCGTGCTCCAGGGCCTCCTCCCTCGTCATGGGGATGTCGATGTCCGCGGGCCGGTAGGAGTAGCGGCCGCCCTTCTTCTGGAACATGGCGGCCATGGGCCGCTCCTTGTCCCCGAAGTCGGTGATCTTTTCCAGGTGGGCCACGTCGCCGGTAAGCTCCAGCTCCGCCCGGTTCAGCCGGTAGCAGAGCTCATTGTCCTCCCCGAAGCCCAGCTCCACCCCGGCGGCGGTGAAGTCGAAGAAGTTCATCACCGCCAGCCACATCTTGCCGGAGAACTCCACCTCCCAGCGGGCGTAGATGTAATTCTCGTCGTCGATGCGGATGTAGTCGGCGGGGTTGGTCATGGTGATGCCGCCCATCTCGCCCCCCAGCTCGGTGAGGGTGGTGCAGACCACGCTGGGGTTGAAGGTGAGGATCTCATAGCCGCAGTCGTACTTCCAGTGGAGGCCGCGGCCCTCGATGCGGTTGGTGGTGGTGTGGAGCTTTTCGGGCTTTTCGTTGTCCCCCTTGTCGATCCAGCCGAAGTAGTACTGCCGCTGGATTTCCCGGGGAATATCCCGGTAGTGGTCCGGCTCCCGCATGCCGAAGAGGTCGCCCCCCACGGGGACGGAAATGCCGAACCAGGTCTCAAAGGCGGTGACGGCCCAGGTCCGTCGGTCGATGACCAGGTGCCAGCCCCGGTCGGTGCCGGGGATCAGGTGGGTGAGGATGGTGATGGGACCCTGGGAGACGGCAGCGTAGGGGGCCTTCGTCTTCTTCCGCCCCTCGGTGACGGTGAGCTCCTTCTCGTCCAGAATCTCATAGCTGAACTTTTTGGGGGCAAAGGAGCCCTCCAGCTTCACGGCGAACTTCATGCCCGCAAGGCAGGGGCAGCTCTCGCCGGCAGCCGCGGGCGCGGCGCCCACCTTCTCGCTGACGTACTCGGTGGTCAGGGGGTCAAACTTGGTGAAAAACATGCTTTTTTACCTCCGTTTCCGCATTCTTTTTGTTGGTTTTGATTGTAGCGGTTCCGCCGCCCCTTGTCAAGAGAAGCGGAGGGAGGCTTTTTTGAATGTGGAGTTAGGAATGAGGAGTGAGGAGTTATGGTATCGCCTGCGGCGATTGTTTTGATATTCCTTTGTTTGTTTGCCCCAGCAAAACAGTCATCGCAGATGGAAACAAGACCGCACGAATCGAAAACCGGACAAGGCCGGTCATTGGATGATTTCATAATATGTCCCGAAGGGACACACCGCAACTCCTCACTCCTCACTTATTCACTCCTCACTTTTTAATCCACGTCATACACGCAGACGCCGCAGGAGAGGGTGGTGACCATGATCTCCGGCCTGCCGTCCCCGTCCACGTCCGCCGCGCAGGGGGAAGCCTTGCTGCCGTCGGCGTAGTAGATATCCCCCTCGCCGGTATAGCCCCACCAGGGGGGCAGGGTCTCCCGGGCGAGGACGCTGCCGCCGTCGGAAAGCACATACAGCTCACCCCGCTGGGCGGTCTGGTTGTTCTCCGTATAGGTGGTGAAGACGACCTCCTGCCGCCCGTCTCCGTTCAGGTCCGCCGTCACAGGCTTGGAGGCGAAGGTAATAACGCCGCTGCCGCTGCGGTTATTCAATGCGTAGGGCCAGGCCCCGTGCTCCGTGGCGTCCAGGCTGTAGCAGTGCAGCTTTCCGTCGTGGGAGCTGAATAGGATCTCCTTCTGCCCGTCCCCGTCCAGGTCCGCCACCACGGGGGAATTGTCCGGCCGGGTAATGGTCTCGGAGCCCATGGCGATGATCTCCCCGGTGTCCGTGGGCATCTGGGACCAGTCGTAGCCCCGCGCCTCGTTCACATAGCGGGTGCGGTCCTTGTTCAGGACAAAGGCGGTGAAGTAGCGGGCGATGCCGTCAAAGGTGTTCTCGTCGATGCGCATCACCAGGCTGCCGTCCAGGACCATGACGGCCACCACCAGCTCCGTGACGCCGTCCCCGTCCACATCCTCCTCCACGATGCCGCCGTAGGTGCCCATGATGCAGTTCTTCGTCTCCCGGCTCTGGCCCAGGATGATGTCGCTGGTGGCGAAGGAATGGCCCCCGTGGTCTCTGGCCCACTGGGCCAGCATCTCCTCCTGGATGAGGCTCTCGCACACCGGGAGCCCGCCCCAGGGGATGCCCTCGTAGACCCCGCCGGAGGCCAGGGCCTCGGTGCCGTCCATATGGAAGGCGGCGATGTGCTCCTCGTCGTAGAGCATCACCAGCTCCTTCACCCCGTCCCCGTCCAGGTCGCAGGCCTCGATGGAATCGGAGTAGAGGCCGTAGCCCAGGACCCGGGGCCAGCCGGGGAGCATCCCCCCGTACCGGTCGTAGAGGGCCACACTGGGAGCCTTGCTGGCGCCCACGCCGTAACCGAAGGCGAATTCGCACTTTCCGTCCCCGTCCAGGTCTGCCACTTTGGCGGCCACGGCCCGGTCCTGGGTGGTGAAGTGGCTCTTGAAGCGGCCGGAGGCGTCGTAGACGCCCACAAAGGTCTTGCTTTTGTCGTTGTGGAAGGTGACGATCTCCTTTTCCCCGTCTCCGTCCACGTCCACCAGCCGGGGCGTCAGCACGGGAGCGCCGAAGCCCTTGTAGTCCGGGCTGTAGAAGTTCATCTCCGTGAGCCCCTCGGTGATGTCGTGGCCGGAGGGGACGAACCACTTGATCTTGCCAGTGGCCCCATCCAGGCAGTAGAGGGAGCGGAAGGTGAAGAGGATCTCCATACTCCCGTCCCCGTCCAGGTCGGCGCAGAGGGGGGAGGTGCCCACCGGCTCCTCCACGTTCCAGGGGTCGATGCTGCCGCCGCCGGCGTATTTCAGGGTCAGAGCGAGGGGCTTCCCGCTCTCCGCCGCAGGGGGAACGGGGCGGAACACGCCGTCGTTGCGCAGCTTGTCATAGAGGGTCAGGTCCGACTGGCGCATGTTCAGATACAGCGCGTTGAAGCACATCTCCGCCATCCCTTCCCGCCGGAAGTCCTGCTCCCAGGAAGAGCGCTGCTCCGGCGTCAGGAGGCCCTTTTCCACGGCGAAGTCCAGGGCGCGGGCATAGGTGAAGTCCCCGTCGGACTCCCGGTAGCCCAGGCTCCGCAGGATCATGGCGGCGAACTGCTGGGCGGTGACGGAGCCTGTGCCGTTGTAGGTGCTGGCCCCGGTGCCGTTCACATAGCTGTTCTCATAGAGCCAGGCCACGTTGGCCGCCGCCCAGGAGGGCACGTCGGTGAAGGGGCTGCGGAGGATGCCCGCCGCCATCTGGGCGCCCGCCTTGGCTTCCTTCCCCAGCAGGCGGATGAGCATGGTGGCCGCCTCGCTGCGGTTGGAGGCGTCGGAAAGAGCAAAGTCCGCCCTCCCGTCCTCCAGGGTCCCTTTGCCCTTGAAGAGCCCCAGGGCGCAGAGGGCTTCCGCCTTCTCCTGCGCGCTCAGCTCTTCCTCCCCCTCCGCCATGGCGCCGCCCAGGGAGCAGAGCAGCAGAAGGGCCAGCAGCAGGCTCGCAAGCCGCGTGATTGTCCGTTTCATGAATAAACCTCCTTGGCTTTCCTGTTTCTGATTCAGAGTATAGCACAGAAGTCCGCCCCCGGACAATAGAATCGGCCCAAAGAAGGGGGGCCGCCGGTCGGCAGCCCCTGTTTGCCTGGAGCAAGAAAAGCCTCGCAGAGTTCGCGCCCGCAGGCGCGAATAAAGTTGGATCATTTTTCGCACGGACATGTGCCGGGCGAAAAATACCTCTCGCGGAGCGTACTGTTCGAGCATAATCGCGCGAGGGGACCCGCCGCGAAGCGGTGGGCGTGCGGTCTGCAAAGCGAGTGCGGGGAGCGCAGCGCAATCCCCTTCAACCGGAAGCCCAGCGAAGCGGGTTCCGGTTGACTTATTTCAGCACGCTGTCCAGGAAGGCGAAGAGCTTTGCTTCGTTCTCCGGGGTGGCGTAGTCCGGGTGGCCGTGGGTCCGGCCCTCCAGGGCGTGGAGGATGGCCCGGCCGGGGCCGCAGACACTGTTGATCTTATCCACCAGGTCCGGGGAAGCCTCGTAGGGCACCACTTCGTCCGCGGTGCCGCCCTGGATCAGGGTGGGGGGGCAGTCCTTGGTGACGTAGCTGCCGGGCCAGGTGAGGGAGGTGAGCTCCGGGTGCTCCCGGCAGACGATCCCGGTGAACTGGTCGGCGAAGTTGGGCATCTTGAAGCCGCCGGGGCCGGGCTCGGAATCCTCGGTGAACTGGGACTGCTTCACGAGATCATAGACGCCGAAGAGGCCGATCACCGCCTGGACGGAGGTATCCACCCAGGGGTTGCCCATGCTCTGGTCCTCCAGGGCGGCCACGTTGGCGCTGGTGCCCAGGAGCGCGGCGAAGTAGGCCCCGGCGGAGTTCCCCGCCACGGCGAAGCGCTTCGGGTCCAGGCAGTACCTGGCGGCGTTGGCCCGGAGGTAGCGGATGGCGGCCTTCACGTCGTAGACGGGCTCGGGGTACTTGGCCTCCATGCTGAGGCGGTGGTTCACGCTGACCACGGCGTAGCCCTTGCGGATGCCGTTCATCAGGTAGATGCACTGGGTATCCTGCTTGTCGCCGCCCCAGAAGGCGCCGCCGTGAATGAAGATGATGACGGGGAAGGGGCCGTCGCCCTCGTCGGGGAGATAGATGTCCAGCATCTGGTTTTTCAGGGTGCTTCCCTCCACATAGGGAAGGTCCAGGAACTTGCGCTTCACGCCGCTGACGTCCATCACCGGCAGGGCGAATTCGCCGGGCTTGGCCTCCGGCATGACGATTTTGATAACGTCCATGAAATGTCCTCCTTTTATATGTTGGTTCTCATTCCTGATTTCGATTCATTACTCTGAATGATAATACCAATCTCAATTAAAACGCTTTAAAAAGCGTTTTAATTGCCACACGGCATTTCATGCCGTGTGGCTGCAAGCCAAAGGCTTGCAGGATTCGGTATAACACATTTCTCGCCGCACGAAACGTGCGGCAGGCATGGGCGAAAGCCCATGCAGATAAAAACATTTTAAATGTTTTTATTTGAGAATAGTATAGCACAGCGGGGCGGGATTGTCAAAGAGAAAAGGGCGGTTTGCTCTGCGCCGGAAAAAACAAGAAGAACAGGCTTTCTGTCGCGCAAAGCGCGGAAAGCCTGTTCTTCTATTTCTCCTCAGGGTTTGATGGGCACTCGCGGCGGAACTCCATTACGTCGGACACGTCGCAATCCAGAATCGAGCAAAGCGTGTCGATGGTATGCGTAGACACGTTCCTGCCTCTTCGGATCGCATGGTAATTGGAGATCGGAAAGCCCATCTTTGCCAATCTGTATGATGTAATGCCCTTCTCCTTCATGGTCCGGAAAAGCGGCTCAAAGCTGATCAAAATGCCACACCCCACAAACTACGCAAAGTATAGTTTGTGGGTGTCGTCTTGCATATATGCTATAAATCGCATATACTTTCTCCCGTACATAAAGGCAAGGAGGAACCGTATATGACCGGATATGCTTTCTTTGTTGAGAGACCTCGCAGGATAGACGATCTGCTCCAACCGCATCCGGTTGAGGCCGAAAAACAATTTGAAGTCGTAAAAACGATTCACCTTTCAAAAATCGACTACGAAAACTTCATCACAGACATGGTCGCAGACCGGGCATTCCTGGAAAAAAACGCGCACTTATGCCGCAAGGATGGAACTGTGGTGCTCTGCCTGCATGTAAAACCCCGTGAGGGAGAGGACGGGATTATTGTAGTGCCCGGTGGGGCCTGGGTGGATCTTGCCGCGGTGTTTCCGTGAGCCTGGCCGCTGATGCCGATTGCAAACCGCGAGCATAGCGTTTTTTCTCCATAATACCCACAAATCCCAATGGTCCCCATGTGCCGAAATCTTGACGCCGCGGACGATACACCTTATAATAATGTAGTGTCAGAAAAACGTCGGAAAGGGGGAGGAGACCGTGGACGGGCAGGACCTGAGAGAGCTCATTTCCGCCATGGAGGAGCTGAACGAGATGCGCGCCATCACCCTGGCTCTGGAGCTGGTGCAGGCGGAAACTTCCCCCGTGGCCATCTTCGGCGCCCTGCTGGAGGGCTTCCGGCGGGTGGAGGAGCGCTGCGACGAGGGCAAATACTACATCGGGGATCTGCTCATGGCCTCCCACATCCTCCGCAGCGTCATGGACACCGCCCTGGTCTACCCCGAGACGGAGGAAAAGGGCGGCATGGGCCGGGTCCTCTGCTGCACCGTGCGGGGGGACATCCACGACCTGGGGAAGAGGGTGGTCCGGGAGGTGCTCAAATACAACGGCTTCGAGGTCATCGACCTGGGGGTGGACGTATCCCCGGAGCGGGTAGCCCAGGCCGTGGGGGAGCTGGAGCCCCAGATCCTCGTCCTCAGCGGCACGCTGAAAAAGTCCGTCCTGGCCATCCGGGAGACCGTCCGGACCCTGGAGAGGGACGGCCTGCGGGCCGGTCTGTATATTTTGGTGGGAGGGAACGCGGTGAAGGACGTGAGCCCCCGGCTCCTGGGAGCCGACGGAAAGAGCGAGACGGCCCTGGACTCCCTGCGCCTCTGCCACGAGTTCATGGCCCTCCGGGCCGGAGGGGCGCGATGAGCCGGGCCCTGTATCTCCGCATCGCGGACACCCTGCGGCAGCGCATCCTCTCCGGCGGCCACCCGGTGGGGGACCTGCTCCCCTCGGAAAACGAGCTTTCGGAGGCCTACCGCACCAGCCGGGTCACGGTGCGGAAGGCCATGAACATCCTGGAGGGCGAGGGGTACATCAAGGCCCGGCAGGGCAAGGGCTACATCGTGCAGCCCCCCCGCCACGCCGTCTTCACCCTCATCTTCGGGGAGGAGGACACCCGGCACGAGTTCCGCTGCCTGGAGGTGGGGATCATCGAGCCGCCGGAGCACGCGGCCCGCTCCCTGGCCCTGAAGGAGGGGGACCTGGTGGTGGTCATCCGCCGCATCCTGGACCGGGAGGGCATCCCTCTGGCCTACGACGAGAAATTCCTTCCCTATGAGCGGGGGCGGCCCACGGTGGAGCTGGAGCTGGGCTACTCCGAGTTCGCGGACTATTTTTCCGACCGCTTCTCCGCCCTGGCCCTGCGGACGGAGATGCGCGTCCGGGCCACGCTGCCCCCGGCCCATGTGCGCTTGGCCCTGGGCAGCGGCGAAGAGCGGCTCCTGGCGGTGGACCGGCTGGTCGTCTCCCCCGCCGGGGAGCGCATCGGCTTCAGCCGGGAGTACCTTACCCCGGAGTTCGGTCCTCTGCGGGCCTTCTCCGGCCGCAGCGGAAGCGCGGAAAACGCCCCAAATCCCATCCCCTAGGATGGGATTTCTTGTGATAATTCACAAGATTGTTTTCCAATATCTGTTTCTCGCCCGGGCTTATTGACTTTACGGCGGAAAACATTTATAATTTCATAGGTTGACATGTATATACAAGTTATACAAGTCCGCCGTTTCTGCGTCTGAGAAAGAGAAAACTCTATGACATAAGGAGAAACTTCGCGCTATGGATCTGACAAACCCCATCTACGAACGCCTGGAAGCCGAGCTGGAAAAGCTGAGGGAGATGGCGAAGGCCGCCGGCGCCGAGACCTGGGAGGACCGCAAGAAGGCACAGACCCCCCAGTGCCGTTTCGGCGAGGGCGGCATTTGCTGCCGGATCTGCTCCATGGGCCCCTGCCGCATCACGCCCAAGTCCCCCAGGGGCATCTGCGGCGCCGACGCCGGGGCCATCGCCGGGCGGAACTACCTCCGCTTCACCGCGGGCGGCTGCGCGGCTCACTCCGACCACGGCCGCGAGATCTGCCACACCCTGATGTCCGCCAGCCCTGAGGGCAGCTACCACGTCACCGACGCGGACAAGCTGCTGCGCCTGGCCAAGGAGTGGGACATCGAGACCGAGGGCCGGGACATCTACGACGTGGCCCACGACGTGGGCTTCACCGCCCTGAGCGAGTACGGCAAGCCCTTCGGGACCCAACGCTTCGTCTCCCGGGCCACCGAGGAGCGGCAGAAGGTCTGGGAGCGGGAGGGCATCACCCCCCGTGCCGTGGACCGGGAGATCACCACCGCCATGCACATGACCCACATGGGCAACACCGCCGACGCGGAGGCCCTGGTGCGCCAGTCCCTGCGCACGGGCCTGGCCGACGGCTGGGGCGGCTCCATGACCGGCACCGAGTTCAGCGACATCCTCTTCGGCACCCCCCTGCCCAATGACACCGAGGCGGACCTGGGCGTGCTGGAGAAGGACATGGTGAACATCATCGTCCACGGCCACGATCCGGCCATGAGCGAGATGGTGGTCACCGCCGCAGAGGACCGGGACATGATCGAGTACGCCCGCTCTAAGGGCGCCAAGGGCATCAACGTGGCGGGCCTCTGCTGCACCGCGAACGAGGTGGCCATGCGCCACGGCGTCCGCATGGGCGGCAACTTCCTCCAGCAGGAGAAGGCCATGCTCACCGGCCTGGTGGAGATGATGGCCGTGGACGTGCAGTGCATCTTCCCCGCCCTGGGCCCCCTGAGCGAGTGCTTCCACACCAAGGTGGTCACCACCTCCCCCATCGCCCGCATCCCGGGCACCATCTTCGTCCAGTTCAACGCCGAGACCGCCCGGCAGCAGGGCCGGGATCTGGTGAAGATGGCCATCGACAACTTTGAGAATCGGGATCCCGCCAAGATCTTCGTGCCCCAGAACAAGCAGAAGGCCACCGTGGGCTACTCCTGCGAGGGCATCAAGAGCCGGCTGGACACCGTCACCAACAGCTTCGTGGACGAGCTGGACACCTACAAGCCTCTCATTGAGTGCATCAAGTCCGGCGTGGTCCGGGGCGCCGTGGCCATCGTGGGCTGCAACAACCCCAAGGTGAGGCCCGACTACGCCCACATCGAAATCATGAAGGAGCTCCTGCGGAACGACATCGTCATTGTCGCCACCGGCTGCGCCGCCCAGGCCGCCGCCAAGGCGGGGCTCATGGACAAGGCCGCCAAGGACCTCTACTGCGGCGAGGGCCTCAAGCGGGTCTGCGAGCTGGCGGAGATCCCCCCGGTGCTGCACATGGGCTCCTGCGTGGACATCAGCCGCATGATGCTCCTGGCCACCGGCATCGCCAAGGACTGGGGCATCGACGTCCCCCAGGTCCCCGTGGTGGGCTGCGCCCCCGAGTGGATGAGCGAGAAGGCCGTCAGCATCGCCAACTACGTGGTCGCCACCGGCATCGACACCTACCTGGGCGTGGAGCCCCAGGTCAGCGGCAGCGCCGAGATGATGGAGCTCATCACCGAGGGCACCCGGAAGATGGTGGGCGCGGGCTACATCATCAACACCGACTGCGACCAGCTGGTCCAGGCCATGATCGACGGGATCGAGGCCAAGCGGACCGCCCTGGGCATCTGATTACAGAAAGCGGAAGGTCTATGAAGATCGCAGTTACCGGCAAGGGCGGCGTGGGGAAGACCACCGTGGCCGCCATCCTGGCCAGGCTCTACGCCAGCGAGGGCCACCCGGTCCTGGCCGCCGACGTGGACCCGGACGCCAACCTGGGCGCGGCCCTGGGCTTCACGGAGGAGGAGCTGGCGCTTATCACCCCCATCTCCAAAATGCGGAAGCTCATCGCCGAGCGCACCGGCGCCGGGGCCGAGACCTACGGGAAGTTTTTCAAAATAAACCCCAAGGTGGACGACATCCCGGACCTGCTGGCGAAGGAAAAGAACGGCGTGCGGCTCCTGGTGCTCGGCACGGTGGAAACCGGCGGCAGCGGCTGCGTCTGCCCCGAGCACGTGGTCCTGAAGCAGGTCATCTCCCACCTGATCCTCCGGAGGGAGGACGTGGTCATTCTGGACATGGAGGCGGGCCTGGAGCACCTGGGCCGGGGCACCACGGACGTGATGGACGAGTTCATCGTGGTGGTGGAGCCGGGGGCCAGAAGCGTGCAGACCTACCACCAGATCACAAAGCTGGCCGGGGACCTGGGAGTCAGGACCGTGCGGGTGGTGGCCAACAAGATCCGCACGCCGGAGGACGAGGCCTTCATCCGGGAGGCTATTCCCCGGGAAAACCTGCTGGGAATGGTCCATTACAGCGAGGATGTGGCCGCCTCCGACCGGGCGGGCCGCTCCCCTTACGACTACAGCCGGGAGACCGTAAATGAGATCCGGGCCATCAAGGCGCTCATAGACCGCAGCACAGACAAGAAATAGGAGGCAAGCACATTGGGACTGTTTGACGTAGTATTCCACGGCTCCGACGAGATGTACGCCCTGGCGGAGACCGCTGTTAAAGAGACTCTGGAAAAGATCGGCGAGGACGCCCCCGTCGCTTTCGGGAGCACCGCCTACTACCTGGCCTGCATCAAGGCCTACACCGGGCTGGAGGTCACCAACATGGCCCAGCTCCGGGACGCGCTCACCCCCATCCGGGCCATGATGACCCGCAACCGCCGCACCGCCGACATCTTCCACTCCGGCATCGCCACCGTCATGGCCGCCGAGGTGATCGAGGCCTGCAAGTACGCCGTGAATCCCCTGCCCTACGGCGAGAACGAGAACCCCAACGACAACAAGTACCACGGACATATGACCGACGCGGAGGTGCGGGAGCTGGGCGTCCCCCTGGTCACCCGGGACATCCCCGGCTTCGTGGTCCTCATCGACGAGGCCCCCACCGACGAGCAGGCCGTGGCCCTCATCAAGGGCTACCAGTCCCGGGGCATCTTCGTCTTCCTCCTGGGCGGCATCATCGACCAGGCCATGCGAAAGGGCGTGAAGATGGGCTTCCCGGTGCGCGTGGTCCCCGTGGGGCCGGACATCATCGGCGTCAGTCACATCATCTCCCTGGTGGTCCGGGCGGCCTTCATCTTCGGCAACATCCAGCCGAATGACTATGTGAACATGAACCGCTACACCATGGACCGGATCTTCGCCTTCGTCAACGCCTTCTCTCCCGTGAGCGACATGACCGTGGCCTGCGGCGCGGGCGCGATCGCCGAGGGCTTCCCCGTCATTACCAACGAAGTGAAGGACATGGACTGGCGGGTCCCCAAGTCCCTCGTCATCAACACCGACGTGGATACCTGGATCGACTGCTCCCTGGAGGCCCGGGGCATCAAGCTCAAGGTCACCAACATCGACGTGCCCGTGGCCGTCTCCTCCGCCTTCGAGGGCGAGATCATCCGCAAGGGCGACATGCAGCTGGAGGCCGACGGCTCCCGGAAGGACTGCCTGGAGCTGGTGCGCACCAAGGACGTGCGGGAGATCGAGGACCACAAGATCACCCTGGTGGGCAAGGACATCGACGAGTTCGGCGTGGGCGAGAAGATCTGCATGGCCACCATCGTGGAGGTGGGCGGCGCAAAGATGCAGCCGGACTTCGAGCCGGTCATGGAGCGGAAGATCCACTCCTTCGTCAACTGCCTGGAGGGCATCATGCACACCGGCCAGCGGGACCTGATCCGCATCCGGGTGAGCAAGGCCGCCTTTGAGGCCGGCTTCCGCATGAAGCACTTCGGCGAGCTCCTCTACGCCAAGATCAAGAACGAATACGAGGCCGTGGTGGACAAGTGCCAGGTGACCATCTACACCGAGCCGGAGAAGGTCCACGAGCTGCGGATCGAGGCCAACAAGATCTACGACGCCCGGGACGACCGGGTGAGCAAGCTCTCCGACGAGAGCGTGGACGTGTTCTACACCTGCATCCTCTGCCAGTCCTTCTCCCCCAGCCACGTTTGCATCGTCACCCCCGAGCGGCTGGGCCTCTGCGGCGCGGTGAGCTGGATGGACGCCAAGGCCACCAACCAGCTGGACCCCAACGGCCCCTGCCAGATCGTGCCCAAGGAGCGGGTGGTGGACGAGGAGATCGGCATCTGGGAGGATGTGAACGAGGCCGTGCAGACCTACTCCCACGGCGCCCTGGAGCAGGTGAGCCTGTATTCCATCATGCAGGACCCCATGACCTCCTGCGGCTGCTTCGAGTGCATCTGCGGCATCGAGCCCTTCTCCAACGGCGTGGTCATCGTCAACCGGGAGCACACCGGCGTCACCCCCGTGGGCATGACCTTCTCGGAGCTGGCCAGCATGACCGGCGGCGGCGTGCAGACCCCCGGCTTCATGGGCCATGGCCGCCACTTCATCCCCTCCAAGAAGTTCATGAAGGCCGAGGGCGGCCTCCAGCGCATCGTCTGGATGCCCAAGGCCCTGAAGGAGTCCGTGGCGGAGAAGCTGAACGCCAACGCTAAGGAGCTCTACGGCATTGAGAACTTCACCGACATGATCGCCGACGAGACCATCGTGGAGGGCGATCCCGAGGCGCTGGTGGCCTTCCTCACCGAAAAAGGCCATCCCGCCCTGGGCCTGGAGCCCATGATGTAATTTTCTAAAAGAAGTCAATCTGAACAGGAGGAACGATAGAACCATGGGATTCACCGCTAAAGCACAGGTCTACAAGGCCGCTATCCAGGAGACGGTCCTGGGCGCCGGCGAGAAGGCGCTCACCCTGGGCGGCGCAAGGACGCAGCCCCTCTGCGCCTTCGACGAGGCCTGGAAAAACGCCCCCGCCGTGGGGGTGGAGGTATCCGACATTCCCTTTGAGACCGCCGGTCTCCCCGCTCTGGCTGCCTGGTACGAGGGCTGCGGGAGCTTTGGAGACCGGGTGAAGAAGGCCGCCGAGATGGAAGGGGCCAAGTTCATCTGCCTGCATTTCGAGGGGGCCGACCCCGGCGGCGAGAATAAGAGCGTGGAGGAGATCGTCGCCCTGGCGAAGGAAGCCGCCGCGGCCACGGACCTTCCCCTGGTCATCGCGGGCTGCAAGAACGTGGAAAAGGACCAGGCCCTCTTCTCCGCCGTCTCCGACGCGCTTCCTGACCGGAACCCCCTCTTCCTCTCCGCCAGAGAGGAGGACTACAAGACCATCGGCGCCGCCTGCGCCATGGCCAACGGCCACAAGGTGGGCGCAGAGAGCGCCGTGGACATCAACCTGGCCAAGCAGCTGAACGTCCTCATGACCCAGCTGGGGGTCCCCGCGGCCGGCATCGTCATGAACCTGGGCTCCGCCGCCGCCGGCTACGGCTTCGAGTACGTGGCCTCCACCATGGACCGGGTCAAGGCCGCGGCCCTGGAGCAGAACGACACCATGCTCCAGATGCCCGTGATCACCCCCGTGGCCTTGGAGACCTGGAGCGTGAAGGAGTCCATCATGAGCGAGGCGGATATGCCCGAGTGGGGCAGCCAGGAGGAGCGGGCCATCGAGATGGAGATCGTCACCGCCTCCGCCTGCCTGACCTCCGGCTCCGACGCCGTGATCCTGCGGCACCCCGAATCTGTGAAGACCATCGCGGCGATGATCGCCGCCCTGGCGTAAGGAGGCAGCGCAATGGCACTCAAAGGACTGGATATTTTCAAGCTCTCCCCCAAGACCAACTGCAAGGACTGCGGCTGCCCCACCTGCATGGCCTTCTCCATGAAGGTCGCCCGGGGCGCCATGACCCTGGACAAGTGCCCGCACATGTCCCCCGAAAGCCTTGCCAAGCTCTCCTCCGCCACCGAGCCCCCCATGAAGACCATCAGCATCGGCGAGCACAAGCTGGGCGGCGAGACGGTCATGCTCCGGCATGAGAAGACCCTGGTGAACCGCAACCTCTACGGCGCCTTCCTCTGCGCCAATATGCCTGACGAAGAGATCGACAAGCGCATCGCCGAGAGCATGGCCGTAGACTACGAGCGCATCGGCGAGCGGATGATCGTGGAGGTGCTGTACGTAAACGCCCCCGCCGAGCAGAGCCCCGAGCGCTGCGCCGAAGTCGCCAAGAAGGCCGCCGAGACCGGGCGGGACCTGGTGATCGAGGCTGCCGACGAAGAGCGGGCCAAGGCCGCCCTGGCCTCTGCCGGGGCCGCCGCCAAGGTCCTCGCCGGCGCGAATGCAGCGAACTGGGAGGTCTTCAACGCCCTGGCGACGGCCAAAAAGCTGGTGCTGGGCGTCAAGGCCGCAAATCTCAGCGAAGCCCACGACATCATCGAGAAGCTGGAGGCGGCCGGGAACAAGAACCTGATCGTGGACGTCACCGGCGGAAGCATCAAGGAAGCCTTCGCCAACGCCATGCAGCTGCGCCGCGCCGCCCTGAAGGACGGGGACCGGAGCTTCGGCTATCCCTCCATCGTGAACACCGCCCGTCTGGCCCGGGGAGACCGGCACATGCAGGCGGCCCTCGCTTCCCTCTTCACCCTGCGCTACGGCTCCATCGTGGTGCTGGACAGCATGAGCTACGCCGAGGCGCTCCCCCTCTACGGCCTGCGGCAGAACATCTTCACCGACCCCCAGAAGCCCATGAAGGTGGAGCCGGGGGTCTACCCCCTGAACGGGGCGGACGAGAACAGCCCCTGCTGCGTCACGGTGGACTTCGCCCTGACCTACTTCGTGGTCTCCGGCGAGCTGGAGCGCTCCGGCGTGCCCATCAACATGTTCATCACCGACGCGGGCGGCTACAGCGTCCTCACCAGCTGGGCGGCGGGCAAGTTCTCCGCCGGCAGCATCGAGAAGTTCTTCAAGGACTTCGACATCGACTCCAAGTACAAAAACAAGACCCTGATCCTCCCCGGCAAGGTGGCGGTCCTTAAGGGCGAGCTGGAAGCCCGGCTCCCCGGCTGGAACATCGTGGTGGGCACCACGGAGGCCATTCAGCTGGTCCGCTTCCTGCGGGACTTCAAGAGCTGAGGCGGCGGCCCGGTCCGGGTCCTGCCGAAGAAAAAAGGCAGCGCCGCGCATTTTCCCGCGGCGCTGCCCCAAATCTGCTAAGGAGTTTTCACGGATATGAAACGACTCAAGGTGAAGGACGCGGGCCGGTGCATGGCCTGCCTCCAGTGCGCCGTCGCCTGCGCGTCGGCCTTTTACAAGGAAGGCGACGTGACGAAAGCCTGCATTCGGATCGTGGAGGGGAAGACCCCCAAGTCCATCGCCGTCCGCTCCTGCATCCAGTGCGGCAAGTGCGCCCGGTCCTGCGAGGCCGGGGCCATCAGCCAGAACCCCAAGACCGGAGTGTACATGATCGACAAGAAGCTCTGCGTCCGCTGCGGCAAGTGCGCCGAGGTCTGTCCCTTCGGCCTCATTGTCAAAACCGCGCCGGACGCGGTCCCCTCCAAGTGCATCTCCTGCGGCATCTGCGCGAAACAGTGCCCCATGGAGATCCTGGAGGTCGTGGAAAGCTGAAAAAACGGTCCGACCATTTGGTCGGACCGTTTTTTTGAGAGTTAAAATCTGTCCATTGCGTGATTTGGGTATCTGAGGAGCGTGTTGAAATTGAAGAAATGGTATTATTGGATCATCGGTATCGCTGTATCGTTGATCGCCGTGATCGGATGTGCCGCAGTCATAAGAGATCATCGGTTTTCCCAAAACGAGCTCCAGCTGCGTACCGCGATCGCGGAGAGGCGGGCGGAGCTTGCCTCGGCGAAAGGTCTCTGTGACGAGAATACCATTGTGCTCCCGGATACGGATCCGGCCACGGCCGAATATCTGGCCGAAAAAACGGGCGCTTCATATCGAATGACCGGGGACAAGCGTTATGCCGTCCTGTATCTCCCTGAGGACAGGACGATCTACGAGGTCTTCGACGACGAGGAGATGGAGCGGTACATTCCGGAGATGTCGCCGGATTATTATGTCCGAACCACCGAGACGGATGCCCTGGGAAATGAGCTTTTCCCCGTTCGTCCGAATTACAGGGTCACGGATACGCTGTATTCCGATCAGTCCTATCTGGACTATGTGAACCTGTCGGACACCTGGAACGTAACGAGAGGCAGGGGGATCACCGTTGCGATCATTGACACAGGCATTGACACGGACAGCCCGGAATTCGCCGGGCGGATCAGCGAATACTCCTACAACACCTCAGAGGACAAGACCGTGAAGAACTACGGCCTGGAGGTGATCGAGGACGAGAACGGCCACGGTACGGCGGTGGCGAGCGTCCTGGCGGCGGGCATGGACGGCAGCGGGGTCGTCGGCATTGCGCCGGAGGTAGAGCTTCTGGTCATCAAGTGTGCGGACGATAACGGTTCCCTGAAGCTGTCGGATACCGTTTTTGGCCTGGCCTATGCGATCGAGCGGGGAGCTGATATCGTCTCCATGTCCTTCGGCGGCCCCTCCAACTTATACGAAGCCTATACCCAGCTCGCGGTGGACAGCGATATCATCTGCATCGCTTCGGCAGGCAATGACAGCAGCGCGATGCTCACCTATCCGGCGGCGGACCCGAATGTGATCGGCGTCGGCGCTTTGGATGGCTGGACGCTGGCGGACTATTCCAACTACGGGGACAACTCGGAGCTTCTGGCGCCGGGATCGGCACTTGTGGCAAAGCCTGGCGGCGATTACGAATATGCCCAGGGGACTTCCATCGCGTGTCCGATCGTGGCCGGCGCGGCAGCGCTGTATCTGTCCCAGAACCCCCGGGCGGAGTTTTCGGAAGTCGAGGCCATGCTGCAGGCATCGTCCATCGACCTGGGTCCGGCGGGGGAGGACTGGGAAAACGGTTTCGGCGCACTGGACGTCTGGTCCCTGGTCTGCGGGGAAAAAGGACAGGTCACCTATGAAATGCTCACCGATGAGGTGGAAAACACCCGGCAGTACTTCGTAAAGGGGCGCAACATCCAGCGCGTTCCGGAACCGGAACGCGATTCCCTGGTTCTGGACGGCTGGTTTTACGATGTGGAAAAGTCAGACGAATTGGGCTATTATACGGATATTTTTACCCATGACCTCACGCTGTACGCCAACTGGATGAACGAGGACGACAGTACCGCCTACATCTATACCTCTCTCCCGGACGGGACCGTGGAGCTCCGCAGCTACACGGGCAAGCGCCGCTATCTGACCGTTCCCTCCGTGCTTGCGGGGCAGACCGTCAGCGGCATCGGGGACAGCTGCTTTGCCGACAACAGCCGGCTGCGCACGGTCACGCTGCCGGAGACCGTCACATATATCGGGCAGAGCGCCTTTAGAAACGTGACCGGTCTGCGCAGCATGGATATTCCGGAGGCGGTGACGAGGATCGGGCTCTCCGCCTTTGACGGCTGCATTAACCTTCTGGATGTCAATATCCGTACCAACAGCAGGCTGCAGTCCATCGGGACACGGGCTTTCGCTTCCTGTGGAATACAGAGCTTCTTTCTTCCGGACGGGCTTTCCGGCCTGGGCTCCGATGTGTTTTTCGGAAGCGGGAATCTCCGGCGGGTTTCCGTCGCTGCCGGAAACGGGCATTACCGGATCATCGACAACGCGCTCTATGACACGGCGGGGAGCACCCTGATCTATTATCCCTCCGCGCTCTCCGGCGCATATACCGTTCCGGAGGGGACGAGCCTGATCGCACGGAGTGCCTTTGCCTATTCCAGATCGGAGCGGGTGACGATCCCGGAGGGCGTGACGGTGCTGGGCGAGGGTGCGTTTCGGTCCTCGTGGATCCAGAGCCTTTCCATTCCCCGGAGCGTAAAGGAGCTTGGGCAGTATCTCTGCGCGAGATGCACGGAGCTGACCTCCCTGACTCTGGCAGGGGGCGGCTTTGAAACAATCCCGCAGTATGCCTTCAGCGGCTGTTCTTCCCTGAATTCCGTG
Organism: Oscillospiraceae bacterium; assembly: GCA_017535635.1. GTDB lineage: Bacteria > Bacillota > Clostridia > Oscillospirales > Oscillospiraceae > UBA1774. The sequence goes on from JAFXTU010000035.1 coordinate 21,881, forward strand.
GCGATCCCGCAGCAGGTCCGGACGATTAGTGCTTATGCGTTTTACTGTTCCGGACTCCAGACGGTCTCCTTTGCAGACGGCAGTCTCCTCAGCGAGATCGGCTCTTCCGCTTTTGCCTATACGCCGCTGTCTTCCATTGAACTGCCGTCCGGGCTGAAAACCATTAAATTGGAGGCTTTCCTGAACGACCTCAGCCTGACGGACCTTACCCTGCCGGATTCCCTTACCGTGCTGGGAGACAGGGCCTTTTTCGGAAGCGGGCTGGAGGAGGTCAGCATCGGAGCGGGACTGCTGAATATCGGCGCGGGCGCTTTTTCGGGCTGCGGCTCCCTCCAGGCGATCCACGTATCGGAGGGGAACCCTAATTACTGCTCCTCGGACGGCGTGCTTTACGACCGGGCGCAGGCAGCGCTTTTGGCCTATCCCGGCGCCAGGCGCGGCGTTTTCGCCCTGCCCGACACCGTGGAGACGGTCGGAGCCTATGCCTTTTCCTCGGCGAGAGGACTTACGGGCGTGACGCTGAATGCCGGCCTGCGGGAGCTGGGAGGCTCTGCCTTCTCCGGCTGCACTTCCCTTACGTCGGTCCTGCTGCCGGATTCCCTTGTAACGATCGGAGAATCCGCCTTTTCCGGCTGCTCCTCTCTGTCTGGCTCTCTTGAGATCCCCAAAAACGTCCTCACGGTGGGGCGGTACGCCTTCCTGGGGGATTATCAGCTCACCGGCATCACCATTGCGCAGGACAGCGTGATGGACCGCCTCGGATACGGCGCGTTTATGGACTGCGGCATCCGGAACTTTACGGTGCCGAACAGCATCCAGAGCATCGGGCAGAGCGTTTTTTCCGGATGCAGGAATCTGACCTCCGTGACCTTTGAAGCGGGAAGCCGACTGGACTATCTGCCAGCCTGGGTTTTCTCCGGCTGCAATCAGCTGACGGAGATCCGCTTTGCGGAGGGCGGGCAGCTCTCGGTGATCGAAGCGCAGGCCTTCCAGGGACTGACCGCGCTTCAAAAGATCGACCTGAGCGCCTGTACGAATCTGCTTACGGTGGATAACTATGCTTTCTCCGGCTGTGCCAGACTCCAGCAGGTCCTTCTTCCGGAGTCTCTGAGGGAGATCGGCCGCTATGCCTTCAGCGGCTGCCTCTCTCTCCGCGCGCTGACGCTTCCCGCCTCCATCGAGTGTATCGGGCGCTACGCCTTCCAGGATACGTCCGAGGGCATGAATGCCTTTTTCACCGCAGCGTTTCTGCCGGCCGGCCTGGAAGAGAACTGGGATTCCGGCCTTGGGGCGTATCATCTGGGCGTGGCCGAGATCCTGACCAGCGGAGAGTGGACCTACGCCCTGTCCCGGGACGGCAAAGCCAGCATTCTCGGCTACAGCGGATCGGCAAGCAAGCTTGTGCTCACCGACATGGACGGACATGAGATCCAATCCATCGGAGCCGGCGCGTTCAGGGACAACCTTTCCCTGCGCCGCATCACCCTGCCGCTCACGCTCCGCAACATCTGCTCCGCCGCCTTCCGGGGCACCGGCGCGCTGGAGAGCATCGTGATCCCCGCCTCGGTGCAGAGCATCAACGATGAGGCGTTTATGGAAAGCGGCCTTACCTCGGTCACCTTTGCTGCCGGGAGCGAGCTGACGGCGCTGGGCCGCTACGCTTTTGCGGAGACCCAGTTCCTCCGCAGCATTTCCATTCCGGCCGGGGTGGACAGGATTCGGGACTACTCCTTCTATTCCAGCGGTGTCCAGCACGTGGAGTTCGCGCCGGGTTCGGCGCTGCGGGAGATCGGCCGCTATGCCTTTGCGGACTCCGCTTTGATGGAGATCAGCCTCCCGGATACGGTGGAGAAGATCGACTACTACGCCTTCAGCGGAGCCTTGCAGCTGACGGAAGCTGCGCTGGGAGCCTGTGACGGGCTGATGCTTTACGGGCACGCCTTTTACGGCTCGGGACTTCAGTCGATCAGCATTCCGGCGGGAGTCAGATACATCGGCGAGATGTGCTTTTCCGGCTGTCAGGAGCTCACGGCGTTTACGGTTTCAGAAAGCAACGCCAATTACTGCGCGATCGACGGCGTTCTGTTCAACAAAAGCGGCACGAGGCTCGTCACCTTCCCGGCGGGGCGGTCGGGGACCTATACGATCGCCGATACCGTGGCTACGCTGGAGGTCAGCGCCTTTGAGGGCAGCCTTCTCAACGAGATCCGGCTGACGGACAGCAGCCGGCTGATCACCCTCGGTTACCGCGCGTTCTATGACTGCGATCAGATCACCTCCTTCTACGTCCCCGCCGGTGTGGTCAGCATCGACTTCTACGCTTTCTCCGGATGTGACCGGCTGGAAACGGTGACCGTCAGCGAGAACAGCCAGCTCAGCGGCATCTACGGAAACGCCTTCTCGGATTGCCGGCGCTTAACGGACTTTTTCGTGCCGGATACCGTGCTCGAGATCGGAGACTGCGCCTTCCGTGGCTGCTCCGCGATGAACGATCTCCATCTGGGGGAGAACAGCCAGCTCCGGACCGTGGGCGATCACGCTTTTGAGTACGCCCGGATCACCCGATTTGCCATGCCGGAGATGCTGGAGGAGATCGGCGATTCCGCTTTCCGCTGTTCCGGTCTTGAAGAGCTGGTGTTCAACGACAGCATCCGCTTCATCGAAGACTTCGCTTTTGCGGGCAGCGCCCTCATCCATACGAAGCAGCTTGTCATTCCGGGATCGCTGGAATACCTGGGAGCCCGTTCCCTGCTGGGCGCCTCCGGGATCGAAGAGCTCACGCTCCCCGGAAACTGCCTGAGCGGAAAAACGGTCCGCGATCTCTTTTCCGATTTAGAGCCAAACTCATACAATCTTGAAGACATCCATTCGGTGAGCAATGTCAAGAAGATCACCGTAACGGGGGAGACGGACGGTTTATCTGCCTCTGCCTTTCGGATGCTGCCCGGTCTGGAGGAGCTCATCCTGCCGGACGGCGACACGAACTTCCGCATCGTCGACGGTGTGCTCTACAACCGGGATATGACGGCGCTCCTGCTCTATCCTGCCGGACGGGCGGGAACGAGCTTTACCGTTCCGCAAGGGGTGACCTCCATCTCCGACTACGCTTTCTATTGTTGTGACGATCTTTCTTCCGTTGTCCTCCCGGACGGCCTTACCACCATCGGTGAAAGTGCCTTTCTGGGGTGCTCACAGCTGGAAAACGCTGCGCTCCCGGACAGCGTGACCACCATCGGAGGCCATGCTTTCTCCGGCTGCAGCCAGCGGCTGTCCCTCACGACCCCCGGGGGCATGACCGTCGTCAGTCCCTCCGCCTTTGCAATCTGTCCTGCCAACCGCGTGACGATCTCCGATACGGTGACCCGCATCGGCTCTGGTGCATTCTTCAACTGCAGGCTCGGAGAGATCACCATTCCCGCCAGCGTCAGAAGGATCGACAACAGTGCTTTTCAGGATTGTCACTATCTCGAGACGGTGTTTTTTGCGGGCGACGCGCCGGTGTTTGACAGCACCGCCTTCTCCCATTCAGAATTCACGGCCTATTATCCCGCCGACAATCCGACCTGGACGGAGAGCGTTCTGCAGGACTACGGCGGGACGGTCGCCTGGAAACCGATCTCCGAATACAGCGAGACTGCGATCATTGCCTCGGGCACAGATTGGGGCTACTCCTGGACCCTGGCGGCGGACGGAACGCTGACGGTCACAGAAGGTAGTGACCAGCTGGAGCTGTCCTTTGTAACGAGCGGCCATGAATCGCTCGTTACAAAGCTCGTGATCGCTTCACCCGACATCACGAGTTTCAATTTCCTGGGCATCACCGAATATCCGAGAATGCGGGAGGTGGCCGTCTGCCCGGAGAACAACTACCTGACGGCAGTGGACGGCGTCCTATATGACAAAGCGATGACCACCCTGATCTGGTATCCCGAACGGAAGGAGGGCAGCAGCTTTACCGTCCCGGACAGCGTGAGGCAGATCGGCGTTTTTGCCTTCGGTTACTGCAGCGAACTGGAAAGCGTCGTCCTCCCCGAGGGGGTGGAGAGCATCATGGTCTACGCGTTCAAGAACTGTTCGGCACTGAAGAGCATTACGCTTCCGGCAAGCCTGAAAACGATCGATGGCATGGCATTTCAGGACTGCGACCGGTTCACGGATTTTGCCGTTGCGGAGAATAGCCCCTATTTCAGGGCCGTGGACGGCGTGCTGTACAGCAGGGACATGAGCACGCTTGTTTTCTGCCCCGCCGGGAAGACCGACGGCAGCTTCAGGATCCCCGACGGCGTCACCGCCCTCAGCAACAATGCTTTTTACGGCTCCACCCGCCTTACCCGGATCGAACTTCCGGACAGTCTCAGAAGCATAGGCTCGTATGCCTTCAACGGATGCCGCAATCTCGCTTCGATCCGGCTGCCGAACGGCCTGCGCAGCCTGGGCCACTCTGCCTTTTCCGGCTGTACAAGCCTTGCGGGGATCACAATACCGGACAGCGTGGTCGAGCTGGGCGATATGGTGTTTGCGGATTGCGCCGGTCTCTCCCGAGTGGTCCTTCCGGAAGGGATCACGAAGATCGGCCAGCATATGTTCAGCGAATGCAGCAGCCTTTCCAGCTTTGTGATCCCGGAGGGCGTGACAGAGATCGGAGAGGGAGCTTTCTATGACTGCATCAACCTGGCCGAGATCACGATACCGGAGGGTGTGACAAAAATCGGTCATGGCGCGTTTTCCAGGTGCTATTCGCTCAAAAGCGTCAAGCTGCCGGAAAGCCTGATCAGTCTTGGCTCCTCTGTGTTTTTCTATGACTACGGGCTCAACGACATCAACATCCCGGACGGCGTCACCTCCATCCCGGAAGGAACTTTCAAATACTGTAGGCGGCTGAAATCGATCACGCTTCCCGCAAGCCTTTCCAGCATCGGAGAAGGGGCCTTTGAGGGTAGTTATCTTTACCAAGACATTGACATTTATTACGGTTCGTCAAAGGAGTCCTGGGAGTCGATCACGATCGGCTCCAGGAACGAAGATCTCGATTACGCAAAGCGGCATTACATCGCGGGATTTGACGTGCGCTACGACGCCAACGGCGGCGTCGGCGGGCCCCTCGTCCAAACGTGGAAAGCGGGCTGGCCGCTGACGGTCTCCAAAAAGCAGCCGACCCGCCCGGGCCATCTCTTCCTCGGCTGGGCGGCCGATCCCAACGCTGCGGCGGCGGAATTCTTCCCCGGCAAAACCTATCGCTCCGCTGAGCGGAACGATCTCACCCTGTATGCCGTATGGCAGCCTAATCAGGTGACCATCACCAAACAGCCGGTAAGCCTGACGGCGGAGTCCGGCGACTACGTGAGTTTTACCCTTAAGGCCACGGGGGAGAACCTCCGCTATCAGTGGCAGTACTGGAACGGCACAGGCTGGGCCAACACCGGCGACGACTGGAACAGCGGCACCGACACCATGTCCTTCCGGACCTGGGACGGGGCGAACGGCCTTTGCTTCCGCTGCGTCGTCTGGAACGCCGAGAACGGCGAAGACTGGGCCTTCTCCGATACGGTGAGCCTGACGGTCACCCCCGCGGCGCCGGTGAAGATCACCAGGCAGCCGACGAGCGTGACTGCCAAGGACGGCGACTACGTGAATTTCACGCTTAAGGCCACGGGCAAAAACCTCCGCTACCAATGGCAGTACTGGAACGGCACAGGCTGGGCCAACACCGGCGACGACTGGAACAGCGGCACCGATACCATGTCCTTCCGGACCTGGGAAGGCGGCAACGGTCTCTGCTTCCGCTGCGTCGTCTGGAACGCCAATAACGGCGCGGACTACGCCTTCTCCGACACGGTGAGCCTGACGGTCACCCCCGCAAATCCGGTGACCATCACCAGGCAGCCGGTGAGCGTGACCGCCAAGGCCGGAGACAAAGTGAGCTACAGCGTGGAAGCTACAGGAGATAACCTCCGCTATCAGTGGCAGTATTGGGCAGGCGATGGCTGGGCCAACACCGGCGACGACTGGAACAGCGCTACCAGCACCATGTCCTTCCAGACCTGGCCCGGCGGCAACGGCCTCTTCTTCCGCTGCGTGATCTGGAATGAGAAAAACGGCGCGGACTACGCTTTCTCCGTCACGGTGGGCCTGACGGTCACTTCCGCGAACCCGGTGACCATCACCCGGCAGCCGGTGAGCGTGACCGCGGCGTCCGGCGACTACGTGAGCTACAGCCTGGCGGCCACGGGAGAGAATCTTTGCTATCAGTGGCAGTATTGGGCAGGCGATGGCTGGGCCAATACCGGCGACGACTGGAACAGCTCTACCAGCACCATGTCCTTCTGGACCTGGCCCGAGGGCAGCGGGCTGAGCTTCCGCTGCGTCATCTGGAACGCCAATAACGGCGCCGACTACGCTTTTTCCGATACCGTGGGCCTGACGGTCAAGCCGAAAGACTCGGTGACGATCACCCGGCAGCCGGTGAGCGTAACCGCCAGGGACGGCAGCTATGTGTCCTACCATGTGGAGGCCGCGGGCAAAAACCTCCGCTACCAGTGGCAGTACTGGGACGGCCAAGGCTGGTCCAACACCGGCGACGACTGGAACAGCGGCACCGATACCATGATCTTCCAGACCTGGCCCGGCGGCAATGGGCTGAGCTTCCGCTGCGTCGTCTGGAACGCTCTGAACGGCGAAGACTGGGCCTTCTCCGACACGGTGAGTCTGACGGTCTACTGAGAACCGCAGTTACATATCTGATTTTGCTATCCGGTCCTGCGGGCAAGGGCGCCGCGGGACCGTAGGTTCGGCACGGCATATGACGCGCGGACAGCGCTTAAGGAGGTTTTTTTGTGAAAAGAGGAAGAGCATGGTGGGCTGCCGCCGCATTCTTGGTCCTGATCCTGCTGCTCGGCCTTGTGCCGGTGAGCGCCTCGGCGGCGGAGATCGTGGATTCCGGGTACTGCGGGGAAAACTGGAACAACCTGAGCTGGACCCTGGACGACACAGGGCTCCTGACCATCTCCGGCGAAGGTCCCATGCGGGATTACCTGCGCAGTTATACAGGCAACTCCATCGGTTGGACATACTCTCCCTGGGCGGGCCAGGAGATCACCGCCATCGTGATCCGGGAGGGCGTCACCTCCGTGGGCAGCGCCGCGTTTATCTACTGTACGACCCTGCGCAGCGTATCTCTCCCCCAGAGCCTGACGCAGATCGGCGACTGCGCGTTCTACGGCTGCAGCAGCCTGAGCAGCGTGGAATTTCCCGGGGGGGATTTCCAGCTTGGTCTGGACGTTTTTGCCGACTGCGACGCGTTCACCTCCGCCTTCCTTCCCGGCGGTTTCCGGGGCTCGGAGCCTGCCGTCAGCTCCAACGCGCTCCGGAACAACTACAACGTCCGGGCGGACACGGTACGCTCTTATCTCTACCGGGACGGGGATACGCTGGTCCGCTTTGAAAACGTGGGCGGGCGGCTCCTGGTCGAAACCTATTCCCCGGGCTTCCAGCTGCTGGACTCCCGGTATCTGGACAGCGACCTGGGAGATTACTGGGGCGGCTTCTTCCCCGGGGAGAACTACAATTTCGTCATCCTGGGGCATCCCAACCCGGAGGAGAGCGCGGAGGCCGAGGTCATCCATGTGCGCAAGTACTCCAAGGGCTGGATGCTCCTGGGAGAGACCGGGCTTTTCGGCGCCAACACGACGCGCCCCTTTGACGCCGCTTCTCTGCGCTGCGCGGAACGGGACGGCATTCTGTACATCCATACCGGACACGAGATGTACCGCTCCAATGACGGCCGGAACCACCAGTCCAACCTGACCCTCTGCCTGCGGGAGAGCGACATGGAGATCACGGACGCCCGGTACGATATTTCCAATATCAGCACCGGCTATGTCAGCCATTCCTTCAATCAGTTCATCCTCGTTGACGGGGACCGGAACATCGTCACCCTGGACCACGGGGACGCCCATCCCCGGAGCGCGGTCCTGCAGCGCTATCTCCGAAAGGCAGGAGAACAGCTGAGCCCGCCGGGCCATCGCTGGGATTCCACGGAGGCGGTGGATGTCCAGGTCTTCCCCGGCGCCATCGGCGACAACACCACCGGAGCCTCCCTGGGCGGGCTGGCGGAGACCTCCACCGGCTATGTGACGGCCTACAATTTCAACGGCGTGGGCGCCAACAGCTCCGGCTCCGTGATGGGCGTCGCCACCGAGGACCCGGACCCGGTGCGCAATGTCTTCCTGAGCCACACTCCCAAAAACGCTTTTACGGAGAAGGCCACCACGGTCCGTCAGCTCACCTTCTATGAGGCGGGAGGGACGGTGACCTGCAGCACCCCGGTCCTGGCTCCCCTGGGGCCGGAGGGCGGCTACGTCCTCTGGAGCCTGCTGGGCGCCGGCGAGGGCGACACGCTGTGCTACGCCCGCTACGCCGCCGACGGCAGCGTGGGCGAAGTCAGGACCGCGGCGGGAATGCTCTCCGACTGCCGGCCCATCGCCGCGGACGGCAAAGTGCTCTGGTATGTGACCGACAATTCCGCCCCCGTCTTCTATCTTCTGGACGAGAACGGCCTCACCGTCCGCCGCGCCAACCAGTTGTCGATCACCCGGCAGCCGGTGAGCGTGACGGCGGAGTCCGGCACCTTTGCGGAGTTCCACGTGGAGGCTGCGGGTCAGAACCTCCGCTATCAGTGGCAGTACTGGAACGGCGAAGGCTGGGCCAACACCGGCGACGACTGGAACAGCGGCACCGATACCATGTCCTTCCGGACCTGGGAAGGCGGTAACGGTCTCTGCTTCCGCTGCGTCGTCTGGAACGCTGAGAACGGCGCGGACTACGCTTTCTCCGATACCGTGAGCCTCACCGTCATCCCCGCGAACCCGGTGACCATCACCACGCAGCCGGTGAGCAGGACGGCGAAAGCCGGCGACTACGTGAGCTACCGCGTGGAGGCCGCGGGCAAGAACCTCCGCTACCAGTGGCAGTACTGGAACGGCCAAGGCTGGGCCAACACCGGGGACGACTGGAACAGCTCTACGGATACCATGTCCTTCCGGACCTGGCCCGAGGGCAGCGGCCTCTGCTTCCGCTGCGTCGTCTGGAACGGGCAGAACGGCGA
>JAFXTU010000036.1 GCA_017535635.1 Oscillospiraceae bacterium
ACAGTCTGTCCCCTTTGGCCACTCGGGAACACCCCCGTATTCACTTGTGCCCCAAGGAAGGGCTGGAGCTGGTGGACGGACTTGAACCCCCGACCTGCTGATTACAAATCAGCTGCTCTACCGACTGAGCTACACCAGCATATGACGGCGAACACCAGCAAGGGGTATATTAGCAGAATCGGCCCGGATTGTCAACGGTTATTTCCGCCCTCCGGCGCTTTTTTCGCGGAAAAACGCTCCCGGCCCCCGATGTTCACCGAAAATTCACCCTTACGCCGTTGAAAGCATGGAAAAGAGTGGTATAATGACCACAATAACTATACACGCCCGCCTCTCCGCTTTGCGGGAGGCGGCGAAACGATTGCGCAGCGAAAGCCGACGACTGCCGCGCCGAGTGCGGCAGATCACATAAAAGAGGTGTATTGCATCATGGCGAAAAAACAGTTCAAGGCGGAATCCAAGCGGCTGCTGGGACTGATGATCGACTCCATCTATACCCACAAGGAGATCTTCCTCCGGGAGCTCATCTCCAACGCCAGCGACGCCATCGACAAGCTCTGCTACCAGTCCCTCACCGAGGGGAACACGGGGCTGGACCGGTCCGACTTCTTCATCCGGGTCAGCGCGGACAAGGACGCCCGGACCCTCACCGTCTCCGACAACGGCCTGGGCATGAGCGACGAGGACCTGGATTCCAACCTGGGCGTCATCGCCCGCTCCGGCTCCCTGAGCTTCAAGGAGGGCATGGACAAGGAGGCCGCCGCCGGGGAGGACATCGACGTCATCGGCCAGTTCGGCGTGGGCTTCTACTCTGCCTTTATGGTGGCGGAGAAGGTGGAGGTGGTCTCCAAAAAATACGGCTCGGAGGCAGCATGGCGCTGGGAGAGCAGCGGCGCGGACGGCTACACCATCAAACCCTGCGAGAAGGAAGACCGGGGCACCGACATCATCCTGACCCTCAAGCCCGACACGGAGGAGGAGAAGTACTCCGAGTTTCTGGAGGATTGGCGGCTCAGGAGCCTCATCAAAAAGTACTCCGACTATGTGCGCTACCCCATCAAAATGGGGGAGGAGACCGTGAACAGCATGGTCCCCATCTGGCAGCGCTCCAAGGCCGAGGCCTCGGACGAGGACTGCGTGAAGTTCTATAAGGAGAAGTTTTACGACATGGACGACCCGGTGAAGGTGATCCGGGTCAGCGCCGAGGGCAGCGTCAGCTACCGGGCCCTGCTCTTCATCCCCGCCAAGGCCCCCTTCAACTACTATTCCCGGGACTACGAGGCGGGTCTCCAGCTCTATTCCAGCGGCGTCCTCATCATGGACAAGTGCACCGACCTTCTGCCGGAGTGCTTCCGCTTCGTCCGGGGCGTGGTGGATTCCCCGGACCTGAGTCTCAACATCTCCCGGGAGCTATTACAGCACGACCGTCAGCTGAAGATCATCGCCGCCAATCTGGAGAAGCGGGTCAAAAAAGAGCTGAAGGATCTCATGACCGACGCGCCGGAGCAGTACGATTCCTTCTATAAGGAATTCGGCCTCCAGCTGAAATACGGCCTCCTGAACAACTACGGGGAGAAGAGGGAGCTGCTGCAGGACCTGCTGCTGTTCTATTCCTCCACCCAGGAGAAGGCCGTGAGCCTCAAGGAATACGCGGACGCCATGCCCCAGGAGCAGAAATATATCTACTACGCCTGCGGCGACTCCATCTCCCGTCTGGCGGGGCTGCCCCAGGCGGAGCCCGTCCGGGAAAAGGGCTGGGCCATCCTCTACCTCACCGATGAGGTGGACGAGTTCGTCATGAACATGCTGGGGACCTATGAGGAGAAGGAACTGAAAAACGTCATCTCCGCCGACCTGGGCCTGGGAGAAGAGGGCGAAAAGGAAAAGCTGGAGGCGCAGGAAAAGGCCAACGAGGATCTCCTGAGCTTTGTGAAGGACACGCTGGAGGGAGCCGTCAGCTCCGTGAAGCTCTCCGGCAGCCTCCGCAGCGCCCCGGTCTGCCTGGGGACCCAGGGGGAGATCACCCTGGAGATGGAGAAGTACTTCGCCTCCATCCCCGGCAGCGGGGAGAAGATCAAGGCCGAGCGGGTGCTGGAGCTGAATCCCTCCCATCCCGCCTTTGAGAGTCTGGTGCGGGCCTGGGCCGGGGATCAGGAGAAGGCGGCAAAGTACGCAAAGCTCCTCTACTACGAAGCCCTGCTCTATGCCGGGCTCAGCATTCCCGACCCGGCGGACTTCGCCGGTCTGGTGACGGAGCTGATGGTTTGATGCTTGCGGCGGCCCCCTCTCTGAGGGGGCCGCAATTCAATACAGGACAGGCAGCGGATCGCTCCGCTGCCTGTCTTTCCATAGTGCGCAGATTCGTTTTGCTTACTCGATGACGACCAGCCTCGCGTCGTTGTCCCAGTCCACCGTGTAGCCGAAGAACTCAGCCAGAACGCGGATGGGGGCGTAGGTCCGGTTGTCCACGATCACGGCGGCGGTGTCCATCTCGATGGTCTTGCCGTCGCCGGTGCGGGCGAGCCTGCTGTCGATGGGGAAGAAGATGGTCTTCGTCCCGTCGGTGAAGATGGCCTCCCGGGCGTCGTTATCCCAGTCCACCGTCAGGTCCAGGGTCTCGCCCACGGCCCGGAGGGGCACCATGGTGCGGTTGTTCGCGTCGATGAAGGGAGCAACGTCCGTCCAGGCCACGAGGCTGCCCTTCACGGTGACGTTGGGGTCGATCTTCCGGCTGGGGAACTCTGCCAAAGGCACGTCCGGCAGATAGGCAGCGTAGTTGCCGGGTTGATCCGCGAAGACGATCATCCAGGAGTTGCCGTCGTCCATGGTGACGGAGAATTCGCTCCAGGGCACCTGCGCCTGGTTCACTTCGCTGTAGACACCGTCGCCCACCCGAATCACCTCACCCGCCTTCACGGGGATCGTGTCGGTGCCGCTCACGGCGAAGGAGGCGTCGAAGTAGCTCTTGGAGAGGGTCACGTCCTGGTTGAAGGAGAAGGCGCCGTCCTTGTCGAACCACATGGCGTAGGTGTAGCCGAAGGAGCCGGGCATACCAAAGAGGCTGCCGATGTCAAAGATGGTGAAATATTCGTCCATGCCGCTGGCGGTCATGGTCACGAACTTGCCGCCGATGGTGGAGGCCGGGGTGATCGTCACGGACTTGGCTTCGCCCAGCTGGGGAATGGGAACGTTCACGTCCAGGGTCCTCTCGCTGCCGTTGAGGGAGAGCTTGAGAGTCCCGGTGATGGAGCCCGCCTGCTCCCGGGTGGCGCTGACCTTGTTGAAGCCGCTCCAGCTCCGCTCGATGTTGTGGTAGCCGATACCCAGGCGGGCCACGGCGTCCAGATGCGCCTGCGTGGCGGTGTTGGAGGGGGTCCAGGAGGCAAAGACGGCCTGGGCCGCCGTCACGGCCGCGTCCAGGCGGACAGGCGTATCGTTACAGTAGCAGTTGTCCACATGCTCGTGGCAGACCGGGCAGACGGTGGCGCAGGCGCACTTGCTGATGACCTGACCGCAGCCGCCGGGGCAGAGGGTCTCCTCCTCCGCGGGGGCGCTGAGGAAGGTGGATCCGCCCTGGCTCAGGACGAAGCCGGAGGGGATCTCTCCGCCGTAGCCCCGCACGTCCGCGTTGGCGTGACGCTCCAGATAGCGCATGTCGCCCTTCTCGTAGCTCTGATAGGAGATCTCCATCAGCTGCCGGGCGGTCCTGCTGCTGGTCCCGGCGATGTAGGGGGTGACCTCCTCCGTGACGGTATACAGATAGTGCTGGGCGTTCGGGCCGCTGCCCACCACCAGGAGCATGTCGTTGACGGTGAACCAGTCGCCCTGGGCCAGGAAATTGGCGCCGTAGCCTACGTCCGCGCCGTTGCGCCCGAAGTTGAAGGCGGGGGAGTAGACCACGAAGCTGAAGCGATTGTCCGTGATGTCCTGCCGGTACTGGTGCATGCCCACGCTGGCGCTGTGCCACCAGCCGTAGCCGTCGCCGTCCAGCAGGCGGAGGTCCTTGCCCTTCATTTCTTCGGTGATGTTGTTCAGATCGTAGGAGGTGTGGTCGTGCTCCGAGGCCTCGGCCAGCTTTTCGGGGGCGTAGAGGGTCAGTCCCTCGGGCTTTGCGATGCCGGAGGAGTCGGCGGTCTTTTCAAAGCGGCACATGGGCAGCCCGTCCCCCATGAAGGACACGTCGTTGATGACGCTGATCAGCTCCTCGGTCATGAACATATAGGGGAGGGTGATGCGCACTTCGTCCTCCTGGAAGGCGTTCTGCACGAAGACGATGCCCAGGTTGCTCACGGTGTACCATTGGCCCACCCGGTCGTCAAAGCCGGGGGACTGGATAACCATTTCGCCGGTGTCCCAGAGCTTCATGGTGACGAAGATGGAATTGTAGAAGTTGCCGAACCAGATCTTGGAGTCCCCGGTGACCAGCCGCTGGTCCCGGTAGGTGACGGGCAGGTTCCGTTCGTCGATGCTGGGATGTACCACGTCCTTGGGGCGGACCATTCCGGGAGGCACACTGTTCATGTCCCCGGAGAGGGCAATGCGGAAGCCCATTCCTGCTCCACCGTCGATGGAGCGGATCTGCCGGGCCACCAGGGTGCGGGTACTGTCGGGAGAGGTGCCGCCGTAGGTGCCGCCCCGGCGGGTCTTCTGCTGGTGGAAGGGGCCGGCCGGACCAATGGGATCCACACCCCCCACCAGGGCCGCGTCAAAGCTGTTGTAGACCCACTCCTCGGCGTTGCCGCAGAGGTCGTAGATGCCCAGGATGTTGGGCTTCTTGGTCTTCACGTTCTGGACGCCGGTCTTGCTGGCCACCACCTCGTCGTGGACGTTGGAGCCCGCGAAGAGATATTTGTGGTTGTTGCCGGGGTAATCATCGTTGCCCTCCTTGCCGGGATTGCCGCCCTTGGCGGCGAACTCCCACTCCGCCTCCGTGGCCAGGCGGTAGGTGCGCCCGGTGAGGTTATACAGGCGGGTCAGGAATTCCTGCACCTGGTAGAAGCTCACCTGCTCCTTGGGGCGATTGGCGTCGGCGCCGGGCTTGTTCAGACCCATGACCGCGTTCCACATACTGACGGTGACTTCCGTCTCGCCGATGTAGAAATCGCTGACCGTCACATTCCGAACCGGGTCCACGTTCTCCGGGCGCAGGGAAGCGTCGGAGGCCTCCCAGCCCAGGGTGAAGGTGCCGCCCTCCACGAAGACCATGTTGAAATCCGTGTCGAATTTCACCCCTGCCATGTCGGTGGTCAGTTTTTCGGTGAAGAGATCGCCGGAGGCGCGCGTGTCCGCCTCGGCCGCGCCCGCGGCGGGCAGCAGGGCCAGGACCATCAGCGCGCAGAGGAGAAACGCCAGGACTCGTTTTTTCATAAGCCGATAACTCCTTTATTATAGTGGGTTGTTAAAGTATAGCAATAAGCCCTTCTTTTTGCAAGGCAAAATTGGACAAAATAGACAGAAATCGAAAAAGAATCGGGTTCTGCAGCAGCTATTCAGTATCTGCGGCTGTATTGTGACGGGAAAGAGAGAAAAATGAAATGATCCTGTAATATTTCGGCGCAGAAAGGGGAGCGGCATGAAAAGACACGCCGCTTTCCGGGGTTTGCCCGCTCAGGGGAGGCTCTCCGCCAGGACTCTTCCCCATTCTTCCAGGGCCAGGGGCGTCCCGGAGGAGAAGCTGCCGTAGGCCCGGACCACCACGGTCCCCTTCCGAAGATACAACGTGGGAAAGTGATACCGGCTCACCCGGGCCATCTGCCCGTCCAGCCCGAAGTCCGGGATATCCAGCTTTACGCTCCCCCGTTCCAGCCGGGCCAGGAGGGCGTACTCCCGCATCAGCTCCCTTGCCAGGCCCTCCGATGCCATCCGGTGGTACTCCACGTACCAGGACCCGTCCAGGGCGCTGCCGTCCCGGAAGGTGACCCGGGCGTTCTCCCGCCAGTCGTAGTTCTCCGGGGCCAGGAGGTCAGACCAGGCCCGGAGGTGGTTGAATTGGAGGTCCGTGCCGAAGAAGAATTGATATGCCGCCTCCTCCTGCCCCGTGAGCTCCGAGATGGTGGGGAAGGGGACGTCCTCCCCGTAGTCCCGGGGAAGCATCTCCCCCTTGTGCTCCATGCCCGCGGCCCACTTCCCCAGCAGCAGCCCGAGCCACAGGATCCAGAGCAGGGTCAGCAGCAGTACCTTTCCCCAGTGGAAGAAGCGCCCCCGCCTCCAGTCCTTCCGATGGGTGAGGCCCTCTCCCGCCCGGAGCTGCCGCCGCAGCTTCCCCAGGGAGCGGATGGCGGCCAGCTGCCCCAGCAGCGCCGCCAGGACCAGAAGCCCGGTGAAGAGGAGGAAGCCGCTCCCCAGGGCGAGGGCGGCGTACACCGGCCCCCGCAGGGAGAAGAACAGGTAGACCGCCAGCCATACGGCAAAGCCGATCCAGCCGGAGAGCAGCCGCTTCCGCAGGCCGCCCAGGGCCAGGGCCTGCACCTCCGGGTCCGTGTCCGGCTCCGGGGCCAGGGGAAGGGCCGAGCGGTAGATGAAAAACTGCCCCCGCCGCCCCGCGTATTCCCAGCCCTGGCTTTCGTGGAGGTCCAGGGCCTCCCCGTCCGGGGAAGCCTCCCCCGGCCCCAGGGTGCTCAGCTGCTTCCGGCCCGGCTCCAACCGGTAGCGCACCTCCTCCGGCTCTCCCGGCTCGAAGGAGGCGAAGCCAAAGAGAAAGCTGTCCGCCTGGAAGCGGAGCCCCTGGGCGGCCATGTCCTCCAGCCAGTTCTCCATCCCTTCCAGGTCCCAGGCCGGACAAGGGGCGGGGCGGAGGACCGTCCTCGTTTCGCTCATTTCCGCACCTCCTCTTCCTCCGCCTCCGCGTCCCGGAGGCAGGCGCGCAGCCGTTCCACCTCGGCCAGGTAGGCTTCCTCGCCCTTCCGCGTGAGGACGTAGGTCCGCTTCCGCCCCTCCACCAGGGTCTCCCGCAGGAGCTTTTCCTTCTCGAATTTCCCCAGGATGGTATAGAGGGTCGCCGGGCCCAGGCGAAGGCGACCCCCGGTCTTCTCCTCCACCCAGTCGGAGACCTCCACGCCGCAGAGCTCCCCCCGCCGGAAGGCCATGAGCACGTAGAACATGGCCTCCGTCAGGGTCTCCATGGTTTTTCTCGGCATAAGATACCACCGCCGCAATATCGTTATATGATATCATAATACGATATCGCTGCGGCGCTGTCAAGAGCTTTCGGTGCGTCCCCCGCCGCTCTCCTTTTCGCCTGCGCGGGCGATTGCGTCCCGGCGCGAAATATGGTATACTTCCCGAAAAGACAGAGAGAAGGTGCGGAGGAATGAAGGTCTGCAAATACTGTGAGACCCTGGCTGAGGACGAAGCGAAGAGCTGCCCCAGCTGCGGAGCGGCGGATTTCAGCCATCAGTGCGCCCAGTGCGGGGAGGTCTTCGACTCCGCCTTTTGCCCCCGCTGCGGCCTGCAGGCCGGGACGGAGCCCAGGATCTGCCCCCACTGCGGCACCCGCTACCACACGAGCGCCTGTCCCACCTGCGGCTATCTGCCCCTGCGGGACCGGGCCCCGGCGGAGGAGGTACGGGTGGTGGAACGGGTATTGGAGACCTATCCCGCCGCCTCGCCCAAGAGCAGGCTGGCGGCGCTCCTGCTGGTCCTCTTCCTGGGGATCCTGGGCATCCACCGCTTCTACGTGGGGAAGGTGGGGACGGGGATCCTCTACTTCTTCACGGCCGGGTTTTTCGGCATCGGCTGGCTCATCGACCTGATCCTCATCGTCTGCGGCGTATTTCGGGACCGCCGGGGTCTGCCGCTCCGGGCGTGGTGAGCCACGCTTTTTCCAGGGAGGAAAGCACATGACGGTCAATGAACTGATGGAAAAGCTCCGGGCGCGGATCAGCCCGGAGGAGGAAGTCCTGCTCCGGGAGGGGCGGGACCTGACGATCAACGAGCACAACCGCTCCACCGCCCTGGAGCTGCTCGCCGCCCCGCCCAAAGACGGGGAAGCGCCGGAGGAGGAGATCGCGCGGCTGGAGGACATCCTTACCGGCTACCTCACAGAGATGCTGCCGGAGAAGCCGGAGGCGTGGAAGTGGATCATCCTGGCCTGCATCTATCTGAGCTATGTGGCCCATCGGCCCATGCATCCCATCCAGGCGGCAAAGATCCAGGTGCGGGAGGAAGCGGGGGAGACGGTGTACTACTGCCCCATGTGCAGCCCGGAGGAGGACACCGCCTGCCACTTCTGCGTCTGCCGGAACCTGGAGGAATGACGCCGGATAATTGCCCCGCACGAAGCGCCGTGCCTGTCATTGCGAGGAGGCCCGCGAGGGCCGACGTGGTAACCCGTCCCTTTCCCCGCAGAGGGCTCTTGAGAGCGCCGAAAGAGGACGGGGATTACGGATTGCCACACCAGTGTGCGCACTGGTTCGCAATGACAGACAGGGAAAAACGAGGGCGGCGACGTGAACTGCGTCGCCGCCCGTCTATTTTTCCCCGCTCCCGTGCAATGTCGCCTCCCCGCTGCGGAGGCGGCGGAGGGTCCCGTCCGGCAGGCGGACCAGGAGGGAGAAGTCCTCCCCCAGGTCCTCCGCCACGCCCTCCGTCCCGTCAGAGAGGGTGACGGCCTTCCCCAGGGTAACGCAGTGGGTCCGGTACTCTTCCCATACGTCCCGTCTGCCCTGGGGGAAAGACTTTGCCAGGTCATCCAGCTCCCGGAGAAGGGCAGCGGCCAGCCTGATCCGGTCCGGCGCGGCGCCGGTTTCCAAAAAGACGGAAGTCGCCGTATCTCTCAGCTCCGGGGGGAAGTCCTCCTTCCCGGCGGCGATGTTGATCCCGATGCCCAGGATCACGCTCTCCACCTTCCCCTCCCGGAGGACGCCCTCCGCCAGGATGCCGCAGAGCTTCCGCCCTCCGAAAAGCAGGTCGTTCACCCACTTGATCTCCGTGTCCAGCCCGCAGCAGCGAAGCAGGGCCCGCCGCGCCGCCGCCGCCGCCCAGGCGGGGAGCTCGCCCAGCTCCTCCGGCTCCAGCCTGGGGCGCAGGAGATAGGAGAGGTAAAGTCCCTTTCCCGCCGGGGACACAAAGCGCCGCCCCAGCCGCCCCCGGCCCGCGGTCTGCCCCTCGGCCAGGCAGGCGCTGCCCGCCGCCGCCCCCGCTTCCGCCAGGGCGCGCAGGGCACGGTTGGTGGAATCCGCTTCCTCCGGCCAGCGGAGAAGGCCGCCCCGCCCCTCCGGCAGGAGGGAAGACAGGGCGGCCAGCCGTTCCTTTTCCGTCAGCATCTCAGGCCCACTCGTCCTGGGACACGGGGATGCGGATCCCCATCACGCTGCCGGAATACTCCCAGAGAAACCATTCCCCGGTACTGGGCTTGGTGCGCAGGGTGCAGCCCCGGGGATTGTCCGCCCCGCCGGAGGTGAGGAAGAGCTTCAGATAGCCCTCGCCCAGCTGGTCCTTGGAGTGGGCCCCCTCCTCGATGGTGATGGTCCAGGGCTCGGCGGGGGTGTAGTTGTTGGCGGGGACGGCCCCGGCGAAGTAGGAGGGGCCCAGGTAGTCCTTCCCGTCCATGAACCGGTCCCGCAGAAACTGCTTGTCCATGGGGGACATGGGCCTCGGTCCCCGGAGGAAGTCGATCATCTCCAGGGCCGCGTCCTTGTCCTTCGGGTAGACGCAGAGGGCCGCGACGTAGAGGGCCAGCACCCCATAGGGGTCCTTCAGATCCGCCTCCGGGCGGGCCTTTAAATCCGCCAGGCCGGCGGGCAGGGTCTCGAATACGAAGCTTTTCTTTTCCAGTGCCATGAGTCGTCACTCCTTCCCGGTCTTTTCTTTATAGTATCATACCCGGCGGTGTTTGTCCACGCAGGAAAATTCCGGGGCGGCCTTGGCCGCCCCGGATCCGTTTCCATGCCGCTTTTACTTGTCCAGCTCGTACATCTGCTTCTGCAGGAGGAGCTTCTTGTACTTCACTTCCGCGCCCTCGGCGGCCTCCTTGAAGAGGACCTTCGCCCGCTCGGGGAAGGAGAGGGCCAGGGAGGAGTAGCGGACCTCGCTCATGAGGAAGTCCTCGTACTTGCCGGAGGGGGCCCCGGAGTCGATGCTCAGGGGGTTCTTGCCCTCCGCCTCCAGCCGCGGGTCGAAGCGGAAGAGGTTCCAGTAGCCCGCGTCCACGGCGGCCTTCATGATGCTCTGGGACTTGCCCATGCCCGCCCGTGCGCCGTGGTTGATGCAGGGGGCGTAGGCGATGACCAGGCTGGGCCCATCGTAGCTCTCGGCCTCGGTGAGGGCCTTGATGCACTGGTTGTAGTCCGCGCCCATGGCGATCTGGGCCACGTAGATATAGCCGTAGGAGATAGCGATCTGGGCCAGGTCCTTCTTCTTCACGGCCTTGCCCGCCGCGGCGAACTGGGCCACCGCGCCGATGGGGGTCGCCTTGGAGGCCTGGCCGCCGGTGTTGGAGTAGACCTCGGTGTCGAAGACGAAGATGTTGATGTTCTCGCCGGAGGCCAGCACGTGGTCCAGGCCGCCGTAGCCGATGTCGTAGGCCCAGCCGTCGCCGCCGAAGCACCAGAAGCTGGGCTTGGGGAGCAGGTCGGCGTTCTCCACGACGAACTTCGCTTCTTCCTGATCGCAGCCCTTGCAGGCTTCCAGGAGGGCGTCCCCCGCCGCCTGGGCCTTGGCGCTGTCGTTCATCCCGTCCAGCCAGGCCTGGGCAGCTTCTTTCAGGGCGTCGATCCCGGTGAGGGCGCTGACCTTCTCGACCATGAGGGCGCGGCGCTGCTTCATGGCGTTCAGCATGCCGAAGCCGAACTCCGCGTTGTCCTCAAAGAGGGAGTTGGACCAGGCGGGGCCGCGGCCCTGCTTGTTCACGGTGTAGGGGGCGCTGGGGGCGCTGCCGCCCCAGATGGAGGAGCAGCCGGTGGCGTTGGCCAGGAGCATCCGGTCCCCGAAGAGCTGGGTGATGAGCTTGGCGTAGGGGGTCTCGCCGCAGCCGGCGCAGGCGCCGGAGTACTCGAAGAGGGGCTTCACGAACTGGCTGCCCTTCACGGTCTTTACGTCGAAGGGAGTCTTCTTCTCGCTCACGTTGTGGTAGGCGTAGTCGTACACCGCCTGCTGGCCCGCCTGCTGATCGGCGGGAGTCATCACCAGGGCCTTCTCCTTGGCGGGGCAGACGTTGGCGCAGGAGCCGCAGCCCAGGCAGTCCGCCGGGTCCACCACGATGCCGAACTGGTAGCCCTCGCAGCCCTTGCCGCTCATCTTCACGGTGCTGGTGCCCTGGGGGGCATTCTTCAGTTCCTCCTCGTCGTAGACGAAGGGACGGATGGCGGCGTGGGGGCAGACGTAGGAGCAGCGGTTGCACTGGATGCAGTTCTCAGGGATCCACTTGGGGATGTCCACGGCGCTGTTCCGCCGCTCGAAAGCGGCAGAGCCCAGGGACATGGTGCCGTCGGCGTTCTTCACGAAGGCGGAGACGGGGAGGCTGTCGCCCCGGAGGGCGTTGGCGGGCTCCATGATCCGCTTCACGTAGTCCTTCAGCTCGGCCCGCTGGCAGGGGAGCTCCTCCGGCGCCTTGTCGGGGGCGGGGGAGTGCCAGCTCTCGGGTACGGGGAACTCCTCGATGGCGGTGAGGCCCGCGTCCACGGCGGCGTAGTTCATGTTGACGACCTTCTCGCCCTTGCGGCCGTAGGAGTCCACGATGGCCTGCTTCATATAGGCTACCGCGTCGTCGATGGGCAGGATCTCACTGAGCTTGAAGAAGGCGGACTGGAGGATGGTGTTGGTCCTGCCGCCCAGGCCCAGCTCCTGGGCCTTGTGCACCGCGTCCACCAGGTAGAAGCGGATGCCGTTGTCGGCGATATACTTCTTGGCCGCGGCGGGAAGGCGGGCGTCCAGCTCCTCCTTGC